>JBBSPA010000001.1:0-131364 GCA_038259225.1 Propionibacteriales bacterium
CTCCTCGACTGTTCACACAGGCCGCTCATGCCGGGCTCACCGCGTCGACCAGCCGGCCGGCCAGGAACGTCTCCTGCAGGACCAGGTCGTCACCGAAGACCGTGACGTCAGCAGGCGAGCCGGGTCGCAGGAAGCCTACGTCCGCGCGTCCGAGAAGGATGGCCGGTGTCTCGGTCACGGCGCGCAGCACGGCCGCCGGCTCGATCCCGAGGTCGACGGCGTTCTTGACCGCACCCGACAGCGTGAGCGCGCTGCCGGCCAGCGTGCCGTCAGGGTTGCGGACCACGCCGTCGGTGACGTCGAGGGAGACCCCGGCCAACGCGTACCGACCGTCCGGGCGACCGGCGGCCGCCGTCGCGTCGGTGACCAGGACCACCCGGTCCGGCGCGGCAGCCCACACCAGCCGGACCACGTCCGGAGCGAGATGGTGCCCGTCCAGGACCATCTGGACGATCACGTCCGGGCGGGACAGCGCCACTCCGGGCAACCCGGGCTCACGGTGTCGCAGCGGGCTCATCGCGTTGAAGAGATGGGTCACGCTGCGTGCACCCGCGTCGAACGCCGCGTGCGCTTCGAACCCTGTCGCGTTCGAGTGCCCCAATGAGACCAGGACGCCTTCGGAGGCGAGAGTCTTGACCAGCCCGAGGGAACCGGGCAGCTCCGGCGCCAGGGTCACGGCCACGACGTCGGCGCGGGAGCGCCATGACTCCAGCTCGGCAAGGTCCGGATCACGACGGTGCTGAGGGGGATGCGTACCCAGACGGCGCGGAGACAGGTAAGGCCCTTCCAGGTGGACGCCGAGCGACCGCGCCGCGCCGACGGGACCCGAGCCCGAGGGTGGAAACGCCAGCGTCAGCTGGTCCAGTGCGCGGTCGGTGTCGGTGACCGACGCGGTGATCAGCGTGGGCAACCACGCCGTGACGCCGTGCGGCGGCAAGGCCCGCGCCAGGTCGTGCAGCGCGTCCACGTCAGCCGACATCAGGTCGACTCCGGCGAAGCCGTTGACCTGGATGTCCACCAGGCCGGCTGCTGCGATCCGACCGCCCCGCGCGGCCGGCAGACCGACAGCTGCGACCCGGTCCCCCTCCAGGGCGACATCGCCGCGGACCAGCTGGCCGTCGACGAGCGCCGCGCTGACGCCGAGCGTGCGGTGAGTCACCGGAACCTCCCGGCCGGGGTCAGGATGCGCAGTCGGCGTACCGGCGTGGCCGATGGTTCGGGCAGTCGTAGCGGCTCGTGGCCAGGTGTGATCCGGCCCAGAACACTGCGGTGAGCCGCCCCGGTGGCGGCAGTGGATCCAGGCAGTCCGTGCCAGCTCAGGAAGCCCAACAACGCCCACAGCACGACCTCCTTGGCCGTGGCGGACAAGCCACGCTCGTCGCTGGTGACCAGCGCGGTGTGACCGAGGTGGTGGCGGAGCCGCTCCATCAGCACCGGGTTGCGGGTGCCTCCCCCCGATGCCACCACCTCGACGAGGTCGTACGCCGACAGGGCCCGCGCCACGGACAGCGCCGTCAGCTCGGTGGCTGTCGCAACCAGGTCCGCAGGCCGGATCGGAGCCGACCGATCCAGCTCTGAGCAGGTTGCGTCGAGATACTCGCTGGAGAAGACCTCGCGGCCGGTCGAGACAGGTGGTTCGGCGCGAAAGTGCGGATGTGCCAGCAGGGCTTCGAGCAGGTCATGGCGGATCGTCCCGGCGCGGGCGATCCGGCCGCCCGCGTCGAAGCGCTGCGCCCCCGCGGTGGCTCGAGCCGCCGCGATGTCGATCAGACAGTTGGCCGGACCGGTGTCCCACGCGAGGGCCGGTGCGCCGCCCGGTCGCACGAGCGTGACGTTGGCGATCCCGCCGAGGTTGAGCGCAGCCCGCGCGTCGACCTCGCTGCGCAGCCAGAGCACGTCCAACGTGCTCGCCAGCGGAGCGCCGTGACCGCCCGCCGCGACGTCGCGAGCCCGCAGGTCGGACACGACCGGCAGGCCGGTCCGCTCCGCGATCCAGGCGGGCTGGCCGAGCTGGAGGGTGCCCAGACACGCCCCGTCGCGGACATCGTGAAACACGGTCTGACCGGGCGACACGACCAGCTCGGCGCGGACGGCAGACTCCCCGACCACCTGTGAAACGACCTCGGCCACGGCCTGGCCCACCCGCTGGTCGAGCCGGCACAGCGCCTGCGAGGTCGTGGTCGCGGGTGGCAGCAAGGCGAGGATGTCCTCGGCGAGCCCCGGAGGCCACGGTGCGGTACGCGTCTGGAGGACCTGCAGCGCCAGATCGCCGCGGGAGTCCAGCTCGAGCTCGACCACACCGGCGTCGAGCCCGTCGGCTGAGGTGCCCGAGGCGACGGCGACGACGATCATGGCGTCCGCTCGCAGCTGGTGGCGGAGCCGACCGCGGCGTCGACGGCCGCACGCACCAGCCCACCAGATGCGGTGAGCAGATCGCGCGCTGCGGCGACGTCGACCGACGCGAGCGCCGCTACCAGTGCGGTCTTGGTCTGCCCGTCGGCAGCAAGCAGGAGCCGTCGTGCCTCGTCGTCGCTCACGCCGCTCGCCTCCCGGAGCAGCCGCTGCGCACGTCGTCTGAGCTTCTCGTTCGACGCCTGGACATCGACCATCCAGGCGCCGTAGCTGTGGCCCAGCCGCACCATCGTGGCGGTGGAGATGACATTGAGCACCACCTTCTGCGCGGTGCCGGCCTTCATCCTGGTCGACCCGGCGAGCACCTCGGGTCCGGTCAGCAGCTCGATCGTCACGTCGGCGAGCTGCACCACGTCGCTGTGCGGATTGTTCACCACCCCCACCGTGCAAGCCCCACGTTCTCGGGCCGTCTCCAGGGCGGCCAGCACGTACGGCGTCCGACCGGAAGCGGTGATCCCGACCACCACATCACGTGCCGAGACCCCGAGGTCGAGCAGGTCCTGTCGCCCGAGATCGGCGCGGTCCTCGGCTCCTTCGACCGCGCCGGCAGCGGCCTCACCGCCACCCGCGAGAACCGCGACGACCTGGCCGGGGTCGATCCCGAACGTCGGCGGACACTCGGCCGCGTCCAGCGCTGCCAGGCGACCCGGCGTGCCTGCACCCACGTAGACGAGCCGTCCCCCGCGCTCCATCGCCTGCGAGGCCAACGCGACAGCGGCCGCGATCTCGCCACTCGCCGCCGCCACCGCCACCGCCCGAGAGACCGTCGCCTCCGCGGCGACCAGTGTCGAGACGAGCTCGTCCGGGGTACGCCGATCCAAGTCGTCGAGGTCGCGGCGTACCTGCTCGGTGGACAACAGATCGACGCACGATCCGCCAACCTGGACCTGCGCGGCACCCGCAACGCCGGTCGCCCGGGAGACCTGCGCCTCGTGCGGCAGGTCCGGTTGCGAGCCGAGCAGGAGTGCGCCGTCCAGCGCGCGTCCGCGAGCCGGCACGAACGTGAGCGTGTCCGGCAGGTGTGCCCGCCAGCTCTCCTCGAGCAGGGCGACGGACGCGAGCCCACCGATCGCCGTGACGTGCTCGGCCCCACTGGCTGCCGCCGCGGCCGCCACGGACTCCGCGAGTGCGAGGCCGGCACCCGCCAGGATCTCGGCCGCGACAGCATCCCCGCGCTCGGCGCAGTCGACGACGTCGCGCGCGAAACCGGCGGTGTTGGCCGCAACCGTGTCCCCGGCAGCCAACGTGGCAGGCAGCGCGGAAAGATCGCCGTAGCGTGCCTGTGCAGCAGCGAGCAGTGCGGTGTCCGGGCCACGGCCTTCGCGGAGGCGCAGCGCAGCACGCAGGCCGGCGCGTCCGATCCAGGCTCCGCCGCCTTCGTCCCCCAGCCAGAAGCCGAGGCCGTCGACCTGGCAGAAGCCGGCCGGGCCCAGTCCGACCGCAACCGCCCCGGTCCCGATCGCGACCACGGTTCCGATGTCACCTCCGAACGCTCCCGCGTGAGAGATGACGGCATCGGAGGTAAGGCCAACGCTGCGGGCCGGCAGCCTCGCCGCAAGGGCCGGAAGCAGGCCGGGTCCGAGCCCGCTGGAGGCCTCTGACCCGGCGGCGCCGACGAGCACGACGTCGAAGAAGGTGTCAGCCGGCAAGCCGGCCTGTGCTTGGGCGAGCGCCAGAGTCGCCGTCACGGCGGCGCTCGCCGCCTCGATACCGCCAGGGTCGGCGAGTCCGCGAGTCCCCGCGCTCTCGACCTCGACCAGTCGGCGGTTGCCCTCGGCGATCGCCATCCGGCACCGGGTCTTTCCGAGGTCGACACCCACGACGAGGCTCATCGTCGCGACCCCTGGACGACCAGTTCGGCCGCCGCTTCGGCAACGGCGCGGCCGCCCCCGTGCGTCCAGACCGTACGTGCTCCCGCAGATGCGTGGTCCGCGATGCCGGTCTGCACCACGACCGTGTCCGGGCGTTCGGCCAGCACCTGTGCGACCAGGCCTTGGGCGGGTGCCTCGCGAGGCGAGCGTGTCAGGACGACGAGGTCACGGGCGGTAGCGTCGATCAACGCTTGGGCGACGTCTTGGGCTGCGCCGACCTCGCGCACCGTGATCCGCGCGTCACGTCGCATCAGCGCGTCGCGCAGATGCACGTCGCGGCGGCCGGCCGCCATGCTGACCGGGCCGACCAGGTCCAGGACCACCGGGGCCGTGACGGCCACATCGCCGCGATGCCGAATCGTACGTCGCGCCACGTCGAGCCCGAGGGAGCTCTCGGCAACGTCGGTGTCGGCGACCCGGGACTCGCCGATCCAACGCGTGAGCGTCTCGATCCGGTGCACAGCCTGCTCCAGCCGGCTCGCTGGGAGCCGCCCGTCACGGACCGCCTGCGAAACGGCGGCGACGACGAGGTCGAGCCGGACCTCGGCGTCGTACGGCTCGGGGAATGCCGGGTTGCCGATACACACCAGGTCGGTGCTGGCCAGCAAGGTGCGGACAGCGCCCTCACCATGCCCGACCCCTGCGGAGATCGCCCTCATGTCGAGGGCGTCGCTGACGATGACGCCATCGAAACCGAGCTCTTCGCGTAGCAGGTGCAACAGGGATCGGCTCAGGGTCGCCGGGACGGTGTCGAACGCCGAGAACACCACGTGCGCCGTCATCACACATCGCACACCGGCTCGGACCACCGCGGCAAACGGTGCCAGGTCGCGCTCTCGCAGCACAGCCTCGGGATCATCGACCGTAGGGAGGCCGAGGTGCGAGTCGGTCCGGGTCGACCCATGCCCCGGGAAGTGCTTGGCGCAGCCGGCGACGCCCGCCGACTGGAGACCGTCGACGAAGGCGACAGCGTGCCGGGACACCGTCTCGGACGTGCTCCCGAACGAACGGACCCCGATCACCGGGTTGTCCGGGTTGGAGTTCACGTCCACCACCGGCGCCAGCGCAACGTCGACACCGACCTGCCGGAGCTGGCGGCCCATCGCTGCGGCCACCGCCGACGTCGACCGCACATCGTCGAGCACTCCGAGCGCGGCGTGGCCGGGCCAAGACGAGCCGGCGCCGGCCTCGATCCGGGTGACGTCGCCACCTTCCTCGTCCGACATCACCACGACACCGCCTCGGGTCTGGTGCAGCCGGTCGGACAACGCCTGGGCCTGAGCGACGTCGTCCACGTTCTGGCCGAACCAGCACACCCCACCGAGTCCCCCGTCGACCCGGTGGAGCAGCCAGTCCGGCACAACTGTCCCGTCGAAGCCGGTCACCACGACCGCAGCCGCCAACCGCGCCAGCCCGGGATCGCTCGCCGGGCCAGTCATCCCTTCACCGCCCCGGCGGCGAGACCGGATGCGAGTCGACGCTGCACCGCCACGAAGAACAGCATGACGGGAATGGTGATCAGCGTCGAGCCTGCCATCACCGCTCCCCAGTTGGTGCCGTACTGCGTGAAGAACTGGCGCAGACCGGCCGCGACCGTGTACTTGCTGTCGTCGTTCATGAACGTGATCGCGAAGATGAACTCGTTCCACGCGGTGATGAACGAGAACACGCTCGTCGCCACCAGACCAGGGGCCACCAGCGGGAACAGGATCGACCAGAACATCCGCGACCACGATGCTCCGTCGACGTACGCCGCCTCCTCGATCTCGACGGGGATCGCTGCCACGAAGCCGCGCAGCGTCCAGATGGCGAACGGCAACGAGAAGGCGACATAGACGACCACGAGTCCGAACAGGTGGTTGAGCAGCTGCAGGTTCTTCGCTTGGAGGAACAACGGGATGACCAACGCCTCCAGCGGAACCATCTGGACGACGAGGATCAGCATCAAGACGGCGGTACGGAACCGAAAACGGAACCGAGCAACCGCGACCGAGGCCAGCAGTGCAACCATCCCGCTGATCACGACGGTGGACACCGCGACAACGATCGAGTTCCAGAGGTACGTCGTGAAGTGACCCTCGTCGAGCACGAAGCGGAAGTTGTCCAGGGTGAACTGCGTCGGCAAGATGTTGCGCGAGCCGTCGTTCGCGCGGGCGTCGACCGCGGTGGACACCATCACGAAGACCGGGAAGAGGCTGAACGCGAGGACGGCCACCACGGCGAGTGCGGTGAGCACGCGCTTGGCGGGGGTCCGTGAACCGACTGTGGTACTCACAGCTCCTCCTGTCGGAAGACGGTTCTGAGGTAGAAGGCCGTGATGACCATCAGCACCAGCGTGAGCATCACAGCGATGGCGGCACCGAGGCCGTAGCGGTTCTGCGAGAGCGCCGTCACGTAGGACCAGGTCCCGAGGTTGAGGACGTCTCGGTTGGTGCCGTTCCCGCCGGGCATCAAGTAGATCTGCGCGAACACCTTGAAGTCCCAGATCGTCGACAAGATCGTCACGACGGCGAAGATCGGCCTGAGCAGCGGGACGGTGACGTACCAGAAGCGCTTCCATCCGTTGGCCCCGTCGATCGTGGCCGCCTCGAGAGTCTCCTGGGGCAACGTGACCAGGCCTGCCAGCACCGTGATGGCCACGAATGGGAAGCCATGGTGCACGACGTTGAGAGTGGCGATCGCGTAGAAGGGTAACCGGTCGTTGAACCAGTTGGTCGTGTCCGGATCGACGAGTCCGACGGCGTCCAGCACCCGCATCGCAGCTCCGCTGCGCGAGTCGAACAAGAACACCCAGACGTAGGTGCCGGTGACGGCCGGGACCGCCCAGGCGACCATGATCGCGCTGGTCACCAGGCCCCGCGTCCAGGGGCCGAGCCGGGCCAGCAGCAATGCGACCAACGTACCGACGACCACCGTGAGGACGACGCACACGACCGCGAAGACCACGGTGTTCGGGAGCACCGTCTTCCACAGCAGCGGGTCGTGGACGAGCTCGGAGTAGTTGCCGAGCCCGATGAAGGGCGCGTCCCCGAGCAGCAGGTTGCGCAGCTCGAAGTCCTGGAAGGACAACACGCCGACCCGCACCAGTGGGAAGACCAGCAGCAGCCCGAGCACCACGAAGGTCGGTGCGAGCAGCAACCAGGGCCGCCACACCTGGGCGTTCAGCGGGCGACGTCTTCCGGTGCGGGAGCGACGTCCGCGCGGAGTACGCCCAGGTGCGGCCACCGCCTGTCGTGGGTGCGCGTTCGGATCAGGCGGTGCGTCGGTCAGGACCGGGCCCCGAGCGGTGGACGTCACAGGACCCGGCCCTGGATCCGGCTGGTCAGCTGCCACGGGAGAAGATGTCGTCCATCTCCTGAGCCGCCTGCGTGCTGGCCTCCTCGACCGTGGCCTTACCGGACAAGATCGACTGGAGCATGGCCGAGATCGTCTTCTTGCCCTGGATCTGTCCGTACAGCGGCGTGACGGGGACGGACTTGCTGGCATCGGCAGCCTGCTGGGCGAACGGCGAGACGGTCGGGTCGTCCTCGGACTCGATCTTCGCCAGCAGCGTCTTCGTGCCCGGGAAGAAGCCGGTCTGCTGCCCCCACTCCTCGGCGTACTTGCCCGTGCTCATCAGTCGGACGAGCGCCCACGCGAGGTCGGGGTCCTGAGCGGTGTTGAACACCGACAGGTGCGAGCCGCCGAGGAACGACGGGCTGAGCCCGCTGTCCTTGCCCGGGATGGGGAAGGCACCGATCTTGCCCTTGAGGTCGGGGTTGGCGGCGACCAGGGCGGGCGGGGTCCAGCTGCCCGCGATCATCATCGCGACGTCACCCTTGGTGAAGTTGTCGGACAGGTCCGCCTCGTCCCAGGTAGTCGCGGCGGGCGTGGAGTATCCGTGCTTGAGGGCCAGGTCGGTGTAGAACGAGATGCCCTCCTGTGCCTGGGGCGAATCGATCGCGGCGGTGAACGTGCCGTCGTCGTTCTGGGTGGCGATGTCGCCACCGGCGCCCCAGATCCACGGGTCGACGCCGTACTCACTGTCGCCGGGAACAGGAAAGGTGATCATGTCGGGTTCGGTCGCCTTGACCTTGTCAGCGACCTGGATGAACTCCTGCCACGTCGTCGGCGGCTGGACACCGGCCTTGTCGAAGACGTCGGTGCGGTACACGACCGAGCGGATTCCGCCGTACCACGGCATGCCGTACAGCTTGTCGTCGTAGGTGCCGGCTTGGACGAGCCCCGGGACCAGGTCCTTGTCGAGACCGGCCGAGTCGACCTGGCCGGTCAGGTCGAGCAGCGCCCCTGCGTCCGCGAACTCCGGCGTCCAGGTCGTGCCCACCTCGGCCACGTCCGGCGTCGTGCCGCCCGCCATGGCGTTGGTGAACTTGTCGTGGGCGACGGCCCACTCGACGTACTGGACCTTGAGATCGGCACCTGTCTCGTCCTTGAACGCCTGCTTCACGTCCTCGAAGTACGAGTCTGCCTTCGCGTTGGTGCCTTGCATGATCCAGAGCTTCAGGGTCTTACCGGACCCGTCGACCTTCTCGTCACCGCTCCCCGTGAAGCCCTTGTCGTTGCCGGATCCACCTCCGCACGCGGCGGCGAGCAGGCCGAGAGCGGCCAACCCGACGGCGAGGCGACGGCGGTGCCGAGGCTGGCGTGATTGCATGGTGCGATCCTTTCGAGGGTGCTCTCGGGACTCGTACAAGAATGAGACCAGTGGTCTAGACCTCCGGACGATTCTTGACCGAGAGAGGGCATCCCGTCAAGGGGTCACGAGGTAGCAGGTCCGTTCGGGAAGATGTCCACCAGGATTCGGTAGCGGTCCCCCCGGTAGATCGATCGGACGAACTCAGCGACCCGCCCGTCTGCGATCCGCGAGGTCCGCTCGAACAAGAAGGCCGGCACACCCGGCTCGACGTGGAGCAGCTCGGCTTCCTCCGGAGACGTCAGACACGGTTCGACCGTCTGAGTGCCGGAGACGATAGGGGTAGCGAACCGCTCTGCCAGCAGCTCGTAGAACGAGGTGTCCTCCAGGTCCTGTCCGGTCAGTCCAGGCGCCACGTCGCACGGGACGTGCAGGTCCTCCAGCGCCATCGGTACCTCATCGGCCATCCGAAGCCGACGGACGTGCAGGACGTTGGCGTGCGGGGCCACATCCAGCAGAGAGGCCAGCATCATCCCCGCCGGAGACTGCCGCGTGAACACCGTGTGACTGCCCGGACGAAGTCCCCGAGCGCGCATGTCCGCCGAGAACGACGTGGCGGTCAGCCGCTGCGTCACCTTCGGCGGCGCCACGAACGTGCCCGACCCCTGACGACGGATCAGGCGCTGCTCGAGCACCAGCAGGTCAACGGCTCGACGCAGCGTCATCCGAGCGACCCCGAGGTCACGCGCCAGGTCGCGTTCCACCGGGAGCGGCTCGCCGGGGGACAGGGTGGAGATGAGCTGCTCGAGGCTCGCGCGTACCTGCCGCTGCTTACCGGTCTCGCGTCCGCTCTCGACGGTCGTCATGGACCATTGGTACAGCAACGATGACCCGGAATCCAGCATCGACCCGAGGCGCGAATCATCCCGCTCACGCTCATCCCACCGAAGCGGGCTTGCTGGTCGGACTCTCCCGGTAGGCGCGGTCCAGCCCGGTGACCAGATAGGTGTACGCCGCTGCGGGTGTCGCCGTCGGGTCGCTCCACGTCTGCGCCGGGCCGGTCACGTCGCCCCGCACCGTGGCCACCAGGTGCGTGGCGTCGACCAGGTCGCACTCGGTCGGCCGGGTGCCCGCGCCGTCGAGACGGTAGACGGCGTACGACGTGGCAGAGCTCGACCAGGTCAGCGTCACTGCGTCGGACGTGCGGGTGGCCCGCAGGTCCTTGGGTGCCTTCGGGGCATGACCAGGGACTCCTTGGGTCACCGGGATCAGCGCAGGGTGCGCGTAGTGATCGGCCTGCACGATGTCCATGTGTCCGAGCCGGTTGGCCCGCACGTCCTTGGCCGAGAAGTAGATGTCGCCCTGCACCTCAGGAAAGTAGCGGTTGAAGAACAGGTGGCGGGTCATCTCGTTCGGGTCGGACCAGGCCGGATCCTGGGTGGAGGTCCCGACCTTGTAGGTGGCCTGTCCGACGTAGAGCTGGACGTTGGTGCCGCGTACCTGCTGCGACCACCAGGGCACGAGCATCGCATAGTCGGCCGGGGGGAAGCCGATGTTCCAGTAGACCTGAGGGGCGATGTAGTCGATCCACTCCTGACGGACCCAGCGCCTCGTGTCGGCGTACAGGTCGTCGTAGGTCTGCGCACCGGCCGTCGTGTTGGAGCCTTCGGGGTCGGTGGCCTTGTTGCGCCACACCGCGAATGGGCTGACTCCGAACTTCACCCACGGCTTCTCGGAGTGGATCCGGTCGCCGAGCTCGGTGATCAGCAGGTTGATGTTGTGTCGACGCCAGTCCGCCTTGTCGGTTAAGCCGTCCGGATACTGCGCGAACGTGTCGTCGTCGGGAAATGCCTGCCCGACAACGGGATACGGGTAGAAGTAGTCGTCGAAGTGCACCGCGTCGATGTCGTACTTCGTGACCGCGTCCATGATCGCGTCCTCGACCAGGTGGCGTGCTGCTGGGATGCCGGGGTTGTAGTAGAGCTTGCCGCCGTAAGCGACGACCCAGTCGGGGTGGATCCGTGCGGGATGCGTCGCCACGAGAGCGTCGCGGTTGGTGTCCATCGAAACCCGGTAGGGATTGAACCAGGCGTGGAACTCGAGGTTGCGCGTGTGCGCCTCACGGACCGCGAACGCGAGCGGGTCGTAGCCGGGGTCTTGGCCCTGGGTACCGGTGAGGTACTTCGACCACGGCTCGATGGCGCTCGGCCAGAACGAGTCAGCCGTCGGTCGTACCTGGACCACAACGGCGTTGAGTCCTCGGTCGACGGCTTCGTCGTACCAGCCGATCAGCTCGGACTTCTGCTGCTCGACCGAGAGTCCGGGCCGAGACGGCCAGTCGATGTTGACCACGCTCGCGATCCAGTCGGCCCGAAGCTGGCGCTTGGGCGCGGCCGGATCGGTCGTGCAGGAATGGCTCGGTTTCGCCGCTGCGGCGGGCGAAGGGGCTGCCGATGAGGTGGCCGATGAGGTAGCGCCGGTTGCTGCGGTGAGGCCGGCCGCCAGAGCGAGAGTCGCCGTGGTGAGCCCGAGCAGTCGTCGGGACGTGGGCGTGAAGCGCATGACATGTCCTTGGTTCGGTGCGTAAACCATTGGTCCAGACCAACCTTGGACCATTCACGTGGGTCAGGTCAACGCCTCGTCGCGCACTCTCCGGGGCACCGCCGCGGGCCGCGATCCGCCAGCGGCTGTATCAGCGGACCTACACCGGGCCCTCCTGGGGGGTACGGCTCGGCGGCGGATCTGGGGTCTCCCGGACCTGACCGTGCACGCCAAGAGGGGGCGAGCGAGATGGGCGATCACGCTCGGGTGCGCGCCTCCACGCGTCACCGCACAGCACCACCTGACCTCTCGGCTGCCGCCTGGAAGCGGGAGCCGTCGTGCTGAACATCTTCGGGATGGCCTTCGGCCTCGGCCTCGCCTTGTCCGCGGCACCCGGGGCGCTCAACGTCGAGACCCTGCGTCGGGGTACGACCGGTGGCTTCTGGCCGGCGTTCCAGGTCCAGATGGGTGCCCTTGCCGGCGATGCGTTGTGGGTGACCGCGGCGGTCTTCGGGGCCGCCGTAGCGCTTCAGCACGACCCGGCCGCGACCATCATGCTGGCTCTGGGCGGGGCAGTCCTGCTCGGGAACGCGTGGTTCGTCCTCCGGGTGAGCTCCTCGACCGCAGGGCACGTGTCGATGCCGTCTCGCGGAAGCCACAACGGGTTGCTGCTGGGTGCCGTGCTGGCCTTGAGCAGCCCACTGACCGTGGCGTTCTGGGCGAGTGCACACCCCATGATCAGCGCCGACCTGGGTCGACAGCTGGGCACGTCCGAGCTCGCCCTGCTCGGGAGTGCGTACGTGTCCAGCGTCTTGCTCTGGGGAGCGGGTCTGTCGTACCTCGCGGTGTTCGGGCGCCGATTTCTGGGGACGCGGATGCAGCGAGTCTTCAACCGCGGTTGTGCGCTGCTGCTGACGGTGTGGGGAGCGAGGTTGCTGGCTGCTGCCCTCTGGCGGCTGGTCTGACCCCAGCGGACGCCCGGCGCCCTTATGACGAGGGGCTTCTTCCGTCCACGAGCTACGTCGGCCCCGGGCAAGCCTGCGCCAGGTCTCCCACGACCGCTCCATCCCCAGGCGTCGGTTCGTCCTTGTCTTGTCCACACGTAGTCAAGCCGACTGATTCTGTCGGCCAGCGAGAGTATATTCGAACGTATGAGCGAAATTTTGTTGTCAACCCCGTCAGGGCAGCGTGTGCCGCGTGACCTGCCGCGGCTGGTGGGTCGACTGACGGCTGACCCTCGCTCGTGGATGCTGCATCAGCAGGCGATGCAGGTCCGGCTGGCCAGGATCGCCAAGGTCGAGCGCAAGATCGCCGCGCTCCAGGCGGAACAGGTGGAGTTGACGGCATCGTTCCTCGACGACCGGGTGCGCTTCGATGAGGAGCACGGAGTCCTGTCGGGTCCGGCCCAGCACAGGGGCATCGTCGCGGAAGTCGCGATCGCCAAACGCGTCTCGGTGACGACGGCCACCGGCTTCATCGACGACGCATGGATGCTGGCTCGTCGCAACCCAGCGACGCTGGCCGCTTTGCAGACCGGCCGGATCGGGTTGTCCGCGGCGCGGGCGATTGCCCGCGAGACCATGGTGCTGGACGATCCCGACACTCGGGCCATGGCCGATCAGGTGATCGCCGAGGAAGCCCCCGATCTGCTTCCGGGCAAGGTTCGTGCGATGGCCGAGCAGCGGGTCGCGGAGGTCGACCCCGACGCCGCCGCCATGCGCGCTCTGCGCGAACGCGCCGACAAGCACGTACTGCTTGCCCCGGCCGGTTCCGGGATGGCGTGGTTGAGCGCCTACCTGCCCGCCGAGCAGGCCGAGGCCGCCTACTCGAGCGTCCACGACCACGCCAAGCGGCTGCGCGCCGCCGGTGACCCCCGCAACACCAGCCATCTGCTGTGCGACACCCTTGTCGAGCGCCTTTCCGGCACCAGCACCGACGCCATCGCTTCCCAGGTCAACGTCGTGATGACCGACGCCACGCTGCTCGGCCTCAGCGACGACCCTGCCAGCCTGGTCGGCCACGGACCTCTACCGGCGCCGCTCGCCCGCGCCCTGGCCGGGAACGGTCATGCCTGGCTGCGCCGCTTCCTCACCGACCCGGTCGATGGCTCCCTCACCCACGGCGACATCCACCGCCGCCGCTTCGATGGCGCGCTGCGCGACCTGATCATCGCCCGGGACCAGCATTGCCGCGGCATCCAATGTGGCAGCCGGATCCGCGACATCGACCACATCACCCCACACGCCGAGGGCGGCGTCACCACCCTTCACCACGGCCAAGGTCTGTCCAAGAACTGCCACACCACCCGAGACGATCCCCGCATGCAGGTCCATCGGCACCCCGACACCGGGGTGGTCACCTGGACCACGCCTACGGGTTCGACCTGGCGAAGTCTCCCGCCGCCGAGCCAGGCGCCCGGCACCCTGCGGCCTTGGCAGCGCCGCTTCCGACACCGGCTCATCCATCCCGTACCCTCCCGGATGGAGAACGTCTTCCTCGAGTACGCCGTCACTCAGCTGAAGCGCCCCCGCAGGTGCTAGGACGGGCGCGGCTCCGGAGCGGTGGGCGAAATATGCGCGCCATGAGCCAAGCCCTGGAAGACGCGACACGTCGTCCCTGGGTCGCTCTTGCCGCCTTGGTGGGTGTCGCGCTCGGCATCCTCTTGCCGTCGCTGCTCGCGACGGGGATTGACGCGCCGGCAACGCTCACCGCTGCGATCGTGACGCTGGCACTCGCGGCGCTGGTCCGACTCGGACACCGCTTCGGTGCCGTCGCGCCCGGAACGTCAGCCGCTTCGCTCGCAGCGGGGATCGAAGCGTTCCCAGTGCTGCCCGGACGGGTCACCGACCGCGTGCACCACCCGCTCCGCCCCCGCGCTCCTGGGCTGGCCTGACACTCGCTTCGAGCGAGCCCACGGCCTGTTCACCCTTCCTTATCCAGGAGCACTTCATGCCCGTTTTCGATCCCTTCTTGCATGGGCTCGCGGCCGTCGTGGCCGCGGCCCATGCCGGCTTCACCTCGCTTGGCGCTGATCCCGCGTCCGGCCTCACCTGGCTGCTGTGCATCGCCACCGTCGTCGCCGCCGTCCGTTTGGCGCTGCTGCCGCTGGCCGTCCACGGCATCCGCCAAGCCCATGCCTCGGCCCTGGCCCGGCCACAGTTGCAAGACGTGGCCGAGCGCTACCGGCAGCGCAAGGACCCCGAGAGCATGCGCGCACTGAACAGGGAGCGGCGCCGGATCGCGGCCGAGCACGGCATGTCGCGACTGGGCTGCCTACCTCTGCTGGTGCAGCTGCCGATCTGGCTGGCGCTCTACCACCTGGTGGCCAACGTCGCGGCAGGCGTGCCAGTTGGAGCGATGACGCCTGAGCTGGTCGCATCCCTGGGCGCGGCCACCGTGCTGGGGGTGCCCCTGGCCGATCGAGGCTACCTCGGCGCCGGCTGGACCCATCTGGCAGTCGTCGCGGGGCTGGCCTGCACAGCGGCGACGCTGGCCTACGTCACCCAGAAGTTCTTGGTCGCCCCAAGCACCGTGATGGCCGACCTGCCCGAGGCCATGTCCACAGCCCACCAGCTGATGCCGGTGATCTCGGCACTCGGCCTGGTCGTGGCGGGCGGGGTCGTTCCGGTGGCGCTGCTCGTCTACTGGGTGTGCAGCGCGGTCTGGACGCTCGGTCAGTCGGCGGTGGTGTGGCGATGGTTCCCCACGCCGGGATCGCCGGCCGCTACCCGCGTCGGCGGTGATTGACCGAGTTCGCGATGCAGCACTCCACGTGGTGCGACATCGGTCGTCGAGGATCAGACCAGGAACGCCACGACGATGGCGCCCGCCGACAGAGCGAGCAATGCGATCGGCACTGGCGCCCAGGCGACAACCGGGTCTGCTGCCGGCCCAGAGCCGCGCTCACCCCGGGAGGCGAGGCCGGCGATCCGGGATTCGACGTACGACGTGTAGGTTGCGCCCTGCCACTCGCCCTTGGCGATGGAGGGACCGCTGCTACGGCCGAGCTTCTGACCACTGGGGCGGGAGGCACCACCGCCGAAGTTCATGAACATCGACGTCGTGCCGTACTGCTCGCGCATCTGCGTACGCGCCGAGCGAGTCACGCCCAACCCGTGATAGCGCTCCGCCTCCGTGGTCGAGATGACCAAGGTCTGACCTACCGTGCAGCGCTCGATCCGCGGCCAAGGTATCGAGATGTCGCGCAGCATGTTCTGGAGCAACAGCGCGTTGCGGTGCGCCGACGCCCGCGGCCGCACCATGATCACCCAGCTCAGCAACGCCACGGCTGCGCCGACGAACAGCACCGAGACATTGACCGAGTCCGCGGTCAGCGGGTCGAACAGGATCATGGCCACACCGATGGCGACCCCGGTCCAGCCCAGCCAACGCGAGGCCGAGGTGGCGAACTTCTCCTCCAACGGACCGGCAGACTCGACTGCCTTGCTCTCCCACGCCTTCTGCATCCCGCCACTGTAATGACCGAATCACCCGACGATCGACAACAGTTGCCAACGAAACGGTCACCGATCCCCAACAGTTCAGTTTCTCGAGCGCCAGACGGGCCCCTAGACTGAGGAAAGTGACACCTCCTTCGGCCACCGCCGGCCTCGTTTCGCCCCGCTCCAGCGATACCCGCGAATCGCTTGAGGCAGCCGTGGCCTCACCGGCGGCGCTGCGTCGCTTCCTGCACGGACTGCCGGGCGTCGACCAGGTCGGAGCCGAGGCCCGCACCGCGACATTGTCGACGCGGTCGATCAAGACCACTGCCAAGGCATGGGCGCTCGACCTGGCAACGTCGATGATCGACCTCACCACGCTGGAGGGCCAGGACACGCCGGGCAAGGTCCGTGCGCTGTGCGCCAAGGCCCAGCGACCCGACCCCGCCGATCAGACATGTCCTGCGGTGGCCGCGATCTGCGTCTACCCCGACATGGTGTCCACCGCCAAGCAGGCGCTCGGGCACTCCGGTGTCCACGTGGCCAGCGTCGCGACCGCGTTCCCATCGGGCCGTTCGAGCCTCGACATCAAGCTGCAGGACACGCGCGACGCCGTGGCTGCCGGCGCCGACGAGATCGACATGGTGATCGACCGCGGGGCCTTCCTGGCCGGGGACTTCACACGGGTGTACGACGAGATCATGGCGGTCAAGCAAGCCTGCGGCAGCGCTCACCTGAAGGTGATCATGGAGACCGGTGAGCTCGTCACCTACGACAACGTACGCCGGGCCTCGTGGCTGTCGATGCTCGCCGGCGCCGACTTCATCAAGACGTCCACCGGCAAGATCCAGCCCGCGGCGACGATGCCGGTGACGTTGATCATGCTCGAAGCGGTGCGCGACTTCCGCGAGGCCACCGGCCGGATGATCGGTGTCAAGCCGGCCGGCGGGATCAGCACAGCCAAGGACGCCATCAAGTATCTGGTGATGGTCAACGAGACGGCCGGTGAGGACTGGCTCTCGCCCGAGTGGTTCCGGTTCGGCGCCTCGCGACTGCTCAACGACCTGCTGATGCAGCGGGCCAAGCTGACCACCGGCCGGTACTCCGGACCCGACTACTTCACGTTGGATTGAGAAGGCATGCAGTGATGGCATTCGAATACGCCCCCGCCCCGGAGTCACGCGCCGTCGTCGACCTCAAGTCCTCGTACGGGTTGTTCATCAACGGCGACTTCGTCGAGGGCACCGGCCACCCGTTCAAGTCCGTCAGCCCCGCGACCGAGGAGGTACTGGCAGAGATCTCCGAGGCCAGCGAGGCCGACGTCGACGCGGCGGTCAAGGCGGCCCGACGCGCTTACACCCGCACCTGGTCGAAGATGTCCGGCGCCGAGCGCGCCAAGTACCTGTACCGGATCGCTCGGATTCTCCAGGAGCGCTCACGAGAACTTGCCGTGCTCGAGTCGCTCGACAACGGCAAGCCGATCCGCGAGTCCCGCGATGTCGACGTTCCCCTGGTCGCGGCGTACTTCTTCTACTACGCCGGCTGGGCCGACAAGCTCGAGTACGCCTTGCCACAAAGTGCGAACGGGGGAACGCACCCGCAACCGCTGGGCGTCGCCGGCCAAATCATCCCGTGGAACTTCCCGTTGCTGATGCTGGCGTGGAAGATCGCGCCCGCGCTGGCCTGCGGCAACACGGTGGTCCTCAAGCCCGCCGAGACGACCAGCCTGACGGCGTTGCTGTTCGCTGAGATCTGCCAGCAGGCCGACCTCCCGCCGGGCGTGGTGAACATCGTCACCGGTGCGGGTGAGACCGGGCGCTCACTGGTTGGACACCCCGACGTCGACAAGGTCGCCTTCACCGGGTCGACGGAGGTCGGCAAGGCCATCGCCCGCACTGTCGCCGGCTCGAACAAGAAGGTCACCCTGGAGCTCGGCGGCAAGGCCGCCAACATCGTCTTCGACGACGCACCCGTCGACCAGGCCGTCGAGGGGATCGTCAACGGCATCTTCTTCAACCAGGGCCACGTCTGCTGCGCCGGGTCGCGACTGCTCGTCCAGGAGAGTGTCTACGACGACGTGCTCGCGCGTCTCAAGCGCCGGATGTCGACGTTGCGCGTCGGTGACCCGTTGGACAAGAACACCGACGTCGGCGCCATCAACTCCTCCGAGCAGCTCGCCAAGATTCGCGAGCTCTCGCAGATCGGCGAGGACGAGGGTGCCGATCGCTGGTCGCCCACGTGCGACCTGCCCGACCGCGGCTTCTGGTTCGCCCCGACGATCTTCACCGGCGTCTCGCAGGCACATCGGATCGCCCGTGAGGAGATCTTCGGCCCGGTGCTGTCGATCCTGACCTTCCGCACTCCCGCCGAGGCGGTCGAGAAGGCCAACAACACTCCGTTCGGCCTGTCCGCCGGCGTCTGGACCGACAAAGGTTCGCGCATCCTCTGGATGGCGAATCAGTTGCGCGCGGGAGTCGTCTGGGCCAACACGTTCAACCGGTTCGACCCGACCAGCCCGTTCGGCGGCTACAAGGAGTCCGGATACGGCCGCGAGGGCGGTCGCCACGGCTTGGAGGCCTACCTTGCCCACTAGTCACCAGCAGACGAGCGCTGCCCGCCTCGACGTGCGCAAGACCTACAAGCTGTACATCGGCGGCGCCTTCCCGCGCAGCGAGTCCGGCCGGTCCTACGTCGTCGAGGACGCCAAGGGCGGGTTCCTCGCCAACGCCTCGCAGGCCTCCCGCAAGGACGCCCGAGACGCCGTCGTCGCCGCCCGCAAGGCCTTCGGGGGCTGGTCGACCCGCACGCCGTACAACCGGGGTCAAGTCGTCTATCGGATCGCCGAGCTGCTCGAAGGTCGCCGCGAGCAGTTCGTCGACGAGGTGCAGCGCGGCGAAGGCGTCGCCAAGCGGGCCGCCCGGTCCAATGTCGACGCGTCGATCGACCGACTCGTCTGGTACGCCGGTTGGGCCGACAAGGTCGCGCAGGTCGTCGGCGGGACGAACCCCGTAGCCGGCCCCTACTTCGATTTCTCGATCCCCGAGCCGACCGGCGTCGTCGCGGTGGTGGCACCGCAGGACTCCTCGCTCCTGGGGCTGGTCAGCGTGCTCGCCCCGGCGATCGTCACCGGCAACACGGTCGTGGTGCTGACGTCGTACGAGCGTCCCCTCCCCGCGATCACGCTGTCGGAGGTCTTGGCCACCTCCGACGTACCGGGTGGTGTGGTCAACGTCTTGACCGGCAGCACGTCCGAGGTCGCTCCGTGGCTTGCCTCACACATGGACGTCAATGCGATCGACCTGACCGGCGTCATCGAGCCCGAGCTTGCGATCGAGCTCGAGGTGGCCGCCGCGGACAACCTGAAGCGGGTCGTCCGGCCCGACTCCGAGACCGCGGACTGGAACGCCGACCCCGGCACCGGGCGGCTGACCCGATTCCTCGAGACCAAGACCGTCTGGCACCCGATCGGGATCTGACGCCTTGACCCCGACAACGTCCTGCACCGTGGTTGCCGCGACGACCCGTCGGCGGGACGTTGGGCAGGAGGCGGCGTGACCGATCCCTTCGCCCACTGGCCGGACCGGACTCCGCTCGTCGGCGACGACGGGAGGACGCTGCTGGTCTACAGCCTGTCGGGGGACCCGCAGGACGGCCGGCCTTGGGCCGACGGCGTGTGGCGCCCGGACGACATACCCGTGGCGGATGCGGTCGCCGAGGCGTTGCGCCGGCTGCCCGGCCATGCCGTCTCCACGTCGGATCGAGAGCTCGTGGCGGCGTTCGGGGACGCCGGCGCCGAGACCCTTCGCCACGCGCACGTGATGTCGCACGACTTGGCCGGACTCGACGACCTCCGGCGTACGCCGACCCCTGATCACGTCCGCACCCACCGGCTCACGGCGCAGCAGCTGCTTCGGCAGGCCCAGCGGATCGGGCCGCTGCTGATGACCGCCTACCCGCCTGGACACCCCGACCACCGCTACGCGTCCGTGGAGCACGCGATCCGCGGCCTGCAACTGGTGGCGCAGGACGACGTGCTCGGGCCTTTCCTCGACGTGTCGCAGGTCGCGATCCTGGACCACGCCGTCATCGGCGCAGCGCTGATCGTCGAGCGTCCCGGCGTCGCGCCCGACGGAGGACCGTGGCTGCTCGACCTCTTCCGCGATCCAGCCTCGCCCGTCAAGGGTGTCGGCCGGGCCCTGCTGGTCGCGTCGCTGACAGCCGCCGAACGCGCCGGTCTCGCCTCGATGACCCTGGTCGTCAGCCACAGCAACACCACGGCCCGCGCCCTGTACGAGTCGCTCGGTTTCGCCGACCACGGCCAGAGCTGGACCCTCGCCCTGCCCTCCTGACCGAGTTGTCAGGGTGCAGTGAGGCGAGCCTCCACAGAGGCGAGGACCCAGCAGTGACCCTGACAAGTCGGTCAAGGGACGAGGCGGAGACCGAGGACGAAGCCGCCGGCCATCACGACCAACGCCACCAGCCAGATCAGCCAGGTCACGCCGAGCGGGCCACCGCCGCCGCGTACTGTCTGCTCCTGCGCCACCGGTCCGCTCCGCTCCGACCGAGACGTCTGTACCGGGATCTCCGAGACGATCGACGGATCCTCGTACGCCTGGCGCAGCGCGGCAGCGAACGTCAGCGTGTCCCGCCACCGCTCGTCGCGATCGGGATGAACGGCGCGGAGCAACACCCCGTCGTACGCCGCCGGAAGCCCTGCGACCTCGCTCGGTCGTGGCGGAAGCTCAGCGCGCATCAGCGCCGCCATATCACCGGTACGGGCAGGACGACCCGTCAGCAGGTGGTAGGCCACGGCTCCCAGCGCGTGCACGTCAGCGCGCTCGTCGAGGGAGGTCTCCATGTGCACCTGTTCAGGAGCCATGTACGCCGGAGTGCCGACGACCTGGGTGATGCCCGTCGCGTGCAGCAGGGCCTTTGCGACTCCGAGATCCGCAACCAGCACTTTCGTGCCGTCTGCACCAACCGAGCTGAGCAGCAGGTTCTGGGGTTTGACGTCGCGGTGGACGACACCCTGCCCGTGGATGACGGCCAGTCCCCGAGCCGTCTGTTCGATGATCTGCACGACCTGAGCGGGGGCGACCGGCTGATCCCCGTTCAGCAGGTCCGCGACCGTGCCGCGGTCGGCGTAGGTCATCACGAAGTAGGGGATGTCGTCCTCGGTCACACCGATGTCGTGGACCCGCACGACATAGTCGGAGTCTGCACGTCGGAGGATTCGCGCCTCGTCGAGAAAGCGCTCGCGGATGTCGGCGCGATGTGACCAGTTGTCCGCCAGCGCCTTGACCGCGACCAGGGAGTCCAGGTCGTCGTCGCGGTAGAGCCAGACGCTGGCGAACCCACCCGAGCCGAGTCGCTGGACCCGGCGAAGTCGGCCCAGGTTCTCGGGGATCGGCACACCGGTATTGTGCAGGACTGTCCGGCCCGACCGGGCACCAGCACGCACCAGGACGCCAGCACCGGGGGACGGAGTCGACTCGATGGCCTACGACGGCACCGAGACTGATGAGCTCGAGGTCCTGGCGTCGCGCGCCGCAGCCGGAGACACCGCGGCCCTGAATCAGCTGCTCACGGTGATCGAACCCCGCGTGATGCGGATCTGCGCTCGGATGCTGCCGTGCAAGCAGGACGCCGAGGAAGCGTGCCAGGACGCGCTGCTGCGGGTTTCCACCAAGATCGACACCTTTCGCGGTAGCAGCAAGTTCACCACGTGGCTGTTCACGGTCGCGGGCAACTCGGCCCGGACGACGTACCGGTCGTTGAAGCGCCGCTCGGTCGAGCACACCGTCGACGAGCTGCCCACGCACGCCGACCCTCGTACGACGTCGGTGATCGCCGGCAGCCGGATCGACCTGCTCGAGGCCCTGGAGGCGCTGGAGTCCTCGCGACCCGAGCTCGTCGAACCGCTCGTGCTGCGCGACATCGCCCAGCTCGACTACGCCGACATCGCCCGGCAGCTCGGCCAGCCGCTCGGGACCGTGAAGTCGCGGATCCATCACGCCCGGCAGTATCTGCGTCCGCTCTTGCGGATCACGGAGTAAGGAGCAGCCCGACGGTTGAGCCTCGAGAACCCCCGGGTGTCGACAAGCTCTGCCACTCACTGGCCGCACTCAGTCCCCCGGCGCGACGTCCTCGGCGGGATCGTCCGGCCCCGCACCGGGAACGCTGTGACACCCCCGTTTGATCGAGCAGATGTCGATCGTGTCGGTGGTGAACGCGTCGTTGGCGCCCTGGACGACCACGTGTGTGGCGTCTGCCCACGTCATGTCGATCAGTCGGAACCCCGACGAGATCCGCACCGCACCGGTCTTGGCGCCGGTGTCCGCGTCCACGATGCTGAGCTCCGTCACCGTTCCACGGTCGGCAGACGCCGACGCCAGAGCCACCCTGGAGCCGTCCGGGCTCACTCCGGCGATGCCCAGCGGCCGATAGTCGCACGACTTCCAGAGCGGAGCCGCGTTGCGATCCAGATCGAGGAGCGCCACACACTCGCGGCTCCCGAGCGTGTACGCCATCAACAACCTGGTGCCCGAGGCGTCGACAGCGACCATCCTGGCAGCCGCGCCGGGCGGTGGCCGTAGCGACTGAAAACTGTCGCTGCCCGCCTCGTAGCGGACCAACGTCGACCTTCGCGACCCGGCGCTGTCACCGAGCACGACCAGGTCATGGCCCGAGCCGGTGAACAGTGCCTTGACGACCTGACCGTCGACCGTAGGGGTGAGCGTGGACAGGAGCGATCCGTCAGCGGGATCGACGAACTCGATCCGACGGGGATCGTCGTTCGCCGGCACGGCAACCGCGTTGCCCTGGGGCGAGACGTCGTACCACTGCGGGTCCTTGACGTCGACCCGTGTGCTGTCGCCCGCTCGGTCGACCAAGACGAGTCGGGTGCCGTCCTGCCCGAACCGCTCCCTGACGACCCAGCCGGACGCGGTCCGGGACAAGTTGGCCACGCTGGCCTGGAAGCGCGGCTGGTACGCCACTTCCGTCTGGCCGTCGCGGATCGTGCCGTCGACGTAGTACAGCGCGTCCACCGGGGCCGCTCGGGGATTCCGTGGGGAGTCGGACGTCGTGCTGGTCGCGCCGGGGCCGGTCGGGGTCTTCGGCTCCCCCGACTTCGCCACCAGCGCGGTGGTCACTCCTGCACCGACCCCGAGCAGCCCGGACACCACGATCACCGCTGCGGTGACGATCCAGGACCGCTGCATGCCTGCTCCCCGTTCCGGTATCCCCCCTGACCCTAGGCCAGATGCGAGGAGACCCCCGTCCACCTCGCATCACCCGATGAGACGCACGCCCGGCCCGTCTGGTTCTCGGAAACCGGGCAGAATGTCGCGCGTGCCTGCTCTCCACCGTCGCGTCGTGCTGCTGGCGGGGCCGTCTGGCGCGGGCAAGACGCGGCTCGCGTCCCGCCTGGGCCTGCCGATCCTCGCCCTGGACGACTACTACAAGAGCGGCGACGATCCGAGCCTGCCCCGCTTCGCGAGCGGAGCCGTGGACTGGGATGACGCGGTGGCGTGGAGCGCGGCCGACGCGCTCGGCGGAATCCGCGAGCTGTGTTTCGCGGGGACGACGAACGCGCCGGTCTATGACATCAGCGCCAATGGACGCAGCGGTCAGCGCGTCGTCGATGCGCGGGCCGCGGCGTGCTTCGTGGCCGAGGGGATCTTCGCGGCCGAGCTGATCACCGCTTGCCGGACCGAGGGCCTGCTGCGCCAGGCGATCTGCGTACGCCGCTCTCGGTGGATCACCTTCGTCCTACGGCTGGTCCGTGACCTGCGCGAGCACCGCAAGCCGCCACTGGTACTGCTTCGGCGCGGGTGGTGGCTGGCTCGCCGGGAGCCGGAGATCGTGGCGGCGCTGGTGGCCAAGGGCTGCGTAGCGATGACGCCACGCGAAGCCGGAGCCACCATCACTGCCGCCATCCGCGCGTCCGAGTGAGCCTAGGACGACGTGGCTGCCATCGCGGCGTACCCGGGCTTGATCACGTCGTCGATCAGCGCGAGCCGCTCGTCGAAGGGCAGAAAGGCACTCTTCATCGCGTTGATGGTGAACCAGCGAAGATCGTCGAGGTCGTAGTCGAACGCCTGCGACAGCAGCTCCATTTCATGGCTCATCGTGGTGCCGCTCATCAGGCGGTTGTCAGTGTTGACCGTGACCCGGAACCGCATCGCCGTCAGTACGCCGATCGGGTGCTCCGCGATCGACGTGGCCGCACCGGTCTGGAGGTTGGATGAGGGACACATCTCCAGGGGCACGCGACGGTCGCGGACGTACGACGACAGGCGTCCCAGCACCGGCTCGCGGCCGGAGGTGTCGATGTCGTCGACGATCCGGACGCCGTGCCCGAGCCGCTCGGCCCCGCACCACTGCAGCGCCTCCCAGATCGACGGCAGCCCGAATGCCTCTCCGGCGTGGATGGTGAAGTGGGCGTTCTCGCGCTGCAGGTACTCGAAGGAGTTCAGGTGCCGGGTCGGCGGAAACCCGATCTCGGCGCCGGCGATGTCGAACCCGGATACCCCGGCGTCGCGGTGTCGTACCGCGAGCTCGGCGATCTCACGGGAGTTGGCCGCCTGACGCAGGGCCGTGACGAGCTGGCTGATCACGATGCGCTGCCCCCCGGCCTCGGCGCGAGCAGCACCCTCCTCGAAGCCTTCCCGGACGGCCGTCACGACCTGATCGAGGGTCAGCCCGGCATCGAGGTGCTGCTCGGGCGCGTAGCGCACCTCGGCGTACACCACGCCATCGGCGGCAAGGTCCTCCGCGCACTCGGTGGCGACCCTCCGGAGGTCCTCGGCGCGCTGCATGACCGCGACAGTGTGGTCGAACGTCTCGAGGTAGCGGACCAGGGTCCCTGAGTTCGCGGAGTCGACGAACCACCGGTCGAGCTCGTCGGGTGTCGAAGCCGGAAGCTCGTGGCCGACCTGGCCGGCGATGTCCAGGACGGTCTCGGGTCGCAGGCCGCCGTCGAGGTGGTCGTGCAGGAGAGCCTTGGGGGCGGCGATGAAGCGCTGGTCGCTGGCCTGATGCATGCAGTTATCCTCCCAGAGTCGGACCGCCGCTCCTCGAAAGGCCTTCCATGGATCCCAGCAACCAGCGTGTCGCCATCGTCACCGGCGCGGCCCGTGGCATCGGCGCCGCCGTCGCGCAGCGACTCGGCGAGGACGGATTCGCCGTGGCAGTGCTCGATCTGGACGAGGCTGCGTGCGCCGATACGGTGGACTCGGTCACCGCAGCGGGCGGGCGTGCCCTCGCCGTGGGAGTCGACGTCAGCGACGAGGCCGGGGTTCAGTCGGCTGTGGCACGCCTGGCCGACGAGCTGGGGCCGCCGGTGGTCCTGGTCAACAATGCCGGTATCACCCGCGACAACCTGCTGTTCAAGATGACTGTCGACGAGTGGGACGCGGTCCTGGGCGTACACCTGCGCGGCGCCTTCTTGATGAGCAAGACCACCCAGGCCCACATGACCAAGGCTGGCTGGGGTCGGATCGTCAACCTGTCGAGCACCTCTGCGCTCGGTAACCGCGGCCAGGCCAACTACGCCGCGGCGAAGGCCGGCATGCAAGGTTTCACCAAGACGTTGGCCATCGAGCTCGGCAAGTTCGGGGTCACCGCGAACGCCATCGCACCCGGCTTCATCGTCACCGAGATGACCAGGATCACCGCAGAGCGGATCGGAGTCAGCTTCGAGGACTTCCAGGCTGCTCGCGCTGCCGAGACGCCGGTCCCTCGGGTCGGGCAGCCTGCCGACATCGCGCACGCCGTGTCCTTCTTCGTCAGTGACGGCGCGTCCTTCGTGACCGGCCAGGTGCTGTACG
This sequence comes from Propionibacteriales bacterium, assembly GCA_038259225.1. GTDB lineage: Bacteria > Actinomycetota > Actinomycetes > Propionibacteriales > Nocardioidaceae > JANLYC01. The sequence goes on from JBBSPA010000001.1 coordinate 25,730, forward strand.
TCGCCGGCGGTCCTCGTGGCTGACCCGGCAGCTGCCGGAGGCCCGGGAGGCGCCGGAGGCCGGGGAGGCGCCGGAGGCCCGGGAGACGCCGGGGGCCTTGGAGACGCCGGAGGCCTTGGAGACGAGAGTGCCGGGCGTGGGCCGCGCGTCTTCCGTACGCACGACGAGCTGACAGCCGCCGTGGGTGACCACCTCGGTCACAGCGACTGGGTGTTGGTGGACCAGGCCCGGATCGACGCCTTCGCCGAGGCCACCGGCGACCACCAGTGGATCCACGTCGACCCGCAGCGCGCCGCGTCCGGACCGTTCGGTTCGACGGTCGCTCACGGATACCTCACGCTGTCGTTGGTACCGGTGCTGGTGGGCTCGCTGGTGGACTACGCCGGCTGGCCGGTCAAGATCAACTACGGATCGGACAAGGTGCGCTTTCCGTTGCCGGTGCCCGTCGACAGCTCGGTCCGGGCCGGCGTCGAGGTCGCCGCGGTGACGAAGGTGCGATCGGGCATCCAGGTTGCGCTGTCGGTGACGGTAGAGATCCGAACCCCGTCCGGGGACCTCGCGCCGAAGCCCGCCCTGGTCGCCCAGACCCTTACCCTGCTCGCCGACCGACCAGTTGGGCCGTTCCCCCGCGTTCCCCCCGCAGTTCCCTGCGTTCCCGCGCCTTCACCCCCGGATACGCCCCGCCCCACTTCCGCGAATTGCGGGGCGGGAGGGGAGGGTCAGGGGAGGGGGCGGGAGGGTGAGGGGGCGGGAAGAGTGAGGGGAAGGTCAGGTGAGGCGGTCGAGGATGAGCGCGCGTCCGGCGCTACCGACGTGGGTGGCCCGCTCGCCGGAGGTGGGGTCGGCGGTGGACTCGGCGCTGGACTCGGCGCTGGACTCGACGCTGGACACGGCGCTGGACTCGGCGCTGGACTCGGCGCTGGACTCGGCGCTGGACTCGGCGCTGGACTCGATGTCGAAAGCGGCTTCCAGGGTCTGCTCGGCGCGCGCGAACCGGTCGGGGTCGTCGCTGAGCAACGTCATCAGCGCCTGACCTGATTCCACCCGGTCGCCGGGTTTGGCGTGGAGGACGACGCCGGCGCCGGCCTGCACCGGGTCCTCCTTGCGAGCCCGTCCCGCCCCCAGCCTCCAAGCCGCGGTCCCGACGGCCAGTGCGTCCACCCGAGTGAGCACTCCGGAGGACGGGCACCTGACCTGGTGGCTCTCCCTCGCCACCGGCAGCTCGGCGTCGACGTCACCGCCCTGGGCGGTGATCATCGCGCGCCACACGTCCATCGCCGAACCATCGGCCAGCTTGTCCGCCGGGTCGACGTCGGTCTGCCCGGCGGCGGCCAACATCTCTCGGGCCAGCGCCAGCGTCAGCTCGACCACGTCGGCCGGGCCACCACCCGCGAGCACGTCGATCGACTCCTGCACCTCGATGGCATTGCCTGCGGTGAGGCCGAGCGGCGTACTCATGTCCGTCAACAGCGCAACGGTCTTCACGCCGGCGTCGGTGCCGAGGTCGACCATGGTCCGCGCCAGCTCGCGGGCGTCGCCGAGGTCCTTCATGAAGGCGCCGCTACCGACTTTGACGTCCAGCACCAGGGCGCCGGTCCCCTCCGCGATCTTCTTGCTCATGATCGAGCTCGCGATGAGTGGGATCGCCTCGACGGTGCCGGTCACGTCACGCAACGCGTACAGCTTCTTGTCGGCCGGGGCGAGACTTGAGCCAGCCGCGCAGATCACGGCGCCGACCTGCTCGAGCTGGGCCATCATCGCCTCGTAGGTCAGGTCGCAGTTCCAACCGGGGATCGACTCGAGTTTGTCGAGCGTGCCTCCGGTGTGGCCCAGTCCCCGCCCCGAAAGCTGAGGCACGGCGACGCCGCAGGCAGCAACCAGCGGAGCCAGCGGCAGCGTGATCTTGTCACCGACGCCGCCGGTCGAGTGCTTGTCCGACGTCGGCCGCGACAGGGAGGAGAAGTCCATCCGCTCTCCGCTAGCGATCATCGCGTGCGTCCATCGGCTGGTCTCACGGCGGTTCATCCCGTTGAGCAAGATCGCCATCGCGAGAGACGACATCTGTTCGTCGGCGACGGCGCCGCGGGTGTATGCGTCGACGACCCAGTCGATCTGCCCGTCGCTCAGCTCCAGCTTGCCGCGTTTCGCCACGATGACGTCCACGGCGTCGAACGTCTCACTCATCCCGCACACTCCATGCTCGTCGATTCCCTGGCAACCCGTGCCTCGCGTCGTCGAGGTGTCACGCTACTGGCCGCACCCGCTGTCCGGAGACCGGGACGGCGGCGTACCCGCGCAGCACGAAGGTCGGTCTCCGCACCGGTTCGGCCGCGAGCTCCAGATCTGGGTACGCCGATGCGAGCAGGCCCAGCGACTCCGCGAGCTCCACGCGGGCCAACGGCGCGCCGAGGCAGAAGTGGACGCCCGCACCGAACGCCAGGTGTGGATTCGGGTCACGGCCGACGTCCAACGCGTCCGGTTCGTCGAAGACGGCCGGGTCGCGGTTGGCCGCACCCAGCAGCACCGCCACCTTCTCGCCCTCTGCCACCACGACGTCAGCCAGCTCGACGTCGGCGGTCGCGGTGCGCTCGAACAGCTGTAGCGCGGAGTCGTAGCGCAGCAGCTCCTCGACCGCGACCGGAGCCGTAACATCACCGTCCTGGACCCGCTGCCACTGGGCCGGATGGCGCAGCAACGCGACCAGACCGTTGCCGAAGACGTTGACCGACGCCTCGTGGCCGGCGTTGAGCAGGAGGATCGCGGACGCCAGCACCTCGTCGTCGGTAAGCCCATCGTCGCCGTCCTGCGCCCGCAACAAGTCGCTGAGCAGATCGTCGCCGAGCAGTGACCGACGGGACTCGATCAGGTCGCGCATGTAGGCGGCGAAGTCCGCGCTCGCGTGCAGCGCGTGGTCCTGCACCTCAGCCCCGATCATCGGCTCGTACATCCGCACGATCGCCTGCGACCACGAGCGCAGTCGACCGATGTCGGACGTTGGCGCACCGAGCAGCTCGGCGATGACCAGCACGGGCAGCGGCTCGGCGAAGTCGGCCAGTACGTCGAACGTGTCTGTCTCGATCTCGTCCAGCAGCCGCCTCCCCAGCTCGATGACCCGCGGCCGCATCCGCTCGACGTGCCCCCTCGCGAACGCGGCGGAGACCTTGCGCCGCAGCCGCGTGTGATTGGGCGGCTCGTTCTCCATCATCTGGTTGCGATGCAGCAGGTTGAACGGCTCGAACACCTCACCGGGCTGCTTGTCCTGCCAGATCCGACCCAGCCGCCGATCTCGTAGCGCCTGGCTGCACGCCGCGTGCTCGGTGACCAGCCACGTCGAGCTCGGTTCGTGCCAGCAGACCGGTCCCCGGGCCTGCTCGGCATGGAAGGACGGGTACGGGTCGGCGACGACGGCCGGGTCATCGAGGTCCAGCCGGCTCACTCGCCTCCCGCTCGTACCGCTCGTACCGCTCGTACCGCTCACGGTGTTCACCGCGCGAGATCGTCAGGACCGAACGCGTCCGGAAGCACCTCGCGCAGGTCCTTGACACCATTCACCGTCAGCAGCAGGCAGTCGGCCCCGCCGTTCTCCCACAGCAGCTGGCGGCAGCGGCCGCACGGCATCAGCACGTGGCCGTGCTTGTCCACACAGACGACGGCGACCAGGCGGCCGCCTCCGCTCGCGTGCAGGGCCGAGACCATACCGCACTCTGCGCACAGCGCCACGCCGTAGGCCGCGTTCTCGACATTGCACCCGACCACCACACGACCGTCGTCGACCAGGCCGGCGGCACCGACCTGAAAGTCCGAGTACGGCGCGTACGCGCCGGCCATCACCTCGGTGGCCGCCTGCGTGAGCGCCGCCCAGTCCACCGCAGCGTCAGGATGCGCCATCAGATCGACTGACCCCGTCGATACCGCATTCCGTCGGCCGCAGGCATTCGGAGTCGTTGGGCGGCCAGGGCGAGTACCAGCAACGTGGCGACGTACGGCGTCATGCCCGCGAACTCCCGGGGCACCTCGTCCGTCGTCAGGTACCAGAGCAGGAAGGCCGCGCCGATCAGCGCGAGCGCGCCGGCAGCGACAGTCTTCTTCTGGACCAGTCGGAGCACCGCCACGGCCAACAGCCCGATGGCCACAACGAGCAGCAGCGCGTGCACCGAGGAGGAGTCACGCAGCTGAAGGCTGTCGGTGTAACCGAAGAGCAGGGCCCCGGCCGTCGTGCCACCTGGTCGCCAGTTGCCGAAGATCATCGCAGCCAGGCCGATGTAGCCGCGACCGTTGGTCTGGCCGGTGGTGAAGCCGCTGGAGGAGACCAGCGCCAGATACCCGCCACCGAGACCTGCCAAGGCGCCAGAGGTGGTCACCGCTGCGTACTTGTACAGATAGACGTTGACGCCCAGGCTCTCCGTGGCGGCGGGGTTCTCGCCACACGAGCGCAGTCTCAGCCCGAACGACGTACGCCACAAGATCCAGGCGGACGCCACCACGAGAATCGCTGCAAGCACGGTGTACGCCGAGACCGACGTGGTCAGCGCTGCGACGAACGACGCAACGTCCGACACGACGAACCAGTGGTGGCCGGCGATGCTTGTCGCTGCGTCCGACAGCCCCGGGACCGTGATCCGGGTAGGGGTGTCGAGCCCGGTGAGCTGCTTGATGCCGCCGCCCTCGAGATCCTTGAAGTAGGCCTCGGCGAGGAACTTCGAGGCGCCCAGCCCGATGATGTTGATGGCGACACCGGAGACGATGTGATCGACGCCGAACGTCACCGTCGCCAATGCGTGCAGCAGACCACCGACCGCCCCCAGCAATGCCGCTCCCAGGATTCCGATCCACGGTCCGTAGAAGTAGGTGAAGTACCCCGCACCCCAGGTCCCGAGGATCATCTGACCCTCCAGCCCGATGTTGACGACACCGGCGCGCTCGCTCCACAGACCACCGATCCCCGCCATCAGGATCGGGCAGGTGGCGATCATGGCGGCCCGGATCGTGCCGGTCGAGGTCAGCCCGTTGGCGTCGGTGATCACCCGCACCAGGGAGACCATCACGATCGCCCCGATGCTCAGCAGCAGCCACAGTCGGCTGAACTGCCGGGCACGCATCATCCGTGCTGGCGTGCTCGGCCCGGGTGCCTCCGGCGGCTTCGTCATGGTGCTCATGCCGTCACCTCCTCCGTCTCACGGGGCCCTTGCGCATCGAGCTTCTGGGCGACGTTGCGTTGCTCTCGCTGGGCGGTCAGCCGGCGTACGACCTCGTAGGCGACCACCACTGCGAGCACGATCGTGCCTTGGGTGATCTGCACGACGTTCACAGAGATGTCGGTCTCGAGCGTGAGCCGGTTGCTCTGCTCGTTGAGGAACGCGAACAGCGCAGCACCGAACACGATGCCGACCGGTTGGTTGCGACCCAGCAGCGCGACAGCGATCCCGGTGAAGCCGAGACCGGCCTGGAACGCCGTGCCGTAGGAGTGCCCGCTGCCGTAGAACGACGGCATCCAGATCAGGCCCGCGATCCCACCGGACAGGAGCATCGAGACGATCACCATCTTCTTCACGTTCACCCCGCTGGCGATCGCTGCCGACTGCGACATCCCGGTCGCCCGCAGGTCGAAGCCGAAGCGCGTCTTGTTCAGCAAGACCCAGAACCCGACACCCAGGAAGATCGCGAGCACGGACAGCGTCCAGACCGGACCGTCGGGGCGGTCGAAGAAGTACCAGCCTTTCAGCTGGCTGCCGGCGTCGATGACCTTGCTGCGGACGCCGTTGCCCTCGTGCACGCCGTACTTGTTGAGCAGGTAGCCGACCAGCGTCACGGCGATCGCGTTCAGCATGATCGTCGAGATGACCTCGCTCACCCCTCGCGTCACCTTGAGCAGACCGGCGATGCCGGCCCACGCCGCACCCACCAGGACGGCGACGATGAGCGGGATGACGATGTTCAGGATGCCGCTGAACACGGCGGCGCCGGCCAACGTGGCCGCCACGTACGACGCCAATGTGTACTGTCCCTCGACGCCGATGTTGAAGAGGTTCATCCGGAAGCCGATCGCCGCGGCCAGCGCGGAGATGTAGATCAACGACGTCTGGTTGATGATGTTGACGATCGCGCGGCTGGACGGCTGGCTGAAGATGATGGACCAGAAGTCGCCCGCCGAGCTCCCGGACGCCGAGATGACCACGGACGTGATGATCATCGCGACCACGATCGCGCCGACCGGGGCCAGCAGCGCCGTGCCGATCCGGCGTAGCAGCGTCACGACGCCACCTCGGCCCCGCCACCGGTCATCGCGGACCCGAGGGCCTGGGGCGTGACGTCCTGCGGATCGAACTCACCGACCAGCCGCCCGCGCAGGATCACCTCGATCCGGTCGGAAAGGCCGATCAGCTCGTCGAGGTCCGCAGAGATCAACAGCACGGCCAGACCTGTCCGCCTGGCCTTCTTGATGTGCTCCCAGATGGCGGCCTGCGCTCCGACGTCGACTCCGCGGGTCGGGTGGGACGCGATCAGCAGCACGGGTTCGCCGCTCATCTCCCGTCCAACGATCAACTTCTGCTGATTGCCACCGGACAGCGCCCGAGACGGTGTGTCGATGCTCGGCGTCCGGACGTCGTAGGCCTTGACGATCCGATCGGTGTCGTCGCGCGCCGGCCCCTTCGCGATCCAAGGGCCGCGCACAGAGGGCTCACGGGTCTGGTGTCCGAGGATCCTGTTCTCCCACAGCGGCGAGTCGAGCAGGAGCCCGTGTCGTTGCCGGTCCTCGGGGATGTAGCCGATGCCTGACTCACGGCGCTTGCGCGTCGACCAGGACGTCATGTCCTCCTCGCCCATCCGGATGCGACCTCTCGTCGGCTTGCGCATCCCCATCACGGTCTCGACGAGCTCGGCCTGGCCGTTGCCCTCCACACCGGCGATGCCGAGCACCTCACCACGATGGATGTCGAAGCTGATGTCGGCCAACAGGTCGCGGCCCCGCTCGTTGGTCAAGGTGACGTCAGCCAGCGACAGCTGGACCACGTCGGTCACCGTGGACTCCTCGGTCGCAGGCGACGGCAGCTCAGAGCCCACCATCAGTTCTGCGAGCTCGTGCTTGGTGATCGCGTCGGGCTTCGCCTCACCGACGGTCGTGCCTCGACGCATCACGGTAATGTCGTCGGCGATGTCGAGCACCTCGTCGAGCTTGTGAGAGATGAAGAGGATCGTGTGGCCCTCGTCGCGCAGCCCGCGCAGGTTCGCGAACAACGCGTCGACCTCCTGCGGGACGAGAACGGCGGTCGGCTCGTCCAAGATGATGATCTTGGCTCCGCGGTAGAGAACCTTGAGGATCTCGACCCGCTGACGGTCACCCACGCCGAGGTCCTCGACCAGGGCGTCCGGTTCGATCCCGAAGCCGTACTTGCTCGACAGGTCCTCGAGCACCTGTCGAGCGCCGTCCCCGATCCCGTGCAGGCGTTCGGCGCCGAGCACGACGTTCTCCATCACCGTCAGGTTGTCGGCCAGCATGAAGTGCTGGAAGACCATGCCGATCCCGTGCGCGATCGCGTCGGTCGGTGAGCCGAAGCTGACCTGTTCCCCGTTGATGGTCACGCTGCCGTCGTCCGGCTTCTGCACGCCGTACAGGATCTTCATCAACGTCGACTTGCCTGCGCCGTTCTCTCCGATCAGCGCGTGCACGGTCCCGGCGCGGATGGAGATGTCGACGTCATGGTTGGCGACCACTCCCGGGAACCGTTTGCCGACTCCCTCGGTCAAGACGGCGACATCGGTCGCCTTACTGGCAGTCGGAGCGGTCATGGACTCTCCTGGAGACAGTTGTCGGGTCGATGAGGCTCAGCGCAGACGGTCCCTTGGAATCGCAGCGCCACCAGCACGCCACGGGCCCGGGACGAACGCTACCGCGAAGTCCCGGGCCCGTGGGCGCTGTTGTCGTGTCTCCGGATCTTGCCCAGGTCAGGCCGAAGGGCTCAGATACCGGAAGGCATCACGGGGCCGTCGGCACCTTGATGTCGCCGCTCTTGATCTGGTCCGCGTACCCGTTGATGTCGTCCTGAACGCTCTGGCTCAGGAAGTCACCGGACGTGGCGTAGCCGACGCCGTCGGAGGCCAGGTCGTACGTCTGGTAGCTCACCAGGGGCTTGCCGTCCTTGACCGAGCTGATCATGTCGTACGTCGCGGTGTCGACCCGCTTGAGCATCGACGTCAGGATGTGCGGCTTCTGGTCCGCAGAGGCTGACAGGTACTGGTCGGAGTCCACGCCGATCGCCCACATGCCGTCGCCGGCCTCGACCGCGGCGTCGAAGACGCCCGACCCGGATCCACCGGCTGCCTGGTAGACGACGTCCGCACCCTTGTCGTACAGGCCGGTCGCGGCGGCCTTGCCACCCGCTGGGTCAGCGAAGCCGGACAGGTCCGACTCCTCGATGTACTTGACGTCGACGTTGATGTCGGGGTTCACGGCCTTGGCTCCCGCCGTGTAGCCGGCCTCGAACTTCTTGATCAGGTCGTTGTGCACACCACCGACGAAGCCAATCTCGCCGGACTTGCTGGTCTCCGCTGCAGCGACACCCACCAGGAAGGAGCCTTCGTTCTCGGCGAAGCCGAGGTAGGCGACGTTGTCGTTGGTCGCGTCGGCCGTCGGGTCGAAGCCGTCCACGACGGCGAAGGCGATGTCCGGGTAGTCCGGCGCCACCGCGTCGATCGCGTCGCTGTAGGCGAAGCCGACGGCGATGACCGGGTTGTAGCCTCCGTCGGCCATCTGACGAAGCCGGTCCTCACGGGCCGACTCGGGCTCACCGTCTTGCGCCTCACCCTCGGTGCAGCTGGCGCTCATGTCCTTGACGGCCTTGGCCAGGCCTGCCGCGGCCGCGTCGTTGAACGAGTTGTCCCCTTGTCCACCCACGTCGTACGCCAATCCGACCTTGGGCCCGTCACCGCTGACGCTCTTGCAGTCGAGGGCGGCGTTGCTACTGGACCCCGTGCTGTCAGACTTCTTGTCGTCCTTGGCGCACCCGGCCAAGGCGAGAGTGGTAGCTGCAAAAACTACCGCGATCTTGGTCGTACGACGCAAGACGACTCCTTCCACCCGGCGTGCTCGAGATATTTCGGCACGCATCGCGGCAGATCATAAACCCCTCTTGGGATTTCGCACGTGCGCCAGCGGTGTTCGGGAGGCGTCGATACCTGTTTGTGACCTAACCGTGCGCTACCTCGGGGACGGAGTCACCGCAGCGGCACAAAACAGCCGCACCCCCACGCCGAGGGCAGCCTCGTCTATGTCAAAACCTCCCTGATGGAGGTCGCCGGCGTCGGCAACTTCGGGACTGCGTACGCCGAGACGCGCCAACGCCCCCGGCGTACGTCCGAGGATCCAGGCGAAATCTTCCCCACCCAGGCTCTGGTCCGTCCCGGCAACCCCATCAACACCGAAGGTGTCGACCGCCACCGAACGCAGGAACGCGGTCTGCACCTCGTCGTTGACGCACGGCGGCACACTCGTGTGCATGTCGATGTCGACGTCAACGCCGTACGGCGCGGCAAGCTGGCGGACCAGATCCGGCACGACCTCGTGAGCGGACTCCCAGACCCGGGCGTCCAGGCAGCGGATGGTGCCTTCGGCGAATCCTTGCTGCGGGATGGCGTTGGCCGCCGACCCCGCGTGGACCTGTCCCCACACCACGCTGAGTCCCGACCGCGGGTCCGCCAAACGGGACAGCAGCGCCGGAAGCTCGGTCACCACCGCGCCCAGGGCGTAGACCAGGTCGGCTGTCAGGTGCGGCCGAGCGGTGTGCCCACCCGGACCACGCATGCTGACGCAGATCCGGTCCGCGCCGGCGGTGATCGGGCCTGTCCGGAAGCCGACCTTGCCGACTTCCAGCTTGGGATCGCAGTGCAGCGCGAAGACCTGGTACAGACCCTGGGTGGCTCCGTCGGCGATGACGTCCAGCGCCCCGCCCGGGGTGATCTCCTCGGCCGGCTGGAAGATCAACCGCACCGACCGCGTCAGCGCGCCGCTGCGGGCCAGCTCGGCGAGCACCAGCGCGGTACCGACGACGATGGCGGTGTGCGCGTCGTGCCCGCAAGCGTGGCAGGCCCCGTCGATGGTCGAGCGGTACGGCACGTCCTTGACGTCGGTGAGGGGCAGCGCATCGATGTCCCCCCGGAAGCCGATCGTGGGCGGCTCGCCCAGATCGCCTCGAATGTCGCAGATGACTCCGGTTCCCGAGGTGAGCACCCGCGGCTCCAGACCGGCTGCCGAGAGCCGTTCGACGATCGCCGCCGTGGTACGCGTCTCGCGTCGACCGAGCTCGGGATGGCGGTGGAGGTCACGGCGGAGCTCGACCAGCTCGGCGTCGACGGACTTGGCCAGACGAGCGATCTCGTCGTGCACGGCAGGACTCACCACGCCGGTAAGTGTGACACCCCGGTGTCTACGCGGCTGTGGTGAGGTGACACTTCCCCTTGCGCGGGCGTGCGCCGGGCGTACGCCGGGTACGGGCCGGCTGCGGACCGGCTGCGGGGCGTGTGCGGGGCGTGTGCGGGGCGTGTGCGAGGTGGTGCTAGAAGGCGTCCGGCGGCTGGTAGACCCCCCAGGTCTCTCGGAGCGCGTTGCAGACCTCGCCCACCGTGCCACGTGCCGCGAGCGCCGCCTTCATCGGGACCAGCACGTTGTCGGTCCCTGCTGCGGCCGCTCGAAGGGCGTCGAGCTGTCGTTGCACCTCGTCGTTGTTGCGGGTGGTCCGCAACCGGGCGAGTCGCTCCGCCTGCTGGGCCTCGATCGCCGGATCGACCCGCAGCGGCTCGTAGGGGTCCTCGATGTCCAGGGCGAAGCGGTTGACGCCGACGACGGTGCGCTCGCCACTGTCGATCTCCTGCGAGATCCGGTATGCCGACTTCTCGATCTCGTTCTTCTGAAAGCCGGTCTCGATGGCGGCTACCGCGCCTCCGCGGTCCGCCACCGCCGTCATCAGGCTGCGGGTGGCCTCCTCGACCTCGTCGGTGAGGGACTCCACGGCGTACGAGCCGGCGAACGGATCGACGGTCTTGGTGACGTCGGTCTCGTACGCGATGACCTGCTGGGTGCGCAGTGCCAGTCGGGCCGCCTTCTGCGTCGGCAGCGCGATGGCTTCGTCGAAGGAGTTCGTGTGCAGCGACTGTGTGCCACCGAGGACCGCCGCGAGGCCCTGGATGGCCACCCGCACCAGGTTGACCTCGGGTTGCTGGGCGGTGAGCTGCACGCCCGCGGTCTGGGTGTGGAAGCGCAGCATCAGGGACTTCGGGTTCTTGGCGGCGAACTCGTCGCGCATCACCTGTGCCCAGATCCGGCGGGCGGCCCGGAACTTGGCCACCTCTTCGAGCAGCGACGTGCGCGAGACGAAGAAGAAGGCGAGCCGAGGAGCGAAGTCGTCGACGTCTTGACCAGCGGCGATGGCGGCTCGGACGTACTCGATCCCGTTGGCCAAGGTGAACGCGATCTCCTGCGCTGGCGTGGCTCCGGCTTCGGCCATGTGGTAGCCGGAGATGGAGATCGTGTTCCAGCGCGGCATCTCCTGCCGGCAGTACGTGAAGATGTCAGTAATCAGGCGCAGCGACTGCTGAGGCGGGTAGATGTAGGTACCGCGGGCGATGTACTCCTTGAGGACGTCGTTCTGGATCGTCCCGGTCAGTGCGTCGGCGCTGACACCTTGCTCCTCGCCGACGAGCTGGTACATCAGCATGAGCAGGGACGCCGGTGCGTTGATCGTCATCGACGTCGACACCTTGTCGAGCGGGATGCCGTCGAACAACAACCGGATGTCCTCGATCGAGTCGATCGCCACCCCGACCTTTCCTACCTCGCCGTGCGCGATCGAGGAGTCGGAGTCGTAACCCATCTGGGTCGGGAGGTCGAAGGCGACCGACAGGCCGGTGGTGCCGTGCTCGATCAGCTCGTGGTAGCGCTGGTTGGACTCCGCCGCGGCGCCGAAGCCGGCGTACTGACGCATCGTCCACGGCCGTCCGGTGTACATCGACTCATAGACGCCGCGGGTGTAGGGGAAGGCGCCGGGCGTCCCGAGGCGTTCCTCGGGGTCCCAGCCCTTCAGCGAGTCCGGGCCATAGACGGGTTCGAACGGGAGACCGGACTCGGTGTTGCTGCTCATGCTCGACTCATGCTCGACACAGTACGGCGACCGGCCACGCCACCGCATCGTGACAATCCCCACCCCCCTTGTTGAGTGCGCAGTTAGTGGGGGTTGAGTGCGCACTGAACGATGAGCAAATGCGCACTCAACCCCTCGCAACTGCGCACTCAACCCCTCGCAACTGCGCACTGAACCCCTCGCAACTGCGCACTGAACCATGAGCAAGTGCGCACTCAACGAAGGGGTCAGGTAGGGAGGGAGTCGTTGTTGCCGCCGGAGATGACGACGACCACGGCCTGACCCTGGACCGGGACTCGCCCGGTCAGCACCGCCGCCAGCGCGACGCAAGCACCTGGCTCGGCGAGCACCCGCACCGAGTCCCACAGCAGCCGCCGGGCGGCAAGGATCGCCGCCTCATCGACGAGTGCCGGGACGACGGCCTGCTTGGAGGCGACCGCGTAGGCGATGTCACCGAGGTACGGCGCTCCGAGCGAGTCGGCCGCGATGCCGCCCACCTCGACCGGCACCGGCCGGCCCGCAGCCAGCGCCTCGGCGAGGTCAGGGCAGGCCTCTGGCTCGACCGGCTGCACCCGGGCGTTACCTTCGAGCGCGATCGCCAGACCGGCGTACAGACCTCCCCCGCCGCACCCCACCAGCACCAGGTCGGCTCCCGGAACCTGCTCCCGGATCTCCAGACCCGTGGTCCCGGCGCCGCTGACCGTCTCGAACGTGTCGTAGGGATGAAGCAGCGGGAGATCGTGCTCGACGGAGTACGCCGTACACGCCTGGATGGCCTCCCTGACGTAGCCCTCCACCAGGTGCACCCGACCCCCGTAGGCTCGAATCCGGTCGAGCTTGGTCGGGGTGGCGTTCGCCGGGACGAAGACGTCGGCACGCAGCCCGGCCCGGCGGGCGGCCCACGAGACCGCAGCCGCATGGTTGCCTCCGGAGGCTGCGCAGACTCCGGTCACGTGAGCAGGCAGCGAGAGCACGGAATTCAACGCACCACGGGTCTTGAACGATCCGGTGTGCTGAGTCAGCTCGAGCTTGAGCTGCACGTCCGCCTCGATGCCGTGCTCGCTCAGATCGAGCTGGAGGACCGGGGTACGACGCACGGCGGCGCCGATCCGGGTCGCCGCCGTCTCGACATCGGCAAGGGTGGGGACGTTCGCCGTCACGACGACGGTTCCCGCGTGCCACGCCAGACGCGCAGACCGAGCACCGCGAGCACCACGGCGATCAGCAGGTTGACGACGATCAACACCGTGTGCGCGACGTAGAAGCCGGTTGCACGGTCCTCGGTCCCGGCCAGATTCTTGATGAAGACGGCGTACGTGACGACATTCCAGACCGCGATCGCGAGCAGCAGCCACGCGTGGGTGCGGGTGAGCTTCACTCCTTCAGTCTGTCACCGCACACCGCCGCCAACGGCAGCGGCCGGACGCCGGTCATTCACGCCCGTCAATCACGTCGGGCGAGCACGATCGCGGCCACCGCTCCGGCAGCGGCTCCGACGATCGCGCTGCCGGGATCGAAGCGTCCCGCGGGATCGCCGGAGCTCTCCGAGACCGGGATGCGGGCGTTGGCCGGGGCCAGATCCGCGGCCGCCACGGTCGCCTCCGAGGCGGTGCTGCGCCGGGCCAGCGAAGTCTCTGACAGCCGGGAGGTCATGCCCCAGGAGGCTCCGTACAGGACCAGCCGAGAGCAGTAGTTGATCCAGACGACAAGGGTGATCGCGATGGCGAGAGGGGCGAACGCGCTGCCTCCGACCCCGCCGATGACGTTGACGACCAGTAGCTTGAGCAGCTCGAACGCGATGGCTCCGAAGAGCGCCCCTTGCCAGAGCGGACGACTCGGCAGTCCCGGCTGCGCCAAGAGCTTGTACATCACCCAGAACAAGACGGTGCTCGCAGCCAGACCGAGCAGGATGCCGATCGCCCAGATCAGTGGCTTCCCGATCGCGAGGTCGGCAAGGCCGAGCCAGGAGAGGATCTTGTCGGCCAGCCCTTTGACGACTCCGCTGATCCCGACCGAGACGATCATCACAGCGCCGATCGCGGCGAGGGTCATCAAGTCGGTGGCCTTGCCGACGATGAAGTTCGGTTGACGCGAGCGAGGGATCAAGAACGTGTCCTCCAAGGCATCACGCAGCCCGGACAGCCACCCGAGTCCGGAGTACAGCACGCCGATGAACCCGATGATCCCAGCAGCCGCCTTGGCGCTCTCGATGTCCTTCAGGCTGATCGTGCCGGCAGCGCCGGACGAGCTGACGATGCCGGGGAAGACCTGCTCGATCGCGGTCCGCAACGAGTCTCGCGCGTCCGGGTAAGCCACGCTGACGTAGCCGACCACTGCGAAGGACAGGGCCAGGATCGGGAAGAAGGACAAGAAGCCGAAGTAGGTCACCGCACCGGCGAGCCGGTTGCCCTCGACCATGCCGTAGTGCGCGTTCATCCGTAGCACGTGATCGATGAACGGATAGCGGCGACGCAATCTCGCGAAACGTTCCTTGGCTTCCTCGGTGCGGCTTTGCTGGTCGTCGGCCATGGGTCATTCCTACCCGTTCAGCGGGCCCACCACACGCTGCGGGTACGTCTCATGACCCATCTCGCTCCGAATTGCCTCGTGGACTCGCTCAGCCGCCGAGCACGAACGTCCGAGAGGGTCGCCACATCCCGTCGTCACCGTGCGAGTACAGGTGGAAGTCCACCACGTCGAACGCGCAGTCGAATGACTCCAGCACCTCATACGCCCGGTCCAGAGCGGACTCTTCGAGGTGGTGCGCGACCGTGACGTGCGGGTGGTAGGGAAACATCAGATCCTGCTGAAGCGGCCCCGAACGAGCAGCGTCGGCCAGCAGCTCGCAGGCCGAGATGCCCTCGGACACCGCGATGAACACGACCGGGGACACCGGTCGGAACGTGCCGGTGCCGCGCAGCCTGAGCCGAAACGGCGCCTGGCTCTCCGCCACCGATGTCAGGTGATCTTCCAGGCGGGCCAGGTCGTCGCCGACATCGGTCGGCGGGACCAGCGTGATGTGCGTCGGGATCGCCGTAGCCTGCGGGTCGCCGAAGGAGGCACGATGCCGTTGCAGATCGTCGGCCCACGGTTCCGGGATGGCGATGGCGACACCGATCGTGGACACTCGTGGACCTTATCGCTGGAGAGATGGCGTCGCCGGGGGGATCACCGCGCGGGGACGAAGCCGATCCGGTCGTACGCCGTCGCGAGCGTCTTGGCCGCCACCGAGCGCGCCCGTTCCGCGCCGTCTCGGAGTACGGCGTCAAGCTCTGCGCGATCATCGAGAAGCTCCAGGGTGCGGGTCCGGAACGGCGTCACGAAGTCCTCGACGACCTGCCCGAGGTCCTTCTTCAGATCGCCGTACCCACGACCGTCGTACTCCGCGGCGAGGTCCTCGATCGACCGTCCGGTCAAGGTGGCGTAGATCGTCAGCAGGTTGGAGACACCGGGCTTGTTCTCCTCGTCGTAGTACACCTCCCGACCCGAGTCCGTGACCGCAGAGCGGATCTTCTTCGCCGACCGCTTCGGCTCGTCCAGGAGCTCGATCAGCCCGGCCTGGGATGACGCCGACTTGCTCATCTTCGCGGTCGGCTCTTGCAGATCGGTGATCTTGGCGGTCCCCTTGATGATGTGCGGCTCCGGCTGGACGAACGTATCCCCGAAGCGGTGGTTGAAACGGCTCGCCAAGTCGCGGGTCAGCTCGAGGTGCTGGCGCTGGTCCTCGCCCACCGGGACCCGGTTGGCCTGGTAGAGCAAGATGTCGGCGGCCTGAAGCACGGGATAGGTGAACAGGCCGACGGTGGACGCCGCGCCCTTGGCGGACTTGTCCTTGAACTGCGTCATCCGCGAGGCCTCGCCGAAGCCCGTCAGACAGCCGAGCACCCACGCCAGCTGTGTGTGTTCTGGGACGTGCGACTGGACGAACAGCGTGCACTGGTCCGGGTCGAGACCCATCGCGATCAGCTGCGCTGCTGACACCAGGGTGCGCTCCCGCAGCAGCGCGGGATCGTGCTCGACGGTGATCGCGTGCAGGTCCACCACGCAGTAGAACGCGTCGTGGTCGAACTGCAGCGCCACCCACTGGCGCAGCGCGCCGAGGTAGTTGCCGAGGTGGAACGAGTCGGCGGTCGGCTGGATTCCCGAGAGCACTCGAGGACGTGCGGGCACGGCAAGGCCAGGGCTGTCAGGGGTGGACACGGCCGCCATTGTGTCAACGATCCGACACGTTCGCGCCTAGGACCCCGCAGACGTCGGATCGTGGCGGCTGCCGGTGATCTTGACCATCACCCGGGCGATCCGACGGCCGTCCAGCTCGACGACCGTCAACGTGTGCCCGTCGAACGTCGCGGTCTCACCGACCGTCGGGACGTGGCCGAGCTGCTGGACGATGTAGCCGGCCACGGTCTCGTAGGGGCCATCGGGCAGGGTCAGGCCCGTCTCGTCCTCGAAGTCGTCGAGGTTGAGCAGACCGTCGACCTCGAGCTCGCCACCCTTGAGGCGGGTCGTCTCGGGCTCGTCGACGTCGTACTCGTCCTTGATGTCACCGATCAGCTCCTCGACGAGGTCCTCGAGGGTGATGATGCCCGCAGTGCCGCCGTACTCGTCGGCGACGATGGCGACATGCGCACCCTCGCGGCGCATGTCGGACAGCGCCGACAGGATCTGCCGGGTGGCCGGGAGCAGAAGCACGTCGCGGGTGATCTCGCGGACCCGGACGGTGCGTCCGGACAAGTCGGGGTTGAGCAGGTCGCGGACGTGCACGAAACCGATCACGTCATCAGACGAGTCACCGATGACGGGATAGCGCGAGTGCGGGCGTTCGAGTGCGAACGCGGCAGCCTTGTACGCCGGTGTCGCCGCGGGGATGAAGTCGACCTCGGTACGTGGCACCATCACCTCGCGAATCTGTCGGTCGCCGGCTTCGAAGACCTCCTCCACGATCTGCCGTTCCTCGGCGCCGAGCGTCTCCGACCCGGACACCAGCTCGCGGATCTCGGCGTCGGTGATCTGCTCGCGTTGCGCGGAGGGGTCGCCACCGACCAGGCGTACGACGAGGTTGGTAGAGACCGAGAGCAGCCGGATCACCGGTCGCGCCAGCCTCGCGATCCGGTCGACCGTCGGCGCGACCGCCAGTGAGATCTGCTCGGCCCGCTGCAGGGCCAGCCGCTTCGGAGCGAGCTCACCGATCACGAGGGACACGTACGAGATCGTCAGCGTGATCAGCACCAGCGCACTCGTGTCGGCCACCCCAGGTGACAAGTTGAGCTGCTCGAGCTTGGGGGACAACCGGCCGGCCAGCGTGGCTCCACCGAAGGCCGCCGACATGAATCCGGACAACGTCACCCCGACCTGGACAGCAGCCAGGAAGCGGTTCGGGTCACCGTTGAGCTTGGCGACGATCAACCCGCGGCGACCTCTTCCTGCCAGCGCCCGGGCCTGGCTGTCTCGGAGAGAGATCAGCGCCATCTCGGCGACGACGAAGAAGCTGCCGACCAGGATGAAGATCAGCACCAAGACGATGTCGCGGAACGTGCCGGTCACAGCGATCCCTCAGCCCCGTCCAAGGGTCTGGGTCGGCCGCGGTGGCACTCGGTACTACAGGCGTCCTCCATCAGGCCCACTAGCGTACGGGACCGGCTGCACTGCGTGGGCGAGCCCGCTAAGACCGCGAAACCGCCGCGCGAGCTGCTCGATCTTCGGTAGCCGCGAAATCTGCTTGAGCGCCACCAAGGGCACCGGCAGGGTTGGGCCATGGACTTTCCCGCAGACGTCCCCACGCTGACGCAGGGCGACGTGACCCTGCGCGCGCACGACATCGACGACGTGGTCGCGATCGTCGAACAGTGCACCGATCCGGTGTCCATCACCTGGACGACCGTCCCGCTCGGGTACACCGCCGACCAGGCACGTGGCTTCGTGACCGAGGCGGTTCCCCGCGGCTGGCGCGACGACAGTGAGTGGACGTTTGCCATCGAGGCGACGCACCCGAGCGGACAGCGACGCTTCAGCGGCTCGCTCTCGCTCCGCAGCGAGGGTTCGCGCCGCGCTGAGATCGCTTTCGGTGCCCACCCTGCCGTGCGCGGGCACGGCGTGATGACGACTGCGGTCGGTCTGCTGCTGGACTGGGCCTTCTCGACGCTCGACCTGGAGACGGTGGTCTGGTTGGCCGCGCGCGGGAACTTCGGCTCTCGGCGAGTCGCCTGGAAGTCGGGTTTCACGTTCGGCGGGGTGCTCCCGAAGTGGCTCGACCACCGCGACGAGTACCCCGACGCCTGGATCGGCACGCTGCACCGTGACGACGCCCGTACGCCGACGCATCTCTGGTACGACGTCCCGGTCCTGACCGGGCAGCGGGTCGTCCTGCGTCCGCAGCGCGCGTCGGACGCGGACCGGATCGTGGCGGGGTGCAATGACGCGACCACGGCGTACTGGCTGTCCTTCCTGCCCGCGCCCTACACCGAGCAGGACGCGGCGACCTACGTCCAGCAGGGAGCCGAGGCTGCTGCGGCCGGCCAGTACATCCAGTGGGCCGTCGCGGACGCGGAGACCGACCGCCTGCTCGGGGTGGTCGGTGTACCACGGATGCTGCGCGGGTCGGCCGAGATCGGCTACTGGGCTCACCCGGATGCTCGCCGGCGGGGGGCGACCACCGAGGCGGTCGCGCTGCTGGTGGGGCACGCCTTCGCACCGGCAGGCGAGGGAGGCCTGGACCTGCACCGGTTGTTCATCAAGGCTGCCGAGGGCAACGTCGGATCGCAGCAGGTGGCCGTGAGGAACGGATTCGTCCGGACCGGCACCGAGCGCCGCTCCGAGCGGTTGGGCGACGGCACCTGGTCCGACGTGGCACTGTTCGACCTGGTGCGCGACGAGTGGAAGGCCTGAACCATGCGCTTCCCCGACGACGTGCCCGTGCTGACCGACGGCACGGTGACCCTGCGGGCCCACGTCGACGACGACCTGGACGGGATCCACGCCCAGTGCAGTGACCCGATCACTCAGCAGTTCACGAGTGTGCCTGTTCCTTATCAGCGCGACGACGCGCGTCGCTTCGTCGAGCGCCGAGCGCACGGCTGGGAGTCCGGCCGCATGTGGAGCTTCGCTGTCGAGTCGTCGTGGGGCGTGGGTGCACGCGGGTTCAGTGGCTCGATCGACCTTCATGACCGCGGGAACGGCATCGCGGAGGTCGGGTACGGCGCGCATCCGCAGTCGCGCGGGCACGGCGTCACCTCGCGTGCTGTCACTCTCGTCGCGGACTGGGCGTTCGAAGAGCAAGGGGTCCGAACGATCGTGTGGCGGTCCCACGAGGGCAATGTCGCCGCCCGGCGGGTGGCGTGGAAGGCGGGCTTCACGTTCGAGGGTTCGACTCGGGGCACGATTCCGCATCGCCACACGGTGCGCGACGGGTGGCGTGCCACGCTTCTCGCGAGCGACACGAGGGAGCCGAAGTCCCGCTGGCTCGACCCGGTGACGATCCGGGACGACCGGGTCCGACTCCGCGAGCTGAGGCTGGACGACGAGCGCCGCTACCTCGAGACCAACACCGATCCCGAGACGTTGAAGTGGCTGGGCACGATCCGTTTCGCGCGCGACGGCGAGCAGTTCCGCAAGCACCTGGCCCGCCGCTCGACCGGTCTCTCCAATGGCGATGCCATCGAGTGGGCGGTCAGCGACGTCGACGACGATCGCTATCTCGCAACGGTGGCCTTGTTCGGCCTGAACGGTCTGGACTACCGGTCCGCCGAAGTCGGCTACCGAACGCACCCGGACTCACGCGGGCGCGGCTTGCTGAAGGCCGCCCTGCTGCTGGCCTTCGGCCACGCCTTCACCTCCGAGGACGCCGGCGGCCTCGGGCTGGGGCGGATCTCCTTGAACGCCGGGGTCGGAAACGCAGGTTCGCAAGCGGTCGCGGTGAGCTGCGGCTTCACCGAGACCGGACGGGACCGTCAGTGCTACGACCTGTACGACGGCTCGGTCGTCGACTTGATCCGCTACGACCTCCTCAAGCCCGAGTTGTCAGAACGTGGCGGCTAGCCAACCCTGGACCGATCCCCTGACCTCTGCTAGACACAAAGGATCGGCTCCTCGGAAGAAGGTAGCGACATGGGACAGGTCAAGACTCTCGTTGCTGCGGCGGCGACTGCAGCACTAGCGCTCAGCGCGGTCACGACCGCAACCGCAACCGCACAGGACGTGAAGCGTCACGACCGGGGAGGCTTCCGCACGTCGCAGCCCGCGATGCTGACCCCGGTCCGGCCGGGCGTAGAGGTGACGCCTCTGCTGACGGTCGGCGATCAGCTCGCCAGCGGGTACCGCTTCGAGGCGGTCCCCGACGGGATCTCGCTACTCCGGGGCCGCCGTGGCACGGTCGACGTGTACGTCAACCACGAGACGAGCAAGGTCCCCTTCCCCTACTCGACCGCCACTCCCACGGCCGACAACGGCGAGAACGACTTCGACAACGCCCAAGTGAGCCATCTGGTGATGAACCGGCGCGGGGCCGGCACCTTGAGCGGGGCGATGGCCATCAACAGCAGCGAGGGGTTCCAGCGCTTCTGCTCCAACTACCTCGCCACCGCGCGCGAGGGCTTCCGCCGACCGACCCTGTTCACCAATGAGGAGTCGCCGGACTACGTCTACCGCAGAGAAGCCTCCTGGCCGCCAGTCCCCGGGAGCCCGCAAGAGCAAGAGGCCGGCGTCGTCGTCGCGCTGGACGTGAAGAGTGGCAAGCACGTTCCGATCTACGGCATGGGCCGCCACAACCACGAGAACGCGGTGCCCGTTCCGGGCTACAAGAAGCCGGTGGTGCTCTCGGGTGACGACACCTTCACCAGCGGCCCACTGACCGGTGTGTTCGCCGACGGAGCGGTCCCGGCGCAGTCGCAGGTGTACTCCTACATCGCGAAGAACTCCCAATCGGTGATGAAGGACAAGGGCGACCTCTGGGCGTTCGTGTCCGACACCCCCGGTGTCAAGAACTACTACGACGTCCTCCCCGGATCCGGCACCGACATCAAGGGCCACTTCATCAAGGTGCCCAAGAACATCGCGACCGGGATGAACTCCGACGGTACGACGATCAAGGCCGCCGACGTGGGCTTCCCCGCACCGCCCGACAACGGAAGCTGGCAGACGGACCTGCGGCTGGAGACCCCGACCGGTATCGACGGCCCCCAGTGGGTGCTGGAGTACTGGAGCGACATTCACAACGTCTTCCAGTTCGTGCGCATCGAGGACATCGCCTACGACAAGCGCCGCGGCATGCACAATGTCGTCTACCTGATCGACTCGGGCCGTGGACGTCGTAGCGACCAGAGCCTGGACACGCCCTTCCGCTCGACCAACGGCCGGATCTGGCGGATGGTGCTGGACAAGCGGAACCCGACCAAGGTGACGTCGCTGAGCGTGCTGACAGAGGGCGATGACAACCCGGTCAAGACCCTGGACGAGGTGCATCAGCCCGACAACGTCGAGTCGACGCCGACCGGCTTGCTGATCGCCGAGGACCCAGGGTCCAGTCAGCAGTTCCCGGCCGGTTCGACCGACGCGAACGCCACGACTGCTCGGCTGTGGTTCGTGCCCTTCGCCGGCACGCCCGACGTCATCGCCAAAGTCGACCAGTCGGCCGACGGAGGCGCCACCGACGTCGACGGCCGGGCCCCCGGCAACTGGGGTGGTTGGGAGTCGACCGGGGTGGTCGACGCCTCGTCGGCGTTCGGGCCTGGCGCGTTCCTCATCAATGTCCAGGCACACACGCTGTGGGTCGAGAAGGCGCCCGGTGACGACAACAACGGCGACGGCCAGCCCGACTTCACCTACAAGCGAGAGGGCGGACAGCTTGCCCTGCTCAGGATCCCGGGGATGCATCACTAGTGCCTCGGCAGCCAAGGTTTGCCCCGGCGAGCGGGCGAATGTTGGTTGACGCGACGCCGCTGACCGCCTGGGCGCTGTCGTTATGCTGCGCCGGTGGCGACAACCTGGCGTGCACCCGGACGGGTCAACCTGATCGGTGAGCACGTCGACTACAACGACGGCTTGTGCCTGCCGTTCGCGCTGCCGCTGGCGACCCAAGCCACGGTCAGGCAGCAACGCGGCGACGACGTCGTGGTGCGGTCGTCGGGCCGCAGCGAGACCTTCCCGGTCAGCTGCGATCCGGGCGACGTCGACGGCTGGGCGCGCTACGTCGCCGGCATCGTCTGGGCGGTTCGGCGGCTGCGGGAAGATCTGCCCGGCCTGGAAATCGAGGTGACGAGCGACGTGCCCGTCGGCGCCGGGCTGTCGTCGTCGGCGGCCTTGGAGTGTGCGGTGGCGGGGGCGCTCGCCGAGGAGGTCGGAGTCGAGCTCGCGCCGCACGAGCTGGCGTCCTTGGCCCACCGGGCCGAAAACGACTTCGTCGGCGTACCGAGCGGTCCGATGGATCAGCTGGCCGCTGTCTTCGGAGACGCCGGGCACGCGGTCCTGCTCGACTGCCGCGACCTGAGCACCCGCCGGGTGCCGTTCGACCCCGCCGCCGAGGGACTGCAGGTACTGGTCGTCAACACGCACGCCGAGCACGAGCTCTCCAGCAGCGCGTACGCCGAGCGGCGCCGACAGTGCGAGCAGGCGCGCGACCTCCTGGGACTCCGCTCCCTGCGCGATGCGACCGTCGAGAACATCGGGAGCCTCGACGACCACCTGCTCCGCGCGCGGACCCATCACGTGGTGACCGAGATCGCCCGCGTCGTCGACGTCGTGAAGGTCCTCGACGCCGGCCGACCGCAGGACATCGGGGGCTACCTCACCGCCTCCCACGTCTCCCTGCGCGACGACTTCGAGGTCTCCTGCGACGAGCTCGACGTGACCGTCGACGCCGCACTGTCCGCAGGGGCGCTCGGTGCCCGGATGACCGGCGGCGGGTTCGGCGGCTGCGCGATTGCGCTGGTGCGGGACGCAGACGTGGACGCCGTGACCGACGAGGTCGGTCGCGCCTACGCAGACCGCGGCTGGAACGTTCCTACGATCTTCGCGGCCAGGCCGTCACCGGGTGCCCACAGCGTCAGGTGAAGGCGTGGTGCCGGCGCATGTCACCAGGACGTCGGGCGGGGACGCCCCTCCTCGTAGCCAGCCGCGCTCTGGATGCCCACCACGGCGCGCTCGTGGAACTCTCTGATCGACGAGGCACCGGCGTAGGTGAAGGAGCTGCGGACACCGGCCACGATGGTGTCGACAAGGTCCTCGACACCGGGTCGCGCCGGGTCGAGGTACATTCGCGAGGACGAGATCCCCTCCTCGAACAGGGCCGAGCGCGCCCGGTCGAACCCCGACTGCTCACGAGTGCGTTGGCGCACCGCTCGCGCAGAGGCCATCCCGAAGCTGACCTTGTAGAGCCGGCCGTCGGCGTCTCGAGCCAGGTCGCCGGCACTCTCGTAGGTCCCGGCGAACCACGAGCCGATCATTACGCTTGCAGCACCGGCCGCCAGCGCCAACGCCACGTCCCGCGGGTACTTCACTCCCCCGTCGGCCCACACGGTCGCACCCGAGTCGGTGGCCGCGGCCGCGCAGTCGAGCACGGCGGAGAACTGTGGTCGCCCCACCCCGGTCATCATCCGGGTCGTGCACATCGCGCCGGGTCCGACCCCGACCTTGATGATGTCGGCTCCCGCCTTGATCAGCTCGTGGGCACCGGACGCCGACACGACGTTGCCCGCAGCAAGGGAGATCCGCCGACCGGTCCGTTCCTCGTGCCGGTCCCGGGCTGCTGACACCCTCGGCAGCACGTCGAGCATCTTGTCCTGGTGGCCATGGGCGGTGTCGACGACCAGGACGTCGATCCCGTGGCCGAGCAGCGCCGTCGCCCGCGCCTCGACGTCGCCGTTGATCCCGAGGGCAGCGCCGATCAGCAGCCGGCCGTCGGCGTCGACAGCGGGCGTGTAGATCGTCGAGCGCAGAATCCCTTTACGGGTGAGGACCCCGACGATCTGGTCGCCGTCGAGCACCGGCGCGACGTCCAGGTGATGGTTGGCCAACACGTCGTACGCCGCCTTGACGTCGACGTCCCGGTCGAGCGTGAGCAGATCCGTGGTCATCACGTCCGCGACACTGGTGAAGCGGTCGACCTCCTGACAGTCGCGCTCGGTGACGATACCGACCGGTCGGCCGGCATCGACCACCACTGCAGCGCCGTGCGCGCGCTTACCGAGCAGGGACAGCACCTCAGCGACCACCGCGTCCGGACCGACCTGGATCGCCGTCTCGACCACGGTGTGCCGGTCCTTGACCCAGCGGACTGCCGCGCCGGCGATGTCGATCGGGATGTCCTGCGGAAGGATCGCGATCCCGCCACGACGGGCGATCGTCTCGGCCATCCGCCGTCCAGCGATCGCGGTCATGTTCGCCACGACCAGGGGGATCGTCGTACCGACTGCGTCGGGTGTCGTCAGGTCGACGTCCATCCGGGAGGTCACGGCGGAGCGCGACGGCACCATGAAGACGTCAGAGTACGTCAGGTCGTACGGCGGCAGGGCGTCCCCGAGGAACTTCACGGAAACCGAGCCTAGCAACGCGCAACGTCCTGCCCTCTGGTCGCTACCGCGACCGAGGAGCAGGACGTTGCCGAAAGGGCGGGCAGCGTCAGGCCATTGCCTTCTGGAGGTTGTCGTCGAGAGCTGCCAAGAACTCCTCCGTGCTCAGCCAGGACTGGTCCGGGCCGACCAGCAACGCGAGGTCCTTGGTCATCTTGCCCTCCTCGACGGTCTGCACGCAGACCCGCTCGAGGGTCTGCGCGAACGCCGTCAACTCTGCGGTGTCGTCGAGCTTTCCACGGTGCTTGAGCCCGCCGGTCCAGGCAAAGATCGACGCGATCGGGTTGGTCGAGGTCGGCTTGCCCTGCTGGTGCTGGCGGAAGTGCCGGGTGACCGTGCCGTGGGCGGCCTCGGCCTCGACCGTCTGACCGTCCGGCGTCATCAGCACCGACGTCATCAGCCCCAGCGACCCGAACCCCTGGGCGACGGTGTCGGACTGCACATCGCCGTCGTAGTTCTTGCACGCCCAGACGTAGCCGCCTTCCCACTTCATGGCGGCGGCGACCATGTCGTCGATCAGCCGGTGCTCGTAGGTGAGCCCCTTCGCATCGAAGTCGGCCTTGAACTCCTTCTCGAAGACGTCGGCGAAGATGTCCTTGAACGCACCGTCGTACGCCTTGAGGATCGTGTTCTTGGTGGACAGGTAGACCGGGTACGCGCGCTGCAGACCGTACGAGAGGGACGCGCGAGCGAAGTCCTCGATGGACTTGTTGAAGTTGTACATCCCCATCGCCACGCCGCCGCCTTCGGGATAGTTCGCGACGACGTGTTGGACGGGCTCTCCCCCGTCCGACGGGGTGAACGTGATGGTCAGCTCACCAGGTCCGTCGACCTTGAAGTTGGTGGCCTTGTACTGGTCGCCGTGGGCGTGACGACCGATGATGATCGGCTTCGTCCAGCCCGGGACCAGCCGCGGGATGTTGCTGATGATGATCGGCTCCCGGAAGACGACGCCTCCGAGAATGTTGCGGATCGTGCCGTTCGGCGAGACCCACATCTTCTTCAGGTCGAACTCCGCGACACGGGCCTCGTCGGGGGTGATCGTCGCGCACTTGACCCCGACGCCATGCTGCTTGATCGCGTTCGCGGCATCCACGGTGACCTGGTCGTCGGTGGCATCGCGGCTCTCGATCCCGAGGTCGTAGTAGAGCAGCTCGACGTCGAGGTACGGATGGATCAGACGGTCCTTGATGAACTGCCAGATGATCCGCGTCATCTCATCACCGTCGAGCTCGACGACGGGGTTGGTCACCGTGATCTTGGCCATACGCTGAGGCTCCTTCGAAGATTGCTTGACGTCAAGATATCTCACGTCCCGCCCTGCGATCCAACGCCTGCCGGTTCCGACGACCGTCTCGCGCGCGCGATCGTGCAGGCGATGGTGCACGGCGACGCGCGCAGCGGCGAAAGCCCTCCGAGCGACCCTGACCTGGCCGCGAATGACGTGCGCCACGCTGCTAGCGTCAGACCGAATCCCCCACCACCAGGAGCAGTCGTGAGCAGCACGCCCGTCAAAGTGGCCGTCACCGGCGCAGCCGGTCAGATCGGCTACAGCCTTCTCTTCCGGATCGCGAGTGGGGCGCTGCTCGGGCCCGACACGCCGGTCGAGCTACGGCTGCTCGAGATCACTCCGGCCCTGAAGGCGCTCGAGGGTGTCGTGATGGAGCTCGACGACTGCGCGTTCCCGACCCTGGTCGGCGTACAGACCGGCGACGACCCCAACCAGGTCTTCGACGGCGTCAACCTCGCCCTGCTCGTCGGCGCCCGCCCACGCAGCGCCGGGATGGAGCGCGGTGACTTGCTGGAGGCCAACGGTGGCATCTTCAAGCCGCAAGGTCAGGCGCTCAACGACCACGCGGCCGGCGACGTCCGCGTGCTGGTCACCGGCAACCCGGCCAACACCAACGCCCTGATCGCCCTCAGCAACGCGCCCGACATCCCCGCTGAGCGGTTCTCCGCCCTGACCCGGCTCGACCACAACCGGGCGCTGGCTCAGCTGGCGGCCAAGACGGGTGCCAGCGTCAACGATCTGGCGAAGATGACCATCTGGGGAAACCACTCGGCCACCCAGTACCCGGACGTGTTCCATGCCGAGGTCAACGGGAAGAACGCCGCAGCGACCGTCGACGACCAGGACTGGCTGGAGAACGACTTCATCCCCACCGTGCAGAAGCGCGGAGCCGCCATCATCGAGGCCCGCGGCGCGTCCAGCGCGGCAAGCGCTGCGAGCGCGACCGTGGACTGCGCCCGTGACTGGCTGCGTGGTACGCCGGACGGTGACTGGACGTCGATGGCGGTCCGCTCCGACGGGTCCTACGGCGTACCGGAAGGCCTGGTGTCGTCCTTCCCGGTCACGACGAGCGATGGCGACTGGGCGATCGTGCAAGGACTCGACATCGACGAGTTCTCGCGGGCGCGCATCGACGCCAGCGCTGCGGAACTCGCCGAGGAGCGCGACGCCGTCACGTCGCTCGGCCTGCTCGGCTGAGCGAGTCCCGCCCTCCTTCGTCACTCACTGCACCGGACCTGTCACGAAGATCGATCTTTCCAACGCCGCGATGTCGCCGTACATATGAAAGGAACGGGTCGAGGCATGCGATCTTGACCTGGAAAGGGACATCGTGCGACTTCATCTCCTGGTAGCGGCGACGGTGACGACCTCACTGGCACTGCTCACCCCTTCTCAAGCGACGGGTTCGGTAGGACACCCGAAGCTCACGACTCTGACGACGGACGTGTTCGCACCCTTCAACGTCGCGGTCTCCTCCGAAGGCATCTACGTGGCCGACGGCGGCCCCGGGGTGATCTCTCGACTCAACAACGGGACGCTCACTCCGGTCGTGCCCGACGCGCCAGGTACGTCCGGTGTCGACCGGCACGGGCATTACCTGGCCTATACCACCACCACCGACACCACGAGCGGCCTCAACATCAAGGGACCGGGCGGCACCGTCTTCGCGGACACGTATGTGTACGAGCAGGCCAACAACCCTGACGCGGTGAACACCTACGGGATCAAGCACCCGACCCCGTGTCAGATCGCGGCCCTCGGCCCTGAGGCGCGCTACACCGGCCAGCTGGATTCGCACGCCTACTCGGTCACGTCGTGGCGCGACAAGTGGGTCGTGGCTGACGCCGGAGGAAACGACCTGCTCCTGGTTGACAACGCCGGAAACGTCAGCACGCTGGCGGTCCTCCCGCCGCAGCCGGCCGTGATCACGGCCGACTTCGCCCGCGCCAACGGCCTCGATCCCGCCTGCTTCGCGGGTGTTCGGTACGGCTTCGAGCCGGTGCCGACGGACGTCGAGGTCGGTCGAAACGGGATGCTGTTCGTCACGACGCTCCCGGGAGGTCCCGAGGGTGACCAGCTCGGTGCCCGAGGATCGGTGTACCGGGTCAACCCGTGGACCGGTCACGCGAAACGGCTGGCGACCGGCTTCGCCGGAGCCACCAACCTGGCGATCGGGCCGCGCGGCCGGATCTACGTCGCTGAGCTGTTCGGTGGACGAATCTCCTACGTCCGGCACCACAAGCCGCACGCGTTCGTGGACCTGCCCGGAGCTGTGGCGGTCGAGCAGGGGCCACGGCAAGGAGAGCTGTACGCGGGAACGCTGGATCTGACCTTCCAGGCACCAGGATCCATCGTGAAGATCTGTGCGGGCTGCAACGCCCACAAGATCTGGTCATGACCTGGTAACCGCAGATCCGACAGGACGGCCGCTCGCGGCGCCGGTACCCCCGTGGCCGGCGCCGCGAGCGCGTCCCCCCTGCGCGAGGCGGCGTAGCGCCACCACCTCGCGGATCTGCCGCCGGAGCCGGCGCTGATGCCGACGTCGCAGCGCTCCCATCACCATGGGCACGCTCAGTACGCCCTTCGAGTGGTGAGCGGCAGCCGGCTCGGCGTGAAGACCGCGGCGATCAGCATCGCGAGAACCGGGACCACGACCCCGACCACGATCAGGCTGTTCCACGGGACCACGAACTGGGGTGCGCCGATCGTGGCACGCAACGTGTAGGACACGAACACCCCGAGCAGCAGGCCGAGTCCACAACCGAGCCCCCCGACCAGCAGCGCCTGCGCCGCCGCCAGGGACCTTCGACGGCGCGGTGGTGCCCCCACGGCGGCCAGGGTGGCCAGGTCCGCCTTCCCCTCCGCGGCGGACAGGGCCACCGAGATCGCGACCCCGACCAGGGTCACGAAGGCGGCAGCGATCCCGGCGATGACCAGCAGGATCCGGCTCGGGTCGGACGGTCCGGTGTCCAAAGAGGCGAAGCCGCCCTGTTCCTCCACGGCTGTCTTCGCGGCGTCGACCTGGTCCTTGCTCGCCGACGCGGCGAACGGGATCAGGGCGTCGCGTTGGACCGTGGCCCACCCCACGGCGTCGACCTCGTCCGCGCTGACGAAGGCACCAGGCAGCCCGGCATACACCACAGAACCCTTGGCGAGGACCGCGGGGAGACGAGCACCGCGCCGCCCTCCGTCGAAGTGGACCTCGCCCCGCTGGTCGACCAGACGCGGCGAGACCACGAGGACCTTGCCGGCGTTCAGCGCAGCCGCCTCTGCGTCGCTGACCGGACGACCCAACGCAAGCTCCATCAGACCGGTGTCCGCCAGCGCCACTGGCAAGCTCACGCATCCCTGCCGGCAGCGTCGCTGGGGCGGGCTCGCGTAGATCTCCGACATCTGGCGTGGCTTGTTGGCCGCACCGTCGGTGACGTATCGCGGCGTGATCACGGTCGCGTCGGGCAACTTCGTTGCGGCCTGGTCGGCGGCTGTCAGCACCAGCGCCTTGTCGCTCGGCTTCGCACCCGCCACGCTCAGCACGTCAGGAGGCAAGTACGCCGCGTAGCTCAACCGGTCGGCCTCGGCCCGCCCGGCCAGCACGAACGCGAACACGACCGACCCGGCCACCGCAACGGCAATCGCGCTCGTGGCGGGACCGGTGCGGTGTCGGTGTCGTGCGGCGTCCCGGAAGGCCAGGCGTCCGGACAGCGGCAGCCCACCGGCGAGTCGCCCCAGCGCCGTGATGATCACCGGAGCCAGCACCACCATCCCGACGACGGCGAGCACGGCCCCGAGCAGCACCAGTCCTACCGGGACCGTCGGAGACGGTGGCGTCACATAGGAACCGGTCTGGCCGACCCGGCTCAGCGAGCGCACGTAGCCGGCGAAGTCGGCCGCCATCAGCTGGTCGCCGACGACACCGGTAGCGACACCGATCAGCACCAGGGCCATCCCGAGGATCGGCGTACGCCGCTTGCTGGCGGCACTGACGCGAAAGCGTCCGGACAGCGCGTCCACCGCCGTCATCCGGCCGGCACCGATGGCCGGCACGACCGCGGCCAGCACACCGGAGACCGCACCGACGACCGCGGCAACGGCGATCTCGCCCGGGCCGAAGTTCCAGCCGAAGACGATGCCGTTGTCCAGGCGCTCCCACAGGTGGCGGCCACCGATCGCGACCGCGACGCCGAAGCAGATCCCGATCAAGGAGCCGAGGACACCCAGCACGAGGCCCTGGGCGAGGACGATCCGGCGGATCTGGCGTGACGTCGCTCCGCTGGCCCCGACCACACCGAGGTCGTGGACCTGCCGACGCGCGCCCACGGCGAACGCCGTACCCGCGAGCAGCACCACCTCGAGCAGGCCGAGCCCGGTCACCAACAGGGCCAGCGCCGCTGCGCGCAGCGCGGACGGGGGTGGTCAGCGAGATCCCGCCGCCCTGCCCGTAGCGCTCGGGGTGAAGGTAGACGTCGCGCGGGGTGAAGGCGATTCCCTTCCGCGCGAGCGTCGGCCACAGCGTGGCGGCATCCGCGGGGTCGGGCAGATCGACCAGATAGGCATGGCCGGGTGTTCCCAGGTAGTCGCTGACGCCGTGGGCCGTCGTGGCCATGGTCGAGCCAGGGACAGCGACGACCTCCTCGCAGTCCAGGCAGAACGGTGCCTGGGCCAAGCCGGTGACGTGCACCGTCGGTCCGTCAGCAACCGTCACCGATGCGTTGTCGACGAGGCTTCCACCGCTGTCGAGCAGACCCAAGCGCTCGGCGAGGGGACTGGTGACGAGCACGTCGTCGGCCCCCTCGGGCAGCGATCCCGAGACGAGCTGCACCGCGTTCGCGGTCAGCGGCGAGGCAGCATCGGCCACGACCAGCTGCGGACGAATGATGCGGTCACCGCCGAGGCTCAGGCGCGTCTCGTACGTCCGCGGAACATCGGTCCAGGTCGACCCGGCGGGCAGTTCCGCGGTCAGGTCGACAGAGCTCGGTGCGCGCCGGTGCCGGCCACTCTGGACCGGGAACCCTCCGTACGGCGTGGGTTGAAAGTTCGTGAGCTGCGCCTGGGCGGTGATGACCGCCATGCCGTCGGCGGGACCAAGCTCCTGGTAGGCCGCACGGTGGGAGTCGCTGAACGTCCGGACCAGCACGTCGACGAACGTCGCACCCGCCACCGGAAGCCCGACCAGCACAGCGATGAGCAGCGAGCGACCCAGGCTCATCCGAACTGTGCGGCGGGCGATACGCAGGGCGGGGCTCCAGCGGCTCACGGCGAGACCTCGAGCAGGGATTCGGCCGGGGTCGCCCGACCGGTCTCGTCCACGAGGGAGCCGTCCCGCAGGAAGACCACGCGATCGGCCCAGGCTGCGTGCCGTGCCTCGTGCGTGACCAGGACGCCGGCCGCTCCCGCCTCGCAGCGCCGGCGCAGCAGCCGCAGGACCGCTTCACCGGACTCGGTGTCGAGGGCGCCGGTGGGCTCGTCGGCCAGCATCAGCCGCCGTGGGCCGATCAGGGCGCGTGCGATCGCGACCCGCTGCTGCTGTCCGCCGGACAGCTCGTCGGGAAACCGGTCGGCCAGGGTCTCGAGCTCGACCTCCGCGAGGGCCTCGAGCGCGGCCTTGCGTGCGCTCCGGGGGCGTACGCCGTCCAGCTCTCGAGGCAGCGCGACGTTCTCCACAGCCGTGAGCGAGGGGATCAGGTTCAGATCCTGGAAGACGTAGCCGACGTGCCGACGACGCAACCTGGCCAGCTCAGACTTCGACTGGCCTCCCAGATCGATCCCCTCGACTCGGACCTGACCTGATGTGGTCACGTCGAGTCCGCCGGCCAGGTGCAGCAGGGTGGACTTGCCCGAACCGGACGGTCCCATCACCGCCACCAGCTCGCCGGCCTCGACGATCAGGCTGACGTTGCGCAGCGCGGTGACCGACGTTGCGCCTTCTCCGTGCACGCGCGTCACGTCGTCGAGCTCGAGGACGGATTCGGTCGCGATCTGTCCAGTGTCGTGTCGAGTGCTCATCATCGGCTCCCCCTGAAGATGTCGCTGCTGGTACCAGTGCGGGCGTCCGCGGCGCCGGCGCCGGTGGCGGCGTGGCCCGGCCCGCTGCTGGTGGCCTCGGCGCGTCGCCGGGCCAGCCGGGCGACCTTGGTCTCGCAGTGGTCGAGCCAGCGGACCTCGGCCTCGGCGCCGAAGATCATCGACTCCAGGACGAGCAGCCAGGCCGCGTCGGTGACGTCGTCGGCGAGGGTCTTGAGCCGGGTCAGCTCTTGCAAGGACCGCAGCGTCGCGCTGCGCTGGGTCTGGACGACCAGGGTGACGTCGACCCCTGGCGTGGTGACGGCCATGGCGAGCTTGATCGCGAGCTCGTCGCGAGGTCGCTGCTTGACGGTTACCGGGGTGCTGAACCACGCGAAGACCTCCGCGCGTCCCTCGTCGGTGACGACATACACCTGGCGACCCTCCGCGTCCGGCTCGCCCTCGGCACGCACCAGCCCGTCGCGTTCGAGCCGGGTGAGGGTCGTGTAGACCTGCCCGACGTTGAGCGGCCAGGTCGAGCCGGTGGACGACTCGAACTCGGCTCGCAACTGATAGCCGTACATCGGGCCACGCTCGAGCAGGGCCAGGAGACCGTGTTTGATCGACATGGATACGTAGTATGCATACCCGGTAGACCCTTGTCCATACCCGGTATGCAACTCGGCGTGTCGTCGATGGCTTGACAGTGTCCCGCGAACCCGTGACGATGGACTCAGATGTTCCAGATAGCGCTGTGGTGTTGCGTGAAGCGCAACACGTTTCTCCATTTCCACCCTTACGCCTTGTCACCCGACCTGTCACCCGAGAGAACCTTCTTATGGCCACAGTCCCCGGTAGCGCCCGTGTCGTCGTCATCGGAGCCGGCATCGTCGGCAACAGCCTCGTCTACCATCTCGCCCGGCTCGGCTGGAGCGACATCGTCCAGATCGACAAGGGTCCGCTGCCCAACCCCGGCGGATCCACCGGGCACGCATCGAACTTCATCTTCCCGGTGGACCACTCCCGGGAGATCACCGATCTGACGTTGGACTCGGTTCGGCAGTACAAGGAGATGGGTGTCTTCACCGAATCCGGCGGGTTCGAGGTCGCCCGCTCCGAGGAGCGGATGGAAGAGCTGCGCAGGCGGATGACGTCGGCACGGATCTGGGGGATCGAGTCCGAGCTCGTGACGCCGGAGCAGGCGGTCGAGAAGGTACCGTTCCTCGACGCTTCCCAGATCGTCGGAGCCTTCTGGACCCCCTCGGTCGGCGTCGTCGACTCCCTGCGGGCCGGCACGATCATGCGCGAACGGGCACTCGAGCTCGGCGCCCTGACTGTCGTACCGACGGTCGAGGTCACCGGTCTCGACGTGGAGGAGGGCAAGATCCGCGGCGTGCGCACCTCCGGCGGTGACATCGCGGCCGAGACCGTGGTGATCGCGTGTGGCGTCTGGAGCCCGAAGATTGCCCGGATGGCCGGCGCCCACATCCCACTCACGCCCGCCGTGCATCAGATGATCAGTGTCGGCCCCGTCCCGGTGCTGGCCGACAAGGAGGGGGAGATCTCCTTCCCGATCGTCCGTGACATGGACACGTTCTGCTACGAGCGGCAGCACGGTGCCGACATGGAGGTCGGGTCGTACGCCCACCGGCCGATCCTGCACGATCCAGAGGAGATCCCCTCGATCGAGCAAGCCAAGCTGTCGCCGACCGAGATGCCTTTCACGCAAGACGACTTCGACACGCAGCTCGAGCAGGCCTTCGAGCTGATGCCCGACCTGCTCGGCGCAGAGGGCGCGGAGATCCGCTACGCCATCAACGGCCTGCTGTCGCTGACCCCTGACGGCGCGCCCGTCCTCGGGGAGACCCCTGAGGTCAACGGGCTCTGGTCGGCCGCGGCTGTCTGGATCAAGGAAGGACCGGGCGTCGGGCGCGCGGTCGCGGAGTGGATGACCGACGGGCTGCCGGAGATCGACCTGGCGCACTCTGACATCGCCCGGTTCTACCCGCATCAACAGACTCGCGCGCACATCCGGGCCCGCACGGGTGAAGCCTTCAACAAGACCTACGGCATCGTCCACCCCGGTGAGCAGTACGAGAGCGACCGCAACCAGCGACTCGCGCCGATGCACGCCGCGCAACGAGACCTCGGAGCGGTGTTCTTCGAGGCTGCCGGCTGGGAGCGCCCGTTCTGGTACGCCTCGAACGAGACGCTCCTGGAGGAGTACGCCGACCGGGTGATGCCGCGTGAGCACGAGTGGGACTCCCGCTGGTGGTCACCGATCATCAACGCCGAGCACCTCGCGATGCGTGACCGCGCCGGGATCGTCGACCTCTCGGCGTTCTGCGTCTTCGACGTGGTCGGCCCCGGAGCGTTCGATGCGGTGCAGTCGATCGTCGTCTCGCAGTGCAACGTGCCGATCGGCCGCGTGATCTACACCCCGGTCCTCGACGGGCGCGGGGGTTTCCGGTCCGACCTGACCGTGATGCGACTGGCGCACGACCGGTTCCGGGTCGTGACGGGTGGGGCGCATGGCATGGTCGACCGCAAGTGGTTCGCCGACCGGATGCCCAAGGACGGGACGGCCTCGGTCGTGGACCTCACGTCGGCGTACACGACGATCGGGCTGTGGGGCCCCCGTGCGCGCGACATCCTCGGCTCGCTGACCCGCGACGACGTCAGCCACGACGGGTTCGCCTTCGGCACCTGCCGCGACATCGAGACCGACTCCATGTCCGTGCTCGCCTCCCGGATCTCCTACGTCGGAGAGCTCGGCTGGGAGCTGCACGTCCCGATCGAGCAAGGTGCTCGGCTGTGGCGGATGCTGCACGAGGCGGGCGAGCCGCTGGGCGCGGTTCCGGTCGGGATCGGTGTCTACGGCACGACAGGTCGGATCGAGAAGGGTTACCGGGCCTTCGGCTTCGAGCTGGACTCCGAACGCTCCATCGTGGAGGCCGGCATGCAGCGGCCGAAGGTGAAGACCGTGGACTTCGTCGGTCGTGAGGCCTACCTCAAGCAGCGCGCCGAGGACCCGAAGGCCGTGCTGTGCATGATCGCGGTCGAGGATCACACGTCGAAGTCCGGAGTGAAGCGCTACATGCTCGGCGGTGAGCCGATCCTGGGGTCCGACGGCAGTGTGCTCACCGACGAGCACGGCCACCGGCCCTACGTGACCACGGCCGGATCAGCACCGTCGCTCGGAAAGCACCTCCTGATGGCCTACCTGCCACCGGACCAGGCGAGCGTCGGCAACGAGCTCTCGGTCTCCTACATGGAGGAGCGCTACCCGGTGACCGTGCTGTCGGCCGATGCCACACCGGTCTTCGACCCGACCAACGACCGCATCAAGGGATAGCTGAGGACAGCAATGGCCAACGTTCTTGTCTGCATCAAGCGAGTCCCGGAGACATCCGGGGAGATCCTGCTGACCGACGACGCCCGCGACATCGACGCCCGCCACGTGGGCTACACGCTGAGCGCACACGACGAGTGCGCCGTCGAGCTGGCGATCTCGGTCGCGAAGGCGACCGACGGCGAGGCCACTGTGTTGTCGCTGGGCTCCGACGACTCCGTGGAGCAGATTCGCGACGCGCTGGCGGTCGGATGCACTGCCGCCGTGCACGTCGAGGCCGATGGCTCGGCGTACGGCCCGGCCGACGTGGCCGCCGCGATCGCTGAGGTGGTGCGCTCGCGGGAGGCCGGCGGCACGGCGTACGACCTGATCCTGGTCGGCAACGACGCCGCCGACACCGGCGACTTCCAGGTCGGAGTCCGGCTGGCCTACGCCCTTGGACGCCCGGTGCTCACCGGCATCGCCACGGTCGAGGTGACCGCGGACGGTCGCGCGATCGCCAAGGGCAAAGGACCGGAGGGCACCGAGGTGTTCGAGCTGCCGCTGCCGGCCGTGATCGCCGTGCAGGAAGGCGGCATCGAGCCGCGCTATCCGTCGATTCCCGGCCGGATGAAAGCCAAGCGGACGCCGATCGAGACCGTTGCCTCGCCCGTCCAGCCATCGGGCAACGGGCGGGTCCGGTTGGAGCTGCCACCGGCCCAGCCCAGCGTGGTCGAGATCCTCGGCACCGGGCCTGAGGCCGCCGGCGCCGTCGTCGACCTGTTGTACCGGCTCGGGGTGGTGGCCAAGTGAGCGGGTGGGTACTGGTCCTGGTCGAGACCGACTCCTTGGAAGCGACCGAGACGTCCTTGGAGACGTTGACCCTCGCACGCGGCCTGGCCGAGCGCACCGGGCCGGTCGAGCTGCACGCGGTGCTCGTCGGGACCCTGGACGCCGCGGTACGCGCGACCGTGCTGGCGCAGCTCGGCGACCAGGGCGTCACCGTGGTGCATCATGCGCAGCACGACGAGCTGGCGGCCTATTCTGCCGCCGCCTGGGCCAGCGCGGTCGCGGGTGCGGCGGCAGCCTCGTCGGCGGGTGTCGTGCTGGCGGCGGGTACGCCGCGAGGCAGCGAGATCATGGCCCACGTCGCGACCCGGCTGGACACGACGATGGCGGCGCAGGTCGTGTCCGTCGCCGACGTCGACCCGCTCCTGGTGTCGCGGCAGGTGATGGGCGGTGCCGTGCTCGAGCTGATGGAGCTCGAGGCCACCCCCGCTGTCATCACGGTCGCCGGTCACGCCGTGGAGATCACGCCGGCGGAGTCGCCGCAGCAATCCGAGGTCCGGGAGTTCACTCCGGAGCTGATCGAGTCCGACCTGGTCGGTCGGGTCGTCCGGGTCGAGGAGGCCGAGGCCGACGACACCGCCGCGCTGGCCGGGGCGCGGGTCGTGGTCGGGGCAGGGCGAGGCGCCGGAAGCGCGAACGGCTTCGGCGACCTGCTCGAGCTCACCGACCTGCTCGCAGGGGCCCTGGGCGTCTCCCGTGTCGTGACCAGTCTGGGCTGGCGACCGCATCACGAGCAGGTCGGACAGACCGGCAGCCGGATCACTCCGGACATCTACATCGCCTGCGGCATCAGTGGCGCGATCCAGCACTGGGCCGGGTGCTCGAGCGCGAAGACGATCCTCGCGATCAACACCGACGAGGACGCCCCGATGGTGACGAAGGCGCACTATGCCGTGATCGGTGACCTCCACGAGGTCGTCCCGGCGATCAACGAGGAGCTCCGCCGGCGTACCGGCTGATCGCACAGCGCAGGCGGCCATCTTGGGCCAGATGGTGGTGGCGCGACCTGACGTCCTGCCGCTGGGTCGCTGGGGCCGCCAGAGCGCCGGACGTCGTGACACCGGCTGCGGCCGACCCTCCGGTGAACTCGGCAAGGCAAACTCCTGGTCTGCCATGCAGGTTTGCCTAGTTCTCTATTCGGACGAATAGAGAACTAGGCAAACCCAACGAGGAAGAGGCCGGCGATCGTGCCCAGCCCGCTGGTTACTTGCCGAGCCAGGCGTCGACCTTGTCCTGGTTATCGGCGATCCACTTCTCGGCCGCGGCGTCGGGGTCCATGCCGTCTTCGGCGATGTACTTCGCGACGAGGTTCTGGTCGTCGTTGGTCCAGGTGAAGTTCTTGACCAGGTCGACTGCCGGGCTACCGGAGTCGGCCCACTTCGCGGAGACCACCTTGTTGAGGGTGTACACCGGGTAGTCGCAGTTGACCTTCTGCGAGTTGGCGTCACAGCCCTCCTTGTACTTGGGCAGGTCGACCTTCACCAACGGCACCTCAGACAGGAACCACTGCGGCTCGTAGAAGTACGCCAGGAACGGCGTCTTGTTCGCCTCGGCCTTGCGGAATCCTTGGATCAACGCCGTCTCACTGCCGGCGAAAACCACCTTGTAGTTCAGGTCCAGGTTCTTGACCAGCGCCTCGTCGTTCGTGACGAAGCCCGGGTCGCCGTCGTACAGGGTGCCCTGGCTGCCCGACTCACTGGTCTTGAAGAGGTCGGAGTACTTGTTGAGGTTGTTCCAGTCGGTGATGTCCGGGTACTTGTCGGCCATCCACGGCGGCACGTACCACCCGATGATGCCTTCGTTGCCCGTCGCACCGAAGTCCACCGCGGAGCCGTCGCCACCCTGAGACGTCATGTACTTCTTCTGAAGCTCGGGGTGACCCCAGTTCTCGATCACCACGTCGACCTCGCCGGTGCCGAAGCCCTTCCAGGAGATCTGCTCGTCCAGGTCCTTGTAGTTGACCGTGCAGCCGAGCTGTTTCGCCGCAACTTGGCCCACGACGTGCGCGTCGGCTTCGTAGCCCACCCACGGATTGATGGCCATGTTCAGGGTGCCGCAGTCCTTTCCTGAACCGCTGCCGGCCGTGGAATCCTTGATCGTGGATCCCCCGCATCCGCTCAGGGCGGTGATCGCGGCGACGGCCACGACCCCCAGCATCGTATGGGTCCGCATTCTCTTCATCTGTTCCTCTTCCTCGTCCAGACCAGGAGCCTGGGTCTCGTTGCTTCTCTCGGCACGCGACCCACGATCGCGTGATGATGACGTTTCCTAACGGGCCATGGCTCTCTTCCCACCCTTGCCCTGCCGCGCAGCGCCGTAGGTCGTGATCCGGTCGAGCATGATGCCGACCAGGACGATGGCGACGCCTGCGGCCAGACCTCGGCCGATGTAGTTGGCCTGTCGGAACCCGGTGACCACGTCGAACCCGAGTGCGCCCGCTCCCACCAGACCGCCGATCACGACCATCGACAGCACGTAGAGCAAGCCCTGGTTGGCCGCCAGCAAGAGTGAGCCCCGTGCCATCGGCAGCTGCACCTTCGTGATCATCTGGAAACGGCTGGTGCCCGCTGACTCCGCAGCCTCGATGGTGGTTGGCGAGACGTTCCGAACCCCATCGGCCACTAGCTTGACCGCCACCGGCGCTGCATAGATGATGCCGGCCGCGATCGCGGTGAACCGGTTCGGTCCGAACATGATCAGGATCGGTACCAGGTAGACGAACGCAGGCAGCGTCTGCCCGGCGTCCAGAACAGGTCGGATGATGCGGTCGGCGGTCGTGCTGCGGCCGATCCAAACTCCGAGGACAACGGCAAGCGCCATCACGACAGCGGTGGCGACCAGAACAGAGGTGAGCGTCACCATCGCGTTGTGCCACAGGTCCATGAAGTAGATGCCACCCAGACAGATGACGGTTGCAGCGAGTGCTCGCTCTCTACCGATGAGGTAGGCGATCAGACAGATCGCCAACCCTGTGACGTACCAGGGCGAGTTTGCGATCAGGTCCTGCATCGGGTTGAGGAGCCAGACCGTGAACTTGTCCTGGATCTTCCCCGTGTACTGCGAGGCGTCTCCGGTCAGCCAGGTGGCAAAGCTGTCGACCCGCTCACGGATCGGGGAACCGATGTCCCAGGACTCCGGGAACCGGTTGTACTCCAACCGCGTGTTGGACAGCCAGATCGCGACGAGAACGAGCACACCTCCACCGCCGAGGATCAGTCGACGCTGCTTCTTCTTGGCGCCGCCGGCACGGGCAGCCGTCTCCGCGCGCATGCTCGCCGCGGTGGTCGTGCGGTCCAGCATGATGGCCATGATCACGATGCAGATGCCCGAGACGAACGAGGAGCCGAGCTGACCACGGATGATGCCCTGCAAGACGTCAGCCCCTAGTCCCGGCCCGTCGACGTACGCCGCGATGATCACCATCGCGAGGGCAGCCATCATCGTCTGGTTGATCCCCACGATGATCGTGCGCTTGGCCATGGGCAGCTCGACGTCCTTGAGCCGTTGCCAGCGTGACTGGCCGAGGGACGCAGTCGCCTCCAGCGTGGTCTCGGGCACGTTCCTGATCGCGAAGGCAGTAACCCTGATCACCGGTGGCAGGGCATAGACGAGGGTCACCACCGTTGCCGCCGCCGCGCCGATCCCGAACAGGATGACGATGGGCAGCAGGTAGACGAACGACGGCATGGTCTGCATCACGTCGAGCACAGGGGTGACGATCGAGGTGACGACCTTGTTGTGACCCATCCAGACGCCTAGCGGAATGCCCACGGCGATCGCGCAGATCACCGCGACGAAGACGACGATCAGAGTGTCGATCGAGGACTCCCAGAACCCGAGCGCTCCGAACGCCAGGAACGACAGCGACACCAGGAGCACGCTGGTGACACCTGCCACGGCGTACGAGACCCACATGGCCATCGCGAGGATCCCGAACCAACCAATCTGCGGAACCGTGCGAGGGAACTTCCCGATCGTGAACTGTTGCTGAAGCCAGAGGATCACTGCGTTGAACGCATCGCCGATCTGTCCGATCACGTTGATGAAGAAGTTGGAATTGGAGCTCGAGGCCAACTCGATCCAGTCCGTGCGCGCCTTGAACCAGTCGTGGACGCCGGTCAGCGTCGAGTTCGAGATCCCGAGCGTGTCCTGTCCGCGGGTGAAGGCCCAGACGATGACCCACAACGTCACGACCGCGACCAGCAACCAGGCCGTCGAGTGCCGGCGCAGGGAAGCGCCGATTCCCGAGTCGAAGACGTCTGATTTGGTTGCTGTGGTGGCCGAACTCATGCCGGCACGCTCTCAACCGTGTCCTCCTCGGCGACGACGACCCGCAGGATGGCGTCGTCATCGACGATCCCGACAAGTTCTCCGTCGTCGATCACCTGCACCGAGTGGTCGGACGCCAGCGCCGCGCGGGCTGCCTGACGGACGATGGTGTCGGGTGACATGACCGGACCGTCGAGCGTGTCGTCGGCCCGGGGGGCGCGCATCACGTACCTCAGCGTGAGTACGTGCGACTTGGGCACGTCAGACACGAAGTCCCGGACGTAGGCGTCGGCGGGGTGAGCCACGATCTCGGCCGGCGTACCTACCTGGACGACCTCGCCGTCCCGCATGATCAGGATCCGGTCACCGAGCTTGATCGCCTCTGCGAGGTCGTGGGTGATGAAGACCATCGTCTTCTGCAAGTCCTCCTGGAGTCGGATCACCTCGTCCTGCATGTCGCGGCGGATCAGCGGGTCGAGTGCAGAGAACGGTTCGTCGAACAGCAGCAGCGAGGGGTCGCTGGCCAGCGCTCGTGCGAGGCCGACTCGTTGCTGCATACCACCGGAGAGCTGGTCCGGGTATGACGTCTCGTAGCCCTTGAGCCCGACCAGGTCGACGATCTCCGACGCCGCCTTGCGGCGCTCCGACTTTCCGACCCCACGGATCTCGAGGCCGTACGCGACATTGTCGATCACGGCTCGGTGCGGGAGCAGGCCGAAGTGCTGGAACACCATCGAGACGTAGTTACGCCGGAGCTCGCGGAGCTTGGCCTCAGAGGCGCTGGTGATGTCGTTGCCCGCGATGGAGACGTGGCCTGCGGTCGGCTCGATCAGACGCGTGAGGCAGCGGACCAAGGTGGACTTGCCCGACCCGGACAGGCCCATGACGACGAAGACCTCGCCGGGTGCCACCTCGAACGAGATGTCCTTGACCGCGGCGGTGCACCCGGTCTTCTCCAGTAGCTCCGGGCGCGGGAGATCCGCCTCTGGAGTACCGATGATCTGGTCGGCCTTGGGTCCGAAGATTTTCCAGAGGCTGTCGACCGTGAGCGTGGGTTGGTCGGAGCCGGGAGCCTTGTCGGTCATGACGACGCTTCGCTTTCGCTGGTTTCTCGGGCGGAGGTTTGTTGGGGGATCGAGGTCGGACGCGGTGTGGTCGGTGTGGCGTCATCGGTCGTTGCGCTGGCGGCCGTGTCCGGTGCGGTCAACGGCATGTCGTCGCGGTAGCGGTAGTAGGGGACCGTCTCGGCCGGCAGTGGGGTGTTGCCGAGGATCAGGTCGGCGGCCTTCTCAGCCACCATCATCACCGGTGCGTAGATGTTGCCGTTGGTGACGTACGGCATCACCGACGCGTCGACGACCCGCAAGCCGTCCACGCCGTGCACCCGCATCGTGGTCGGGTCGACGACCGACATCGCGTCGGTGCCCATCTTGGTCGTGCAGCTCGGGTGCAGGGCGGTCTCGGCGTCCCTGGCCACCCAGTCCAGGATCTGCTCGTCGGTCTCCACGCCGGGTCCTGGTGAGAGCTCTCCGTCGTTGTACGGCGCGAAGGCGGGCTGGTTCAAAATGTCACGCGCCACCCGCACCGCCTCCACCCACTCCTTGCGATCGGTGGCCGTGGACAGATAGTTGAAGCGCAGCGCCGGGTACTTCCTCGGGTCGGTGGAGGTGATCTTCACCGAGCCACGCGTGTCGGCGTACATCGGTCCGATGTGGACCTGGTAGCCGTGTCCCTTGGTCGGCGAGGACCCGTCGTACCGGATCGCGACCGGCAGGAAGTGGAACATCAGGTTGGGGTAGTCGACGTCGTCGTTGCTGCGAGCGAATCCGCCGCCCTCGAAATGATTGGTCGCCCCGAGCCCCTTGCGGAAGAACAACCAGTCGAATCCGATCTTGGGCCGGTTGCGCCAGCGCAGTCCGGGCGCGATCGAGACCGGCTGCTTGGAGGCGTACTGGATGTAGACCTCGAGGTGATCCTGGAGGTTCTCCCCCACACCGGGCAGGTCGTGGACGACGTCGATGCCGAGCGCGCGCAGCTCCTCGGCGTTGCCGACACCGGACAGCTGGAGCAGCTGTGGGGAGTTGATGGCCCCGCCACAGAGGATGACCTCGGAGCCACGCGCCTGTCGCCGCAGCCAACCTGCGCGCAGGTAGTCGACACCGACGGCTCGCTTGCCGTCGAACACGATGCCCGTCGTCAGCGCCATCGTCTCGACGGTGAGGTTCGGACGCTTCATCACCGGATGCAGGTAGGCGCGTGCCGCGGACAGTCGTCGTCCTCGGTGCACGTTGCGGTCGAATCGGGAGAAGCCCTCCTGCCGGTAGCCGTTGACGTCGTCGGTCAGCGGGTAGCCGGCTTGCTGGGCGGCCTCGAAGAACGCCGCGAACAGCGGGTTCTTCGCCGGCCCACGCTCGAGCACGAGTGGCCCGTCACCCCCGCGCCACCGGTCGGCACCGGCCAGGCAGGTCTCCATCTTCTTGAAGTACGGCAGGCAGTGCAGGTAGTCCCAGGTCTCCATGCCCGGGTCGGCTCCCCAGCGTTCGTAGTCCAACGGGTTACCGCGCTGGAAGATCATCCCGTTGATGCTGCTCGAGCCACCCAGGATCTTGCCGCGCGCGTGGAAGATCCGCCGGTCGTGCATGAAGGGCTCGGGCTCGGACTCGTACTTCCAGTCGTAGAGCCGGTTGCCGATCGGGATCGGCAGCGCAGCCGGCATGTGGATGAACGGGTCGATCTTGTAGTCGTTGCGCCCGGCCTCGAGGACCAGCACGGAGTTTCCGGGGTCCTCGCTGAGACGGCTGGCAAGCGCGGACCCTGCCGAGCCGCC
Source organism: Propionibacteriales bacterium (assembly GCA_038259225.1). Taxonomy (GTDB): domain Bacteria; phylum Actinomycetota; class Actinomycetes; order Propionibacteriales; family Nocardioidaceae; genus JANLYC01. The sequence goes on from JBBSPA010000001.1 coordinate 68,988, forward strand.
GCCGACGATGATGTAGTCCCAGTGCTTGTGCTCGTCCCGTGGGCTCATGCCTCACCGAACCAGTGCTGCACCTCGGGTTGCACGTTGTGCCAGACGTGCTTGGTCTCGCGGTACTCCTCGATGCCGGTGGCGCCAAGCTCGCGACCGAAGCCGGACTGCTTGTAGCCGCCCCATTCGGCCTGTGGCACGTACGGGTGGTAGTCGTTGATCCAGACAGTGCCCATCCGCAGCCGGGACGCCACCCGCTCGGCCTTACCGGCATGGTCGGTCCAGACCGCGCCGGCCAGACCATAGATGCTGGCGTTGGCCAACCGCACGGCGTCGTCCTCGTCTGTGAACGACTCGACGGTCAGTACCGGCCCGAACGACTCGTCCTGCACGGCGTCCATGTCGGTCGTGCAGTCGTCGAGGATCGTCGGGAGGTAGAAATGGCCCTCCGCAAGGCCCGGGTCGTCCGGACGCGCTCCGCCGCAGCGCACGGTCGCCCCCTGCTCACGTGCCCGGTCGACGTACGCCTCGACCTTGTCGCGATGCGCGGCGCTGATCAGCGCACCGGTCTCGGCCTTGTCGTCGAACGGCCCGCCGAGCCTGATCTGCTTGGCCCTGGCGACCAGCTCGTCGACGAAGTCCGCCTTGATGCTGTCCTCGACGATCAACCGGGCACCGGCGGAGCAGACCTGGCCGGAGTGCAGGAACACCGCCGTAAGGGCGAAGTCGAGCGCGACCTCGCGATTGGCGTCTGCGAACACGATGTTGGGGTTCTTGCCGCCGAGCTCCAGCGCGACCTTCTTGACGGTCGGCGCTGCATTGGCCATCAGCACACGTCCGGTCTGAAGTCCGCCGGTGAACGACACGAGATCGACGTCGGGATGGGTCGACAAGGGCCCACCGGCATCAGGTCCGGCTCCGAGCACGAGGTTGCCGACCCCGTCGGGCAGCCCGGCCTCGGTGAGATAGCGCAGCAACAGGATCGCTGTGGATGGTGTCAGCTCGCTCGGCTTGAGCACGAACGTGTTGCCGGCGGCCAGGCACGGAGCGACCTTCCAGCTGGTCTGGAGCAGCGGGTAGTTCCACGGCGTGATGAGCGCGCACACCCCGACCGGCTCGTGGACGATCCGGCTGCGCACGTTGAGCTGACCGGTGTCGACCACGCGGCCGGCGTCCTCGGCCGCGACGTTGGCGTAGTGACGGAAGACCCCGACGATGTCATCGACGTCGTACTCCGACTCGACGAGACGCTTGCCGGTGTCGAGGGACTCCGCTCGGGCGACCTCGGCCTTGTTCGCGACCAGGAGATCGGCGACCTTGTGGAGCAAGGCGCTGCGGTCATGGACGGAACCGCCTGGCCAGCCGCCTTCGTCGAACGCGTGGCGTGCGGCTGCGATCGCATCGAGAGTGTCCTCAGGCCCGGCCTCGTCGACGGTCGCGACGTGCGACCCGTCCGCCGGACAGAAGATGTCGCGGGTACGACCACCCCGCGCAGCGCGCCATTCCCCCTCGATGAAAAGATCGGGCACATCGCCTCCGGACGAGATCAGTCGATGGGTACGCTTCACTGAGTTGTTTCAGATGACGCAACACGTACTGTTCTACGCAACAAACTAAACAGTTGTCCAGCGAAGGCGTCAACCCGTAGGGCTCAGGTGTTACCACCTTGAGCAGCACCGGCGCCTGGTACATCTCGAACATGTCACGCTAACCCACCCTTTTCGCAACAGGCAGCCGGGGTGGCCGACTGCGTCAGCCTCGCCAGCCCAGTCGCGCGGACACCTCGTCGGCGGCGACGACAACGGCTTCCGCCATCTGCGGGACTCGCCGGGCGTCGAGTCGGAACGTCGGTCCTGAGATGCTCATCGATGCGACCGGCTCGCCGTGGGAGTTGCGGATCGGCGCCGCGACCGCCGTCAGCCCGATCTCCAGCTCGTCGATCGCGATGGCATAGCCGCGCCGGCGTACCTCGTCGAGCTCGCTGAGCAGATCGTCGAACCGGGTGATCGTGTGCGCCGTGTAGGAACGCAGACTGGGTACCTGGGTGCGGACCTCGGGCTGCTCGAGGGCACTGAGCAGCACCTTGCCGTTGGACGTCGCATGCAGGGGAATCCGCTGGCCGACCCAGTTGTGCGGCTGTAGGGCTGAGGAGCCGGCGACCTGATCCATGTACAGCGCCGCACCGTCGGACAGCACCGCGACGTTGACGGTCTCACCGGTGCGCTGGGCGAGCTGACGCGCCACACCACGGCTCTCCTGGACCAGGTCGAGGCGCGACGTGGTGGCCCCGGCCAGACGAAGGATCCCGGTCCCTAGGCGGTACTTGCCGCGCCCGGCGATCTGCTCCACGAGGCCGCGGCGCTCGAGCGCGGCGACCAGCCGAAACGCCGTGGACTTGTGCACGCCGAGCTCCCGGGCGATGTCGGTGACCCCGGCCTCACCGGTGCGCGCCAAGATCTCCAGGATGGAGACCGCGCGGTCGACCGACTGGACCGTGCTGGTGAGGGCCGTACCCGTCCCGTTGGAGGCCGCGGCGGATCGGGACCCCGACTCAGCCGATGCTGTGTCTGTGGCGGCACGTCCGGTCTCCTTGTCTATGGCGGCCCGTCCGGTCTCCCTCAGGTTGTTGCTCATGACGGAACCGTAGTGCATCAGCCGCGACACTAGTCAAGGACACCTCCCCCGCGAATTGCGGGAAGGTTCAGGTCGACACGCCGGTCGCGGCCTGAACTTTCCCGCAATTCGCGGAAATGAGGGGCGGGGGCTCGTCGTCCGGCTCGTCGTCCGGCTCGTCGTCCGGCTCGTCGTCCGGCTAGTCGCCGAGCTCGGCGCGACGACGGGTGACGTACTCCTCGAGCTCGGCCCGGATCGCGTCGTCGAGCGATGGCGGCTCGTACGCCTCGAGCTTGTCCTGGTAGATCTTGGTGGCGCGAGCGGCAGTGTCGAGGCCGCCGGTCCGCATCCATTTCTCGTAGTTGTCCGACGAGGACAGGAACGGCCGGTAGAAGCACGTCCGGAAGCGCTCCATCGTGTGCATCGCGCCCAGGAAGTGACCACCGTGGCCGACCTCCTGGTGGGCGTCGAAGGCCAGCGACCCCTCGTCGATCTCCAGCGGCGTGAACTCGACCTGGAGCATCTCCAGCAGCTGCACGTCGATGATGAACTTCTCGTAGCCGGCCACCAGGCCACCCTCGAGCCAACCTGCGGAGTGCATTACCCAGTTCACACCGGCGAGGAACGTCGGCAGCAACGTCATCATCGCCTCGTAGCCAGCCTGCGCGTCCGCAACCTGGCTTGAGGTCATCCCGCCACCGGAGCGGAACGGCAGCCCGAAGTGCCGCGCGATCTGACCGGTGCAGAACAACCCGATCGCCGACTCCGGCGTGCCGAAGCAGGGCGAGCCGGACTGCATGTCGATGTTGGACAGGAACGACCCGAAGATGACCGGACAGCCGGGCCGGATCAGCTGGGCCAGGGCGATCCCCGACAGCGCCTCGGCCATCTGCTGCACCAGCGCCGCGGGAATGGTCACCGGCGACATCGCACCCATCAGCAGGAACGGCGTGAGTACGACGGGTTGGGCGGCGGCACAGTACTCGAACTGCGCATCGAGCATCCGGTCGTCCCAGCGCAGTGGCGAGTTGCAGTTGATCAGCGAGATCGATACCGGCGTCTTCTCGATGACATCGTGGCCGCCGAACAGGATCGAGCCCATCGCGATGGTGTCGGCCGCGTTGACACCTGAGACGACATTGCCCATGTAGACCTTGTCGGTCAGGGACTGCAGTGCGTAGGTCATGTCGAGGTGCCGCGAGTCCAGCGGGGTGTCGTTGGGCTCGCAGACCACGCCGCCTGCGGAGTCCATCACGGCGTACGACTGCGAGAGCTTCGCGAAGTTGCGGAAGTCCTCCATCGTGGCGTCCCGACGCACCTCGCCCTCACGCAGGAACGGCGGTCCGTACACGGCACCGAACGCCATCGAGTCGCCCCCGATGTGGATGGAGTTGGCGGGGTTGCGCGCGGCGACGTCGAACTCCTTGGGCGCCTTGGCTACCTGCTCGAGCACGAAGTCGGGGTCGAGGAACACGGTGTTGTCCTCGACCCGCTGACCCGCCTTGCGGAACAGCTCGAGCGCCCGCTCGGACATGAACTCGACGCCGATCTCGCTGACGATCCGCCGCCAGCCGGCATCCAGGGTCGCCATCGCCTCGGCCGAGAGCACCTCGTAGCGCGGCATCGTGTTGCGGAACATACGGCCTCCTCGATCGACAACCCAGCGAAATCGTAGCGTCATGATGTGGAACTCGGGTTCCATATTGTGGTTTTATTGTGGTGCATCGCCTCACGATGCGGAAGACCCCCGGACCAGATCACCGCGAGGACCCATGAGCACCGGCACCCAGGCCATCGATCGAGCGGCAGAGCTGCTCAGCCTGGTCGTGCTCGCCGACGAGAAACCGGCGTTCGGTGAGCTGGTCTCCGACACGGGGTTGGCCAAGTCGACCGCGTCCCGACTGCTCCAGGCACTCGAGCGCCATCGCCTGGTCCACCGTGACGACGAGGGTGGCTACGCCGCGGGTCCCTTGTTCGCGCTGTACGCCAGCCGGCACGAGCCGCTCGACGAGCTCGTCAACCTGGCCGGGCCGACCATGCAGCAGCTCAACGACGCCACCGGGGAGACGGTCAACCTGGCCGTGCCCCGCCACAACACCGTCGTCCAGGTGGCACAGATCGACGCCACGTTCTTGCTCGGCACCGTCAACTGGGTCGACGTCGACGTCCCGCCGCACTGCTCGGCGCTCGGCAAGGTGTTCTACGCCGCGGGCGCGATCGACCCGCCGACCGACGACCTCGAACGGCGTACCGCGCACACGATCACCGACCCGTCCGCGATGTCACTCCATCTGGAGCGGATCCGGAAGGACGGGTTCGCCGTGGCTCTCGGTGAGCTGGAGATCGGGCTCGATGCGGTGGCGGCGCCGGTCCTCGGCCGCGGTCGCGAGGTCATCGCGGCGCTGGGCATCTCAGGACCCAGCGACCGCATCAACCACCGACTCCCTCACCTCGGGAAACTGCTCATCCACCATGCCGACCAGCTGTCCGAGGCCCTCGGCCTCGTCGGTCACGCCGGAGCACGAGACATCCACGCACCGACCTCCATGAAGGGAAAGGAGGGCGCCGCATGACGCCCGACGAGATTCTGCAAGCGCTGTACGACGAGACGTTGGTGGGCAATGCGCCGGCCGTCCTCCAACTGACCCGGCAAGGTCTCGAACAGGGCATGACACCGGAGTCCATGCTGTTCGACGCCCTGATCCCGTCCCTGGAAGAGGTCGGTGCCAGGTTCGAGCGCGGCGACTTCTTCGTGCCGGAGATGCTGATCGCCGGCCGCGCGATGAGCGGCGCGCTCGACGTCCTGCGACCTCTGCTGGCAGAGACCGGAGCCGAGACGGTCGGCACGTTCGTGATGGGCACGGTCAAGGGCGACGTCCACGACATCGGCAAGAACCTCGTCAACATCATGCTCGAGGGCGCCGGCTTCCACGTCATCGATCTCGGGGTGCAGGTGCCGCCGGAGAAGTTCGTCGAGGCGATCAACGAGTACAAGCCCGAGATCGTCGGCTTCTCGGCGTTCCTCACCACCACGATGCCGATGTTCAAGGCCAACATCAACGCCCTTGAGAAGGCCGGCATTCGCGACAAGGTCCTCGTGATGGTCGGCGGTGCGCCCGTCACGCAGGAGTACGCCGATGCCGTGGGCGCCGACGCGTACGCCGCCGACGCCTCCCAGACCGTGAAGAAGGCGAAGGACCTGGTCAAGCAGCAGCGCGCCAAGGTGTCGGCCTGACAGCCACCCGCACCCCGAGACGTCGTACACATCGTCGGCAAGGAAACCCATGCACACTGCCTTGAGCTCTGCCAGCAAAGAGATCGTGATCGGTCACGACCAGCCCTTCTGCTTGATCGGTGAACGGATCAACCCCACCGGGCGCCGGATCTTCCAGGAGCAGCTGCGCGCCGGCGACCTCTCCGCGATCGAGCGGGACGTGACCGCGCAGGTCTCCGGGGGCGCCACCGTGCTCGACATCAACATGGGCGTCCCGCTCACCGACGAGCCTGAGCTGTTGAAGAAGGCGATCAAGCTCGTCCAGAGCCTGACCGACCTGCCGATCTGCATCGACTCCTCGGTGGTCGAGGCGATCGAGGCCGGGTTGTCGGTCTACGAGGGCCGCCCGCTGGTCAACTCGATCACCGCCGAGGACGACCGGATGGCCGAGATCCTGCCGATGGTCAAGCACTACGGCGCTGCGGTCATCGCGCTGCCGAACGACCACGACGAGATCCCGATGGAGGCCGACAAGCGGTTGGTGCTGACGAAGAAGATCCTCGACACCGCGGTCGACAAGTACGGTCTGGCCGTCGAGGACATCGTGATCGACCCGCTGGCGATGCCGATCGGAGCCGATCCCAACATCGTCAACGTCGCTTACGAGACGATTCACCGGATCCGCGACGAGTTCGGCGTCAACATGACGCTCGGCGCGTCGAACGTGTCGTTCGGGATGCCCGGCCGGCACACGATCGGCGCGACGTTCCTGCCGATGGCGATGACGGTCGGTCTCACCAGCGCGATCATGGACACCCGTACGCCGCAGATCGTGGAGGCGGTGAAGGCAGCCGACCTGCTGCTCGGTCACGACGAATGGGGCGGCAACTGGATCGCTGCGTTCCGGGCCCGCCAGGCAGCGGAGAAGGCGGCTGCGGAGCCAGTCGGCGAAGCGACCGGCTGATGACGGGGGCCGTCGGTTCCGAGGGCGCGATCGACCCGGAGGGGTTGCACCGCGAGGGATTGCTCGTTCGCCCCGCCGACCCGACGGCCGAGCCTGCACTGCACGACGGGACCGGGCGGGTGCGACTGCACTTCACCCCGGCCGACCGCGAGGTCAGAGTCCCCCCCGGGGTCAGCGTCTTCGATGCGGCGAGCTGGAACGGCATCGCGATCGACTCGACCTGCGGCGGCCACGGCACATGCAAGAAGTGCAAGATACAGATTGTCAACGGGAACGTGCCGATCTCTCGGCTCGACGTCCGCTCCTTCACGGCCGACCAGCTCCAGGGCGGATGGCGGCTCGCGTGCCTGGCGCAGGCGACAGCGGATCTGACGATCGAGGTGCCGCCGCTGATGACCCGGCCGAAGGCGGCGACGGTCGGAGTCGGCCGCCAGGTGATCTTGCGGCCGGCCGTCCAGAAGCGCTACGTCGAGCTGACCGAGCCGACCCTGGCCGACCAGCAGCCTGACCTCGCCCGGCTGCTGGCTGCGATCGACGATCTGGAGCTGCGCGTCGACGTACACGCGCTGCGCCGGCTGCCGACGGTGGCGCGTCAGGCGGACTTCAAGGTCACGGCCGTCGTCGTGGACGACGTGCTGATCGACGTCGAGCCAGGGGACACGACCGAGCGCCGGTACGCGATCGCGTTCGACCTCGGGACGACCACGGTGGTGGCGACGCTGCTGGACACGGCGACCGGGACGCCGGCGGCCGTGGCGTCGATGCTCAACAAGCAGCAGCCGTTCGGCGCCGACGTGATCACCCGGATCAGCGCGACGATGATGGATCCCGAGGCGGCGGCGCGGCTGCGCGACCTAGCCCACGCCACCCTCGACGAGCTCACTCGCGACGTGTGCGCCGAGGCTGAGATCGACCCGGCGGAGATCTACGAGGTGGCGGTCGCCGGAAACGCCACGATGACCGCCCTGGCGTTGGGCATCGACCCGGAGCCGCTCGGCGTCGCACCCTTCATCATGTCCAGCGCCACGTTGCCGGAGCTCCTCGCCAGCGATCTCGGGGTCCAGGTGCATCCCCGCGCGCGCGCCGTGGTGATGCCCGCTCTTGGTGCGTACGTCGGCGGGGACATCGTTGCCGGGATGCTGGCCTCGGGCATGGACCGCGACAAGCGGCTGAGGCTCTTCATCGACGTCGGCACCAACTGCGAGATCGTCCTCGGGGACGGGGAACGGATCGTCTCCACCGCCGCACCGGCCGGTCCGGCCTTCGAGGGCGGCGCGATCCGCTGCGGGATGCGCGCAGCCGAGGGCGCGATCGAGGTCGTCCAGGTGGACCCCGCCGGTACTGTCACCTGCCAGGTGATCGGTGACGTCGCACCGCAGGGGCTGTGCGGTTCGGGCCTCGTCGACGCCGTGGCCGAGCTCGTCCGGATCGGGCTGCTGGACTCCTCCGGCCGGTTCATCACCGATGCGGCAGCGGCGGAGCTTCTCCCGGGCCTCGTCGACCGGCTCGGCGAGGTCAACGGCGAACGCGTCTTCGCCCTGGCCTGGCATGACGACGGCAAGCACGACCTGGCCGACTCGGTCTACCTCAGTCAGCGCGACGTGCGCGAGCTGCAGTTCGCCAAGGCGGCGATCTCGACGGGCTGGTCCTTGATGCTCGAAGAGCTCGGCGTCGAGGCCTCCGACGTGCAGCAGGTCCTGCTCGCCGGATCCTTCGGCTCCTACCTCTCTCCGGCCAGCGCGGTTCGGATCGGTCTGGTCCCGAAGCTCTCGGTGTTGCGCATAGTCAGCGCCGGCAACGTCGCGGGTGAGGGCGCGAAGATGGTGTTGTTGAGCATGCAGGAGCGCAACGGAGCCTACGCGCTGCTCGAGGAGGTGCGCTATGTCGAGCTCTCGGACCGGCCCGACTTCAACGACAAGTTCGTCGACCAGCTCGCCTTCCCGGCCTGAGCCCGTCGTCGTCCCCGTACCGGGACTCGAGGAACAGCAGCGGGTCCCTCGCTCCGCACGCAACGGTGAGATCGCCGTGATCGCGTGCGGCGCGATTTCCCAACCCTGCAAGGAGATCGTGGACCGGCGGGGATGGCCGGTCGACATCCACCCGTTGCCACCGCTGCTGCACAACCGACCTGAGCTGATCGCTGGAGAGGTCGAACGCCTCGCCGTAGAGCTGGGAACGGCGTACTCGACCGTGGCGATCGGGTACGCCGACTGTGGCACGTACGGCGCTCTGGACGAGGTCTGCGACCGGTTGGGCCTGGACCGGCTCTCAGGGTTGCACTGCTATGACGTCTACGCCGGTCCCGAGCGCCTCCAGTCGTTCTTCGACGAACAACCCGGCACCTACGTGCTTACCGACTTCCTCGCGCGATCCTTCGCGCGCACCGTGCTGGCCGAGCTCGGCCTCGACCGCTACCCGGAGCTGCGGGACACCTACTTCGGCCACTACACCCGGGTCGTCTGGTTGGCCCAGGACGTCGACCCGGAGACGCAGGCGCTTGCAGAGCAAGCGGCCGACGCGATCGGTCTGCCGCTCGCCCGCGTCGACGTGGGGACTACGGGCCTCGAGCGTGAGCTCGAGCGTCTGGTCGCACCTCGGTGATGCGTCGACCGCCCTCGACAGTCGGAGCTGCCCGACCAGCGACGGGCTCGCTGACCGGCGCTCAGTCAGAGGACCGACCGGGCGCGGCCGCCTCGATCCCGCGAACCAGGATCTCGACCACGATGTCCTGCGCCACCGCAGGGTCAGGGCTGGTCAACGCCTGCGCCGCTGCGGCGATCCGCGGGTAGCCGGCGTCGCCGAGCGCCCGCAGCTGCTCAGGTGCCGACAACGCCGTGGCCTGGTCCTGCGCCGCGGAGTCGTCCGGCTGGTCGGCCAGCCGAGCGGCCAGGGTCGCGACGGTGTCCAGTGCGGTGTCCACCGCGACCACGGCGCCGACCTCGTCGTACCCCGCGGCGTGCATCGCGTCCAGCAACGTCTCGATCACGCCGAGGTAGCTGGGCTGCATGACCATCCGGCGGCGCAGTCCGCTCAGCCATGGATGCGCCGTGATCACGACAAGGGCTCCGCCGAGCACCGCTCGCAACCGCTCCTGCCAGGGCGCGTGAGCGATGTCCTCGACACCGAGATCGGCGACGACGTGCGCGGCCATCGCCTCGATCAAGGCGTTCTTGTTCGCGAAGTGCCAGTACAGCGCCATCGGAGTGACGGACAGCTCAGCAGCAAGCCTTCGCATCGTCAGTCGATCCAGGCCGGCCGCGTCCGCCTGGCGGATCGCGGTCACCACGATCGCCTCCGGAGTGAGCGCGGTGGTCAAAGGTTTTGCGATGCAGGCCATAGCTACCTATTGTACGTCGTACAGTGCTATACAGCGTATAGGAGCACGCCATGAATGAAGGAACTCGACGCCGAAGCGCCACCCTGGTCACCGCTGTCGCGACGGCTTTGATCGGTTGGACGATGGCCCGGATGATCGGCATCGACCTGACGGTCGGCAAGGGCGACAGCCCTGATCGGGTAGGTGCCATCGACGTGACAGTCGCCGCGGTCGTGGCGTGGCTGGCCGCGTGGGGCACGTACTCCGTCCTGGTGAGGACGGCAGCCGAGCGTTGGTGGCCGTTCCTGGGCAGCACCGCGTTGTCCGTCTCGATGGTAGGGCCGGGGTGGCTCGCCGATGGAGCCTCCGCCGTCGCGTTGATCGGTCTGCACCTCGCCGTCGGCGCGGTCCTGATCGCCGGCTTCGCGGGCGTCCCGGACCGATCGGGTCGCTGCGTCGACCAGTCGAACTCGGCGTACGCCCACCCGCCGGGCGGTCTCAGCGGCTGAGCAAATCCTGTCGCCAGGTCTCGGTCTCCGCTACCTGGTTGAACGTGAACAGGTGCAGGCCGGCCACCTGCAACGTCGGGTCGCCCAGCGATGGAGCGGCCTTCTCGAGGAACCGCTCGGGGCTGAAGCCACCCGGTGCGGCGATCCGGGCGAACGCCGAGGCGTGGGACTTCAGGAACCGCACCGACTGCCCGACCCCGATCTTCGTCGCCATCGTGAGGAGCTTGGCGCGCTCGACCGGACCAGGCAGACCGATCAGCACCGGCAGCCCGATCCCTCGGCGTCGCATCCGGGTCAGCCACGTCGCGATCGTCTCGGCGTCGAAGCACAAGTTGCTCACGACGTACGTCGCGTGGGCGCGCTTGTCCCACATCGACTGGATGGTGATGTCGTCCTCGATGGCCGGATGGCTCTCGGGGTACCCGGTGATCCCGACCTCGGCGAACGGCTGGCCCATCCCGGTCAGGTGCTCGAGCATCGCGAGCGAACCGGTGTACTCACCGGCCGGCGGGTCGGCGTCGCCGGCGGGGCAGAACACGTTGCTCACTCCCAGCGACTGGAGTCGGTCGACGATCTCAGCCAGCTCGGCCGGGCCGCTGATCATCCGGGCAGCCAGATGCGGCACCACGTGGTAGCCGTGCCCGATCAACCGCTCGGACAACGCGAGGGTGGCAGCGATGCCCTTCGTGGGGCTGGCCGTCACCGTGACCGTGACGTCGCGAGGGACGTGCTCGACGACGGCGGCCTCGATCTTCGCGGTCGGCAGCACTTCGTAGCGGGCAGCCTTCAGCGCGCTCTGAACCGCGACCTTCGAGGCGGAGTTGTTGCGCATTGATCAACCCATTTCTTCATACGCACCAAACTGCGCCTCACTGTAGCCCGAGGTGCGGCCCGGAAGCCACCGATTCCAGCAGCGGATCGAAGGTTGGGCAGCATGGCTGTCATCCCTCGCAGGTCAGGACCCACGAGGGATGACAGCTGCCAAGATCAGCATGCCCGCGCAGCACAGGCCCATCACGGTCAGGTCGACGAACCGGCGGCGGATTCGCAGCATCCCGGCACGGTCATCGGGGAGCACCGCGCGCGACACCGTCGCCAAGCCGAAGGACGCACCCATCGTCGCGACGCCGGTTCGCCACGCCCCGGCACCGGCCAGAGCGAGGCCGACGAGGACGCCTGCGAGCACGACGAGGTAGATGATGCCGCCTGTCGTGGAGGGCCGCTTGAGCCAGTTCACCGCAGGCGCGTCACGCCACGCCGGCAGCGCGCTCGGCCGCCTCGACCACGTTCGTCAGCAGCATCGCTCGGGTCATCGGCCCGACGCCTCCGGGCATCGGCGCCAGGTAGCCCGCGACCGCGAGCACGTCTGGGGCGACGTCACCGACAAGGCCCGCATCAGTTCGTGACGTTCCGACATCGAGGACGACCGCCCCGGGCTTGACCATGTCAGCGGTGACCAGCCCCGCCACGCCAGCCGCGGCGACCACCACGTCAGCGCGGCGGGTGTGGTCGGCGAGATCACGCGTTCCGGTGTGGCACAGCGTCACGGTCGCGTTCTCGCTACGCCGGGTGAGGAGCAGGCCGAGTGGACGCCCGACCGTGACGCCCCGACCGATCACGCACACCTGCGTACCCGGGAGCTTGACGTCGTACGCCGTCAACAGCTCGACGATCCCGCGCGGGGTGCAGGGCAACGGGGCTTCGGCCATCAGCACTAGGCGGCCGAGGTTCATCGGGTGCAGCCCGTCGGCGTCCTTGTCGGGATCGACCAGCTCCAGCGCGCGCTGAGAGTCGAGGTGCCGCGGCAGCGGAAGCTGGACGATGAACCCGGTGCAGGTCGGGTCGGCGTTGAGGGACGCGATCCGCTCCTCGAGGAACTTCTGGCTGATGTCGTCGGGATGGTGCTCCTTGAGAGAGGCGATCCCGACCTGCTCGCAGTCGCGGTGTTTGCCGGCGACGTAGGACATGCTGCCCGGGTCCTCGCCGATCAACACCGTGCCGAGCCCTGGAGTGACGCCGTGCTCGGCCAACCGCTCGACGCGTTGCTTGAGGTCGGCCCTGATGGCGCGTGCGGTCGCCTTGCCGTCCAGGATCTGCGCAGTCACGCGCCGATTGTGCCACGACCGCCGGACGAGTGAGCCACGCGCCGAGCCATCGGGTGTCGGCCGGTCGCGAGCGTGGACAACGCGCTGGATCAGCTGAGGCTACCCTGCCGCCCGACGCCACCACCGGCACCCAACCAGCCCACCACGCCGCCTGAAGCCCGACCGGCCGCATCGAGCCAGCCTTGAGCGCCGGCCGCCCGGTCGAGCGTCGAGACCGAGCATTGTCGAGGGTGTGTCCGAGGCGGGCGGCTGACTAGGCTGCGGCGCATGCTCACCAATCGTTCGGCGCCATCGGCGACCGTCACGCCTGTCCTCGTCTACCCCGACGTCCGCGCCGCAGTCTCCTGGTTGGCGACGGCGTTCGGGTTCACGGAGCGGGTCCGGATCGGGGATGCACACCGCGCCCAGCTCACGGTGGGCGAGGACGGTGCCGTGGTTGTCGCCGACGACGGCGGCCAACCGGTCCAGACCGACCCCGGCCACGCCACCCACCTGATCAAGGTGCGGGTGTCCGACGTGGACGCCGCATTCACGCGGGCTTGCGACGCCGGTGCGCAGGTTCTGGACGAACCGACAACCCATATCTACGGCGAACGCTCGTGCACGCTGGAGGACCTGGCCGGTCACCGCTGGGAGCTCACTCAGACCGTGCGCGACGTCGAGCCCGAGGAGTGGGGCGGCGTCACCGTCTCGTCGGCGTAGCCGAGCGCAACTGGTCAACCACGCCGTCGGCGGTCAGTGGGCGAAGTGCCTGGCGCCAGTCACGTACATCGTCGCGCCGGCCGCCCGCGCGGCCTCGATCACCACGTCGTCGCGTACCGAGCCACCCGGCTGCACGACCGCACGGACTCCCGCCTCCAACAAGACCTCGAGGCCGTCCGGGAACGGGAAGAACGCGTCCGAGGCAGCCATCGACCCGGTCGCGCGGGCTCCGGCTCTGGCCACCGCCAGGCGGGCGGAGTCGACCCGGTTGACCTGGCCCATCCCGACGCCGACCGTGGCGCCGCCGGCGGCCAGCACGATCGCGTTGGACTTGACCGATCGGCACGCGCGCCACGTGAACGCGAGCTCAGCCAGCCCGTCGTCGTCGAGGGGCTCGCCGGTGACAAGCGTCCAGGTCGCCGGATCATCACCCGCGGACTGGAACCGGTCCGGCTCCTGCAGCAGCAGGCCGCCGCTGATCTGGCGCGACTCCAGGGCAACCGCGGCCGGTGCGACGGCCACGAGCAGGCGGACGTTCTTCTTCTGTGTCAAGACGTCGAGGGCGTCGTCGTCGTACGCCGGTGCGACGATCACCTCGGTGAACACCTCAGCCACCTGCGATGCCATGGCCGCGTTGACCGGTCGGTTCGTCGCGATCACTCCGCCGAAGGCCGAGACCGGATCGCACGCGTGCGCCTTCGCGTGCGCCTCGGCGATGTCCGCACCGACCGCGATGCCGCACGGGTTCACGTGCTTGATGATCGCGACCGCAGGCTGGGCAAAGTCGTAGGCCGCCCGGTACGCCGCCTGCGCATCGACGTAGTTGTTGTAGCTCATCTCCTTGCCGTGCAGCTGCTCGGCCTGGGCGAGTCCCGGCGCGGCCGACGCGTCGACGTACAACGCGGCACGCTGGTGGGAGTTCTCGCCGTACCTCAAGATGGCCTGGCGCTGATAGGTGTTCCCCACGAAGTCCGGCCACCCGGTCTCGGGGCCAGCGGTCAGCTCACCGGCGAACCATTCCGCCACCGCGACGTCGTAGGCCGCCGTGTGTGCGAAGGCCGCTGCCGCGAACCGTCGACGTTGGGCCACCGAGAAACCACCCTCGGACAGCGCCGCGAGCACGTCGTCGTACTGGTCCGGCGACGTCACGATGGCCACACTGGGGTGGTTCTTGGCCGCCGCGCGCACCATCGACGGGCCGCCGATGTCGATCTGCTCGACGCACGCGTCGGCGTCGGCCCCGGAGCGAACGGTGTCGCTGAACGGGTAGAGGTTGGACACGACGAGATCGAACGCCTCGATCCCGAGATCGGCGAGCTGGTCGCGGTGCGTCGGCAGCCGCAGATCGGCGAGGATTCCGGCATGCACCTTCGGGTGCAAGGTCTTGACCCGCCCGTCCAGGCATTCGGGGAAGCCGGTCAGGTCCTCGACCTTCGTCACCTCCGCCCCGGTGGCGGCGATTCGTTCCGCCGTCGAACCCGTCGACACGATCTCGACGCCGGCAGCGGACAACGCACCGGCGAGCTCGTCCAGCCGCGTCTTGTCGTACACCGACACCAGGGCGCGGGTGATCGGCCGCTTCTCGTCAGTCATGGAACCGTGACCTTCCTGCCGTGGACGGTGAAGCCCTCCCGAGCCATCCGCCCGACCGAGTCGACCAGCATCGCGCGTTCGGCGGCCTTGATGCGTTCGGTGAGTGTGTCCTCGTCGTCGCCGTCCTCCACTGCTACGACGACCTGCGCGACGATCGCGCCCGTGTCGACGCCTTCGTCGACGACGAACAAGGTGGCGCCGGTGACCTTCACGCCATACGCCAGGGCGTCCCGTGGTCCGTGGATGCCTGGAAAGGAGGGCAGCAACGCGTTGTGGGTATTGACGAACCGACCTGCGAACTCCGCCAGGAAGGTCTTCCCGACCAGCTTGAGGAAACCGGCGGACACCACGAGATCAGGCGCGTACGCCGTGACCTGCTCGGTGAGGGCGGTGTCCCACGCCTCACGTGAGGGGAAGGCCGAGACCGCCAGCTCGAACGTCGCGACGCCGGCCTCCTGGGCGCGCCGGACGGCCAACGTGTCGGGCCGGTCGGCACCGACCGCGACAACCTTCGCGCCGAAGGCCGGATCGGCACAGGCCGTGAGCAGCGCTTGGAGGTTCGTACCGGCCCCGGAGACCAGGACCACGAGGCGAGCAGACACCGACCGAGGCTCCTCGTAGGTGAAGGCACTGCGCGGACGACGGCAGACCGAAGCCCTTGCGTGCAGGGCACGTCAGCGTCACGGACGCCGCTCACGATAGCGACTGCCCCGACCGAGAGGATGCACCGGCTTGACCAGGCCAGGCTCAGCGTGGGAGCGAGTCCAGTGCCTGGGGCAGCAGGCCGACGACCTGAGAAAGGCGACCACGAGGTGCTGCCACGGCGACGAAACCGCTCGTAGCACCGTTCGCGCCCACGTACCAGACGCGCTGCACCCGGCGCTGTCCGTCGATGACATAGCCGTACTCGATCAGCCAGCCGCTGTCCCAGCCCGGCCGCTCGGCTGCCGGTAGCTCACGCGAGCTGACCAGGCGGTACCCCGCTGCCGCGCTGACCCGGTCCAGCTCCTGCCCCGCGACAGTGCGGACGGTGTCGCCTGAAGGCGTGGCCGACACCCGGGCGAGCAGGTCGCGGTTCGGTTCGCGGTAGGTCACGGTCGCGCCGTCCCGTTCGGTCTCGGCCCAGGGCTTCGGCAGGTCCAGCGCCACCTGCCCAGCAGGTCGTGTCGACGACGGGGGTGAGGTCGTCGGTGCCCCCGCGGTCGGGTCGTCACCCGAACCCCCGCGCGTGGCGAGCCAGTAACCGCCCGACGCTGCCAGCAGGGCGACCACCGCGGCGAGCGCGAACAGCGGAAGACGGCCGCGGGGCGGGCTGCCGCCGCCCGGGCTCGACACGCCGGTCACGGCACGCGCCTCGTGCTCCGGTGGCGTTGCAGGCTCCGGCGAGACCGCGCTGTCGATCGAGGTGAGCCCGGCCAGGTCGAGGGCCCCGACCACCGGTACGCCGACCACGGTGGCGGACTCGGCGAGTTCGGCAGCGGGTCCCCTCGAGGCCG
Source organism: Propionibacteriales bacterium (assembly GCA_038259225.1). Taxonomy (GTDB): domain Bacteria; phylum Actinomycetota; class Actinomycetes; order Propionibacteriales; family Nocardioidaceae; genus JANLYC01. Next base: position 85,488 of record JBBSPA010000001.1, read on the forward strand.
GCCGGGCGTACGTCGCCTGGCCGAACTCCGCCGCGAACGTGACCACGTCGCTGTGTCTTCGCGCCCGGTCGATCGACAGCGCCCGCACCACGACCTGGTCGAGCTCGCGGGAGATGTTCGGCACGAACAGGCTCGGCGGGGCCGGCGCGGAGGGGTTCATCACCGACTCGAGCCCGCCGGCCCGCACCGGCTTGCCGGTAAGGAGGTGGTAGGCGACAGCGGCCAGCGCGTGGATGTCCGCACGAGCGTCGACACCGCCGGCCGGGTCGATCTGCTCCGGTGCCATGTACTCCGGAGTGCCAACGACCAGTGTCAGACCGCTCGCGAAGGCCAGCGCCTTGGCCACCCCCAGGTCGGCCACGACCAGCCTGGTCTCACCCGTCACGCCGCTTTGCAGCAGCAAGTTCTGCGGTTTGACGTCGCGGTGCACGATGCCCATCCGGTGCAGCACCTGAAGTCCTTGAGCTGCCTGCCAGACGACATCGGCCACTTCTTCCGGGGGTCGCGGCCCCTGCGCGACCAGGTCACCGACCGTGCCCTTGTCGGCGTACGACATCACGAAGTAGGGGCGATCCTCGTCCTGGCCGATGTCATAGACCCGGACGACGTGGTCGGAGTCGGCGCGACGCAACATCCGGGCCTCCTCGAGGAAGCGCTCGCTGACGTCGGCCCGTTGGGCCCAGTTCTCCGCGAGCGCCTTGACGGCCACCAGCGAGTGCAGTGCGTCATCGCGATACAGCCACACGGTCGCGAAGCCACCCGACCCGAGCCGCGAGACGCGCTCGAGACGGCCGAGTCGTGCGGGCAGGGGCATCCCGCCATTGTGCAGGAACCGCCGCTACAGGAGGCTTCGGCCGGGTCGAGCCGGACCTCAGTCCGATGGCCGGGGTGCCTGCCACCAGCGGACGGCTCCCGCGGCCACCGCACCACCCACGAGGAAGGCCAGCGCGCACACGACCGTGGTCGGCACGACCAGCGGTCCGATGTCCTGCATCCGGCCAGGCCCGATCGCTCCGGTGGCGAGCCAGGTCGAGGCTCCGAAGACCACTCCACCCGTCAGTCCGCTGACAGCACCACGGAGGGCAGCCTGGTCGATGCCGTACGCCGGATCGTGTCGGACGGCGACCACGCCGGCCACGGCACCAGCCACGACCGGGACCAGGATCAGCACGGGTTGCCACCAAGCCTGGTCTCCGGTGGCCGGCAGCGCGGCGAGCAGGGGAAAGCCGGGAACTGATCCGAGCGAGACGTCACCGGGTGCCACCGTGGTGCCGGTTCCGACGACGAAGCCGGGACCGGCCACGAAGGCGCCCGCGCACAGCACCGCGTTCGGCACCGCAGCCAGGCCGATCAGGGTGACCGCGATGCCCCCGACGAGTCCGGAGGTCAGCCCCTCCTGCAGGGTGACGGCCGCGGAGAAGTGCACGAGGAGCGAGACGACCAGGACGGCGGCGGACGCCGCCACCATCGTCGCCACGCCGGCCATGGCTCCACGCAGGCTTGCTCGGACCGCCGGCGGGAGCAGGGCAAGCACCGGTGTCATGGAGTCGGAGCCGCGTACCACGCCCCAGCCGCCGAACAGCAGCCCGACCAGCGCGAGTGCGGCACCGGCCCGGACCGGGTGCACCTCGGCGGCGTCGGACCCGGCAACCGCCCGAGCCGCCATGCCCACGCCGGCATACCCTGCCGCAAGCAGCACCGCCCCCGTGAGCACGTCGGCGCCATGCCGCACCGCCGACGAGGCGCCGCTCCAGCGCCCGGCCCGGTAGACCAGATAGGCCCAGCAGGCCAGCAAACCGAGCGGGATCGCGGCGAAAGAGACGCCGCCGGCGTCCACCCCGCTGCCGTGGCCGACCAGCCAGCCGTCGACACCCACCCGAGCCGCATCGCCGAACGAGCCGGTGTCGCCGGCGAACCATGCACCGACGGCAACCGCAACGCTCAGCACGAGCCCGATCACTGCCGCCGAGACCCCCGCGACCAGAGCCGAGACCGCCATCGGGCGCCGCGGCGGCTCGGTCGTGGCCTTGACCCTCAGGATCGGCCGCGTCATCAGCTCGGTCATCAACCTCATCGTCGCCGACCCGCCCCGTGCCGGCCGGTCGGACACGCCGCAACGTCGATGGCCGGACCCCGACCGGGCCGTCGGTTGGAAATCGATGCCGTGCATCGTTTACCGTCGAAAGGTCGGTGGAGCGCCACATCGCCGTCAGCGGCTGAGGTGCATCGACCCGACCTCGCCGTCGCGAGACCGCCCATTCCGCCGAGGAGCCGACCCATGTCGCGAGCAGACGCCTACAGCGCGTTCTATCGCGACTCCCGCGCACGCCTGCTGCACCAGGTGTACGCCTTCTGTGGTGACGGCGAAGTCGCGCAGCGTGCCCTTGCCGATGCGTTCGTCTCCGCGGGCCACCACTGGCGCAAGATCGCCGACGAACCCGACAAGGACGCCTGGGTACGCGAACGCGCGTTCCGTGCCTCGGGCCGCGGCCTCAACCGGGCCCGCAAACCTTGGTACGTCCGCGCCCTGCGCACCGCCGACGAGCACCGACCGCTGCTGACGGCACTCCAGGCGCTGTCTCCCGTCGATCGCAAGGTCTTGGTGCTGTACCACCTGGTCGGACTGGACCTCCCGCAGACCGGGCGCGAGGCGGGCGTCACCGACGATGCGGCTCACCGCTCGTTGGCCAACTCCGCTGTCGTCCTCGCCGAGCACGGTCTCGACGGTTCGCCGCAGGGCGTCCGGGCCGGACTGATCGCGCTCCGCACCGATCTGTCCGACGAGCCCGTCGACCGGGCCTCCCGGCTGCGGCGCGAAGGAAACCGGCGTCGCCGCAACCATATGGGTCTCGCCGCGCTCTGCTCGCTCGCCCTGGTCATCGGCGCCGGGGCGCTCACGGCCGCTCAGCCTGAGCGGGTCTCGTCCCAGGGATCGGGTCCGGACACCGTCCCTACGCCAGGCACGCCCACCAGTGAGCCGGCGCCGCCGCAGCAGATCGACGACAACACGCTCTCACCGCTGACTGCGGTCGAGCGGCTCACCTACAAGAAGCCGTGGCGGCTCGACACCACCTCATCGGACTTCGGGACCTCGGCACCCTATGACGAGTGCCTCCAGGCGGTTCCGGCCGACAAGCGGGCGATGCACTTCTATACCAGGACGTTCCACTCCGGCGCCGGCCGGCAGCCGACCATCGCGACGGAGGCGATGGAGGTGTCCACCTCGATCCAGGCGGCCGACCGGACCTACGCACGACTGGTCCGCGACTTCTCGGCGTGCAAGGCCGACAATCACCAGATCAAGGGCTACAGCGCCGTGCGTGGCGTCGGCGACACGTCATCGCTCATCGCCTTGAAGTACGTCGACGACCGTGGTGTGCACGACCAGCTGATCGGGGTCAGCCAGACCGGCCTGGTGACGATCGTGTGGGTGGTCGACACCCCGAACGCGCGGGCCGCCTCACCCAAGGAGCTGGTCCGCGTGATGGCCGCGTCGGTGCAGTCGGCGTGCTCGCAGAGCATGGGCGCATGCTCGCGCCGACCGTTCCTGATCGTCGGGCAGGTACCCCCGAAGATCGACCGGGCCAAAGGCTTCCTCACGGCCCTGGACCTGCCGGTCTTCGACGGTCTGACAGAGCCCTGGGTGGCCACGTCACCGAGCGTCGTGCGGAGCAATCCCGCGGCGACCGGCTGCGACCAGGCGGACTTCGCCGGCGCCCGGGCCCGGAAGATCGAGGCGCGCAGCTTCGTGGTCCCGAGCGCCCGGACGCTCGCCACGATCTTCGGCATGACCGAGACGCGCGGGCACTTCGCCAGCGTGGACGCCGCCAACGCGTTCCTGCGTCAGGTCAGCCGCAACGTGAGCCGTTGCCACGACCGGCAGGTCTCGCTCGCCGTGAGATCGACTCAGACGCTGACTCTGGAGCAAGGTCTCGCCAAGGTCTGGACGGTCCAGCTCGCCGCCTCGAAGTCGCGTGACCTGACGTTCAAGGTTGGTCTGTTCCGGGTCGGAACGACCGTCGGCCAGGTGACGTTCACCCCGACCCCGCGCTATGACCTGAGCCGCGACGACTACAACGCGGTCATCCGCCGCGCCGCGCTCCGCGCCACCCAGAACTGAATACCGGTCAGGCGAGCAGGTCGCGCATCAGCTGGGCGGTCGCCGATGGCGTCTTTCCGACCTTGACTCCGGCGGCCTCGAGTGCTTCCTTCTTGCCCTCGGCCGTGCCGGACGAGCCGGACACGATCGCGCCGGCGTGCCCCATGGTCTTGCCCTCTGGTGCCGTGAACCCGGCGACATACCCCACGACGGGCTTGGTGATGTGCTCCTTGATGTACGCCGCGGCGCGTTCTTCGGCGTCCCCGCCGATCTCACCGATCATCACGATCGCGTCGGTCTCCGGGTCGTCCTCGAAGGCCTGGAGCGCGTCGATGTGGGTGGTCCCGATGATCGGGTCACCGCCGATGCCGACGGCGGAGGAGAATCCGAAGTCCCGCAGCTCATACATCATCTGGTAGGTGAGGGTGCCCGACTTGGAGACGAGGCCGACACGACCGGCCTTGGTGATGTCGGCCGGGATGATGCCGGCGTTGGACTTGCCTGGGCTGATCAGTCCCGGGCAGTTCGGTCCGATGATGCGAGAGCCGCCCTTGGACTGCGCGTAGGCGAAGAACTCCGCCGTGTCCTTGACCGGCACGCCCTCGGTGATCACCACGATCAACGGGATGCCCGCATCGACCGACTCCACGACCGCTGCCCGGGTGAACTTCGGCGGGACGAAGACCACACTAACGTCGGCGCCGGTGGCCTCGACCGCCTCGGCGACCGAGCCGTAGACGGCGACGGTCGCACCGGTGAAGTCGACGCTCTGACCGGCCTTGCCCGGCGTCACACCGCCGACCACGTTGGTCCCGGAGTCGAGCATCCGCTGGGTGTGCTTGGACCCCTCGGAGCCAGTCATGCCCTGAACGATGACTTTGCTGGATTCGGTCAAGAAGATCGCCATGTCGTTTGTCCTTACTTCGTCGCGGCTGCCAGCTCAGCAGCGCGGTCCGCCGCGCCGTCCATCGTGTCGACCATCGTGACCAGCGGATGACCTGCCTCGTCGAGGATCCGCCGGCCCTCCTCCACGTTGTTGCCGTCGAGCCGGACCACGAGCGGCTTGTCGGCCTCGTCGCCGAGCATGCGCAGGGCGCTGACGATGCCGTTGGCGACGGCGTCGCACGACGTGATGCCGCCGAACACGTTGACGAAGACGCTCCTGACCTGTGGGTCGCCCACGATGATGTGCAGCCCATCGGCCATGACCTCGGCGGAGGCGCCGCCACCGATGTCCAAGAAGTTGGCCGGCTTCACGCCACCGTGCTTCTCTCCGGCGTACGCGACGACATCGAGGGTCGACATGACGAGCCCGGCTCCGTTGCCGATGATCCCGACCTCACCGTCGAGCTTGACGTAGTTGAGCCCCTTCTCCTTGGCCTCGGCCTCGAGCGGGTCCGCGGCGGCCCTGTCCTCGAACGCGGCGTGGTCGGTGTGCCGGAAGTCGGCGTTGTCGTCGAGCGTGACCTTCCCGTCAAGGGCGTCGAGGTGACCGTTGGTCAGCTTGACGAGCGGATTGACCTCGACCAGGGATGCGTCCTCCTCGACGAAGACCTTCCAGAGCGACTTGGCGACCTCGACCGCTTCGTCAGCCAGACCGGCGTCGAAGCCGGTCGCCTCGACGATCTCCCGCGCCTTCGCGTCGTCGACCCCGACCAGCGGGTCGATACCAACTCGGGCGATCGCGTCCGGGTTCTCGTGAGCGGTGACCTCGATCTCCACCCCGCCCTCGGTGCTGGCGATGCAGAGGTACTGGCGGGCGGCTCGATCGACGAGATAGGAGAAGTAGTACTCCTCGGCGATGTCGGCGGTCGGTGCGACCAGCACCCGGTGGACGGTGTGCCCCTTGATGTCCATCCCGAGGATCTGGCCGGCCTTCGCGACCGCGTCGTCAGGGTCCTCCGCCACTTTGACGCCACCGGCCTTGCCCCGGCCGCCGACCTTGACCTGAGCCTTGACGACGACCCGGCCACCGAGTGTCTCCGCGGCAGCACGGGCATCCTCGGCGTTCTCGACGACGGTCCCCATCGACACCGGTACGCCGTGCTTCGAAAACAGCTGCTTCGCCTGGTACTCCATCAGGTCCACGAGTGTGCTCCCAGATCATGACGCGGTTGACGCGGTCTGCGTGCGAGGTCCGGCCACCCGACGCTGTCGCGACGCGAGCGAACCTCATGGGAGCCTAGCCAGCAAGGACCCCTTCGGCAGACTTGGGGTCGCGCACTCTTTCCGGAGCAGGAGCCCGTCACCGATGACCGACGCGAGCATCCCCCGGATGACCCGGCGCATGGTGCGGTCGGGCGACCTGACCCTGGCGGTGTGGGAGGGACCGCGCACTGGGCCGACGATCGTGCTCGTGCACGGCTACCCCGACACCCACGTTGTCTGGACCCGCCTGGTGGAGTTGTTGTCCCTGTCCCATCACTGCGTGGTGTACGACGTCCGAGGTGCCGGCGCATCCGGAGTCCCGCGAGAGCGGACAGGCTACGCGTTGGCTCGGCTGCGAGCCGACCTGATCGCCGTGCTCGACGCGGTCGCACCGACCGGACCAGTGCATCTGGTCGGCCACGACTGGGGATCGATCCAGGGCTGGGACGCGCTGGTCCGAGCCGAGTCGGAGCCTGCGCTCTCAGGACGCATCGCGTCGTACACAACGATCAGCGGGCCCTGCCTGGAGCACGTCGGCGCTTGGGTGAAAGCGGCCTGGCACGGCGGGTGGAACCGCAAGCGGGAGGCGCTGCGTCAGCTCCGACGCTCGTGGTACGTCCTTGCGTTCCAGGTGCCCTGGCTGCCCGAGGTCGTGCTGCGGAGGGTCAACCGGAGGCTGATCCGGACCCGGCAGCGCGGCACCTACCACTTCGCTCGCACGCTGCCCGACGACGCCGCGCACGGAGTCAACCTCTACCGGGCGAACGTCCTGTCCCCACGACCTGCGGTTCCCGGCGGCCCCTACACGCAGGTGCCCGTGCAGCTGATCGTGCCGGTACGGGATGCCTACGTGACGCCGGCCTTCTACCGCGACCTGCACCGCTTCGCCGGCAACCTGACGCGGATCGACCTCGATGCCGGGCACTGGGCTCCGCACACGCATGCCGACGACGTCGCGGGCCTCATCAGCACGTTCGTGCGCCTCCATGGCGCGCCGTGAGGCACCGGCTCAGGTAACTCAGCCCACGCTGGTTCGTTGAGTGGACGTGTGCCCGCGGTTGGACGCGGGGGCTGACCGTCCATCGGCAGGGCACCGGATCCGGGTCGTGATCGCGGCCAGCGACCTGGCCTACGCCACCAACACGGTCGCTGAGCCGGTCACGGTGACGACGTCGCGGGCGCGTCCCAGCGTGCTGCGGCTCCCGCTCGCCAACGGGCCGCTTCGGCTGCGCTGGCCTCGATCTTTCATCGGGGCCAGGTGACGGTGCACCTGACATCAGGCTGAGAGCTCTCGGCATCGTGTCCGCCTGCGCGGTAGAAAGGCCACGTGCTCAGGTTCTACATCGTCGGGGCGCTCATCGTGGCAGGAGCGTTGGTCACCCTTGCTGCCGTCATCGGCTCCGCCGGGTGGTGGGTCCTGCTCGCGCTCATCGGCGTCCTCATCGCGGTCGGCGTCTACGACCTGGTCCAGCGCAAGCACTCCATCCTGCGCAACTACCCGGTGCTCGGGCACATCCGGTTCCTGCTCGAAGGCCTTCGACCAGAGCTCCAGCAGTACTTCATCGAGCGCAACTACGACGGTCGCCCCTACGACCGCGACACCCGCTCGATCATCTACGAGCGCGCTAAGGGCATTCACGGGGAGCAGGCCTTCGGGACCGAGCGCGACGTCAACGAGATCGGCTACGAGTACCTGATCCACTCGACCAAGCCGCTCGATCCGCCCGACGATCCACCCCGCGTTGTCGTCGGAGGGCCGGACTGCTCCCAGCCCTACAGCATGGCGCTGCTGAACGTCTCGGCGATGAGCTTCGGCGCCTTGTCGTCCAACGCATTGCTGGCCCTGAACAAGGGAGCCGCTCTGGGCGGCTTCGCGCATGACACCGGCGAGGGAGGGCTCACCGAGTACCACCTTCGCAACGGCGGCGACCTGGTCTGGGAGGTGGGCAGCGGATACTTCGGTTGCCGGACCAAGGACGGTGACTTCGACCCGAGCATGTTCGCTGACAAGGCCGCGCATCCCCACGTCAAGTGCGTCTCCCTCAAGCTCAGTCAGGGCGCCAAGCCCGGTATCGGCGGCGTGCTGCCCGCGTCCAAGGTGACGAAGGAGATCGCCGAGGCCCGCAACGTCCCGCAAGGCGAGAAGTGCGTGAGTCCGCCGTACCACCGGGTGTTCTCCACACCGCGCGAGCTGGTCCAGTTCATTGCCCGGATGCGCGAGCTCGCCGGCGGGAAACCAACCGGGTTCAAGCTCTGCGTCGGGTACCGCAGGGACGTGCTCGCCTTGTGCAAGGCGATGCGCGAGGAAGGTGTAACGCCGGACTTCATCGTGGTCGACGGTGCCGAAGGCGGAACCGGGGCAGCGCCGTTGGAGTACGAGGACCACGTGGGTACGCCGTTGACCGAGGGCCTGATGGCGGTCCACAACGCGCTGGTCGGGACGGGGCTGCGGGACCGGATCAAGATCGGTGCCAGCGGCAAGGTGGCCACTGGCAGCGACATCGTCAAACGACTCATCCAGGGCGCCGACTACACCAACGCCGCGCGAGCGATGATGATGGCGACCGGCTGCATCCAGGCCCAGCGCTGCCACACGAACACGTGCCCGGTCGGCGTAGCCACCCAGGACCCGAGACGCGCCCGCGCCCTCGACGTCGCTGACAAGTCCGTCCGGGTTCAGCGCTACCAGGACGCCACGGTCCGTCAGGCCGGACAACTGATCGCCTCGATGGGTGTCTCGGGACCGGAGCTGCTCAGCGCGCGGCAGCTACGGCGACGGATCGACCACACCACCACGGCGTCGTACGCCGAGCTGTTCGACTGGCTCGAACCCGACGAGCTGCTCCACGGGCCGCCGAACGCCTGGGTCGACGACTGGGAGGCCGCCGACCCGGACCGGTTCTGACCACCCTTGCTTCAACCGGGCCCGGCTGGGCACTGACGCCGGTGCTCACACCATCAGAGGAGAGAACTTGTGACCACTGTCGCCGAGCTCATCGTGGACGCACTCGCCGAGCATGGCGTTACGACGGTGTGGGGAGTCGTCGGAGACGCTCTCAACCCAGTCACCGACGCGATCCGACGCGAGGACCGGATCGAGTGGATCGGTGTCCGGCACGAGGAGGCGGGCGCGTTCGCTGCCGGGGCACAGGCCCAGCTGACCGGGAGCCTCGGAGTCTGCATGGGCACCGTAGGGCCGGGGTCGATCCATCTGCTGAACGGGCTGTACGACGCGAAGAAGTCGCACGCTCCCGTGCTGGCGATCTGCGGTCAGGTCCCGCTCGCCGAGATAGGTAGCAACTACTTCCAGGAGGTCGACAACGACCAGCTGTTCAGCGACGTCTCGGTCTTCGCGCGGACCGTGACCAGCGCCAGCCAGCTGCCGCACCTGCTCGAGCAGGCCGTCAACGCTGCGCTGCAGCAGCAGGGGGTCGCCGTGCTGACCTTGCCCGGCGACATCGGTGGACTCGACCTGCCCAAGCACACCCCGGCAGCCCGCTTCGTGGCGTCCCGCCGCCCGACCACACCGGCCGTGGACGATCTTGCCGAGGCGGCAACCCTGATCAACGACGCCGAGACGGTGACCCTGCTCGTCGGCCAGGGCGCGCGGGAGGCTCGCCACGAGGTGCTGGCGCTGGCTGAGAAGTGCCAGGCGCCGATGGTGCTGACGTTGAAGGCCAAGGAAGGCCTCGAGCAGGACAACCGTTTCCAGGTCGGCCAGAACGGGCTGATCGGCAACCCGGCGGCGGCGCAGGCCTTCGACGACTGCGATTTGCTGGTGATGGTGGGGACGGACTTCCCGTACCGCGACTTCTACCCGTCCGGAGCCAAGGTGCTACAGATCGACGTCAAGGCCGAGCACATCGGACGGCGTACCTCGGTCGATGTCGGTCTGGTAGGCCACGCGGCTGCGACCCTGCAGGCGTTGCTCCCGCTGCTGACGACCGAGCACGATGCAGGCCACCTCGACGGCATCCGGTCGTCCTACCAAGACTGGGCGGACCGGCAGGCCAAGCTCGTCGACCCCGACTACGACAAGACTGCTGTCGGCTTCTTCCGCCGCAAGCTCGACAACACCGAGCGGCGGATCCGACCGGAGTTCCTCGCCGCCAGCATCGACGCGCGCGCCGACGACGACGCGATCTTCACCAGCGACACCGGGATGTCGACGGTCTGGCTGTCCCGCTTCGTCACCATGCGCGGCGAACGCAGACTGCTGGGCAGCTACAACCTCGGCTCAATGGCGAACGCGATGCCGCAGGCGCTCGGCGCCCAGGCGCTCGACCGCGACCGCCAGGTGATCGCGTTCTGCGGGGACGGCGGGCTCACGATGCTGCTCGGCGACTTGATCACGGCGGTCACCTACGACCTGCCGGCGACGTTCGTGGTGTTCGACAACGGCCGGCTCGGCATGGTGAAGCTCGAGCAGGAGCAGGGTGGGCTGCCGGAGTTCGGGACAGTGCTGCACAACCCGGACCTAGCCGCGGTGGCGACGGCGATGGGGCTGCGCGGCATCAAGGTGACCGACCCCGACGACGTCGACGAAGCGGTGCAGGAGGCGCTGGCCACACGACAGCCGGTCCTGCTCGACGTGGACACCAACGCCGAGGAGGTCGCTGTTCCCCCCAAACCGAGCCTCGACCAGGCGTGGGGCTTCGCCATCGCGAAGGTACGCGAGTCGGTCGTCAGTCCCGGAGCGGACTAGTCCGGGGACGACTGGGCCGACGCGTTCGCGACCGCGGCCGTCACCCAGTCGACGACGTCTTGGGTCTTCGTGCCGGGAGTGAAGATCTTGGCGACTCCGGCCTTCTCCAGCAGCGGGATGTCGTCCTCGGGGATGATGCCGCCTCCGAAGACCAGGATGTCGGTGGCGTCGCGCTCCTCGAGCAACCCGATGACCTTCTGGAACAGCGTCATGTGTGCACCGGAGAGCACCGACAGACCGATGATGTCGGCGTCTTCCTGGATGGCCGTCTCGACGATCTGCTGCGGGGACTGGTGCAGCCCGGTGTAGATGACCTCCATGCCGGCATCGCGCAGCGCCCTGGCGATCACCTTCGCGCCCCGGTCGTGACCGTCCAGACCAGGCTTGGCGACCACCACACGGATCGGGGCCATCAGCTTTTCACGCACCTCTCGGAGGACGCCGGACGGCGCACCTGCAACGCCTGCAGACTAGCCAATGCGCTACTTCGCGACACAGCGCGGGGGATGACCTGCCGAGGACGGACCGGCTAGGTAGAGTGCCTACTCATGAGTATGGTGGCGACCGTCACGGCATACCGGACCTTCAGGACACCGAGACGACCTCGATCGGCCCGTGGGTGAACCGTGATCAGAGCTGCTGATCGGGCCGCTTCGGCGCTGTCGACCTTGTCCGGACTGGCCGTGGAGATCGGGTGGGTCAGCGCCCATCTCGCGATCTACCCCCTCGGGCTGCTACGCGATCGCGGTGACGACCCGGACCCGGCGCGCTTCAGCGTCGGCGACCTGCCGTTGGCTCAACGCGGTCTTCTCGGCGCTGACGTCGAAGCCGCTACGACCCCGATCGTGCTGATCCACGGGATCGTCGACAACCGAACGATCTTCACGATGATGCGGAGGGGATTGCGCCGTCGCGGCTTCGGGTGCATCCGAACGTTCTCCTACGGACTGCACACCAACGACGTACGTTGCACGGCCGAGCGGTTCGGTGCGTTCGTCGAGGAGCTGGTCGAGGAGACAGGCAGCGACCGGATTCACGTGATCGGACACTCGTTGGGCGGCCTGATCGCGCGCTACTACGTCCAGCGGCTGGGTGGTGACACCCGGGTCCAGACCTTGGTCACGCTCGGCACCCCGCACCAGGGCACCGTGGCAGCCCACCTGCTGCCGAACCGCCTGGCGCGACAGCTGCGCCCCGGTAGCGACGTGATCGCCGAGCTCGCGGAGCCGGCCTCGTGCACCACGCGGGCGCTGGCGTTCTCCAGCGACATCGACCAGCTCATCGTTCCCGCACGCAACGCCCGGCTCGAGCATCCCGACCTCGACGTACGCAACGTCGTGGTGCGCGGTGTCGGGCACCTCTCCTTGCCGATCAACGGCCGCATCGTGCACGAGACCTGCACAACTCTGGGGCTGTCCTCCCGCCGGCTACGCCTTCCTCTCGATTCGGTCAACCAGCTCGAACCAGGACATCGACGTACTTCCGCCTGATCTGCGTACAGCCAGGAGTGACGATGAGTCGTGCGGCCCATACCCTGGGTGGCCGAACGGAGAATTTTCGTCGTGACGGTCGCGAATTCGAGCGTGATCCGCACGATCGTGCCGGGTGTGGGTTTCATAACCCGTTGCCATTCCGTTACCCTCGGACCTTCGTGCCCGTAGGGCCCATCCCCCCTCTGACCTGTCGAGCCCCCGCCGAAAGGACCCGAACGCGTGTCTTCGCATCGTGCTGACAAGCACCGTGCTGCTCGGGCTTCGGTGACCCCCTCGCGCGGTTCTTCGGCTACGACGCCAGGCGTCCGGACACGGTGCGCCGCGGACCAGGCCACGGGGGCCACCCAGAGCACCGGACGCCGAGTCGCGACCAAGCGACAGCGCAGGACGCGACGCCCCGCCCGACCCTCCCTGTCGTCCCTCTCGTCGATGATCGGCGGCGGCGCCCTCCTCGCGGCGGCGATCGGCGCAGCCGGCGCGGGACAGGCCATGTCGGCGGGAGACACCACCCCGACCGCGTCGCACGACCGCGGCAGCTATGTCGCCACCCTCTCCTCGGCCTCACTCGAGGGCCGCGACGCGACCCAGGTCAGCCGGGCCGGTGCGCGCCCGAGCGTGAGCACCGGCCAGCGAGCGTTGACCACGCAGGCCGAGCGTCAGGCTCAAGCGCGCGTCACCTTGCTCAAGAACGCCGCCAATGACGCCCAGGACTACGCCGAGGAGCTCTCCAGCGACGAGTGGGTGCTCCCCACCAGCAACTTCCGCATCTCCGTCTGGTTCGGCGAGGCAGGCGGATACTGGTCGTCCGGCTACCACACCGGCATCGACTTCGCGACGGCGTACGGCACCCCGACCGTCGCGGTCGGGAACGCGACGGTCGTGCAGACCGGCTGGGACGGTCCCTACGGCAACCAGGTCCGCCTGCAGTTCGACAACGGTGACCAGGTTTGGTACAACCACCTCTCCGCCATCGCGGTGACCGTTGGGCAGAGCGTGGTCAAGGGCCAGGAGATCGGCCGGGTCGGCGACACTGGCAACGCCTACGGCTACCACCTGCACTTCGAGTACCGACTGGCCTCCGATCTCGACAACGGGGTGGACCCGCTCCCCTACTTCGTCGAGCACGGCATCTCGCTGAGCTGACCTGCGCTCCGGTGAGCCAGCCGCCCAAGTGATCGACGCGCACCAATGGCGATCCCTGCGATGTCACTCCCGCTCCGTAGGATGAAGGCAACATGTCTGCGCTCATCCCGCTCCCCCCACTCGTCGATCCGCCGCGGTCCACGGACTCCGAAAACGGAGCGAGCACACCCGAGGACGGCGCTCACCAGCGCCGCCGCCAGCCGACCGCGGAGGACCTGCTCGAGGGCCTGAACCCCTCGCAGCGAGAGGCGGTCACCTATCAGGGTCCCGCGCTGCTCGTGGTGGCCGGAGCCGGCTCAGGCAAGACCCGCGTCCTGACCCGCCGGATTGCCTGGTTGTTGTCCCAGCGCAAGGCACATCCCGGCTCGATCCTTGCGATCACGTTCACGAACAAGGCCGCGGCAGAGATGCGCGAGCGCGTGGAGGAGCTGGTCGGCGGGCGCGCCAAGATCATGTGGGTCTCGACGTTCCACTCCTCGTGTGTGCGGATCCTGCGGCGCGAGGTCAGCCGGATCGGCTACGGCTCGAACTTCTCCATCTACGACGATGCCGACGCCCGCAGGTTGATGGGTCTGGTCTGCCGCGACCTCGACCTCGACCAGAAGCGCTACGCTCCCCGAGCGGTGCTCAACTGGGTCAGCAACTGCAAGAACGAGCTGCTCGACCCGGTGGCCGCCGCGAACAAGGCCAACAACCATCTCGAGCGAACCTTTGCCGAGTGCTACACGACCTACCAGGCCCGCCTCAGAGCCGCGAACGCCCTGGACTTCGACGACCTGATCATGACGACCGTGCATCTGCTCCAGGCCTACCCCGAGGTCCGCGAGACCTATCGACGTCGGTTCCGCCACGTCTTGGTCGACGAGTACCAAGACACCAACCACGCGCAGTACGTGCTGATTCGTGAGTTGTGCGGGGCAGGGCTCGCCCGGCGTACGGTCGACGGCGACCTCGTCGGGGCGGACTCGGGCGGGATGACCGGTGACGATCCCGACTCGCCGGCCGCCCAACCTGCGGAGCTGATGGTGGTCGGTGACGCCGACCAGTCGATCTATGCGTTCCGGGGCGCGAGCATCCGTAACATCTTGGCGTTCGAGGAAGACTTTCCCGACGCCGAGACGATCATGCTCGAACAGAACTACCGTTCCACGCAGACCATCCTGTCCGCGGCCAACGCCGTGATCGCGCGCAACCAGGGCCGTAAGGCGAAGAACCTGTGGTCCGACGCCGGTGACGGGGAGCAGATCGTCGGCTACGTGGCGGACAACGAGCACGACGAGGCGCAGTTCGTCGCGGAGGAGATCGACCGGCTGACCGACGAGAAGCTCGCCCAGCCCGGCGAGGTGGCGGTCTTCTACCGGACGAACGCACAGAGCAGGGTGTTCGAGGAGGTGTTCATCCGGGTCGGCCTGCCGTACAAGGTGGTCGGGGGGGTCCGTTTCTACGAGCGACGCGAGGTCCGCGACGCGTTGGCCTATCTGCGGATGCTCGTCAATCCCGACGACACCGTGTCGTTGCGGCGCATCCTGAACACCCCCAAACGCGGCATCGGAGAGCGCGCCGAGGCGTGTGTGGAGGTGCTGTCCCAACGAACCGGAACGTCGTACTGGGAGGCGTTGCGTACGGCCGAGGACGCCCCGGCCATCGCGACCCGTTCGCTGAAGAACATCGAGATGTTCGTGGCGATGATCGAGGAGCTCCAGGCTCTGGTCGAGTCCGGCTCCCGCCCCGACGAGGTGCTCGAAGCCGTGCTGACCAAGTCTGGCTACCTGACCGAGCTCGAGCAGTCCGAGGATCCGCAGGACGAGACCCGCGTCGAGAACCTCGGTGAGCTCGTCGCCGTTGCGCGGGAGTTCGCCGAGGAGACTGAGGACGCGACCTTGGGTGATTTCCTGGAGCGGGTCGCGCTGGTCGCAGACTCCGACCAGATCCCGGACGAGGACGAGTCCGGCGGAGTCGTCACCTTGATGACGCTGCACACCGCGAAGGGCTTGGAGTTCCCGGTCGTCTTCCTGACCGGCCTGGAGGACGGGATCTTTCCGCACTCGCGATCACTCGGCGACCAGCCCGAGCTCGAGGAGGAGCGCCGACTGGCCTACGTCGGTCTGACCCGAGCGCAGCAGCGTCTTTACGTGTCACGGGCCGTGGTCCGCTCGTCCTGGGGGGCGCCGCAGCACAATCCCGCTTCGCGTTTCCTCGAGGAGCTGCCGACCACCCTGATCGACTGGAAGCGTACCGAGGCCGCGCAGACGGTGTGGGGCTCCTCGTCGGCCTCTGCCCGGTACGCCGACCAGGGTGGCTACATCCCGGCTTCCCAGACCACGATGCGCCGACGCTCGGCGAACAATCCTCCGCCCAAGCCGACCGCCGGCACCCGTCCGGTCCCTTCGCTGGAGCCCGGTGACCGGGTCGTGCACGACTCTTTCGGGATGGGCACGGTCGTGACCGTCGAAGGCGTCTCCGACAAGGCCGTCGCCTCGATCGACTTCGGGTCGAGCGGGGTCAAGCGGCTGCTGCTGCGCTACTCCCCGGTCGAGAAGCTCTGACGCCGACCGGCCAGGATCGCATCGGCCCAGGCCGTGCGGCCCCGGTGAGTCCGCTGTCACCAGAAGACGGCGACCCCGACGTTGGCCACGGTCATCAGCAGGATGCCCATGAAGAGACCGGCGGGGACCACGTCCTTGCGCCGGTTGATCCAGCACAGCACGGCGACGACCAACCCGACCGCGAGCTTGACCCCGACCTTGGTGTGGTCGATCGGGTCGTCCTGACCCTCGATCACGCCCACCAGGAGCAGACCGCTGACAACCTGGGTCAGGGCTCCGTGAAGCATCGCGGAGTTGACGACCTGGTCCGCGTCGCGCAACTGGACCAGCGCTCCGCCGAGCAGGCTCGCCATGCCCAGCAGATGGATGAACAACAACACGTCACGGACGAAGTCCATCAGCCAGAGCCCTTCTTCGCATCCACCAGGTCGTCGTACTCGGGGTGCTTCTGGAGGAAGCGTTTCACGAACGGGCACACGGGTCGCAGCGCCATGCCGGTATCGCGCACGATGTCGAGCACATGGGCGACGAGGCGCTCACCGAGTCCCTGCCCGGCGTACGCCGGGTCGATCTCCGTGTGCAGCGTCGTCAGGGTGTCGCCGCGGACGGAGTAGTCGAGGAACCCGACCCGGACGCCGTCGAGACGGAGCTCGAACTGCGACTGGTGCGGGACGTCGGTGATTTCGAGCTTCGGCTCGGGTGCGGGGTCGTTCACCCGGCGAAACCTAGTGACCTCGGCAGGGTCAGAGCAACCGTCGCTCGCTGGCCCATCTGGTCAGCTCATGCCGCGAGGAGAGCTGGAGCTTGCGCAGCACGCTCGACACGTGGGTCTCGACGGTCTTGATCGAGATGAACAACGTCGAGGCGACCTCCTTGTAGGCGTAGCCGCGAGCGATCAACCGCATGACCTCACGTTCGCGCTCGGTCAGCCGGTCCAGGTCCTCGTCGACATCGGCCACGTCGATCTGGCCGGCGAACGCGTCCAGCACGAAACCTGCCAGTCGGGGCGAGAACACCGCGTCGTCGTCACTGACCCGACGGATCGCAGCGACCAGCTCCGGGCCGGTGATGTTCTTGGTGACATAGCCACGTGCCCCACCACGAATGACCGCGATCACGTCCTCGGCCGCGTCGGAGACGCTGAGCGCCAGGAACCGCACCGTGGGATTCCGCAGCGCCGCTCGGCGCAGCACCTCGGTCCCACCGCCGCCGGGGAGGTGGACATCGAGCAGGACGACGTCGGGGACGTGCGTGTCGATCGCTGCGACCGCTTGGTCGACGTCGGCTGCCTCGGCCACGATGTCCACCGCGTGGCCAAGCTCGGCACGGACCCCGCTCCTGAACATCGCATGATCGTCCACCAAGACGATCCGCAGCGATGCCGGGCTGTCGTTGAGCGAGGGCATGGTCAGCCTCCTGAGGATGGGGCAGAGTGGGTCACGGGCATGACCAGCCGAACCTCGGTCCCGGTGGTCGCGGTGCTGCTGAGTTCGGCGGTGCCGCCGTGGCGCTGGACTCGGTGGAGGATCGAGCGGCGTACGCCGAGTCGGTCTTCAGGTACGGCGTCGAGGTCGAAGCCGCGACCCCGGTCACGCACGAAGACCTCGAGCTCACGCTCGGTGGCCTCGGCGTAGACATCGATCTGTGGTGCCCCGGAGTGCCGTGCGGCGTTGACCATGGCCTCCCGCGCCGCCGCGACCACGGCTGCCGTGGCGGGGGCGATCGGGCAGTCTCCGACAGCGACGAGCTCGATCGGGACGTGATGCGCGAGCTCGAGCTCGCCGATCGCCTGCTGGAGGGCCGCCTTGACGGTGGCGTCGGGGTCGGACGGCTCCTCGAACAGCCAGGTGCGCAGGTCCCGCTCCTGGGTGCGCGCGAGCTGGCTCACGACGTTCGGATCACCGGCCTGGCGCTGGATGAGTGCCAGGGTCTGGAGCACCGAGTCGTGCAGGTGTGCGGCGACGTCGGCTCGCTCCTGGCTGCGGATCCGCTCGGTCCGCTCACGACGCAGGTCACGGTTCAGACGCAGCGCCCAGGGCCCGAGGACGAGCCCGACACCGACCATGGCCAGCATCACCGCGACGAGCACGTCGGTGACGTCGAGCTGACCGGAGACCCCGGCCTGGAAGAGGCCTAGGCCGATCGCCGAGAGCAGCAACCCGATCCCGAGCGCGATCCTGGCCCACGAGCGCCAGCCGGCTGAGGTGCTGAGCCACTCCCTGCGCTCCTGCTCGTCAGCCTGCTGCCACAGCAAGGCGATGCCCGTTGCCGCGACCAGGAGTGGCCAGAACAGCCGCGGGCTGACCCAGAGTCCGAGGTGTTGCAGCAGCACGATGCCGCCGAGCGCGAGCGCTCCGATCGACGCGGCCAGACCGACGTCGCGGCGGCGGATCGAGCGGGCCGTACGGAATCCTCGGCGGGTGGCCGCGGCCAGACCTGGTGCGTGCGTCTCGTCGTCGAGGGTCGGGTCAGCCAGCGGCAACAGCGCCCACAAGGCGGCGTACAGCAGAACTCCGAAACCGCTCCACAACACCATCACCAAGAACGCGATCCGTACCAGCATGGTCTGGACACCCAAATGCTGTGCGACCCCCGACGCCACCCCCGCGAGAAAGCGGTCCTCGGTGTCGCGGTACACACGCCGCGGCGGGAGGACGGACGGGTGGGCGGGGCTGCTCATGACGTCCATGATGGTCGCACGCCGACCCTGACACCATGGGCGTCCGCCCTGATCTGCCCCCGAGCCGTGATCAGGGGGGATCAGCCAAGATGGGGGTCATCCCCGATTCCGTACGACGGTCGTAGCGCCCAGAGTTGATGCATGAACACCGCGACACCACCTCAGCAACCGCCATCGCAACCACCGGAGCAGCCGCGTCCCGCGTCCTCATCGTCGGGTCCACGCGTCACCCAGGACCAGATCCGTGACCTGTCCCGGCTGCGCCGGGCGCGCCACGGCCGGATGCTCGCCGGCGTCAGCGAAGGACTCAGCCGGCACCTGGACATCGACCCGCTGCTGATCCGGGTCGTCTTCGCCGCCCTCACCGTCTTCGGTGGCTCCGGGATCGTCTTGTACCTCCTGGCATGGCTGACCATCCCTGCGGAGGACTCCTACGACTCCATCGCCTCGCGCGCCCTACGCCGAGATCCCGAGCGGACGATGGCGGTCGGACTCGTCCTCGCCGGCGTGGGCGGCGCGGTCACCCTACTCGGTGCGGTCGGCTTCGCCTCGCCGCGACCCTTCGCCGTGATCACGCTCAGCGTGGTCGCCCTGGTGCTGTTCACCGTGCTCAGTCGCCGCAGCGCGCACCAGTCACCGCCAATGGGGGGTACGCCGTACGCCCCATCCCCGTCGCAGCCGCCATCCAGCGCCGCCCCGACCGTTGACGACGCCGACCCGGACGCCGGCGCCTACCGTGACGACACCAGCCTGATGCCGACCGTCTCACCGCAAGAGCGCGACCGCGAGGTGAAGGCCTGGTGGCAGCGGGCGGACAGCACGGGAGGTCCGACACCGCCCCAGAGCACCTGGACGGATCCGTACCTCCCAGGTCCGCCGCCGCCGCGCCCCGTACGCCAGAAGTCACGGCTCACGCCGATCACGTTGGCCGTGATGGCCCTGACACTGGGTGGGATCTGGTTCGCCGATGAGGCTGGCGCGAACATCCACCCGTCCGTCTACCCGGGCACTGTCCTGGGGCTCACGGCGGCCGCCCTGCTGCTCGGCTCGTGGTACGGGCGAGCCAAGCTGCTGATCCCGATCGGGCTGATCAGCGCGCTGCTGACCGCAGCGTTCACCGTGATCGGTCCCGGTCCCTACGGCGAGCGGATCTACGAGCCCACCGCGGCCAGTGCGGTCCAGGACAGGTACCAGCACGGTGCCGGCCGGATGGTCGTCAACCTCGACAACGTCGGCGACATCACTGCACTCGACGGCCGGACCATCCAGGTCGAAAGCCGCGTCGGGCTGGTGCAGGTCGTGGTGCCGACCAGCGTGGACGCCAAGGTCAGCGCGCACGTCGAGGGCGGTGACATCAAAGGGCCGGGGATCACCGACGACACCGGCAACGGCTCGCAGGAGTCGGTGATGAGCCCTCGCCTCGACGGCCGGCCGCTGGTGACGATCGACGTCGACCTGAAGTTCGGTCAGATCGAGATTCTTCGGTTCGACTGCCCCGGGGTGGCCATCGCCCGACAAGGCGACAGTCAGTCCCAAGACCTGAGCACCATGACCTGGAAGGGAGACAACCGTGATCCCGCGGCATGCCACTGACGTCATCTCACTCGTAGCCGGAACGATCTTCGCCGGCTTCACCGTCGTCTGGATCCTCACCGTGAGCGAAGCCATCGACGAGACCCAGGCGTGGATCGGCTTCCCGATCATCATGATCGCGGCAGGGGCGCTCGGTCTGACAGCGGCGCTACGCCCCCAGCGGTCGCAGTACGCTGCGGCGGGCAACCTGCCGGACCGAGTCCCGGCCCATCCCTCCGGTCACGAGGAATCGCCGGGTCCGGTCAGCGACAGCGGGCTCGGGCCTGACTCCGCGGACCACGAGTCCGAGACCTGAACGCAACACCCTGGCGTACCGCCCCACGTGGGCCGGTCGGCAGCCGCGGCTGCCGGCCGGTCCACGTGCGTCGGGGTCAGCTCGCCGGGCGGCTGGCTCGGTGCTCGGCGAGCCACTGGTCGCGGGCGAACACCCCGGTATCGGCGAAGTCGGTGAAGAAGCCGTCGATGCCGGCGTCGAGGAAACGCTTGTCCTCCCCGAAGGCATCGCCCTTGGCGTTCGGGTCCGTACCCACCCGGTAGTCGGCGGGCAGGAACTGGTTCTCGTCGCGCATCGTGAAGATGTGGACGAGCATGCCGTAACGGTGGGCATTTCTGACCAGGTCGGTCGGCTGTGTGAGGAAGCCGTTGGCGTCTCGGGGGATCACCAGATCCTTGCTCGGTCCGACGCCGTCGGCGTACCGCGAGATCCAGCGCAGACCGCGCCTGGTCGCCAGGTCTTGGTAGGTGCGCGGGTCGCCGGCCTGGACCAGGTCGTACGGCGCTCCGCTGGCGTCGAGCAGCTGGATGAGCGGCAGCCTGGTCCGGTGGTTCAGCTCACGCAGGTTGCCCGTCTCGAACGACTGCAGGAACACCCGGTGCCTGGCGTGCGCGAGTCCGTGCCTGCGCAGGGCCGCGAGCATCGGTTCCTCCAGGGACAGTCCGATCGAGTCGAAGTACGTCGGGTGCTTGGTCTCGGGGTACACACCGATCGGTCGGTGCTGTCGCCGGCTCTCGGCCTGGATCAGGTTGAGGTACTCGTCGAACGTCGGGACCGTGTAGACGCCGTTGTAGCGGGTGTTGGAAGGGCGGACGTCAGGCAGCCGCTCCTTGGCCCGTAGCGTCTTCAGCTCGGCCAAGGTGAAGTCCTCGGTGAACCAGCCCGTGATGGTCTTGCCGTCGATCACCTTGGTGGTCTTGCGGTCGGCGAACTCGGGGTGGTCGGCCACGTCGGTGGTCCCGGTGATGTCGTTCTCGTGCCGACACACGAGTTTGTGGTCCTTGGTCGAGACGATGTCGCACTCGACGAAGTCGGCGCCGAGCTGACTGGCAAGGATGTAGGAGCCTGCGGTGTGCTCCGGTCGGTAGCCGGGTGCGCCACGGTGACCGATCACGATGGGTTTGGCGACGAGCGGATGTACCGGCCTGGCGGCAGGCGCAGCCGAGGCGGCCGCAGGTGGGGCAGTGCCGCGAGCGTCGTCAGCTTGCGTGGTGGGGGCGAGGGCGAGAGCACTGGTCGCGGCGAGGGCGGCGACCAGAGCTGTACGTGCAGCGGGGCGAAGGATGGGTGCGAGAGTGCGCATGCTCAATCACGTTAGTACGTGTCGGCCGGACCTGCATGACACGAGGGGAAACCTGGGTGAAGGCGCTCCGCCGCCGGCGGACCAGGCGCTGAGCGACGCAAAACCGATGGCGTCGGCTTGGTCCTGATCCGTACCGTTGGCACGTCATGCGCCAACTTCCTCTCGCCGATCCCGGAACTCCGGATGTCCGCTCGCCCGGTCGCTACCTGTGGTGGGTGGCTCGGGGGCAGAAGGCGACGGTCCTCGGGGGCGTCACGTTCGGGATCGTCTGGATGGTCGCGCAGTCGGTGATGCCGGCCATCATCGGACGCGCCATCGACGAAGGGGTCCGCGTAGACAACCCGGGCCGGCTGTGGACGTGGGCGCTGGTGCTGCTGGGGGTCGGCCTTCTCCAGGCGGGGGCCGGCATCCTCCGGCACCGCTTCGCGGTCCAGAACTGGCTGATCGCGGCGTACCGGACCGTGCAGGTGGTCTCCCGGCACGTGGTCCGTCTGGGCGCCACGCTTCCTCGCCGCATCTCGACCGGGGAGGTCGTCTCGATCGGTTCCTCCGACCTGGCACACGTCGGTAACTCGATCGAGGTGATGGGTCGCGCCGCGGGCGCGGTCGTGTCCTTCTTCGTGGTCGCCGTGATCCTGCTGAATGCGTCGGTCACCCTCGGCTTGATCGTGCTGATCGGCGTCCCTGCTCTGTTGCTGCTGCTCGGACCGATCCTCAAACCGCTGCAGCGCCGCAACTTGGCGCAGCGCGAGCTGATGGGCGAGCTCAACACGCTCGCCTCCGACATCGTCGGCGGGCTGCGCGTGCTGCGTGGGATCGGCGGCGAGGAGGTCTTCCACCGTCGGTACGTCGTGGAGTCGCAGAAGGTACGTCGCGCCGGAGTCGACGTGGCCAGGCTCCAGTCTCTCCTCGACGCCTTGCAGATCTTCCTTCCCGGGCTGTTCGTCGTGATCGTGGTCTGGCTGGGCGCCCGTTTCGCGGTGGAGGGAACCATCACACCCGGCGAGCTTGTCGCGTTCTACGGCTACTCGGCATTCCTGATGATCCCGCTGCGCACCGGCACGGAGGTCGTCAACAAGCTGATCCGCGGTCTCGTGGCCAGCCGACGGATCTGTCGGGTCATCTCCGTCGAGCCGGAAGCGCGCGACATCACCGAGCCGAGGACCGCGTCGTCGGATGCCGAGCTTGTCGACGTCCGCTCCGGCCTGCGCGTCCGTCCCGGGCGGCTGACCGCAGTGGTGGCCGAGATCCCCGACGACTCCGCCGCGATCGCCGACCGGCTCGGGCGCTTCGCCGACGGCCCAGCGCTCCTTGGCGGTGTCTCGCTGTCCGAGCTCGAGCGCGACTTCGTGCGTCGGGCCATCCTGGTCAGCGACAGCGCCGCGACGCTGTTCAGTGGCCCGCTGCGCGAGGAGCTCGACGTCCGCGGATCTGCTACCGAGGACGACCTGCTGCGCGCCATCACGACAGCGTCGGCCGAGGATGTCCTGGAGGCTCTCGACGGTGGACTCGACACCGAGGTCGAGGAGCGCGGACGGTCCTTCTCCGGTGGTCAGCGGCAACGTCTGGTGCTCACCCGGGCACTGGTCGCGGATCCGGACATCCTGGTGCTGGTCGAGCCGACCTCGGCCGTCGACGCACACACGGAGGCCCGGATCGCCGAGCGGCTACGTCGCCATCGGGCCGGCCGGACGACCGTTGTCACGACCGCGAGCCCGTTGATGCTCGACCACGCCGACGAGGTCGCCCTGCTGATCGACGGGAAGGTCGTCACCACCGGCCGGCACCGTGACCTGATGAGCGACCCGAGATACCGACGCATCGTGGCGAGAGGAGAGGACGCATGAAGCAGCTGCTGCCGGTGGCTGACGGACCTGACGTCCGGCGGTACGCGGTGCGGATGGCGCGCGAGCATCCGCGTGCCCTCGGCGTCGCCGTGACGTTGCACGTGCTGGCCGCGATCGCCGGTCTCGCGGCCCCGCGGCTGATCGGCAACCTGGTGCAGGGCGTCTCATCAGGGACGACGGTCTCCTCGGTCGACAAGACGATCATGGTTCTCGCCGCCTTTCTGCTGGCGCAGACCGTGCTCACCCGCTACGCGCGCTACTGCTCGTTCGCGCTCGGCGAGGAGGTGCTGGCGGAACTGCGGGAGAACTTTGTCGAGCAGTCACTCGCCCTGCCCGTCGGCACAATCGAGAAGGCCGGAACCGGTGACCTGCTCACCCGCACCTCGCGGGACGTCGAGGCGCTGGGCTGGTCGGTGCGATTCGCTGTGCCCGAGACGATCATCGCGTTCGTCACGACGATCTTCTCCATCGGCGCATGCATCCTGGTCGGGACGTGGGTACTGGTCCCGCTCGTTCTCGGCGTACCCCTGCTCTTCGTGGCGACCCGGTGGTACCTGCGGCGGGCGAAGGCGGGCTATCTGCGTGAGTCGGCGTCGTACGGCGCGATCAACGCCAGCGTCGCGGAGACCACGGAGGGAGCGCGGACGGTCGAGGCGCTGCAGCTGGAGCGGCGGCGGCTGGAACGGATCGACGCCGACATCGCGGAGTCGTTCGCTGCGGAGCGCTACACGTTGTTCCTGCGCACGGTGTGGTTCCCGTCCGCCGAGATCGGTTATCTGCTCCCGACCGTGATGACGCTGCTGTTCGGCGGCTACCTGCACAGCCAGGGCCACGCAAGCCTCGGGGATGTCACGGCCGCGACGCTCTACGTCCAGGCGCTGATCGACCCGGTCGACCGGTTGCTGTCGTGGATGGACGAGCTCCAGGTCGGCGCCGCGTCATTGGCTCGACTGCTGGGGGTGGCGAGGGTGCCCGATGACCGCACGGTCTCCGGGCGCGTCCCGCAGGGTCAGGACATCGAGGCCGAGGACGTCCGCTTCTCCTACGCCGGGAACCGCGACGTGCTGCACGGCGTCGACCTGCAAGTGACCCGGGGTGAGCGGGTTGCGATGGTCGGCCCGTCCGGTGCCGGCAAGTCCACGCTGGGACGGTTGCTCGCCGGGATCCACCCGCCGCGCACCGGGTCGGTGACCATCGGCGACGTCGGGATGACCGAGCTCCCGCTGGATGACCTTCGACGCGAGGTCGCTCTGGTCACGCAGGAGCACCACGTCTTCGTCGGGACTCTGCGCGAGAACCTCGCTCTGGTCGTCGACGACCTGGACCTCGAGACGTCCAACGACCGCCTCGTGGCCGCGCTGCGCGCCGTGGACGCGCTCGAGTGGGCACAGGCGCTGCCCGAGGGTCTCGACACCCGGGTCGGCTCCGGCGGCCTTGCCCTGTCACCGTCTCAGGCTCAGCAGGTCGCGTTGGCGCGTCTGGTGCTGGCAGACCCGCACACCTTGGTGCTCGACGAGGCGACCTCGCTGATCGACCCGCGGGCTGCGCGGCATCTCGAACGCTCGCTCGCCGCCGTGCTGCACGGGCGTACCGTGATCGCGATCGCGCACCGCTTGTTCACCGCGCACGACGCCGACCGGGTGGCCGTGGTCGAGGACGGCCGGATCCGGGAGATCGGTTCGCATGACGAGCTGATCGAGGCTGACGGTTCCTATGCCGCCCTGTGGCAGTCCTGGCACGGTGACCAAAAGCCCGAGACCGAGCCCGAGACCGAGTCCGAGACCGAGACCACCCCCGCCTGACCCCGCTCCGCCGGCGGTGGTTTGCCTAGTTAACTATTCGCCCGGATAGAGAACTAGGCAAACCCGCCGTGCACACCGAGAGCCTGCCTAGTTAACAAGGCAAACCACCAGCGGGAGGGCAAGTCCCAAGCCTGGGCCGAAGCCTGGGCCGAAGCCTGGGCCGAAGCCTGGGCGAAGCCTGAGAAGAGCCTGAGAAGAGCCTGTACGCCGGAAGAACCTCCTGCCCCGCATCGTTGGCTGACACCATGACCACCTCCTCTCACGCATCCACCATCGCGGCCACGTTCTCCCTCGGGGGCGATCTCGAGGTCCACCGACTCGGCTACGGCGCCATGCAGATCACCGGGGAAGGCATCTGGGGACCGCCCGCCGACCGCGAGGGCGCGATCGCGGTGCTCAAGGCCGCCGCCGAAGCCGGCGTGGACTTCATCGACACCGCCGACTCCTACGGACCAGCCGTCAGCGAGCAGCTGATCGCCGAGGCGTTGCACCCCTACCCCGCCGGCCTGGTGGTGGCAACCAAGGCGGGACTCACCCGAACCGGACCCGGCGAATGGGTTCCGGTCGGGCGACCGGCGTACCTCAAGCAGCAGGTAGAGCTGAGCCTGCGGGCACTCAAGCTCGACCGGATCGACCTCATCCAGCTGCATCGCATCGACGCCGACGTCCCCCTGGAGGACCAGCTCGGCGCCTTCGCCGATCTCAAGGAGCAGGGCAAGGTCCGGCACATCGGGGTGTCCGAGGTGTCGGTCGACGAGCTGGACGCGGCACGCAAGGTGACGGAGATCGCCAGTGTGCAGAACCTCTACAACCTCACCGCGCGCCAGTCACAAGACGTCCTCGACTACGCGTCGGAGCACCAGATCGCGTTCATCCCGTGGTTCCCGATCGCTACCGGGGATCTGGCAGCACCGGACAGCCCGGTCGCCGACATTGCCGGCGAGCTGGACGCCAGCCCATCTCAGGTGGCGCTGGCCTGGCTGCTGCACAAGTCGCCGGTGATCGTGCCGATCCCCGGCACCAAGTCCGTCGATCACCTCCGCGAGAACCTCGCCGCCAAGGACCTGTCGCTGTCCCCCGACGACATGAAGCGCCTGGACGCCCTGGCCTGAGACTCGCTCGCCTGAGACGCACTGGCCTTGCGCACTGGCCTTGCGCACCGGCCCGGCGTCGACCGAGCTCTCGCCGTGGCCCTGCGGTCAGGGTCCGACGTGCACCCAACGAGCCACCGAGGGTACGCCGTCCGGGGTCAGCACGAAGAGCATGTAGTACCCAGGAGGCGCCACGTTGGTCGTCGGAGCGGTGGCGGTGAATCCGGTCGGCGTCGCCGTGACCGACAGTTCCACGTGCCGGGCGTTCATCTCGTCCGCATGGGTCGTGGCGCCCGGTGCCATCAGCACGGCTCGGCTGACGGCTGGGCCGGAGGCACCGATCGAGAACGTACTCCCCCAGCCGACCGAGTTCGGGGCTGCCGTGATCACCGGGCGCTCGCCCTTGAACAGGTAGGGCGGGGAGTAGAAGTCGACGAGCTGCTTCCCGCCGCCGGCACCGGTATCGCCGGCCGACATTATCCGGCCGTCCGGCAGCAGCAAGGCGGTCGAGTGGTAGCCGCGACGTGGCGACTGGACCGCCATGTTCGTCCAGGTGTCATTAGCCGGGTTGTAAGCCATCGTCTGTGGTTGACCGACGTCGTACAGGCCGGAGCTGTTGCCGCCGATCCCGAATGCCGAACCGTCCGGCACCTGCACCAGGTTCATGTGGGAGCGCGGCGTGAGCATCGGGTTGCCGTACTTCCAGCCGGCGGACGGGTTCGCGTAGTTGAAGAGCTCAGTGCTGGTGACTGCGTTCCCCGACTTCAGGCCGCCGGCCATCATGACGTTGGACGAGCCCGAGGGGCCTCCTGGAAGCATCAGGCCGGACGATCCCGCGCCGTTGCCGACTGGGAGCCCGGGCAGGGTCGTCCACTGCCAGGTGTTGGTGTCGAGGCGATAGTCCTTGCGTCCGTCCACCTGGAGCAGGTTCCCGTCGGGCATCACCCACTGGCGGGGGTAGAAGGCCGTCACGTGGTTCGGCCCGACGACCTGGAGGCTTCCCACGTCCGAAGTTCCCGAGGGGGGCGTGTACAGCTCGACGGTCGGGTTCTTGGTCGAGCCGTCCGACTGGGTCCCCGCGGTGATGATGACTCTGCCGTCGGCGAGCTTCGTGGACGTCGGGTAGTAGCGACCGAGCGGCGAATCCGGTTGACGGGCCCACTGCTCGGTGTTCGGGTCGAACGTCCAGACGTCGACGATCCCTTTGGGAACCTGGTTGGTCCCGCCCACGGACAGCATCCGGCCGTTGCTGAGCTGTGTCACGCTTCCGCAGAAGATTGCGGCCGGCGCGGTTACCTCATGACCCGTTCCCGTGACCGGGTCGTACAAGAACGCGGCGGTGTTCTTGTCCGCCGCCTTGTACTTTCCGCCGAACATCAAGACCTTGCCGGTATGCAAGAGGACCGACGTGATCCCGATCGTCTTCGTGCCGGGGTTCTCGGCCGGGCTCCATTCGCCGATGTCTGCCGGGTTCGTCGAGGCCAGTGCGGCCACCGCCGCGTCGTGGGCCGGGGCCAGGCTGGAGCGCGCCTTCGTCCTGGTCGCTGCGTGGAGCCGGTCCTGCAGGTGTTCACAGGCATGCTCGACGCCGAGCCGCCGCTTGTCTCGTCGGAACGCGGCATCGGCATGAAGAGATCCGCACACGGACGTCGACGACGCGTGGACGTCGGAGTCCTCGGTGATGACGGAGCCTTGCACCGGTGACGTCGCCGCCACAGCAGTCACCAGGCAGCCGCCTGCGACCGAGACTGCAAGGGCGCTGCGCGTTTTGACCTTCACCATGTGATCCGTCCTCAGCTGTCCGATACCTCTCCGTTGTGAGGATCCATGGCCGTCGCACGGGGCACCATGGCCTGAAGGGGCCATCACGAGCCCGCCGCAACCACCCTTCTCGCATCGACACGCTGCCGAGGTAACCCAGCGCCTGTGACTGGCTGCTGTACGTGCCGTCTGGGACCCCCTGTCGCCCGCACGAGCCACGACATCCTCGACAATGAGAGCTGTGGAACGGTTCATGCTCCAGACGTTCGCCGAGCTCGCGGCCCAACGGCCGCCGGACGGCGAGGAGCCGGTCCACTACACGGAGTCGTTCGTGACCACCGTGATCGAGGAGTTCAGTGAGCCGGGCGACCTGGTGCTCGATCCGTTCGCAGGGTTCGGCACCACGCTCGTGGTCGCGGAGCGACTTGCCCGCCGTGCCGTCGGCGTCGAGGTGCTGGCGACCCGAGCCGCACGGATCCGAGACCGGCTTGTCCACCCCGACTCGGTCATCTGTGGAGACGCCCGGGCGTTGTGCGACCTTGTTGACGATCAGGTCGCGCTGGTCCTGACCTCACCGCCGTACCGGACGCGCAACGACCATCCGGAGAACCCTATGGAGGGCTACGCCACCGAGTCCGGTGACTACGAGACGTACCTGGAGGAGATCGCCGGCGTCTTCGCGCAGGCTGCCCGGCTGCTTCGACCCGGAGGTCATGCCGTGGTCAACGTGGCCAATGTCCTGCACGGCGACGTCCTGACCCCCTTGGCCTGGGACGTCGCCCGCGTGATCAGCCGGCATCTGCGCTTCGAGCAGGAGTGCTACCTGGCCTGGGACACCCAGCCTCCGGACATCTCCGGCGACTACGCGTTGGTGTTCGCGTCCAGCTAGCCTCGATCCTTCGTGGCTAGTGAGCGGCCCCTGAACCGATCCTGATCTTCATCCCGCTCGTGTCGACGGCGTAGAACGCCCGCGCCGGTATCGACTTGAGCTGATCGAGCAGCCGCGACGGCCAGCGCCGGTCGGCCGACCCCTGGAAGTACCAGGGCGACCCGTTGTCGGCCAGGATCAAGCCGTACTGCTTCATCGCGCGCAGCACTGCCCGCGTGTCAGCGCGGTAGTGGCTGATGTCGAACCCGGGCCGCAGCCGGAAACGCGCCCCCATCGGCGGATAGCTCCGGTCGCTCACCGACCCGGCGTCGTGCCGGGCCGGCCAGACATGCCGACGGTCGGTGACGTCGGTGGTGAAGCGGATCGCGTGCGTGACACGATGCGCGACCTCGACCTCGCGGTAGCGCAGCAGACCCGGGAGGATAGGCAGCCCGGCGGCGTCAGCCGAGGTCCACCCGTTGCGCCGCAACGCGTTCGACCGCAGGCTCCAGACAGCGCCGGACCCGGCAGACCAGCGACCGCGTGAGCGGTGCGTCGCGTAGGTCTCGTACAGCCGGCAGCGGTCCTTGTCGACGATCACCGCATGACGGTCACCGCTTCGCATCTGGCCGCCTTCGATCCGGGTATCCCGTCCCAGCGGGTAGCGGACCCGGTCGGACTCCGCGGCGTAGTGAAACCGCACCGGGACCCGGCGATGGCCGCGGCCGACGATCGTGATCGGGATCCCGTAAGGCACCGCCTGGGTCCCATAGCTGGGGCCGAAGTCCGGGTGCAGCCGGCTCCGTGGGGACATGTGCGACATCCACTGTGCGCTGCGTGGGTGCCGTCGTAGCTGGGTAATGGTGGTGTTCCAGGCGTTGCTGGCCGGGAATACCCGGCAACCTGCCACGTGGGGCGCCGTCGGTGCGGCCGATCCGACGATCCCATGGGCGGCGACGTACGCCGTTCGAGGCCCGGCCGCAGCGCCCGGCGTGATCGACGCTGTGACCGCCGCCGCGCACGTCAGCAACGACGCCGGAACCAGCCAGCTACGCATCCAACCCTCCTCGGCTCGAGCTCAACCGCTCCAGCATGCCGCACCGACCCGCGGGTGCAGGCCCTTTCCGGCCGACCGTCTCGGGGTGCGGGCGACGGCGAGAACCTGTGTCGTGCGGCCATGTCGGGCCCTTTGCGACCCAGGGGATGGAACAATGCCCGACATGCGCATGAACGCGGCCGTCCAGCCGCCCGACTTCGCCTTGGAACACCTGACGCGCGCGCTGGACAGTCTGGGCCTGTCCGAGTCCCAGATCGACTGGGTGCCGCCGACCCTGTGGATGCTCCCCGTGGCGACCTTCGGCAACGTGGCACTGCGCGACGCGTTGGATCTGGAGACGTTGCTCAGGAAGGAGATCGGCAAGCTGGACACGATGGAGATGCGGCTCGCCGGGCTGACACCTCTTCCCGAGGACGGCGATGACTCGGTCTGGGTGGGATGGGACGGCGACGGCGAGGACATGAAGAAGCTCGCGTCGGCGATCCCGGTCTGGGTTCGACCGTTCGGTTTTCTGCTGGACCGACGGTCGTTCCGGCTGCGGATGCGCGTCGCCCGGGTGACTCCTCAGACGACGGTCTTCGACCTCGAGCGCGTCGTCGAGCGGCTCGGCCACTACCAAGGCCCGGAGTGGGTGGTCGAGGACATCACGTTGGGCCGCCCGCGCCGCAACGCGTCCGGCGTCATCACCGACTACGACATCGACGAGCGGATCCCGCTCGCGTTGTCCGAGTCGGAGACCACCGAGAGCTCCTGAGGCCGGTCGGCGACACTGATCAGGCTGTGCCGAACACCCGGTGTCAGCGACTCGGGCTCGTGGTCTCCGCCGTCGTCGTGGTCGGCTCAGTGACCGGGGTGACGTCCACGGCCGAGCACTGGTCGGCCAGCTTCCTCAGCTTCGGGTCGAGCGTCTCCAGGTCGTCGAGCACGGTGACCAGGACCTTGGGCTGGAAGTCGCGGACCGCGCCTGCGCCGGTTCGTAGCAGACCGAGGGCCTCGTTCACCGCTGTCGCGGCCTCCGAGCAGGCCGCAGGGACGATCACAGCCGTTCCGCTGGTCGCGGCCGTCTGGGTCGGCTGGCCGGACGCCCCGTCGCCGCCTTGGCCAGACCCGTTCGCCGATCCGTCGTCAAAGGTTCCCAGCCCGACGAAGAGCCCACCGATGAGGAGCCCCAGCACGAAGGTCGTGGCGGGGAGCAGCCTGAGCAGGAGACCGGTGCTCGGGGTCGGGATGCGCGCCATGTTTCCCCTCGGTCGGTCGAGCGTGGCTGGCTGACCAGCCCACCTTAACGGTGTCGCCGTGTTGTGCCGGGTCGATCCATCCGGTAGAGACAGGGTGTGCGCCCGTCGATCCTTACTGCCGATGAGCAGTCCATCCGGTTGATCGACGGCCTGGTGATCGCCTGGCTCGTGATCTGGTTGACGATCGGACTCTGGTCGGCGTGGACGGTCTGGCACTTGGCAGACCTGGGAGACACCCTGGCAACTTCTGGCCGAGCGCTGAACACCGCGGGAACCGCATTGGTCGACATCGGTGGGCTCCCCGTGGTCGGCGACAAGGCCGGCCAGCTGGGGGCGGACGTCGTCACGACGGCGGCCGAGGTGTCCAAGCAGGGTCGACAGGTCACCGGTGAGATGCATCAGCTCGCCCTCCAGCTGGGTATCTCCGTGGCGTTGATGCCGACGACTCCGGTCGTCGGCCTCTACCTACCCCTGCGGCTGGCCCGTCGGCGAGAGATCCGGGATCTGCGGCGCGCCCTGTCCACCCACCCCGGCGACCGCTCTCTCGACCGGTACCTGGCCGCCCGGGCGCTGGACAACCTCAGCTTCACCGAGCTGCGCTCGATCAGCGACGATCCGTGGGGCGACTTCTCCACGGGCGATCCAACGGCGCTGGCGGACTCCGAGCTGGCGCGGTTGGGCTTGACCCGAGCCGAGCAGTAGACAGTGGACCAGCACGAGGAGGCCCCTTCGTCGTCTCGGGGGTGGGGAGACCGGATCGTGGCCGCGTACGCGAACGCCATGGTCGCACTGCGTTGGTGGGTCATCGGGTTCTGGGTCCTCGCGACCGTGGCCGCCATCGCCTTCCTGCCCAGTCTCACCGAGTCCGGTGGAGGCGATGGCCTGAAGGGGCTGTTGAACGCGCAGACCCCCGCGGTCCGCAACGAGCTGCGCTCGGTGGGCATCTTCGGATTCCCGTTGCTCGCTCGTACGGTCGTGGTCCAACGCGACGGCGAAGGCCTCACGGTATACGCGCAAGCACGCACCGTGACGCATGCGTTCGCCCTCAACGAGAAGAAGTACGACAACGTGGCGCCGATCCTGGGCGCGCTGCCGTTGACCAACGAGTTCTCCCTCTTTCCCGCCTCCAACGAGCGCAACACGACATCCCTGACCTACCTGTTCTTCGACCCTCGCGTCTCGTTCAGCCGACAGACGCGAGCCGCCCGCACGTACGTCGATCGCTTCTTCGAGCCGCGTGACCACGTGATCGGGGTGACCGGTTCGGTACCGGCTCGTTCGGCGCAGGGGCAGATCATCGAGGACACCCTGCCGACGGTGGAGATCGTCACGTTGTTGGCCATCATCATGGTCACCGGTCTGGCGTTCCGGTCGGTGGTTGCTCCGATCGTCGCCCTTGCCATCACCGGAGTGGCCTACGTCCAGACCATCCGGTTGTCGGGCAAGCTCTCCGACATCTTCTCTTTCTCCACGCCGAGCGAGCTGGTCCCGGTGATCGTTGCCATGCTGCTCGGTGTCGTCACCGACTACGTCGTGTTCTTCTTCTCCGGACTCCGCGACGAGCTCGCGGCGGGGCGGGCCGGGCGGGACGCCGTGCGTGCGGCGACAGCCCGATTCGGCCACATCGTGACGGTGGCCGGTCTCGCCGTGGCAGCAGGGACGGCGGCACTGTTCGCAGCCGACTCGACGTTCTTCAGGGCCCTTGGCCCGGCCTTGGTCTTCACGGTGCTCGTCGGACTGGTCGTCGCTGTCACCCTGGTGCCGGCGACGTTGGCCGTGATGGGCCGTACGGTGTTCTGGCCATCCAAGCCGCGCTCGCGCGAAGCCATCGACGCAGCGCACACCGAACGCACCGGCCGGGTCGCTCCCAGCGTCTGGATCGCGGGCAGGAGGCGGGCGGCGGCGTGGATCGTCGTGGGCTGCCTGGCAGGTCTCCTGCTCGCGGCTCTCCCGCTGTTCCGGCTCAGTCTGGGAGTCTCGTTCGTACAGGCGCTGCCAGGCACGAACACCGTCCGCGCTTCGGCCTCGGCTGCTCAGGAAGGGTTCGCTCCGGGGATCTTGTCCCCTACGGTCGTGCTCGTCGAAGGGCCCGACATCACCACGCACCGACGGCAGCTGGCGAGCTTCGGCGACCTGCTCAAGGAGCAACCTGGTGTGGCGGGTGTCCTCGGGCCGGGGGATCAGCCGCTGCCGCAGGAGATCGGGTTGTTGCTGGCTCGCGACAAGACCGCAGCACGCTACCTGGTCGTCCTCAAGGACGACCCGCTCGGGGCCGATGCCATCCAGCACGTCGACGAGCTCCAGCGACGGCTCGCCGGCCTGGTGCAGCACAGCGGATTGACGGCGGCCCGAGCCGGCTTGGCCGGGGACACTGCGACGGCTTCCTTCATCGTCGAGCAGACGAAGAGCGACATCGTCCGGATCGGGCTGGCCGCGGTGGTGGCGAACCTGATCATGCTCATCATCTTCCTCAGAGCGGTCGTCGCCGGCTTGTACCTGCTGGCGGCGTCGATCCTGTCTGTCTTTGCCTCCTTGGGTCTGACGACGCTGTTGTTCGACCATCTGACCCCCGGTCAGGGGCTCACCTTCTACGTCCCGTTCGCCGCGGCCGTGTTGCTGCTTGCGTTCGGCTCGGACTACAACATCTTCAGTGTCGGCTCGGTCTGGGAGGCGGCCCGGGACCGGCCGTTGGCCGATGCCATCTCGCTGGCGATGCCGGGGACCACTCGAGCGATTGCGGCCGCCGGGCTTGCTCTGGCAGCGAGCTTCGGTCTGCTCGCGATCGTGCCCCTGGTGCCCTTCCGCCAACTCGCGTTCTGCATGGTGGTGGGCATCCTGCTCGATGTCTTCGTCGTACGCCTGCTGCTCATGCCTGCTCTCCTCACGGTCGTCGGGCCGGTGAGCGCCTGGCCGAGCCGACGGCTGTCCCGCACGGCACCGCTCCATCCCCGTCCACTGGCCGCCCGGATCAAGGCCCGCGCCTCTCGCGGCCGTCCGCACGACGGCAACGGAACCTGAGGCCGACGCCAGCAGCCGGCCCTGGCCGGGCTCGAGATGCGGAGCAGGTCACGATTCGCAAGACTCGGCCCGATGCCCGTCGATACGAAAGCCACCAGACCCGGCCCCACTGCCGGCCCCGACCGGCCGTGGAGGCGCACCGTGGGCTCCATCGCCGGCGTCTGGTTGGCGATCGTGGCGGTGGTTGTCGCCGTCGGTTGGCTGCTCACGCATCCACTCGACGGGTCGGTCGGTGAGACCGACAACGACATCTCCCGCTGGTTCGCCGACCAGCGAACGTCGTCGCTGAGCGACCTGGCCGATGCCGGGACCTTGCTCGGCGAGACGATCGTCGAGCTCGTTGTTGCTCCCGTCGTGGCAATCGCCGTCTCGGTGTGGAAGCGCAGCTGGGTGCCTGGCCTCTTCGTGCTTCTGGTGACCGCCGGCATCGGTGGGTTCTACTACCTCGGGACGTCGCTTGACCCGCGGGACCGTCCGCCGGTCAAGATCTTGGACCCAGGGCTCGTGCCGACACACAGCTTCCCGTCCGGCCACGTCGGTACGTCATTAGCGCTCTACGGCTCGATCGTGGTCCTGGTCTGGGTCTACCTTCGTGCGGCCCGCTGGTGGATCGCTCCGCTCGCGCTGCTACCCGTGCTCGTCATGCTGGCCAGGCTCTACCAGGGCGCCCACCATCTGACCGATGTCCTGACCAGCCTGGGCTACGGCGGCGTCTGGCTCGCCGCACTCACCGTCCTGCTGTTTCGTGGCCACGCCCGCGCCGCCAAGGTCACGCCTGATCCGGCCTGACCACACGTTCCTCCGCGATCGAGTTCCCGCCGTCGACCACGATGCACTGGCCCGTCACGTACGACGCCGCGGGAGAAGCCAGGAACGCGATCACCGATGCCACCTCGCGCGGCGTGGCACTGCGACCGACCGGCGTGACCAGCGCCTGATCGCGCTCGTCGGCAGCCTGGGACGCAGTGGCGATCCAACCGGGCGCCACCGCATTGACCGTGACGCCGTGTCGCGCATGGTCGACAGCGAGAGAACGTGCCAGCCCGACCATGCCCGCCTTCGCCGCCGCATACACCGGCTCGTCACGCATGGCCATCACCGGTCCGGTGACGCTCGCGACCATGATGATGCGGCCCCAGCCGTCCATCGAGGGGAGAGCGGCGCGCGACATCAGAAAGGCGGTGTCGAGGTTGCGCCGCAGGCCCATCCGCCAGGTCTCGAGGGTCATCGTCGCGATCGGCCCGTCCTCGCTGGCGAGGTCGTCGACGGCGGTCATCCCGGCGTTGTTGACCACGATGTCCAGTCGACCCCAGCGCTGCGTGGCGCGCTCCGTCACCCCGGCCGCCTGTGCCGGGTCGGTGAGGTCCGCAGCGATCGCTTCGGCGCGATAGCCCGAGGCGCGCAGCTCCTCCGCGCGCTGATGGATCCGGTTGGACAGCCCCGTCACCACCACCGAAGCCCCCAGCTCGGCCAGTAGGACCGCGGTTGCGTGTCCGATGCCGTCAGGACTTCCCGCGCCCGTCACGACCGCCACCCGGCCGTCGAGGTCGAACGGCGTCGCGGTCCCCATGCCGGCTTACTCCCACTCGATGGTGCCGGGGGGCTTGCTGGTGACGTCGATCGTGACGCGGTTGACCTCCCGCACCTCGTTGGTGATCCGCGTCGAGATGCGCTCGATCACGTCGTACGGCAGGCGTGCCCAGTCGGCGGTCATCGCGTCCTCGGACGTGACCGGGCGCAGCACGATCGGGTGGCCGTAGGTCCGGCCGTCGCCCTGGACACCGACCGAGCGGACGTCGGCGAGCAACACCACCGGGAACTGCCAGACGTCACGGTCGAGGCCAGCCCGGGTCAGCTCTGCTCTGGCGATCGCATCTGCCTCGCGCAGGGTCTGGAGTCGTGACGCCGTGACCTCCCCGACGATCCGAATCGCCAGACCCGGGCCAGGGAACGGCTGGCGCCAGACGATCTCCGCGGGAAGCCCTAGCTCGACGCCGACCCGGCGTACCTCGTCCTTGAACAGCGTCCGCAGCGGCTCGACGAGCTCGAACTGGAGGTCGTCAGGCAACCCGCCGACATTGTGGTGCGACTTGATGTTTGCCGCTCCCTCGCCGCCTCCGGACTCCACGACATCGGGGTACAGCGTCCCTTGGACCAGGAACTGGACGGGTTCCCCTGCCACCCCGGCTGCGGCCAGGATGTCACGCTCGGCGCCCTCGAAGGCCCGGATGAACTCCCGGCCGATGATCTTGCGCTTCTCCTCCGGGTCGCGGATCCCCTCGAGTGCTCCGAGGAACGTCTCGGAAGCCTCGACGACCTGCAGCGCCACCCCCGTAGCGGCGACGTAGTCGCGTTCGACCTGCTCGGCCTCTCCCTTGCGCAGCAGCCCGTGGTCGACGAAGACGCAGGTGAGCTGGTCCCCGATCGCCCGCTGGACCAACGCGGCGGCCACCGCCGAGTCGACACCGCCGGACAGCCCGCAGATGGCCTGCTTGGTGCCGACCTGTTCCCGGATCCGGGCCACCTGCTCCTCGACGACGTTCACCATCGTCCACGTCTGCTGGCAGTGGGCGATGTCGACCAGGAAGTGCTCGAGCACGCGTTGCCCGTGCTCGGTGTGCAACACCTCGGGATGCCACTGGACCCCGGCGTACCGCCGCTCGACGGACTCGAAGGCCGCGACCGGTGTGGCCGGCGTGCTCGCCAGCACGGCAAATCCCTCCGGAGCCGCTTCGACCGCGTCGCTATGGCTCATCCAGACCCGGTGACTCGGTTCGATCCCTGCCAGCAAGGTGCCAGGCTCGATGATCTCGACCTGGGTGCGGCCGAACTCCGAGGCGCCGGTACGCCGCACGTCGCCTCCCAGCGCGGCCGCCATTGCCTGGAAGCCGTAGCAGATCCCGAACACCGGCACGTCGCTGCCGAAGATGCCCTCGTCGAGCCGGGGTGCACCGGGCGCGTACACCGACTGCGGCCCTCCGGAGAGCACGATCGCCTTCGGACGCCTGGCCAGGATCTGGTCGGCCGGCATGGTGTGCGGCACGATCTCGGAGTAGACCCGCGCCTCTCGGACCCGGCGGGCGATCAGTTGCGCGTACTGAGCGCCGAAGTCCACGACCAGCACCAGGTCGTGGTTGTGGTCGAGGGTCACTGGCGGCGCGCCTTTCGCTCCCGGTGGTCCGGATCCGGGCCGGCTGAGCCGCCAGTCTAGTGAGCCGGAACGCCGCTTCGACAACGGCCGGCATGGCTGGAAACGTTTTTCATCCTCCTCCGTAACCGGGACGATTCGTCGTCGTTGTGAGGCATGTACGTCGAGAGCCTGCTGCTGCGTGCCGGCCCTCGACCTCCGGTGCCCAGCACCGGCTGACTCAGGGCCCGGTCACCCTCCCTCCCGACCGGGCCCTGAGCCCCGTCCGGTCCATGCTCAGTCGGCCCGGCCTCGATGGGGACGAGTCGTGGTGACGGCCGCCTGGCGGCTTAGGGTCAGCGAATCTCGACGATCGGCAGGCGGAGCGCGCCGGGGGCGTGGTCGGGGACGGCGGGGTTCTTCGGTGCGATCGGCCCGAGTCGGCGGTAAGTCTCCCCGAGGGCCGGGCGGGTGTCCGGCTCACCCATGTTGGGCCACAGGCTGACAGCGCGTTCGGTTTGAGCGGTGATGGTGAGCGAGGGGTTGACTCCCAGGTTGGCCGAGATCGCCGAGCCGTCCATCACGTGCAGTCCGGGATGGCCGTACACGCGCTGGTAGGGGTCCACCACGCCCGACTCGGACGAGTCCCCGATCGTGCAGCCACCGATGAAGTGCGCGGTGAGCGGCCGTCCGAAGGGTTCGCCGATCGAACCACCGGGCGTGCCCTGCACGATCCTGGCGATCCGGCGTACAGCGTCGTTGGCGACCGGGATCCAGGTCGGGTTCGGTACCCCATGACCTTGCCGTGAGGTGAGACGCCGCCGACCGGTGACCCGGGAGCGGACGGTGTAGGTCGTGATCGAGTTGTCGATCGTCTGCATCACCAGCGCGATCACCGTGCGCTCGGACCAGTGGTTGAAGTCGTACAGGTGGCGGAGCGATCGCCTGTCGCGCCACAGCTGTTGGAGCCAGACCCGCCAGCGCGCGGCCGCACCGTCTCCATCGGTCAACACGGTCTGCAACAGGCTCATCACATTGCTGCCCTTGCCGTACCGCACCGGCTCCACATGCGTGTCTGCGTCGGGGTGGAACGACGAGGTGATCGCGACGCCCCGGCTGTAGTCTGCGCCCTCGCTCTTGGCGACCGCACCCAGGATCGACTCGGAGTTCGTACGCGTGAGCTGACCCAGACGACCCGAGAGGTTCGGCAAGACGCCCTCGTCGCGCATCCGGTGCAGCAGCTGCTGCGTGCCAAGCGCCGACGCAGCGAGGATCACCTGCTCTGCGGTGAACGTCCGGCCGGCGGCCCGGCCGCGCTTCGACCTCGCCGTGGTCGGGTGGGTGACGACGCGGTAGCCACCTCCGGGCAGCGGCCGGACCTCGGCCGCTGTGGTGAGCGGATGGACCTTGGCCCCGGCCTGCTCGGCCAGGAACAGGTAGTTCTTGGTCAGGGTGTTCTTGGCGTGGTGACGACAGCCGGTCATGCACTCGCCGCACTCGAGGCAGGTCCGACGCTGTGGACCGGCACCGCCGAAGTACGGGTCGGCTACCGGCTGCCCGGGCGCGGCGCCCGGCTCGCCGAAGAGCACCCCGACCGGCGTACGGCGAAACGTGTCCCCGACGCCCATCTCGTAGGCGACCTGTTTCATCACCAGGTCGCTCGGCGTCATCGTCGGGTTGGTGACCACACCCAGCATCCGCTTGGCCTGGCCGTAGTAGGGCGCAAGCTCCTCGCGCCAGTCCGTGATGTGGCTCCACGACGGATCGCGGTAGAACGCGTCGAGTGGTTCGTACAGCGTGTTGCCGTAGACCAGCGACCCGCCACCGACGCCGGCGCCGGACAAGACCACGCAGTCCTTCAAGACGTTGATCCGCTGGATGCCGTAGCAGCCGGCGCCAGGGACGAAGAGGAAGCGTTTGAGGTCCCACGATGTCTTCGGGTACGTCGACTCGTCGAACCGCGCGCCCGCCTCGAGGACGCCGACCCGATAACCCTTCTCGGTCAATCGCAACGCCGAGACCGACCCGCCGAAACCGGAGCCGATCACCAAGACGTCGTAGTCATATGTCACGGGCGGCGCAGCCTCTTCAGCAGCCGCAGCGCCGTGGTGAGCGCCCTGGCATGACCCTCCTCCGACATGCCGAGGACGGGCCGGAACGGCAGCAGCCGCTGCGTGGCGACGGTTTGCGCCTCGGTGTAGCGAAGGATGCCCTCGGGACCTTGGCGGCGGCCGAGCCCGGAATCGCCCATGCCGCCCATCGGTGAGTCGATGGAGCCGAAGGACGGCGCGAAGGGCTCGTTGATGTTGACAGTCCCGCAGCGGAGCTGGGCGGCCAGCCGACGGCCACGGGCTGCGTCTTTGGTGTACAGGCTCGCGTTCAGGCCGTAGCTGCCGTCATTGGCCCGATCGACCGCCTCCTGCTCGTCATGGAAGCGGTAGACGCTGGCAACCGGACCGAACGTCTCCTGGGAGAAGCAGGTCATCGAAGGACTCACGCCGGTGAGCACGGTCGGCTCGTAGAACAGCTGACCGACGTCGGGACGGGGCTTGCCCCCGGTGACCACGGTGGCCCCTTGCCGCACGGCGTCGTCGACGTGATCGGTCACCGTGTCGAGCTGGCGACGGGAGATCAGCGAGCCCATGTCGCCGGTGTAGTCGAAGCCTGCCGAGAGCTGCATCGCCTCGACTCGGCGTACGAACCGGTCCATGAAGCGGTCGTAGACGTGGTCGGCGACATAGAGCCGCTCCATCGAGACGCACAGCTGGCCGGCCGAGGAAAAGCACGCGCGAACCGCGCCCTCGGCAGCGCGATCGAGGTCTGCATCGCGCAGGATCAGCATCGGGTTCTTGCCGCCGAGCTCCAGAGAGGCGCCGATCAGCCGGACGGCGGCCCGCGCCGCGACGCTACGACCGGTCTTGGTCGAACCGGTGAAGCAGACGTAGTCGGCGTGGTCGATGATCGCGCTCCCGACCACGGCGCCCTCGCCGTACACCACTTGCCAGGCGTCGGGCGGCATGCCCGCCTCTGCCAGCAGGTCGAGCCCGAACAGGGCGCTCAACGGCGTCTGGGAGTCCGGCTTGAGGACCACGGTGTTGCCGGCGAGCAGGGCGGGGATTCCGTCGGAGATCGCCATCGTGAACGGATAGTTCCACGGCGAGATGATGCCGACGACGCCCTTCGGCACCTGGTTGACGTCGATCCGGGTGAGCGCCGGGTAGAGCCCGAGCCTGCGTTGGGTGTCCAGGTTTCGGTGCGCCGTGCGGGCGTAGTACCGGGCCGTCATCGCGACGTGCGCGACCTCCTCGAACGCGTGCTTGCGCGCCTTGCCCGACTCCCACTGGATCAGGTCCAGGATCTCGTCCTGCCGGTCGAGAACCAGGTCGTGGAAATCGAGGAGTATGCGCTGACGCACCTCGACAGGCACTCGCGACCACGCCTGCTGGGCGATTCGGGCTGTCTTCATCGCGGCGGCCACGTCGTCAGGCGTCGACAACGGGAGCGCGGCGATCGGCTGGCCGGTGAAGGGGGCGTAGGTGGTCTGGCTCTGCGTATGGCTCGAGCGGACCCGAGTCGCCAACCGGCGTACCAGGCCGGGATCGACGGCGTAGGTCGCCCTCGGGTCGTGCTCCGGGTCGGCGGGTGCGTCGAGATCGGGGCCGGACGGTGAGCTCATATACCGAGAGTATGCGAACCCGTGCCGGCCTGGCTACGCTCCAGTAACCTGCTGGGTTTCGTCGCGAGGGCGTACTGTCGCGACTACGGAGCCGTCAGGGCTTCCAAAGAAAGAGAAGCCGCCATGAGCGACAAGTCACCACGCAAGTCGATGTCGAAGAAGTCCGGCAAGACGCTGAAGGAAAAGCGCGCCGACAAGAAGGCCAAGCACGATCGGTCGACCACCCCGGAGTTCATCCCCAGCAACAAGAAGCACTGACCCTCCGCCGTCTTGGGTCGGAGGTGAGAAGGGGCGCCACCCGAACGTCGGATGACGCCCCCGCTCGTGGGTGCGATCGTTACGACCGGCTGGTCAGGACGCCGTCACCGACGTGTCGTCGATCCGGAAGCTCGTGGCCAGCGAGGAGTCCTCGGTGCCCGTGAACTTGATCGTCACGGTCTTGCCGATGTAGCTGTTCAGGCTGAACGAGCGTGCGACGTACCCGGTGCCCTTGTTGGCATTGGAGAACGTCCCCAGCGTCGTGGTGACCCCGCCACTGACGGCCTGGACCGTCAGCTTGTCGTACGCCGTCGTGCCTGTCTCGGAGCTGGTGACGTAGAGGTAGAACGCGAGTGCTGCCGACGTCTTGCCGGACGGGACCGTCACGGTCTGCGAAAGCGTGTCGGTGTGCGTCGTGCCGTACCCGTCCAGCCACGCGTTGTAGGAGCCGGTGCGCGGGGTGTAGCCGCTGCCGGTACCGATCACGCCGCTGCTCGCGGTCCAGTTGACGTTGCCGGACTCGAAGCCG
Organism: Propionibacteriales bacterium; assembly: GCA_038259225.1. Taxonomy (GTDB): domain Bacteria; phylum Actinomycetota; class Actinomycetes; order Propionibacteriales; family Nocardioidaceae; genus JANLYC01. Next base: position 127,744 of record JBBSPA010000001.1, read on the forward strand.
GGGTTGAGCAGCAGGTTGCCAGTCGGCGGAGGCGGCGTACCACCACACGTGGCCGAGCCGGCCGGCACCGAGACGGCGTTCATCGCGTTGACCACGGCGCTGCACTGGGTCGAATCGGCACCGTAGAGGTCAGCGGCTGCCTTGATGGCCGCGTCACGCGCACCGGTGTACTTGGTGGTCGACGTCATGTACGTGGTCAGCGCGCGGTACCAGATCTTCGCGGCCGCGTCCCGACCGATGCCGGTGACGGTCGAGCCGTTGCACGTGGGGCTGTTGTGCGAGCGACCGCCGATCGTCTTCGCGCCCGACCCCTCGGCCAGCAGGTAGAAGAAGTGGTTGCCGACGCCGGACGAGTAGTGCACGTCGAGGTTGCCGACGCCGGACGACCAGCAGTTGGCCGAGCCACCGTCGAGGGACGGGTTGTCCATCCGGCGCAGGTAGCCGCCGTTCTTGGCGATCTTCTCACCGATGTAGTAGTCGCCAGGGTCATTGGCGTTGTTCGCGGTGAACTCGACCATGGTGCCGAAGATGTCGGAGGTGGCTTCGTTGAGACCACCGCTCTCACCGGTGTAGTTGAGGCCGGCGGTGTTGGACGTGACGCCGTGACTCATCTCGTGGCCGGCGACATCGAGCGAGACCAGCGGACTGAAGGTGGAGCCGCCGTCGCCGTACGTCATGCAGAAGCACGAGTCGTTCCAGAACGCGTTCTCGTAGTTGGTGCCGTAGTGCACGCGGCTGTAGGCGGCGACGCCGTCGTTGCGGATGCCGTTGCGTCCGAACGTGTTCTTGTAGAAGTCCCAGGTGTTGGCCGCGCCGTAGGCCGCGTCGGTGGCTGCACTCTGGCGCGACGACGTGGCGCCGTTGCCCCAGACGTTGTCGGCATCGGTGAACAACGTGCCGCGAGAGGTGCTCGTGGAGTTGTTGGCGTCGTAGATGCTGCTCGAGCCGCGCGTGGTGTCGGTCAGCTGGTATGTCGAGCCCGACAGCACGGTCTTGAGCGGCACCGAACCGGAGTACAACGAGTTGCCGGTGCCGTCGGCCTCGGCGATCGTGCTCCACGCGGCGATCCGCTTGCCGGTGTTGGCGTTGGTGTACGTCAGCCGCGAGATCGGGCCGCCGTTCTTGGCCACCCCGGTCCTCGTGGTCTCCCAGGCCAGCACCGGCCGGCGGTTGGCCGCGAAGACGACGAGAGACGCTCTGCTCGGCGCGTGGGTTCGCGGCGTGACGCTGCGCAGGGCCAGGTTGGCGGTGGACGCGTAGTCGACGCTCTTGACCACGCCTGCTGAGCTCTGGTGGACGATCAGGTCGCCCCCGACGACCCGCAGGCCGCGGTAGGTGCGGTCATAGCGAATGTTCAACGTGCCGTTGGTGTCGGCTATCGCGTCGGTCGCCTTGAGCGACTCGCGGGCGGGGAGCCGTAGGGCGTTGGCGGTGCTGCGCGCGTCGGCGCGAGCCTCACGCAGCACCGAGGCACGCTCGGACGGGGTGAAGTTCGGGTCGGCCTTCGTCGTGGACTTCTGGACTGCGTTTCGTGCGGGCGCTTGGGTGGCCGCCTGCGATGGCGCGACGGAGAGACCAGCAGTGGTGACTGCGGCGATCACCCCGATCGTGGCAAGACGCTTCACGTACAACCTCCAGGTCAAGGCACCGACGATGCGATCGGCGCCACGGAGGCTCAGGACGGGACCGGGGTTGCCGGGTGCGACGAGACGGTGACGAAGGTCACGACGTGAGCCCAGGGGAAACCTGCCGCATGACGCTTTGTTGCGTCAAGGGTCCTGACGTGCAACATCGTGTGCGTTTTCGTTGCTCAACGTCTCAGTTGTGCTGCCAGATGTGACAATCCATCGTGGATGTCAACGAATCTCGTCGTCAAGGGTGCCATTCCTAGACGAATTCCGTCGGGTCGACGAAAATCCGGAAGCACTCCGAGCCGCTGGAGCTGTGACGTCGCATCCTTCGCATTTGGGTGCGTTACGGTCAGGTGCGAGCCGCGCCGGTCGGGGTCGCGCGGACTGGCCAGACCTGCGCCGAGCGGACCAAGCCAGGCGTCGTACAGGTCAAGGGCCAATCCGGTCAGCAGCATCGACTTCGCCCGGATGGCGGCGATGCCAGCCTCGATGATCATCTGCACGCTCGGCTCGATCGCCGCCAGGGAGAGCATGCTCGGCGTTCCGGACAGCCAGGCCCTGATGTCGGGCTGCGGTTGGTAGCCCTGGGCCATGTCGAACATCTCCGCCCTGCCCCACCACCCCCAGATCGGCTGCGACAGTCGGGGCTGCAGATCAGCGCGGAGGTAGGTGAACGACGGCGCGCCCGGCCCGCCGTTGAGGTACTTGTAGGTGCAACCGACCGCAACGTCGACGTCATCGCGGTGGACGTCGATCGGGATCGAGCCGACGGAGTGGCACAGGTCCCACAAGGTGAGAGCGCCGGCGTGGTGCGCGGCGGCGGTGATGCCGGCCATGTCGGTGATCGCAGCCGACCGGTAGTCGACCTGGCTGAGCACCACGAACGCGACGTCCTCGTCCAGCAGCGGCGCAACGTCGTCGACGGTGATGCCCTCGGCGCCGGCTTCCTCGATCCACCGCACCTGGAGGTCGCGGCCTCGGGCGAACGACTCCACCAGATAACGGTCGGTCGGAAAGTTGTCGCGCTCGATCACGATCGCGCGGCGTTCAGGCTGATGGTCGAGCAGTGCTGTCATCGCCTTGAACAACGACACCGTGGTCGAGTCCCCGACGATCACCTCCCCCGGTGCGGCCCCGAGCAGTCCTGTGCCGATCAGGTCCCCGATCTGGCCGGGCAGGTGCATCCACCGGTCTTCCCAGGACCGGATCAGGTGATCCGCCCAGTCGTGGTCGAGCACCTGCTTGACCCGCTGTTGAGTCGCCCTCGGCAACCGGCCGAGAGAGTTGCCGTCGAGGTAGATCAGCTGGTCGTCCGGGATGACGAACTGCTCTCGGTACGTCGCCAGTGGGTCATCGCGGTCGAGCTGCTCGGCGTGCGCCCGGCTGGTCACCTGCGTCGTCATGCCGCTCAGGACTGCAGTGCTGTGATGTTGACCATCCAGTCGATGCCGAAGCGGTCGGTGCACATCCCGAACTCGTCGCCCCACATCTGCTTCTCCATCGGCATCGAGATTGTGCCGCTCTCGCTCAGCTTCTCCCAGTAGCCGTGCAGGTCGTCGGCGTCGTCACCGCTCAGGCTGACGGTGATGTTGTGCCCTGGGTCGTGCTCCATGCCGGGGGGCATGTCAGCCCCCATCAGGGTGAAGCCGCGATCGGTCTCGAGCATGCCGTGCATGATCTTGTCGGCCTCGGGAGCGGAGCTGTCGCCGAACTCGCCGAAGGTGTTCAGCGCGAGATGGCCTCCGAAGACCCCTTGGTAGAACTCCATCGCCTGCCGTGCGTCACCGGCGAAGCTGATGTACGGGTTGAGTCGCGAGGACATGGAAACTCCTTGGTCGAAGGCGGGTTACGTCGTACTCAGACCCTATGGGCGTACGCCGACAACAGTCGACGGCCGAACGCCGAACGCCTAACGCCTAACGCCTAACGCCTAACGCCTAACGCCTAACCACTAACGACTCGGACTCGGACTCGGACTCGGCGAGGGGGC
>JBBSPA010000002.1:0-114347 GCA_038259225.1 Propionibacteriales bacterium
ACTCACCACCGAGGATCTGGCTCGCTACTGGAAGGACGAGTACTTCAGCGCTGTCAGCCAGGTGCGCTACTACGACGGGCTGATGCTCCAGTACGCCGACGGACATGAGGGCAACACCATGCACCGCGCCACCTACGAGCAACGACTCGCTGCGGCCGGTGCTCGACGCGACGAGGCCCGCCTGCGGCTACTCGCGCTCGACCCCGACGCCCTGCCCGCGCCCCGTGACGATGCAGCAGACGGCTGGGCCTGACATGACCGACAAGCGCGTCCGGCGTTCTCGGTCCCGGCACGCCGGATCGATCACGTCCTACCCAACCCAGAGCGGCCAGCGCTGGAAGTTCCAGATCTACATCCCCCAGGACCCCGAACGCCCCGAGCTCGGCGACACCCGCCTGACCCGCGGCGGGTTCACAAGCCTCGAGGAGGCACAGCGAGTACTCGCAGAGGCCTTGACGAAGAAGAAGTCCCACGCGCGGTTCCAGGCCAAGTCCCCCACCATCGGCGAGTACGCCGAACACTGGATCGCCGGGCTGCGACTGCAGAGCTCCACCATCGAGGGCTACCAGAAGATCATCCGCAACCACCTCACGCCCTACCTCGGCGCAATCCAGATCGACAAGCTCACCGCCACCAGAATCGCGGCCCACTACCGACAGCTGGAGACCTCCGGCCGCCGCGACAAGCCCGGGTACGGCAAACCGCTCTCGGCCAACACCGTCTCCAAGGTCCACGTCCTGCTCGCGGCCATGCTCGACGCCGCCGTCGACGACGGGCTGATCCTGATCAACCCAGCCAAGAAGAAGCGCACCGTCAACCCACCCACATCCAGCCAGGTGCGCGCGCAGAAGCCCGAGATCATCACCTGGACCGGCCCCCAACTCCACGCCTTCCTCACCTGGAACCGAGACGAGCTCGACGACGAACTGTTCCCGCTGTGGCGCACCATCGCCTACACCGGCATGCGCCGCTCCGAAGCGTTGGCACTGCGCTGGTCCGACATCAACTTCAGCACAGGCAGGATCAGCCTCCGTCGCGCCGTCGACATCGCCTCGCCGCACACCACCAAAGTCACAAAGACGGGGAGCGCCCGCGTCATCGACATCGACACCGAGACGATCAAGGTGCTCAAGGCCCACAAGGCAGACCGCGGCGCGGTCTCCCTCGACCTGGCCCGCGCCGACGCGTACGTCTGCGGCGACGACCAGGGCGCCGTCCGCGTCCCCGACGCGATCACCAGCCGATGGACCCGGCGACTTGATTGGGCATGCGCCACGATCGAGGGCCTGCCTCGCGTCACGCTTAAAGGATTGCGGCACACCCACGCCACCCTGCTCCTCGAGCTCGGGGAGCATCCCAAGGTCGTCCAAGAACGACTCGGGCATTCCACGATCACCACAACCATGAACATCTACAGCCACGTCACCCCGACGATGCAGAAGAGCGCGATCGACCGCTTCGCCGCGCATCTCGGGGAGACGTCTCCAGGGGCTTAGCACATATTTCGGCACATGAGCCGAGCGCCAACTCGGCACCAAACACAAAGCCCCAGGTCAGGGACCTGGGGCTGTTGTGCGCGAGGGGGGAGTTGAACCCCCACGCCCTTTCGGGCACACGGACCTGAACCGTGCGCGTCTGCCTATTCCGCCACCCGCGCGCAACGCCGTGGGATCACACCCACGGCGATCAGAAAGCCTAACACGCAGCCGGAGTGGTCCCCACCACCCTCCAAGCGGTGCGGACACCGGGTCAGGGGCGCATTCCGGCTACGATCGAGCCCGAACGAGGACGTTCCGCGTACGCGCCCGGCGGCCATCGACCAGGCGCAGCGAGTCATGAGAAGGCGTGGGCGACTCATCAGTGTCCGGTCCCAGCGCACGAGTCGAACGAGAGGGCGAGGTGAGTCTCACGTGGGTGCTCTCCACCGCTTCGAGCAGCGGCTCGAACAACTCGTCACCGGCGCCTTCGCCCGCGCGTTCCGCAGCGCGGTGCAGCCGATGGAGATCGCTGCCGCCCTGCAGCGCGAGGTGGACAACTCCGCTCAGATCCTCAGCCGCGACCGGCGACTGGCGCCGAACAACTTCATGATCGACCTGTCAGGCCCCGACTTCGACCGGCTGTCGACGTACGGCGACACGCTCTCCCGCGAGCTCGCGTCCATGCTCCACGAGCACGCTCAGGAACAGCACTACATGTTCGCGGGCCCGGTCTCGATGAACTTCACCCGCTCCGAGGACCTGACAACGGGGCGGTTCCGGGTCCGCAGCGAGGCCTCGGCGGCCGTCACCCCCGTGGCGGGTCAGAACATGTCCGACACGATGATCACCCGGGCACCGCTGTTCCTGGAGATCAACGGCACCAAGCACCCCTTGGAGTCCCCCGGCCTGACGATCGGCCGCGGCAGCAACGCAGACCTGCGCATCGACGACCCCGGGGTCAGCCGGCGTCATGTCGAGTTCCGCGTCCAGCCCGGTACCGGGTCCCCGTCGGTGAGCGTGGTGGACCTCGGTTCCACCAACGGCACCACGGTGGACGGGCAGCGGGTCCAGCAGGCCGCGCTCCAGAGCGGCTCGGTGGTGCAGATCGGCAGCACCCGGATCACGGTCCACGTGGGGGGTTCCCCGTCGCGCGGTCCCGCCGGGTCCTCCGGTCCGGATCGCCAGGACGGTCCGGCCCCGTCGCCACCCCCAAACCCGTCCGGCGCGTTCCCGGACCGAGGGGACGGACCGCCCTATCCGCCGTACCGGCCGCAAACCGGACCACCCTCGAACGGGCCGGCCGATGCCCAGCCATCACAGCGCTCCTGGAACGGATGATCGGTGTCTGAGCTCACGCTGACGTTGATCAAGGTCGGCTTCCTGGCCTTGCTGTGGATGTTCGTGCTCTCGTCGGTGTCGGTCATCAGGTCCGATATGTACGGCGAACGGGTCGACCCACGGCGCGCCGCCGCCGCACCCAAGCAGGCCAAGGCGCCCAAGCGCTCGGCCAAGAAGAAGCGTGGCGCGCCGACTCAGCTCGTGATCAGCGAAGGGACCAACGCCGGAGTCTCGGTGCCTCTCGAAGGTGCTCCGATCCTCCTCGGTCGAGGAGCCGACGCGACGATCCGCCTCGATGACGACTACGTCTCGACGCGGCACGCCCGGTTCGTGCCGCACGGCGACGACTGGTACATCGAGGACCTCGGCTCGACGAACGGCACCTACATCGGCAGCCAGCGCATCACCACGCCGATGGTGGTCGCGATCGGTGTACAGGTCCGAGTCGGCAAGACGATCGCTGAGCTGAAGAAGTAAGCGATGGCCCTCAGCCTCCGTTTCGCGGCGGTCTCCGACGTCGGTCGGAGCCGGAAGAAGAACGACGACTCCGGTTTCGCCGGCGAGCACTTCTTGATGGTCGCCGACGGCATGGGCGGTGCGCCGGCAGGCGACCTGGCATCGGCTCTGGCAGTGGCGACGATGCGACGCCTCGACACACCCGCGCCCGACGACATGCTCGAGGCGCTTGCAGGCGCTGTCCACCGCGCCAACGACCGGCTCTCCGAGGCGATCGAGGAGGACACGGCGGTCGAAGGGATGGGGACCACGATCGACGCGGTCCTGTTCGACGGTGCCCGGATCGGAGTCGCCCATCTCGGCGACTCCCGCGGCTATCTGTGGCGCGAGGGCGAGCTGCTGCGCCTCACCAGCGACCACACCTGGGTGCAGAGCCTGATCGATGAAGGACGGATCACCGAGGAAGAGGCCAAGACCCACTCACACCGCTCCTTGCTGCTCAAGGTGCTCGACGGTCGCCACGACAACGACCCGGACCTGACGCTGTACGACGTCCAGGCCGGTGACCGGATCCTGCTGTGCAGCGACGGGCTGTCCAGCTTCGTGCCGCATGACCGGCTCGAACGGGCCTTGTCGATCGGGACCGCCGAGAGCGTCGCCACCGAGCTCGTCACGCTCGCCCTGGAAGGGATGAGCAACGACAACATCACCGTGGTCCTTGCCGACGTCGTCGACGGGGAGCCGGTCCCCGCCGAGGCGGTCGTGGTCGGCGCCGCGGCCGACGAGGGCCGTCCGACCCGAGGCCGGCTGCGCGGTTGGGGCCACCGCGACGAGCCGGAGGAGGCGACGCTTCTGCCGGACGACATCGACCCCGAAGAGCTCCGGTACGCCCCGCGCGAGCCCAAGCGCTACCGCTGGCTGGTCCGGGGCGTCCTCGCGGCGGTCGTCACGGCCCTGCTGGTGACGGCCGGCGTGTACGCCTACGGCTGGACCCAGCGTCAGTACTACGTCGCCGCCGCGGACGGAAAGGTGGCGATCTACCAAGGCGTCCAGGCAGACCTGCCGGGCATCGACCTGCACCACGTCTACGAGATGCAGGGCCTCACCCTGGACGAGCTGCCGAGCTTCGAACGCAGCCAGGTGATCGAGGGCCTGAGCGCGGACGACCTGAACGACGCCCGGACGATCGTGGGCCGGCTCCAGTCGTTCGCCACGTCCTGCTCAGAACAGACGGCCTCCTCGTCGAGCACCACGGACACTACCTCGAAGGAGACCAGCAAACCGCCGACGAAGACCCCCACCAAGAGCGGCGCCACCGGGACCAAGCGGCCTGCGACAGCCACCTCGGGCGGCAGCAAGACCCAGGCGACCAAGACCAAGGAGAGCCAGCAGACGCAGGACACCGCGGCGTCGGCGACCGGCACCGGCTCCACCGCGCCGGAACGCTCGCCCAGCGACTGCGTCGGCGCCACCCCGGGAACCGCCTCGACGTCCGCCGACACCGGCACTGACACCGCAACCGGCGCCGCAACGGGCACCGGCACCGGCACCGATACCGGGAAGACGTCACGATGACCGCCGCATCGTTCGCCAGCGCACCGGGCCGCATCGTCAGCTCGTTCGTACCCCGCAAGCGGCGCGGCGCCGAGCTCTTCTTGCTGATCCTCGCGCTCATCGTGGGCGTCGGGTCCTACGCTCTGGTCGGCCTCGGCCGCGACGGCGTGGTGCCTACCGACATCATCGAGTACGGCGGCTTCATGGTGCTCGCGGGCATCGGTTGCCACGTCGCCGTCCGGTTCCTGGCGCCGTACGCCGATCCGGTCCTGCTCCCGGCCGTGATCGCGCTGAACGGCATCGGCCTGGCGATGATCCGGCGGATCGACCTCGCCAGCAACACCAGCCTCGCGGGCCAGCAGCTGATCTGGGCCGGCCTCTCCGTCGCGGGCTTCGTAGGGACGCTGGCTGTGATCCGCGATCACCGTCGGCTCCAGGCCTTCACCTACACGATGGGATTCCTCGGCATCGGACTCCTGGTGCTGCCCCTGCTCCCGGTCATCGGCACAACGATCAACGGCGCTCGGATCTGGGTGCGGGTGGGCAGCCTGTCGTTCCAGCCGGGTGAGGTCGCAAAGATCTGCCTCGCCGTCTTCTTCGCCGGCTACCTCGTCGTGAAGCGCGATGCGCTCGCGCTGGCGGGTCGGCGCTTCATCGGCATCGACCTGCCACGCGGACGGGACCTCGGGCCGATCCTGCTGATGTGGCTGGTCAGCCTCGGCGTGCTGGTCTTCCAACGCGATCTCGGGTCGTCCCTGCTGTTCTTCGGCTTGTTCGTGGTGCTCCTCTACGTCGCGACCGAACGGCCGAGCTGGCTGGCGGTCGGCTTGTTGCTGTTCGCCGCCGGTGCGTATGCCGCGTACCTGTTGTTCGGGCACGTGCAGACCCGGATCGATGGCTGGCTCGATCCGGAGAAGACGGGTCAGCTGATGCAGGGGCAGTACGGCCTGGCCTGGGGCGGCATCCTGGGTCGTGGATGGGGCCAGGGCAGCCCCTACCTGACGCCGTTCTCCTACTCCGACTTCATCGCCACCTCGCTCGGCGAAGAGCTCGGGCTGACCGGTCTGATGGCGATCATCGTGATCTACGGCCTGATCGTCGAGCGTGGCTTCCGCACGTCGTTGGTCTGTCGCGACCCGTTCGGCAAGCTGCTGGCCGTCGGGCTCTCGATCGCTGTCGCGCTCCAGGTGTTCGTCGTGATCGGCGGCGTCACCCGGCTCATCCCGCTGACCGGGCTCACCACCCCGTTCCTGTCGTACGGCGGCTCGTCCCTGGTCGCCAACTGGATCATCGTGGCCCTGCTGCTGAGGATCAGCGACCATGCCCGCCAGCCACCGCCTGACCTGAGGATGCCGACCGCGGACGACGAGACACAGGTGGTGAAGCTGCGGTGAACAAGCCGATCCGGACCCTCGCCGTGGGATGTCTGCTGTTGTTCGCGATGTTGCTGATCAACGTCAACTACGTCCAGGTGATCGAGGCCAGCTCGCTGAACGACGCGTCGTCCAACAAGCGGGCTCGCGACGCCGAGTGCTCGCGCGAGCGGGGGCCAATCCTCGTCGGAGGCACACCGATCGCGCGCAGCGTGCCCAGCAACGACAGCCTGAAGTTCCAGCGCCGCTACACGAACCCGCCGATGTTCGCGAACCTGACCGGCTACTTCTCCTGTATCTACGGCACCACCGGCGTGGAGAGCACCGAGAACTCGGTGCTGTCGGGCAGCGACGAACGATTGTTTGTCAACCGGATGATCGACCTGGTCGGCAACGACCAACCCAAGGGCGGCAGCGTCTTGCTGACGATCGATCCGAAGGCTCAGCAGGCCGCGTTGGACGGGCTTCAGGCCCTGTCGTCGCAGTACGGCCCGACCAAGGGCTCGGTGGTGGCACTCGACCCGCAGAGTGGCGCGATCCTGGCGATGGTCACCCAGCCGTCGTACAACCCGAACCTGATCGCCACCCACGACCCGGGAGCCGCCAAGCGCGCCTTCGACTCGCTGGTGGCCTCCCCCGACGACCGCGGACTCAACCGCGGAGCGCAGCTGACCTACCCGCCCGGATCGACGTTCAAGCTGATCACCGCCTCGGCCGCCCTGAGCAACGGCTACACGCCGGATTCGACCGTGAAGGGCGGAACGGTCTTCGACCTGCCCGGCTCGAGCGACACGATCAAGAACGAGAACGGGTCGAACTGCGGCGGCAACGAGATCACGCTGACCAAGGCTCTCGAGGTGTCCTGCAACGTCTCGTTCGCCGATCTCGGCGTGAAGCTGGGCGCCAGCACGCTTCAGGACCAGGCCGAGAAGTACGGGTTCAACGACGACATCCTCGACGAGCTCCCAGCCGCCACCAGCGTCTACCCCGAAGCAAGCCAGATCGACGAGGCGCAGACCGCACTGACCGCGATCGGACAGTACGACGATCGGGCCACCCCCCTGCAGATGGCGATGGTCGCGGGCGGGATCGCCAACGGTGGCGCGGTGATGAAGCCCTACATCGTGCGGGAGGTCCGTGCTCCCAACAACCTGGAGACGCTCGACGAGGCCAACCCCGAGGTGCTCCACCAGGCGGTGTCGAGCTCGGTGGCCGACCAGCTCACCCAGATGATGGTCGACGTGGTCGATCAGGGCACCGGTTCGAACAGCCGCATCCCTGGGATCTCGGTCGCGGGCAAGACCGGGACCGCGAACTCGGCGGAGGACCGGGCACCGTACGCCTGGATGGTGGCGTTCGCGCCCGCCAACGATCCTCAGGTGGCGGTCGCAGTGCTGGTCGAGCAGACCGGTATCGGCCGTGACGAGATCACTGGAAACGGGTTGGCAGGACCGATCGCCAAAGCCGTGATGGAGGCGGTGATCAACCCATGAGCCCGACCACGGTCGGAGGCGGCCGCTACACGCTGGAGGAGCGGATCGCCGCCGGCGGGATGGGAGAGGTCTGGCGGGCCGGTGACACATCCCTGGGTCGCACGGTCGCCATCAAGGTGTTGCGCGAGAACGTCGCCAACGACGACTCGTTCCGGACTCGCTTCGCGCTTGAGGCCCGGCACGCTGCCAGCCTGCACGACCCCCGGATCGCCACCGTGTTCGACTACGGCGACGAGGTGGATCCCGCGACCAGCCGTCACACGACGTACCTGGTGATGGAGCTCGTCGACGGCTTACCGCTGTCGGAGCTGATCTCACGCCCGCTGGCACCGGAGCAGGCGGCCCGGCTGATCGCTCAGGCGGCCGAAGGTCTGGCCGTCGCGCACGAGGCCGGCATCATCCATCGCGACGTGAAGCCTGCCAACTTCTTGGTCACCCGGGACGGTCGGGTCAAGATCACCGACTTCGGGATCGCCCGAGCCCGCGGCGCTGCTGCGATCACCGACACCGGCACGATCATGGGGACGCCGCACTACGTCGCGCCGGAGGTGAGCGAGGGCCGCGAGGCAACGCCGGCCAGTGACCTGTACTCACTGGGCGTGGTGCTCTACGAGGCCCTGAGCGGGACCAAGCCGTTCGAGGGCGAGACGCCGATCGCGGTGGCCCTTGCGCACCTGCGCGACGAGCCGCGGCCGCTGCCGAGATCGGTGCCGGCAGCACTGCGCTCGATCGTCGCCTCGACGATGGCCAAGGATCCGGCTCAGCGACCCCCGGACGCGACTGCCCTGGCGACCGCCCTGCGGAAGTTCGCCGACGGACCGGACAGCCAGGCAACCAGGGCGCTCGCTGCACCTCCGGTGGGGGCGACACAGGTGCTGCCGGTCACCGGACCCGTCCCGCCCGGTCCCGTCCCTCCTGGTCCTGTCCCTCCTGGTCCTGTCGGCGATCCGGGCCAGCAGCGACGACGCAGGTTCGGCTGGCTCCCGATCGCGGCGGCCGTGCTCGCGGTCCTGCTCGTCGTCGGCATCGTGTACGCCGCTTCCCGGGGAGGCGGAGATGCCGACCAGACAGCCGGATCGTCCGGAAAGCGGTCCACGCCGACGAAGGCGCAGGACCCGTCGACTCCGTCGGAGACGACGGCGAGCACGCCGACGACACCGACCACTCCGACCACGACGGCACCGACCACGACGGCACCGCAGGGCTTCGTCATCGACCCTTCGGCGTACATCGGACGCCCGGTCAAGGACGTCGAGAAGGAGCTCAAGGACGCCGGTCTCAAGCCCGAGCGCGGCGACAAGGTTCCGGGCGGAGAGAAGGACGCCGTGGCTGACATCTCTCCTACCGGCGAGGTTCAGGAGGGCCAACAGGTGCGGCTCGACGTGTATGACGGCAAGGAAGAAGGGGACTGACCCGTGGACATGGAGAAGACCATGATCGGGAACGGTCGGTATGAGCTGTCGGGGATGCTCGGCCGAGGGGGCATGGCCGAGGTACGCCGGGGACAGGACCTGCGGCTCGGCCGCGCGGTGGCGGTCAAGCGGCTCCGGGTCGACCTGGCCAGTGACCCCACGTTCCAGGCCCGCTTCCGTCGCGAGGCCCAGTCGGCCGCGTCCTTGAACCACCCGACCGTGGTGGCCGTCTACGACACCGGCGAGGAGGACGCCGACGACGGGTCGGGACTGATGCTGCCCTACATTGTGATGGAGCTCGTCGAAGGTCGGACGTTGCGCGACATCCTCCGGGAGGGGCGCAAGATCCTTCCCGAGCGGGCCCTGGAGATCACCGGCTCGGTGCTCGATGCACTCGACTACAGCCACCGGGCCGGCATCATCCATCGCGACATCAAGCCGGCCAACGTGATGCTCACCCCGTCCGGCGACGTCAAGGTGATGGACTTCGGTATCGCCCGCGCGATCGCCGACTCGTCGGCGACGATGACGCAGACGGCGGCGGTGGTGGGGACGGCCCAGTACCTCTCGCCCGAGCAGGCGCGTGGCGAGCAGGTCGACGCGCGCAGTGACCTGTACTCCACCGGTTGCCTGCTGTTCGAGCTGCTCACCGGCCGGCCACCGTTCGTCGGGGACTCACCGGTGTCGGTGGCCTACCAGCACGTCCGCGAGGAGGCGATGCCGCCGTCGTCGATCGACCCGGAGATCTCGCCCGCGATCGACGCGATCACGTTGAAGGCCCTGGCCAAGTCGGTCGACCAGCGCTACCAGAGCGCCTCGGAGATGCGGGCCGACATCGCCCGCGCGCTCGAGGGCCGGGCGGTCCTGGCCCCGTCGGTCGATGCCGGCGAGGAGACCCAGCACTTTTTGCCGCCACCACCGGTGGACCCGACTCCGACGGCGGTGACAGCGGCGTACCACACCGAGGAACGCGACGAGCCCCGTCGACGTACCGGCCTGTGGATCGTGCTGGGGCTGCTGGTGCTCGCGGCGATCGCCGCGGCGGTCTTGTACTTCTTCAACCAGGGGGATAACGCCACCCCCCAGTCGGAGGTGCCGAACCTGCAGGGCAAGAGCCTGTCCCAGGCCGAGAAGCTGCTGACCGACGCCAAGCTCGACGTGGGCCAGGAGACCGCCGTGCCCAGCGACACGAAGAAGGGCCAGGTGCTCCGGCAGAGTGAGACGCCCGGTGCCCTGGTCGACGAGGGAACCTCGGTCGATCTGACCTACTCCGGTGGTCCGAAGACAGCGATCGTGCCCGACGTCAGCCAGCTGACGTTGGCCAAGGCGACCCAGGAGCTCGAGAGCCGCAAGTTCCAGGTGGTCCCGGTTGAAGACAACCAGAGCACCGAACGCCAGAACCAGGTGACGCGTACCGACCCGTCACCAGGCGCTCAGCTGCCGCAAGGTTCGCCGATCAAGGTCTACTTCTCCACAGGCTTCCGGGACGTCCCGTCCGTGGTCGGGACGACCCGCGAGGCTGCCACGCAGACCCTGGAGTCCGCCGGTTTCGTGGTCGTGCCGTCCGACATCGCCTCCGACCTGCCCCAAGGCACGGTCGTCCGCCAGACGCCGGACGGCGGAAAGAAGGCGCCCTACGGGTCGAACGTGATCATCGCCGTCTCCCTCGGCCCGACCCAGACGACCACTGAGCCGACGACGCCGACCGATACCACCCCCACGACACCGACGACGCCGACCGATACCACCCCCACGACGACCAAACCCACGGTCAGCGCGCCCACCACCCAGTAGGACGACGCGTCGGCCGGTCGGCGGGTCGCCGGTCAGCGGGTCAGCGGGTCAGCGGCTTGGCGTACTGAAGGGTGATCGGTTCGGTGTACGCCGGGACGTCCAGGCCGGCCTCCTCGCGCAAGTCCCACCCCAGGTTGTAGGGCGGCAGCGTGAACGCCCGGTAGTCCTGCACCTGCGGTGACGTGCTCAGCGCGTCGAACATCTTTCCCGGGCTGCCTACCGCCTTGATCACGTACGGCGGAGCGTAGGGAACCCCCTGGAGACGCACGGTGTTGCCGACACACTTGATCCCGGTGGTCGCGATGATCCGCTGGTCCTGAAGCGAGATCCCCTGGGCTCCGCCGGCCCACAAGGCGTTGATCACGGCCTGCAGGTCCTGCTGGTGCACCACGAGCAGATTCGGGTTCGTTCCCTCGGGGACCTGTTCGTCAAGCGGCGCATCGGTCAGCGTGACGACGAGACCGGGGCCAGACAAGGGTGACATCCCGGTCGGTCCCGTCAGTCGACCCAGCCTGCGGTCGATCGTGTTGATCAGCGGATCGGTGATCTGCTCGGTCAACGCGTCGATATCCTTCTGCACCGCCTCGGCCTGGCCACGGACCTGCTGAACGCGATTGCTCTGGTCGGCGACGATGCCGGTGAGATCTCCGTGTCGGCCGCCGCGCAAGTCGGTCCCCTTGGCGTTGATCATGCTCGTGGTCGCGAGCAGCCCGGCGCAGGCGCAGGCGACGGGCACCGCCAACCGCCACCGCAACGGCGTACGGTTTCGGCTCAGCGACAACCACGCCCAGGGGGATCGGCGGTCGGAGCGGGGAGTCGGCACGGGTGCAGGATAACCCTGCTACGACCCGCGCCCAATCCCGCGCGGGCAGCGCCACCGTCTACGATGTTCGGAGCACACGCTGAGCTACAGGAGACGACGTGCCCGAGTCACGACCACGTAAGAAGGCCGAGTACACACCGCCACCGACGACGCGGCGGCCGGTCGGCGTCGCCGGACGTCGCTGGGTCGCACCGGCGATGGTTGGCTGTTGGTTGGTCGGCCTGGCCTGGATCGTCGTCTACTACCTGGCGCCTGACCTGAAGTACGTCCGCGACCTGGGCAACTGGAACCTCGCGGTGGGGATGGTCTTCATCGCCCTCGGATTCATCTTCTCCACCAAGTGGGAGTAGCCGCCCGGGTGACCCGGCACCGGTTGTTCATCTGGTGCTCACCTGCTGGACTTACACGGCTGTAGTTCTCCACAGTGGTTATCCCCAGTGTGGACAAAGGAGTGGCCTCAGGCCAGCGCGGCGGTACGCGCCAGCGTCGCTACCACGAGCAACACCGCGACCCCGGCCAACATCGACGCATGCACGGCGCCACGTTGGGCCCGCGGGGCATAGGCGAAGCCGGCACCCATGACCAGACCGGCGAACAGCCCACCCAGGTGCGCCTGCCACGAGATGTTGGAGGCGGTGAAGCTGAACACGATGTTCAGCCCCAGCAGGATGAGCAGCTGCGTCACGTCGCGGCGTTGCTTGAGCAAGATCACCAGGGCCGCACCGAACAGTCCGAACACCGCACCGGAGGCTCCCAGCGACGAGCTGTGCACAGGAGAGAGCCAGTAGACCGAGACCGATCCCGCGAGTCCGGCCAGCAGGTAGAGCGTCAGGAAGCGGGATCGTCCCAGCGCGTTCTCCAGGAACGAGCCGAAGATCCACAAGCCGACCATGTTCAGCAAGATGTGCAGCGGCTCGGTGTGCAGGAAGGTGGAGGTGATCAGCTGCCAGTACGAGCCGTTCGCGACGCCGTCCACGCTGAGGATCTGTCCGTTGGCCCGGTCCAGGAACCTGAACCCGTCTGGGATCAAGATCAGCTTGCGGACGAGGGCCCCGTCAGTGCCGCCCGAGGCCAACGCCGCGACGAAGATCAGCGCGTTGGCGGCGATCAGGCCGACCGTGACTGCGTTCGAGCCGTCGGTGACTCGTCCGCCGAAGCTGGTCCGGACCTGCCGGCTCTGGCTGGAGGCTTCGCGGACACACTCAGGACACTGGAAACCCACCGAGGCCTGGCGCATGCAGTCCGGGCAGATCGGCCTGCCGCACCGCTGGCACGAGATGTACGTCTCGCGGTCCGGGTGGCGGTAGCAGTGCGGGATCGTCCCGGCGTCGTACGTCGTCGGGTCCTCCGTCGTCACCTCGGGCCCCCTACGGCCGACCCACCTGGAGTCCTAGGTCCGGTCATACCTGGTCGTCCTCTTAGCGCGCCGTCAGCGCTGCTCGATGGCGACCGACTCGATCACGACCGGCTGTGACGGGCGGTCGCCGCGCTCTGTCGGGGTCGTGGCGATGGCGTCGACTACATCGCGCCCGGCCTGGTCTGCCACCTCGCCGAAGATCGTGTGTTTCATGTTCAGGTGCGGCGTCTTACCCACGGTGATGAAGAACTGCGACCCGTTCGTGCCCGGCCCGGCGTTGGCCATCGCGAGCAGGTAAGGCTTGGAGAACGTCAGCTCGGGATGGAACTCGTCCTTGAACTGGTAGCCCGGACCGCCTGTCCCGGTGCCGGTCGGGCAGCCGCCCTGGATCATGAAGCCGTTGATCACCCGATGGAAGGTCAGCCCGTCATAGAACGGCTCGGACTTGTCCTCCCCCGAAGCGGGGTCTCGCCACTGCTTCGTCCCGTCGGCCAGACCGACGAAGTTCTGTACGGTCGTCGGCGCGTGGTTGGGGAAGAGCTGCAGCGAGATGTCGCCACGGTTGGTCTTCAGTGTGGCGAAGAGTTCGTCGGCCACCGAGTCACCTGCTTCTTCGGTCGTGGTCAGGTCGTCCACCTATCCTTGCACGGCGGACAAGGCCCGCCGCCGTCCGGATGCCGGGGTGCTGTGGTGAAAAGCGGCGCGATGGGTAAGAGTAGGGGGCGACGCGCCGACCGTCGTGCGCGCTCGCCAAGAAGGCTCAACACGAGAGGACCAGGCTGTGGCCCTGCGAACGAAGACCCGACGCGAGAAGGCTCGCGCTGCTGCCAAGGACGCGCGGGACAGCGTGCAGCCGGCAACAGAAGCGGCCTTGGACAAGCTCGGTTCGGCGACCGAGCAGATCGTCTCCAGCGTCGCCTCGACGGTTGGCCCCGCGCTCGAGGACGCCAAGGAAAAGGTGAAGCCGACGGTCGAGGATGCCCGCGACAAGGCCATGGACACCTACACGGACACCTTGGTGCCGCTGGCCCAGCAGGCGGTCGTCGAGGGCAAGGTGCGCGGCCGTCGGGCTGCGGTCAAGCTCGGGATTGTTGATGAGCCGAAGAAGAGCCACAAGCTGCGCAACGTGCTGATCGTCCTCGGCCTCGGGGGCTTGGCGGCCTTTGTCTACACCAAGCTCAGTGGCAAGGATGCCGACCCGGCCTGGACACAGAGCCGCGACTCGGCGGCCAGTCCGGCCCACGCGGCCCGGCCCACCCAGCCCTCGGCCACCGCCGGCCCAGTGGACGGCTCCGACACCGCCCCGACCGCGCCGCTGGCGTCGGAGGAGACGGTCGAGTCCCCGACGCCGACGACGCCGGACAAGCCGCTGAAGAAGAAGTCCGTCTGAGGGTCCAACCAGCCCACCCTGGTTGCGTGTACGGGTCGTCCTTCTGGGCGGCCCGTACGCGTGCCTGCACTCAGTCCTGGCGCAGCCTCCCCCTCCCGCACCTACCGGGGGCCGCCCCCCCGGTGCCGCCTCCCTCCCGTGGTGGTTTGCCTAGTTATCTATCCGGGCGAATAGTTTACTAGGCAAACCCGCCTTGCACAGTGAAGGTTTGCCTTGCATAGAACCCCGAATTCCGGCCGGAAGTCGCCGCTCGGGAGGCCGCAGCTGAGCGGCCGGGCAGGGCGACGCTCAACCAACCGGAGCAGCAACCGGACCTCACGGGCCCGGCGTACTCACCAGCTCCGGATGCATCCGACGGACTCGCCCGGTCGCCTTTCGCTCACCGTAGAAGCTGAGGAACGGGATCGTGCCGAGCACCAGCACGAGGACCGCGAACCCAACCGGGAACCTGGCCTTGCGAGCCAGGATTGCTGCTGTCACCAAGAAGATCATGTAGAGCCAGCCGTGCGCGATCCCCAGGTACGTCGTGATCCACTCGCCCACCTGCTGGGGGTCGGTGCCGTCCTCGGTCAGGTACTTCAAGGGCACGCCGATGCACACCAAGACGATGAGCAGAGTGCCCACGACGTAGGCCATCACTCGATAACGCAACAAGGCAGCTCGCACCAGCGCGACGCTATCCGACCGTCGTCGAGGAGGGCTCGGCGGTGTCCTCGGCGACGCTGGGTACGCCGACCGGGGGTTCAGTCACGATCCGCCACCACATGAATGCCACGAAGGCGGCGAACAGCCACCACTGGACGGCGTACAGCAGGTTACGGATGCCCGCCCAGCGCGAGGACTCCGGCGTAGGGGGCGTGATGACCGTGAGGTGGTCCGCCGGCTGGCTCTCGGTGCGAACGACGTAGCCGGAGTACAGGTCCTGGTCGAAGTCCTGGACGAGCGCGGCGGTGCGGATCCCGTCGGTGGCGCGGTTCGCGTCCAGGGCCGAGCCGGAGGGGTCCGACGGCTCGAGCACGCCGGTCAGGTCGATCGGGCCGGCCGGCGGCGCCGCGGCTTGGTCTCCTTGACCCCGTACGACCAGCACGATCGAGCCGTCGTCGACTTCCAACGGGCTGACGACCGCACGCTCGACGCCCAGGGTCGCACTCCGCCGGACCGTGAACTGCTCGTCGGCGAGGTAGCGACCCCGCACGGTGACCGGGCGTGAGACGCCGTCCGACGGAAACGCGTCGTCCGGACCGATCACGTCGGTCAGCGCGACAGGCGCCCGTCCGAGCGTGGACCGCGCATCATCGCGTTGACGGTCGTCGTAGACGCCGAGCTGCCACAGACCCAGTACGACCATCGCCGCGATCAGCACGGCCGCGACCGCGCCGAGCCCGAGCGCACGGGCGGTGAGGAACGGCGAGCCGGTCACCGGGTCTCCCGGGCCGGGCACAACGCCCAGGGTGCGTCGTCGGTGATCACCATCGCACGGAAGGTGGGCATGGCATGGATGTCGGCGGTGAACGACTCGTAGTCCCCGTTGAGCTGTCCGCTCACGTCAGCGACGGCCTCGAACGGCGTACCCGACTGGAGCCCGGGCCACGTGCGCATCGCCGACAACCGCGCGCCGACGTCCTGCGGGCTGGCTCCGGCGCCGGCTTCGACCTCGATGGTGGCAGTACGCCGGTCGGACACCGCAACGATCGTGGAAACGGCAGGGGCCAGTCCGCTGATCGGGTTCTTGCGGAGGAAGGCGGTGACGTCGTCCGACGTCGAGTCAGGCCCGAGGGTGGCCGCCAGGCCGACGCAACCGGTCGATGCGTGCAAGGACTCCACCGTGCCGAGTCGGTCGTAGACGGCGCCTACCTTGGGTCCGAACGGTGGCGCACCGTCGACCACCTCGGTCAGTCGTTGGACACCGATCGGGTTGCCTCCCGCGACGGCGTGCAGCTCGGGGATGAGGTGCACGAGGGCGAACGGTGCCCCGGGATCGTCGGAACGGAACGTGTCAGGATCGCCGTCCGGCACGAAGCCGTTGTCCCGCAGCGATCTCGTCACCACGCCCCAGTCGAGATCCGGCCGCAACCCGAGCACGTACCCGTGGGCGGTCTGGCAGAGCATCGAGCGCAGGCAGCCCTGTTCGGTCACGGCGAAATCGACCTCCCACGCCACGTCCTCACCGGTCCAGCCGTAGTCGATCGCCATCTGCGACGAGGCGTCGT
Source organism: Propionibacteriales bacterium (assembly GCA_038259225.1). Lineage (GTDB taxonomy): Bacteria > Actinomycetota > Actinomycetes > Propionibacteriales > Nocardioidaceae > JANLYC01. Next base: position 16,679 of record JBBSPA010000002.1, read on the forward strand.
AGAGCCGGGTGCCGGTGAACATCGCACCGTCAGCCCGGGCCCGTTCCCAGAAGTCGAAGCGCTCACGGGTCGGTGATGCGCTGGTCACACCGGCGTAGCCGAGCCGCTTCTTGACCAGGTCGAGGTCAGTGAAGGAAACCACGGCGGCCCTGACCGGCACGACCGCCATCGCGGCGAACAGGTGGGGATAGTCCAGCAGGGCCGAGACACCGCTCGGTGAGGACAGCGACGGTAGCGGCGATCCTGCGGTCGCGGGTGAGGCAGCAGGTGCGTTGGAGGGCAGGGTGCTGGCGGGCGTGGCGGGCGTGGGGGCGGGTGCCGGGTCCGAGCCTGCGCTGCTGCAGGCCGCGACGGTCAGGCTCAGGCCGGCCAGCAGGACGACCGCTGGGTTGGCTCGGCGCCGTCTGGGCCGCGCTGAGACGTCAGACGGCGTACGACGTCGAAACGGCGGCGCAGTCGGCATGCCTCGAGTCTGCCATCCGCTTCAGCGCCGCCACTCCCCACAACGTCCTGCGCCGGGGTCGTCGTGGCGACCAGGGCGCAGGACGTTGCGTGCGCTTCTGCAGAGCATCAGAACCAACTCGGCTCGGAGGGAGTCGAAACGGGAAACAACAACAACCGAAGCAGCCCCGTCGATCGCCAGCCCCGCGGTGAAGGGTCGCGCGGACCCTCAGCCCTGGCCGACGCGGCAAGGAAGTGGTCATAGTGAGTGCAGTTGTCGGAGAAGGGGCACTGGTGGCGGACGAGGACGCGGGGTTCTGGACGCGACGGAGGTTCCTGACAGCGCTCGGAGCGGCCGGTGGGGCCGGCGCCGTCGTCGGGGGCATGGAGGTGCTCGGCCTGTTTCCGGACGCGGAGCAGCACAAGCAGGCCTATGTCCCCCCGCGCGCGTCCGACTTCCACCTCCAGGGCCGCGCCAAGAAGGCATCGGTCCTTGTCCTCGGGGCGGGTGACGCCGGGCTCGCCGCGGCATACGAGCTGGAGAAGGCGGGCTATCGCTGCGAGGTCTTGGAGGCGCGCGACCGGCCTGGCGGGCGCGCGTGGACGGTGCGGGGCGGCACGACCGACACCGACAGTCAGGGGCACCGGCAGCGGGCCCGGTTCGGGGAGTCGCAGTACCTCAATGCCGGCCCGGCCAGAATCCCGCAAGGTCACACCACGCTCGACTACTGCCGCGAGCTTCGGGTGCCGATCGAGGTGTTCGTCAACGCGAACCCCGACGCCTACCTCTACCGCGCACCGGCCTCGGACGCGCACGGCCCGTTGACGCGGCAGCCGATCCGACGACGCGCCGCGAGGGCCGACCTCGCCGGCTACACCAGCGAGCTGCTGGCCAAGTGCCTCGACCAGCGCGCCCTCGACGCCCGCCTCGGTGGCGCGGACCGGGAAGCTTTGATCAGCTACTTGCGCAGCACCGGCGCCTTGTCAGCCAGCAACCGGTACGCCGGGTCGGCGAACCGCGGCTACGCCAAGGTGCCGACCGCCGGCAACGCCGCAGGCGCTCTCGATCAACCGTACGGGCTGGCAGACCTGCTGGCGTCCGGGCTCGGGAGCTCGTTCGGCTTCGAGCTGGAGTGGGACCAGGCGATGCCGATGTTCCAACCGGTGGGTGGGATGGACCGGCTCCCCCGGGCGTTGGCGGCTGCGGTCCGCGGAACCATCCGTTACCAGGCCGCGGTGACGAGGATTCGAGTCTCTTCCGAGGGAGTCTCCGTCGACTACACCGACGGCTCCGGGGCCAGTCAGAACACGCGAGCGGCGTACTGCGTGTGCACGATCCCGCCCAGCGTGCTGGGCGGCATCGAGGCCAACTTCCCCAGCGCCGTCGCGTCGGCACTGGCGCAGGTGCAGACCATGCCGGTCGGCAAGATCGGGCTGGAGTTCGGCCGACGCTTCTGGGAGGAGGACGACCGGATCCTCGGCGGGATCACCGACACCAACCTCGACATCGCCACGATCTGGTACCCCTCGTACGGCTTCCATGGTGACCGCGGCGTCGTGGTCGGCTACTACACCTTCGGTGAGGCTTCGTCGCAGTACGCCGCATTGCCGCCGTCCGAGCGGGAGCAGCGCGCGCTGGCACAGGGCGCCAGGATCCACGGCCGGCCCTACCGGTCGGAGTTCGCGTCCTCCTTCTCTGTGCACTGGGAGAACCAGCCGTTCACCCGTGGTGGTTGGGCGCTGTGGGCGGATCGCGCGTCGTCCACGGCGTATCAGACCTTGCTCGAGCCGGTCGAACGGCTGTACTTCGCTGGTGACCACCTCAGCTACCTCACCGCGTGGCAGCACGGCGCGTTCGAGTCCGCGAGAAGCGTCGTCACCGCGCTCCACAAGCGCGTACTGGCCGGCGGCGACTGAGCCGGGCCCTCGGCTCCACCTCTAGTGCCTCGGCGACCGAGGTTGCCCTGGCCAGCGAGCTCTGGCTGACGCGGCACTAGGCTCTGAGGTGATGACGTGCGACGACAAGCCGAAGGCCACCACGCGTTGGCTGGACTACCAGTGGCAGTCCCTGCAACCCGAGCTGCCGGCCGCCCCCGCGCAGATCATCGAGCTCGGATGTGGCCCGTACGGAGGGTTCGTACCGGAACTGCTGCGCGCCGGGTACCAGGCCGTCGGCATCGACCCGGAAGCACCCGCCGGCCCCGAGTATCACCAGACCGGCATCGAGGCGTTCACCCCCGCGGCGCCCGCGGACGGGTTGATCGCTTGCGTGTCGCTGCACCACACGCACGACCTGGCGGCGGTGCTCGACCAGGTCGGTTCGATCCTTCGTCCCGACGGCGTGATCATCGTCGTCGAGTGGGACTGGCAGCGCTTCGACGACCGCACCGCCCAGTGGTGCTTCGACCGGCTCGGCCGCACCGACGAGGAGGGCTGGCTGCATCGGCACCGTGCCCAGTGGCAGGAATCGGGTCGGACCTGGTCGGACTACCTGACCGGATGGGCCGAGGCAGAGAACCTCCATCCCGCGGATGCGATCGTGCAAAGCCTCCAGTCTCGCTTCGCAACCCGGCGGCTCGCCCGCGGGCCCTACGTCTTCGCAGAGCTCGACGACGTCTCCCCCGCGGACGAGCTTCGGGCGATCGAGGCTGGACAGGTGCAGACCACCTGCGTCCACTTCGTCGGGACCTCAGGGGACTCGCAACGTCCTGCCCCCTGATCGCGCCAGCGACCACGGTGCAGGACGTTGTGCGTCCTGCGGGGTGGCAGGGCCAGGCGCGGTGGAGACGAAGGGACTCGAACCCTCAACCCCCTGCTTGCAAAGCGTCGGCACAGGTTGTGGTGAGCGTCGTTCAGGCTCGGCTGACCTGCGGGAACACCGTCTTGACGTAGGGAATCGTGGTGTCGTTGCTGCACTTTGCTGCTGCAGCTTTTCGGTGTCTCACAACCGAGTTAGCAGATGGGCCAACATCTTTCAGCTCCGATCCGTGCATTGGCATTCCTACAATGGCTTGACCTCCAAGTGATCAAGGGGGCGCGGCTGCGGGTGGGCGCGCAATGGGGGCCGGCGACCACACGGGCGTCATTGCCGACGAAGGTTCGGCGAACTCGAGTGGTCACGAGAGGGCGGCGCGGGCCGAGTATGGTCTGATGGCACATTGATACCGGGAGGGACGTAGGTCTTCCGAATCTTCATCAGCCTCAAGCGTGATGAGCTGACAAATCCTCTCACCCGGAGAGATCTTCACCGGTACCTCGCCCTCATTGACTATCTCAAGAGTGGGACACCCTTGATAACCCGGGTTGACAAAGGTCGCCGTGGCAGCAATCAAACCCATCCGGCCGTAGGTAGATCTCGACTGGATGAGGCCCGCAACATCCTTCGGTAGGCAAAGATATTCTCTTGTACTTGCGAGAGCGAATTGTTGCGGTTGAATAACTAGGGACTCATTAGACGCTAACCGAACTTCCGAGAAGACCGAACGCGCTGGACCGCGTCGATCAGCCTGAACGAAGGCCTGCGATGCACGACGTGCGATCAGAAAGATGCTGCCCACACTGAGATTGACGCTGCCAAGTGCAATGTCATCCAAAGGGGGCAGTGGGGTGATGAGAAAACCGTCTTCCTCATCAAGGAGGCGGTGACGTATGACCCGCGTACTCATTATTCCCACGACCAAGCCTCCTCTCGACGGAATTCAGCGATCTCAAGGGATTTAAGGACTAGTCCATCCAAGACTTCGGCGATCGCTCCGGACTCCCGTGGGTCAGCTGCATCGAGCAGCACAACACCGGTCAATCCCTCAAAGTTGCGCAGGCGCAGTAGCCAGCATGCATTCAAGATGGCCGCCGCCGCAACAGGCGAGAGCGTGACCACCTCATCCTGGTCGGCAACCCGAGGTTCGTTCAGCCGCTCGCCGCAAGGCTGCCCCTGCGCCAACCTCGCGCTCACGTACTCCACCTCGTCCCATCGAGCGGCCTCAAAGACATCCGCCGCTGGAAGCGACTGTTGGCAGGCTTGGATAAGACCTTCCTTGTGAAGCAACAGCCACTTCCAGGCTTCGTCTGCCGCCTGCTTGAGCAGGTCATTCTGATCCGTGATATTTGCCAAGTCAACCTGTCTTCCGACAGCTTTGTCGGCCTCCAATTGGTACTCGTTGAGAACATCTATCAGCTCCGGAACCGACCTGAAGCCAAGACGCTCTAGCACGTCCAGCACAAAGTGAGTGCGCCGGTCGGCCCCTGGATGGGTCACGCTGTCACGATCAAAGACGCCGATTGACAGCACCAACTCGGCCAAGCCCGTCAGGGAAGCTGGCCCGAATGTCAAAGCCCCATAAATGTCAGCGACAAGTTCGCTCGCCCAATTCGTAATCAACGCACGATGAAGTTCTACGGCTGGCACGTAATGGTCCGTAACAACACCGTCGTCATCCAGCCATTCCGAGGGCACAGAGACGTCAAGGGAGCCACTTATGTTGTTGATCCAGTCCCTGAGATGACCAAGCTCATGACCCAGCAGCACCACATGCAGAGCCGCGCTGTCGCGTTCTAGACGCGGAAGCCGAAGAAACAAGAACTCCCGGCTCGATGGCGCAGGGGCTTCAATATATGGCGCTATCCGCGGGGCTAGATAGTCGACAGGATTCGAGTAGCGTTGAACGGAGTAGTTGAAGTTGCTGTCACTGAACAGGACGACGTTCAGGTTCGGATCGTCTACGGCTTCGGACGCCAACCGCACAGCCAACGGCTGCAATTCTATCGGGATGCGATTGGACACTGCCCCATCCAGGGCAGGGAGCAACGTCATCGAAAGCTCCTGCATCAGCCAGGTGTACCGATCGCAGGCAAGCCGCCGCACTAGGTCGCGACCGGGCTCACCAAATGACTCTGTCTCGATCCAACGCTTCTCGAACGAGTCCCAGGCGAATTCGATCAAGGCTTCCAGCTGACCAAGTAGCTCCCTGGTCGCCGGGTTAAGACTCTCTTGCCGAGTTCGCGCTGCAGCCAGCGCCTGAGCGATGTTGTGCAAGCGCCGATACAGCGATTGACGTCTGGAGCCGGAACCGAGCACAGGCCGATTATGTTACGCCATGCGCGTTAGTCCGCGCACTTCGTCGGGAACGAAGTGCCGCGCCGCGCTCAATGCTTCGTGCAGACGTGCCAACAGTCCCACGGCGGATCCAACTGCGTCGTCATCCGCAGCGCCGGATTGAGCAATGGTCTGCAAGCTGTCAGCCATTGCTTCGAGTTGCTCTCTCACAGATCCTGTGCCAGCCATCGCCCGGCGAGTGGCGTCGACGAGGCCCAGCCCGGACGCGGACTCCGCGAGAGTTCGCGGAACGCTCGACAATTCCGCAGCTCCCGCGTGGAAGCGATCCGCCGTCTCCGCAACGACCGCGACCGCCCTCTTGTCCGTATCAGATCCCGAAGCAGTGTTGAGCTGCAGCAAAGCCTCGATGCAATTGCCGACGAGTAGCTGCAGCTCAAGCTCTGGCGGCAACGCGGAAGACCTTGCAGTCTCAAGAGGATGCACAGCTAACGCCTCCCTGGGCCAGCCGGGAGCCATTTCTGGTTCCCAATCATGACAGCGCCGCCCTCGCAGCGATGCAGCCCTGTATCAACGGAACAACAATTGCATGACGGCTTCTTCCCGAGCGCAGCCTGGTTGGAAGCCTTCTACTTCCGCAGATGCTACAGAGGGCCACCCTCCAAACTTCCAAGGCGCGCCGCATATGCGGCGGGCTGGCTGGTATTTTCCTGCGTTCGCCGCGTCTGCGGCGTACCATGTGTCTGTGGGCAACACAGAGTCCGCATATACGGTGAGCCAGACTGCGGCGCTCTTGGGAGTGAGTACCGACACGGTCTACCGAGACCTGGGGACGAAGTACCGTGATGTCACGTCTGCATCCGGCCGCAGGCGAGTCGATGCTTCAGACGTTGAGAAGGCTCGCGCCGTACTCCTCCAAAGCATCAATGCCGTGGACGGTCGACGCGACGGGCTAGGCAGGCCCCCGGTCCTTCCCGCCAAACAAGACTCTCTGGGCGCACCCGATGAGCCGATAGGCCAGGACTCCAGTATCTCAGACCAGCGGGACGAGACGATCACTCGCTTACGCGCCCGGACTGTCGAGCTTGAGGAGATCGCGCGGTCGCTTCGACTCATGATCGACCAGGGGCTGCACCTGGTCGACCAACGTCTGGCACCCGACACGTTGAACGATTGACCCATCGCGTCGTCGGAAGACTGGGTGGTGTTCATCTCAGGCTCCTTGCAGCACTGCTCTGCCGCACCGCCGACACGGCTCACTGTCCGCGATCACGGTAAGCGATAGGGCTTGGGATCCTCCCAACGCGCGCTTTGCGACCATCGCATCGCGCCCTTGCAGGTACCTGCTCGGTGCTGGCATTCCTCATCTCTCGGAACGCGACTCTTCAAGACGTTCAGGGCGCCTGACGTCGGCTTCTGTTGTCTACGCACGATGGTCCGCTCCCCCAGATCTTACCGAGCAGCGTTGACCCCCTCCGGTTGACGCGCAATCGCCCTCCCAGCCTCATGCCTCGCGGCTCAGCCGAGAGCCCAACTTCGTCAGCGCTTCACGGGTGCTGGCCGAGGTGACCTGGGAGTAGATGTCCATGGTCACCGCGATCTGGCTGTGCCGCAGGATCTGCATGGCCACGCGGGGGTGAACGTCGAGCTCGACCAGGATCGAGGCGCAGGTCCGACGGGTGGAGTGGACCGAGACGACGGGTACTCCGGCTGCCTCCGCCCGCTCTTTGAACCGGCGATGGAAATTCCGTGGGTCGAGCGGTAGCCCGGAACGGGTCGTGAGAAGCAGACCGGTGTCCTGCCAGGCGAGGCCGGCGGCCAGCCGCCATGAGGCAGCGAGTTGCTTGTGGGATCGAAGCGCGACGATGCAGATCTGAGGCAGAGGGAGCAGGGCATCGGACGACCGTGTCTTCGTGGGCCTTCTCGTCAGCTGGCCGTTCACCCGTTGCAGTTGCCATCGCACGCCGAGCTCTCCCGTCTCCATGTCAATGTCCCCCCACGACAATCCGAGTAGCTCACCGCGACGGAGCCCGAGAACAAGCATGAGAACGTACCCGGCATGCAGCGGGTCGCTTTCCTTCTGGGAGGACTCGAGAAAGGTGCGGGCGTCATCAACACTCCAAGCCGGTGGACGCTGCGGCCTTGGCAGGGGCATCCGCACGAGAGCCGCAACATTGCGGGCCACGATCTCGTCCCGCTCGGCTTGGCTAAGCGCTGCGCGCAACACTGCCCACGCCTGTCTGACGGTCCATTCCTTCGGGATCTGTCTGCAGCACTTGCCGACGGAGCAACAGATGGGCATGAGCCGGGCGGCGTCCTTGCCCTGGGCACAGCACTGGCAGCGCACGCGAAGTCTGTTGACCCACTGCTGGACATCACGAACGGTCACGCGGTCGAGTCGCTTCGAACCAAGGGAGGGAACAATGTAGAGGCGGGAGAACAGGTCGTAGTTCGAGGCGGTCGAGGGCGCTAGCGAGGGTCGTATCACTTCGTCCAGCCACGCTGCTAAGTAGCTCTCCAGCGTCGGGACCCTCGTGACCACCGGCCCACGTGTCGTGGCTTGCTGCAGCAAGAGAAGCTTGCGGTGGGCCTCTTCCCTGGTCTTCGCGCTCACGTACTTGCGTTGCCGGCGCCCGGTCGGGGTTGTGACCCACGTGTAGGCACGGAAACCGTGCACGTAGGGATAGATGCTCCCCTCACCGCTGCCTCGGCGGCCGCTCATCGTTCCTCCCCGGACTCGGCGACCCTTCGCTCGACATACTCGTCGACCCACTCCGGAAGGACGCGACGCGACCTGCCGTCCTTGAGCGAGCGGAGATCCCCACTGATGATCAGAAGACGCACCTTGGTCTCGCCATAGCCGAGCATGTGCGCCACCTCCCTGACGGTGAACCAACGCGGAAGCAGTGACCGCGCCGCCGCTGTATGTCTTGTCTCCCCGTGCACCGTGATCACCTCACCGTTCTGAGCGCGCGCGTGGTTGTCCAGGTGAGCAGCAGGCTCTGTGGATAGAGCGACGTCGGAGCCTCCTGTGGATGCCCCGGCGCGAGATCTCATTCCCAAGTCCGCGACGATCGGCTCACACACCGACGTACTTCGGGCCGCCGCGCATCCTCAGCACCCCAGGCGAAATAGAGCCCGCGACGTGGACACACGCATCCGAATGCGGATCCAAGATCAGCCTCACCACTGTCGACCAACTGAACCCGACACACCTGGTGCACCCAGTGATCGGCTCGTTTCGTGGCCACGTAATCCCGGGTACTGCACCTGTGTTACCGAGAGGCGCGGTGAGAGCATGACGACGAGACCAGCACGAGTGCCGGGACAGCAGATTGTCTGCGGATGGTGCGGAAGCTCGTTCCCGTTGCTGCGCACCGGTCGGCTGCCAAAGTGGTGCTCCGATACGTGTCGACACAGGGCGTGGGAGCAGCGGCACGCACGCGAGTCCGGACGCTGTGCTGTCGACGTGGTCACTCGTTTGGTCGAGGTGGAGAACCGATCCGCCGGTACCAGGCGTCCCAGAGAACGCTCCGGACAGGGCTGGGTCGCGGCCTTGACCGAGTTGGCGCAAGCGATCGACCAAGGCCGCGTCTACGACCGCGACCTTCGAGCATTGGCGCGGGGACTTGATCAAGTGTTCAAAGCCCTCCAGCGACGGCCGGCGTGGGTCCGACTTCTCCGCTGATCCCGGCCCTCGCGGCCGCCGCGTGTCGCGGGAGACGGCCCGGCGTCGCGATGACGGCGCACAGTATTGAGTACCGTCTTGGTTCATGACGTCCCAAACCGCGCGAGTCGCGCTCCTTGCGCTGATGGAACGCCTGGTCGCGAAGACGGGGGGCGTACGCAGCGAGGCGACGATCCAGTCCGACGTTCGGATGCTGCTCCTTGACCCCGAGCTGGGCCTGGCCGATGACGACCTCGAAGTACAGCTCGAAGCGCAAGTAGGAAACCAGCGCAGGATTGACGTCGAGGTCGGCTGCACAGTCATTGAGGTCAAGAAGTCGTTGTACAGCCCCACTGTGGTGGCTGCGGCGGTCGATCAGTTGACGGACTACGTCCAGACACGCTCAGCCGAGTTGGGACAGCGCTACGTCGGCATCCTGACCGACGGCAGGCTGTGGGTTGCCTTCCATGAGGTAGACGGCGGTCTGCGTGAGGCCACCCGCCACACAGCGGTCATCGGAGCCGCTGGCGCCACGGCACTGTTGCGCTGGTTGGAAGGGGTCCTCGCCACCAAGCGCGCGGTGCGACCGACTCCCGATGAGATCGCTGATCGACTCGGTGCTCAAAGCTCGTCGCACGCTCTCGACTACTCCACCCTTGCTGCGCTCTACGCCGACAGTCAGGAACTGCCCACGGTCGCTCTCAAGCGAGAGCTCTGGGCCAACCTGCTGCGTAGCGCACTGGGCACTCAGTTCACGAACAGCGATGAGCTGTTTCTTGAGCACACTCTGCTGGTCAACTCCGCAGAGATCATCGCCCATCTCGTCCTAGGGCTCGACGTCGAACAGCTCTCGCCGGCCACAATCTTGTCCGGGGACCAGTTTTCAATTGCCGGGCTGCATGGCGTCGTTGAGCGTGACTTCTTCGACTGGGTTCTTGAGGTGCCCGGAGGTGACGGCTTTGTCACGGCCCTTGCTCGCCGCCTTGCCCGGTTCGACTGGTCCGCGGTCGAGCATGACGTACTGAAGGTTCTCTACGAATCGGTGATCTCGGCCGAGACCCGCAAGACGCTGGGCGAGTACTACACCCCCGATTGGCTGGCCAACAGGATGGTGTCGGAGGTAATCACAGACCCCCTCAATCAGCGAGTCCTCGACCCCAGTTGCGGCTCAGGCACGTTCGTGTTCTACGCGGTACGCCGGTTCCTCACTGCTGCGGATGAAGCCGGTATGAGTCTGAAGGACGCGATGGCGCTGGTTTCCTCCCGCGTGATCGGGATCGACCTGCACCCGGTCGCTGTGTCACTGGCCCGAGTCACATATCTGCTCGCCTTAGGCAGGGACCGGCTAAACCCTGCAAAGACTAAACGGGGGAGCCTCTCGGTCCCGATCTATCTGGGGGACTCTCTGGGTTGGGACCAGCGCGAGGATCTGATGTCGCTCGACCATATGGTCATTCCGACCGATGTCGGGGACCAGTTGCTGTCGGAAGAATTGCGATTCCCCGAACACCTGCTGGCCAACAGCGCAACCTTCGATTCCCTGGTGGAATCCTTGGTCGATGAGTCCGGCCGTGCTGCCGGCAAGTCAACGAACAAGCTCAGCGAAGGGGCGATACGACGGCTGGCGCTAGCGGAGGAGGACCTCCCGGCACTCAACGCGAACTTTGCCCGCCTCAAGCAACTCCACGAAGCCCAGCGAAACCACATCTGGTCCTACTACATCCGAAACGTGTCTCGGCCCGCCTGGCTCGCCCGCGAAGAGAACCGAGTCGACGTCCTGATCGGGAACCCACCCTGGCTGTCTTACCGGCACATGACCGAGGCGATGCAGAAGCGGTTCAAATCACTGGCCAAGGACCGCGACTTCTGGCACAACGAGACCACGGCCACGCATCAGGACCTCGCGGGACTGTTCGTTGCCCGGGCCACCGAGCGCTACCTCAAGACCGGTGGCCGCCTCGCATTCGTGGTACCCAACCCCGTGGTCGACCGCGACTACTGGGCGGGTTTCCGCCGGGGACGCTTCGACGGAGCTAACGTGACGTTTGCGCCGAGCTGGGACCTCCGCCGCATCCGTCCGCACCTGTTTCCCCGCGGATCCGCGGTCATCTTCGCAGCCCGGACCCCCAAGGAAGGCGCCCTGCCCAGCCAAGCGCTCATCTGGACCGGCCGCGCCCCGCATCGACACGCCAGCATCGACACGGCCCGCCACCTTCACCAGGCGATGGGGGAGCTAAGAATGGGCGCCGCGGGAGACGAACCCTCCCCTTACGCGCCCCGGTTCAGTCAGGGTGCGAACCTGGTGCCGCGAGTCATGTTCCGCATCGAGGAAGCCGCCTCGAGTTCGCTCGGAGTCCCGGCCGGACGAGTTGGCGTCCGCTCCCGGCGATCGGTGAGTGAGAAGAAGCCATGGAAGGGACTGCCTGATCTCACGGGAACGGTGGAGACAGAGTTTGTATGGCCGACCATCCTCGGTGAGCAAATCGTCCCCTTCCGCGTCCTGCCTAGCGAGAACTTCGTTCTCCCGCTCACCCGGAAGGGTGAAGTGCTCAGCGGCGACTCGCCACGCATTGATGCCTACCCGGGACTCGCGAGCTGGGTTCGACAGGCGGAGGACCTCTGGGCAGAGCACGGCGGCTCCAAGATGACTTTGGCTGAGCAGATCGACCACATGAAGAAACTCAGCCAACAGATCCCGGTTTCCAGCATCCGTGTGGCGTACGCCGCATCCGGAATGCACGTGGCGGCGGCTCTGGTAACCGATCCCCGAGCGGTTGTCGAGCATGCGGTCTACTGGGCGGCTGTTGCGACCGAAGCCGAAGGGCGCTACCTGGTCGGAATCTTGAACAGTCCGTCCCTGACAGATCTCGTCCGACCGCTTATGTCCTACGGCAAGGACGAACGACACATCGACAAGCATGTGTGGAAACTGCCGATCCCGACGTACGACCCAGGCAATGACGGCCACGTGGAGATCTCGCGGCTGGCGGGTGAGCTCGCGGCCGAACTTGCAGACGAGTCCTTTCGATCGAATTACTTCGTGACCATCCGCAGGGACATTCGTTCAGAACTGGCCGAGAACGCGAAGGCACGGCAGCTCAACGACCTCGTCATCGAGCTCCTCGACATCGAAGCCACACCTACCTTCGGTACCGCGAGGGTTGCGGCGGGTTCGCGCGACAGACTCATCCGGATGACGTCAACCCCGTTGAACCTGCCCACCGCCGACGTCGAGCTCGACATCGACTGCGAGTTCGACGAGATGGGCCGGGTCTACCTGTGGGGAGCTCTGCTCACTCGCCCCGGTACGGATGAGGAGCCCGCCTACCGCGCGTTCGGATCCAGCACGGACGATTTGGACGAGCACGCAGTGGCAAGCCGCCTCGAGGCTTGGCTCGGTGCTCTTATCGATGCCGAAACGGCTGCTGGTCGCCGCGTTCACTGGTACCACTACGGTCGCGTCGAGGCTCAGCATCTCCGCCGCATCCTTGGCACCGATGCCGAGACGCTCCTGGCCAAGTCGACCGACCTGCTCACCGATGTCATTCGCGCTGACTTCTTCTCACCGTCGGGCTACAGCCTCAAGGTGCTGGCACCACAGGCTGGCGCAAGCTGGAGAACCGCCGGGGCGACCGGGGCGGACACCCTGGCCTGGATCGACGCGGCGCGCGCAGGCGAGGCCGATGCCTGGACAAGAATTGTCGAGTACAACGAGGACGACACCCGCGCCACGCGGGCTCTTCGCCATGCGCTTGTCGAGATGACGTGATGTTCGTTTAGGCAGACGAACGAGCGCCTGTCAGGTCGGATTGCGAGCGAGGGGAGCACGAACACTCTCGGCCGCAGGAAAGGCGGGGTGATGGTGCATCAACTGCTGCACTTTGCTGCTGCAGATGCCTCACCACACACCTCACCACCGACCCGAAAAGTGCGTTTGACCTGGGTGGAGACGAAGGGACTCGAACCCTCAACCCCCTGCTTGCAAAGCAGGTGCGCTACCAATTGCGCCACGTCCCCGTGGGTGGTCCGGGGGCCGGACCTCAGACGGCGTACGCCGGGCGGCCCGAACGCTCAGCGGCCGGGCTCGACCGGGTCTGTTGCCTCAGCCCACAGCTCGGCGTCCTTGTCGTTGCCGGTGAGCTTGTCAAGCACGACCTTGGCGACTGCGCCGACAACGACGACGGTAAGAAGTTTCTTCAGCATGGTGTGCTCCTGACGGTGAGACGGATCGCAGTCTGCTGGTGGGCCTAAGAGGACTTGAACCTCTGACCTCTTCCTTATCAGGGAAGCGCTCTAACCGTCTGAGCTATAGGCCCGTGGAGACACCCTCCGGACACGGAGGAACGACGAGGAAGGCTACCCCATCCGACAGGCTGCTCCCAAACCGAATGCGGGCTGCGAGACCGGCTGAGACCGCCCCGACCAGGCCTACTTCACGTCCTCGGCAAGCGTCACTTCGATGCCGCCGAGCAGCGAGGCCGACATGTTGTAGATGAACGCTCCGAGGGTCGCCAGTGCGGTGATCAGAACGACGTCGATCGCGCTGATCAGCATGGTGATCCCCATGACGCGATTCATGCCGACGTAGTCGTTGATGTCGAAGCGGTCCTTCGCGTCCTGGTTGAGGACGCCCTGGATGGTTTCGTTGACGTGGTCCCACAGGCCGGCCGCCGACATGATCGAGAAGATCAAGAACACCGCGACCACGCACATGATCCCGAACGCGATCGACAGCAGCAACGACACCTTGGTCACCGACCACGGGTCGATCCTGCTCAGCTTGAGCTTGGCGCGACGCACGGTGCGCGGACGCGCCGCCGCCGCGCGCCGTTCGGCACGCTCCTGGCGCTTGTCGACCTTCAGCGCAGTGGTCTCGCCTCCGCGATGCCCGCCCTCGTCGTTCGGGGTCGGCGGCACGGGGAAGGACCGGCCCGGCTCCACCTCGACTGCGGAGTACGGCTGCGGGTTGCCGCCGTAGGGCGGCGTCATCACCGGCGGGGTCGGGGAATCAGAGGGGGAGCGGGGCGTCCCGTTGGAGGCACCGGGCCTCGTGGCAGGCGTCGACGAGGGCGCGGGTGCCCCCGTCTTGCTCAAGGACCGCCGCGGTGCCAGCGGCCCGTTGTCACGCGGGTTGCTCATGCAGACCCATCCTCCTGTGTGCCATTCTCCGGTGCTGCGTCGTGCGACGCGGCCGACTCGTCGGCTGCCTCATCAATCCCGTCGTCGGCGCCGTCGAGGATCTCCTCGTCGACCTCGCGTTCGGTGTTGCGCGCGATCCCCACCACCGAGTCCTCCTCGGCGACGGTGACGAACTTGACTCCCATGGTGTCACGTCCCTTGGCCGGAACGTCGGCAGCAGGGGAGCGAGTCACCTGACCGCTGGCCTTGATGGCCATGACCTCGTCGGTGTCGGTCACCACCATCGCACCCACGAGGGATCCGCGCGAATCCTGCAGCTTCATCGCCTTGATCCCCAACCCGCCGCGGCCCTGGACCCGGTAGTCCTCGACCACCGTGCGCTTGGCCCAGCCGCCGTCGGTCACGGTGAACACGTAGCGGATCGGTGCGTCCTCCTCCGGCGAATGGGGCACCACGGACATCGAGAGCAGCTCGTCACCCTGCCGGAACTTCATCCCGGTCACGCCGGAGGTGGCCCGCCCCATCGGCCTCAGCTGGCTGTCGTCGGCACGGAACCGCACCGACTGCCCCTTGCGGGAGACGAGCAGCAGGTCGTCGTCGGCCGTCACCAGCCTGGCCCCGATCAACTCGTCCTCGTCGTCACGGAAGTTGATCGCGATGACACCCGCCTGGCGCGGGGAGTTGTAGTCGGTGAGCCTGGTCTTCTTGACCAGGCCGTGGCGGGTCGCCAGCACGAGGTACGGCGCCTGCTCATAGTCACGGATCGCCAGCACCTGGGCGATCTGCTCGTCAGGCTGGAACGACAACAACCCCGCAACGTGGCCGCCCCTGGCGTCACGAGCCGACTCGGGCAGGTGGTAGGCCTTGGTCCGGTAGACCCGGCCCGCCGTCGTGAAGAACAACAACCAGTGGTGGTTGGTCGAGGCGAAGAAGTGCTCGACCAGGTCGTCGCCCCGCAGCGAGGCGCCGCGGACGCCCTTGCCGCCGCGCTTCTGCAACCGGTAGAGGTCGGCCTTGGTGCGTTTGGCGTAACCGCCGCGTGTGATCGTCACGACGATGTCCTCGTCGGGGATCAGGTCCTCCATCGACAGGTCCCCGTCGGCGGGGATGATCTGGCTGCGGCGTTCGTCGCCGTACTTGTCGACGATCGCCTGCAGCTCCTCGCTGACGATGTCTCGCTGCCGCTGCTCGTTGGCCAAGATGTCCTCGAGGTCGGCGATCGTCAGCTCGAGCTCGGCCAGCGCGTCGATGATGCGCTGGCGCTCCATCGCCGCGAGTCGGCGCAGCTGCATGTCGAGGATCGCACGCGCCTGCACGTCGTCGATGTCGAGGAAGGCCATCAGCTCATCGCGCGCCTCGTCGGTCGTCTGGCTTCGCCGGATCAACGCGATGACCTCGTCGAGCGCGTCGAGTGCTTTCACGAGCCCGCGGTAGACGTGCGCCTGCTTCTCGGCCTCGGCGAGGCGGTAGCGGGTCCGGCGCTGGATGACGTCGATCTGGTGTGAGACCCACTGCGCGATGAACTGGTCGATCGACAACGTGCGTGGGACGTCGTCGACGAGCGCGAGCATGTTGCAGGAGAAGTTCTGCTGCAGGTCGGTGTGCTTGTAGAGGTTGTTGAGCACGACCCGGGCGACAGCGTCCCGCTTGAGCACGACCACGAGCCGTTGGCCGGTCCGCGAGGACGAGTCGTCGCGGACATCGGCGATGCCCTGGACCCTCCCGGAGTCGGCCAGCTCGGCGATCTTCAACGCGAGGTTGTCGGGGTTGACCATGTACGGCAGCTGGGTGATGACCAGGCAGGTCCGGTTCTTGTTGTCCTCCTCGACATCGATGATGGCGCGCATCATCACCGAGCCGCGGCCGGTGCGATAGGCCTGGTCGATGCCCTGGGTACCGACGATCAACGCACCCATCGGGAAGTCAGGTCCCTTGATCCGTTCGAGGAGCGCGTCCTGAAGCTCCTGGCGGGTCGCGGTGGGATTGGCCAGCGCCCACTGCACACCGGCATTGACCTCCCGCAGGTTGTGCGGCGGGATGTTGGTGGCCATGCCGACCGCGATGCCGGCCGACCCGTTCACGAGCAGGTTCGGGAACCTGGCCGGCAGCAGCACCGGCTCCTGGCTGCGGCCGTCGTAGTTCGGCCGGAAGTCAACGGTGTCCTGCTCGATGTCGCGGACCATCTCCATGGCCAGTGGCGCCAGCTTGCATTCGGTGTACCTCATGGCGGCGGCGCGGTCGTTACCAGGCGAACCGAAGTTGCCCTGTCCGGAGACCAACGGGTTGCGCATCACCCAGGGCTGGCTGAGCCGCACCAACGTGTCGTAGATCGCGGTGTCGCCGTGCGGGTGGTACTGCCCCATCACGTCACCGACGACCCGGCTGCACTTGGAGAAGCCGCGGTCGGGCCGGTAACCGCCGTCATACATCGCGTAGAGCACCCGCCGGTGAACCGGCTTGAGCCCGTCCCGTACGTCGGGCAGCGCCCGGCCGACGATGACCGCCATCGCATAGTCGATATAGGAACGCTGCATCTCGGTCTGCAGCTCCACCGGCTCGACGCGGCCGCCGATCGGGATCTCGGGAGCAGTGGTTCCGTCGTCAGTCACCGATTGATTCCTTTGCTGGTATGGCGATCGAGCTTGTCGAGATCAGAGCGTTCGGCGGTCTCGACAAGCTCGACCAGCGAACGGGCCTAGATGTCGAGGAAGCGGACGTCTTTAGCATTGCGTTGAATGAACGAGCGGCGCTGCTCGACGTCCTCACCCATCAGGATCGAGAAGATCTCGTCAGCCTGGGCTGCGTCGTCCAGCGTCACCTGCGACAGCACCCGGTTGTCGGGGTCCATGGTCGTCTCCCACAGCTCGTCGGCGTTCATCTCGCCCAGTCCCTTGTACCGCTGGATCGAGTTCTCCTTGGGGAGCTTCTTGCCCTCGGCCTTGCCGGCCTCGAGCAGCGCGTCGCGTTCACGGTCGGAGTAGACGAACTCGTGCGCGCCCGGGCTGTTCCACTTCAGCCGGTACAACGGCGGACGCGCGAGGTAGACGTAGCCGCCCTCGATCAGCGGCTTCATGAAGCGGAACAGCAAGGTGAGCAGCAGGGTCTGGATGTGGTGACCGTCGACATCGGCGTCGGCCATCATGACGATCTTGTGGTAGCGCAGCTTGTCGGCGTCGAAGTCTTCCTGGATGCCCGTGCCCAGGGCGGAGATGATCGCTTGCACCTCGGTGTTGGCGAGCACTCGGTCGATGCGTGCCTTCTCGACGTTCAAGATCTTGCCGCGGATCGGCAAGATCGCCTGGATCCGCGGGTCACGGCCTCCGCGCGCGGAGCCGCCGGCCGAGTCTCCCTCGACGATGAAGACCTCGCACTCGGCGGGGTTGGTGGACTGGCAGTCCGACAGCTTGCCCGGCAGGCCGCCGCCGCCCAGCAGTCCCTTGCGGTTACGGGCCAGGTCGCGCGCCTTGCGTGCCGCGACCCGAGCCGTCGCGGCCGCGATCCCCTTGCGGACGATGTCACGCCCCTCGCCAGGGTTCTTCTCGAACCACTCACCGAGCTGGTCGTTGACGATCTTCTGGGTGAACGACTTGACCTCGGTGTTGCCGAGCTTGGTCTTGGTCTGGCCCTCGAACTGCGGCTCGGCGAGCTTGACCGAGATGATCGCGGTCAGGCCCTCCCGGACGTCGTCGCCGGAGAGCCGCTCCTCCTTCTTCTTGATCAGGCCCCACTCCTCGGCCCAGTTGTTGACGGTGGTGGTCAGCGACGCCCGAAAGCCTTCCTCATGCGTCCCGCCCTCGTGGGTGTTGATCGTGTTGGCGAAGGTGTGTACCGACTCGGTGAAGCTCGTGTTCCACTGCATCGCCACCTCGAGGCTCATGCCGATCTCGTCGTTGGACGCCTCGAAGGCGATGATGGTGCGGTGGACCGGGTCCTTCGGTGAGTTGAGGTGCTTGACGTAGTCGACCAGGCCCTCGTGATAGAGGAAGCGGCGCTCGATCCCGCCGGCGTGGTCCGAGCGGATTCCGTCAGCGCCGCCGTCGACGGCCGCCGCGATCGTCTGGTCGGCCACCGCCTCGGCGATGCCGGCGGCCCGCTCGGGCCGCTCGTCGCGGACGACGATCTCCAGACCCTTGTTGAGGAACGCGTACTCCCGGAAGCGGGACGCGATGGTCTCGAAGGAGTGGTCGGTCGTCTCGAAGATGGTCTTCGACGGCCAGTAGGTGATCGTGGTCCCGGTCTCTTCGGTGGCCTCGTGCTGCTGCAGGTCGGAATCGGGCACGCCGTAGGTAAAGGCCTGCGTCCACCGGTAGCCATCGTTCTTGACGTCGACGACCAGCCGCTCCGAGAGGGCGTTCACCACGGACGAGCCGACCCCGTGCAGACCACCGGACACCTTGTAGCCACCGCCGCCGAACTTCCCACCCGCGTGCAGCTCGGTCAGCACCAGGGTCACCGCTCGGACGCCTTCGGTCGGGTGCATACCGGTAGGGATGCCGCGGCCGTTGTCGATGACCCGGATACCGCCGTCGGCGAGCAGCGTCACGTCGACGAGGTCGCAGTAGCCGGCCAGCGCTTCGTCGACGGCATTGTCGACGATCTCCCAGACCAGGTGGTGCAGTCCGCGCTCACCGGTGGATCCGATGTACATGCCCGGCCGCTTGCGCACCGCTTCCAGACCTTCGAGAAGGGTGATCTTGGAGGCGTCGTACTGCGACTCGTCGACTCGATTGCCCGGCGTCACGGCGTCGGGGACGGCGACGGCCTCGGGATCGGTGGACTCAGGAATGACGATCTCGTCGGGGTTGTCGCCAGGCGTCACGCGTGTGTCCTCCGAAGTAGGCCTCGAGCACGGGGCGGTCCCGTCGCAAACCACATCAACTCAGCACAAAGGCCGCCTGAGCGGAACACGACCAGTGGTCGCTCGCTGCCCCGGAGGGCTGCGTCCGCACCTAGCTGCGGCCTTGCTTGATCGCCTTCCAGTATAGGGGATTCACGGCCCTGTGACGGCATCGGCGCCCGCTGTGGATACGGTGGCGGCGACCAGAAGGCAGCATGCCCGGCCTTGCAACGGCGCTTGGACGCACCAGGGGGGTCGCCACTGTGGCCCCGTATGGCTGAAGGGGCCGCAGATCGGCTCCGCCCCCCTACGAGCGCCCCTCATGGCGGCACCTCCGCGTCATCCGTAGGTGTCGCGGGGGCCTCGACCGCCGCGGACGGTCCGCGGGCCGCGGCGCCACGACGGCGTGGCGGGTCCGGCGACGTCGATCCTCAGCACCGTGCCGTGCCCGAGCTCTTCGTTGAGCCGCCGGACCACCGTCGGTGCCAGCAGCCTCAGCTGGGTCGCCCACGCGGTCGAGTCGGCCCGCACGGTGAGCCGCCCTTCGGCGAAGCTCTCCGGCGTACAGTGCGCCGCCACCTCGTCGCCGACGATCTGGTCCCACCGACCGAACACCCCGTGCACGGCCAGGGCGGTGTCCCAACCGCCCTCTCTGACCAGCTTCTCCACGGCCGAGCCGATCAACGCCGGGTCGCGCGCGTCGGGATGGGCGCCGGAGAGCTGTTGGTGCCCGGGGGCGCGGGGCTCGGCTCGCTTCGACGTACGCCGGACGGCCAGGCCCCGCAGGCCGGACGCCAAGGCCCGGGCCGTGTCCAGCCCGGTCGGGTCGTGGGCCGGCGTGTCGGCCACGACCTCATCCCCGGACTCGGGTCGCTTCGACGTCGGTGGGGGCAGCACCACGTCGTCGGGGTCAGACACGGACAACCCTCCCCTCCCGGACGTCGAACAGGTGGCTGACCAGCTTGTCGGGCACGTCGTCGCCGACCGCGGCCGTGACCAGGACCTGCTCCGTGTCGGCCACCAGCTCCGCCAGTCGACCACGGCGCAGGTCATCGAGCTCGGCGAACACATCGTCCAGGATCAGCACCGGGTCGTCACCGTCGGCGCGGAGCAGCTCGAAGGCGGCCAGACGCAGAGCCAGCGCAAACGACCACGACTCACCATGGCTGGCGTACCCCCTGGCGGGCAACGGGCCCAACGACAGCGTCAGGTCGTCGCGGTGCGGACCGACCAGGGTCACGCCTCGGTTGAGCTCGTCGCCACGCCGGCGTGCGACCTCCTCCCGCAACGCCTCCACCAGCACTTCACGGCTGGTGGCTCCCTTCGGCAGGTCGAGCGAGGGCTTGTAGTCCAGCCCGGCGTCGTTACCACCCTCGGCCTTCGGCACCGACATGGCGACATCGGCATAGTGCCGCTCGACGTGCGGTCGCAGCTCCTCGACGAGCGCGAGCCGGGCCTCCAACAGCTCCGCACCGGTGCGGGTGAGCTGACCGTCCCAGACGTCCAGGGTCGACAAAGCCCCCTCATTGCGTCGCCCGGTCGCCCGGCCACCCGCCGTCTTGAGCAGGGTGTTGCGCTGCCGCAGGATCCGGTCGTAGTCCGCGCGGACCCCGGCGAACCGCGGCTGGCGGACCACCAGCAGGTCGTCGAGGAACCCGCGGCGGGCACCCGGATCACCCTTGACGAGCTCGAGGTCGTCGGGGGAGAACAAGACGGTCCGGACGATGCCCAGGACGTCGCGCGCCCGAGGGACGGATCCGCGGTTGAGTCTGGCCCGGTTGGCCTTGCCGGGATTGATCTCGAGCTCGATCAACGCCTCCCGGTCCGCCCGCCGCACCGTCGCGCGAACGATCGCCTGCTCGGCCCCGAACCGGATCAGTGGTTGGTCAGTGGCCACCCGGTGTGAGGACTGCGTGGCGACATAGTCGATCGCCTCGACGAGGTTCGTCTTGCCCTGCCCGTTCGGCCCGATGAAGGCCGAGACACCGACCGGGATCTCCACCTCGACCTGGGCATAGGACCGGAAGTCGACCAGGGAGAGCTGGGAGACGTGCACGGCTGGCGGGATCGTGAGGTGGCGTCCGGAGTACGCCGCTAGGCGGTCGAGACGTCGCCGGACGGGGTCGCGCTCTTGCCACCGCCGGACCGGACGGCGTGACCACCGAACTGGTTGCGCATCGCGGCGACCGCTTTCATCGCCGGCGATTGATCCTGCCGGGACTGGAAGCGGGTGTAGAGCGCCGCGGTGATCGCGTGCATCGGTACCGCGTGGTCGATCGCCGCCTCGATCGTCCAACGTCCCTCACCGGAGTCCTCGGCATACCCCTCGAGCTGGGAAAGGTCGGCATCCTCGTCGAGGGCGGCGACGAGCAGGTCGAGCAGCCAGGAGCGGATCACCGTGCCCTCCCGCCAGGAACGGAACACCTCGGTGACGTTCTGACAGACCTCGGCCTTCTCCAACAGCTCGTAGCCCTCGGCGTAGGCCTGCATCACGCCGTACTCGATGCCGTTGTGAACCATCTTCGAGAAGTGACCGGCGCCGACCGGGCCGGCGTGGACGAACCCGAACTCCCCGTCCGGCTTGAGGGTGTCGAACGCCGGTTGGACCTTGGCGACATGCTCGGCCTCGCCGCCGCACATCAAGGCGTAGCCGTTGTCGAGACCCCACACGCCCCCGGACACGCCGCAGTCGACGTAGCCAACGCCCTTCTCATCGAGAACCTTCGCGTGCTCGGTGTCATCGGTCCATCGCGAGTTGCCGCCATCGACCACGACATCGCCATCGCTCAACAGCTCACCGAGGCGCTTGACGGTCTCACGCGTCGGGTCACCCGACGGCACCATCACCCAGACGACCTTGGGCGACTCGAGCTTCTCGACCATCTCCTCGAGGCTGGCGACGTCACTGATCTCGGCGTTCCGGTCGTAGCCGACCACCGTGTGCCCACCGCGGCGCAACCGCTCGCGCATGTTGCCGCCCATCTTGCCCAGGCCGATGAGTCCGATGTGCATGCGCTGATCCTTTCGAGACGAGTCGTCTGCTGGTCGGGCCGGTTCGCTGGTCGAGCTTGTCGAAACCACCGTCGACGATCAGCCTTGCATGCGTAGCGGCATCAGCAAGTAGCGGAAGGCCAGGTCGGGCTGAGCTTGCGCCGACGGCAGGCTGGTGAACGCAGCGGGACGGGCCGGCTGCGTCATCGACACGTGGACGTGCGAGCCACCGATGACCTGGAGGCCGTCGAGCAGGTACGACGGGTTGAAGCCGATCGAGATGTCGTCGCCGGTCAGCGCGGCCTCGAGAGACTCCGACGCCTGTGCCTCCTCGCCGTTGCCGGCCTCGAGGGTTACCAGCCCGTCGGAGAACCCGAGCCGGATCGGGGTGTTGCGGCCCGCGACCAAGGACACCCGCTTCACGGCATCGATCAGTGCTGCCACCTCGAGCTGAGCGGTGATCTCCGACGTGGCCGGGAAGAGCTGTCGAACATTCGGGAACGCGCCCTCGATCAGCCGGGTCGTCGTACGCCGCTTTCCGCCGGCCGCCTCGGACTCGAACCCGATCAGGCCCTCACCGCTCGTGGTTGACATGGCAATCGTGAGCTCGGAACCGCTGGCCAGCGACTTCGCCGTGTCGGACAGCACCCTCGCCGGGACCAGGGCGCTGACGCTGAGGTCGGACTGGATCGGGCTCCACTGCAGCTCACGCAGGCTCAGCCGGAAGCGGTCGGTCGCCAACAGCGACAGCGTGGACCCGTCGATCTCGAGCTTGACCCCCGTCAGCACCGGGAGCATGTCGTCGCGGCCGGCGGCGGTCACTGCCTGACTGACGGCTGCCGCGAAGACATCGCCCTCGACGGTGCCGGCGACGGCGGGCATGTCGGGCAGGGCCGGATAGTCCTCGACCGGCATCGTCTGGAGACTGAAGCGCGAGCTTCCACAGGTGACGCCCAGCTTCGCGCCGTCCAGCGCCACGTCGACCGGCTTGTCCGGCAGTGCGCGAGCGATGTCTGCCAGCAACCGACCCGAGACCAGCACCTCGCCGTCATCGGCCACGTCGGCCGCGATCGTGACCTGGGCCGAGGTCTCGTAGTCGAACCCACTGAGCGAGAGGCCGTGCTGCCCGGTGCTGACCTTGATTCCGGAGAGCTGCGGAAGCGTGCCCGGCCGGTTCGGGATCGAACGGGCGGTCCAGGCGACTGCCTCGGCGAGGACGTCGCGTTCGACGCGGAACTTCACGGTGCAGTGCCTCCTGCTTCGACGATCCGACCGGCGCGCCCAGGCGTGACCGGAAGGTGGGCTTGAATCCTGCCACGTCGCTGCGTCGTTGGGGATGGTTGGGGTCGGGCGACGACAACTTTTCCCCACCCCCCGGACCGGGAGGACTTGGAGTCAGATTCACTCATGTAACTCTTCCATCAGGTTCATAGCACCGGTGGACACTGTGGACAACGCCTGAAAACCCAGGTCACAGCGCCTGTTGCCCTGTGTGAATGCTGTGGAGGGCGGAGTCGCCGGCGCGTCCCGCCGGTGGAGGTACAACAGTGTGATTTCGCGGATTCCACAGGCGTCCACAGCTTCCTCGAGCTCCGCCACCGGCGATCCACAGGCTTGTCCCCAGGTTGTGCGGTGGTGTCAACGCCGAGTTCGGCCCGCTTGCCGGGGCGCGCCGGCGTCGGAAGCCGGCCCGGCAAGCTCACTGCTGACGGGCTTGCTGCTTGATCCGGTTGGTGAGCTCCCGGACCTGGTTGTAGACGCTGCGGCGTTCGGCCATCAGCTTGCGGATCTTGCGGTCCGCGTGCATCACCGTCGTGTGGTCACGGCCGCCGAACTGCTGGCCGATCTTCGGCAACGACAGGTCGGTGAGCTCCCGGCACAGGTACATCGCGATCTGCCGGGCTGTGACCAGCACTCGGCTCCGGCTGGTGCCGCACAGGTCGTCGATGGACAGGCCGAAGTATGCGGCGGTCTGGGCGATGATGACGGCCGCAGTGATCTCGGGTTCACCACCTTCGGGAATCAGGTCCTTCAAGACGATCTCGGCCAGCGTCAGGTCGACCGGCTGCCGGTTCAGGCTCGCGAAAGCCGTCACCCGGATCAGTGCCCCCTCGAGCTCGCGGATGTTGGTCTGGATCTTGCTGGCGATGAACTCCAGCACGTCCGGCGGGGCGGTCAGCCGCTCGGTAGCGGCCTTCTTGCGCAAGATGGCGATCCTGGTCTCGAGGTCCGGAGGCTGGACGTCGGTGATCAGGCCCCACTCGAACCGGTTGCGGAGCCGGTCCTCGAGCGCCTCGAGCCGCTTGGGTGGGCGGTCCGAGGTGATCACGATCTGCTTGTTGGCGTTGTGCAGGGTGTTGAAGGTGTGGAAGAACTCCTCCTGCGTCTGGATCTTCCCTTCCAGGAACTGGATGTCATCGATCAGCAGCACGTCGACATCGCGGTAGCGCCGCTGGAATCCCGCGGCACGGTCGTCACGGATGGCGTTGATGAAGTCGTTGGTGAACTCCTCGCTGCTCACGTAGCGCACCCGTGCGCCGGTGAACAGGCTGCGCACGTAGTGCCCGATCGCGTGCAGCAGGTGGGTTTTTCCCAGTCCGGAGTCGCCGTAGATCAGCAGCGGGTTGTACGCCTTGCCTGGCGCCTCGGCCACCGCCACGGCGGCGGCGTGCGCGAACCGGTTGGAGGAGCCGATCACGAAGGTCTCGAAGATGTACTTGGGATTCAGGCGGGTGTCGCGCACGTTGCCCGCGACCGGTTGGCCGCTTCCGGGAGACGTGCTGTGCCCACTGTTCCCACTGTGCCCACCATGCTCGGATGCCCGTGCGAGGTCGGCGCCAGCCTGCTGAGCAGTCAGGCTGACCGATTGGGCGACCGCCGGTGCCTGCTCGGCGAGCACGGGATCCGGTGAGTCCACTTCGGCCTCGAGATCACTCGGCCCGAACTCGGCGTCTCCCAGCGTGGGATCGACGGTGACCGCGAGCCTGACCGACTGGCCGAGGTAACGGCTCAAGGCGTCCTCCAGGCGAGGCCGCAGCCTGGTCTCGAGCTGGCTGCGGGTGAAGTCGTCCGGAACCGCCACGATCGCGGTGTTCTCGTGCAGGGTGACCGGTTGGGACGCGGACAGCCAGGCCCGATGGCTGGCGGGGAGGTCGTCGATCAGTGCTGTCCAAGCATGGGCAAGGTCGGCGACCTCGGTCATCGGTGGGTCCCCTTCACGGCGTGCGTTCGCGCGCCTGTCTCGGTGAACGTCGGAGTGCGACGTCGCGGATCCGGTGATCGGAGATGATCGGCACAGCCCTCGGCGCCAACGCATCCACATTGTTGTCCACAGGCTGTGCACACGGAACCATGTCTGGTGCCCGGAGTGAACCCGGGGGCGCCACGAGACGGACTAGACGTACCTGCGACCACACCGGCGACGGTGTTCGGCGCGGACGACCAGTGACCTTGGCGGGGGAACCGAGGGGAAACTCTGTGCCGCGGGAACGTAACAAGAATGTCTCGCCGGTTTCAAGCGGTCATCCACAGGTTGAGGCTTGAAAGTGCGGAGTGTCGCCCAGACCCTGCGGCGCGTCGCGGAGAAATCCTCCGTTCGTGCCATCCCGGTAGCCAGTTGTGATCATCTGCCGGTCCTTGATGGCCCCCCACCCAGGCGCCAGCAGGCCGATCGGGCGATCACCCGGATGGCCGGTCCGGCGCCACTCACAGCAGGCAGTCCCGGTTTGACCCTTGTGACGCTCAGCGCGTACCGTTGGTTGGTCGGCTACGACGTCGCCAGGTGCCGCATGTCCACAGGCGATCCTCGGAGACCATGAAGCAACAGAGCGCTTTGTCGACTTGTCGCTGTGGATAAGCGGCGATGTCGCACCGTGTTCACCTCTCACCAGCTCGCCGACACCTGACTGTCCAGACAGCACGATGATCGAACCGGGAGTACCGCTGCCATGAGCAAGCGCACGTTCCAGCCGAACAACCGCAAGCGCAGCAAGACGCACGGGTTCCGGCTGCGCATGCGGACCCGCGCCGGCCGTGCCATCTTGGCCAGCCGTCGCCGTAAGGGCCGCAACCGGCTCGCCGCCTGAGCCGGCATCGACGTAGCCCGCCTGTTCGCGCATGACCTGGTGAGTCCTTCGTGCTCCCCGCCGTGCATCGGCTCCGGCGAGCCGGTGAGTTCAGCCATGCCTTGCGCGGCGGACGGCGCGCGGGCTCTGCACAGCTGGTCGTGCACCTGGTCGACACCGGTCTGGTCGAACCAGGGCGGATCGGTCTCATCGTGAGCAAAGCGGTAGGGACGGCGGTGGTGCGCACCCGGGTCAAGCGACGGCTGCGCCATCAGCTGCGTGCCCGACTTCCGCGCTTGACCCCCGGTGGTCTCTACGTCGTGCGGGCCAACCCCGCTGCGGCCGAGGCGTCGTCGGCCCAGCTCGGTACGGCGCTGGACAGGTGCCTGGACAAGCTCGGGTCCGCCGGCGATGAAGGTGCTGGGCGATGAGGTTTGTACTGATCGGCCTGATCCGGGCGTACCGAGTGCTGATCAGTCCGCTGTACGGGCAGGTCTGTCGCTATCACCCGTCGTGTTCGGCGTACGCCTTGGACGCGGTCACGCAGCACGGTTCACTGAGGGGATGCTGGCTCGCCGTACGACGAATCAGCCGTTGTCATCCCTGGGCCCCCGGAGGGTACGACCCGGTACCGGACCAGTTCACCTGGCGAGCATCAGGCTCGGCCGGTTTGAGTAAGGAGACTCAGGAGCACTCGTGATCGACTTCTTGGTGAGCATCGGCCACACGATCATGACGCCGCTGTACTACCTGACGTCTGGCATCTTGGTCGCCTGGCACGGGCTCTTCCGCGACGTGCTGGGATTGTCGGAGGGCTGGTCGTGGACCTTGTCCATCGTCTTCCTCACCGTCGTGATCCGGGTCGCCTTGATCCCGCTGTTCGTGAAGCAGATCAAGAACAGCCGGAACCTCCAGCTGCTCCAGCCCAAGGTGAAGGAGCTCCAGAAGAAGTACGGGCACGATCGGGAACGCCTGACCCAAGAGACGATGAAGCTGTACAAGGACACCGGGACCAACCCGCTGGCGTCCTGTCTGCCCCTGCTCTTGCAGATGCCGATCTTCTTGTCGCTGTTCCGGACGCTGAACAAGGCGTCCGACGGCGAAGGGGTCGGGTTCATGACCAACGCGCTGGCGCGCACCCTGGCCGATGGGCAGATCTTCGGGGTGACGATCTCCGACTCGTTCACCAGCGGGACCGGGACCGCCACCAAACTGTTGACGATGACGCTGGTCGTGCTGATGACCGTCACCACCTTCACGACTCAGCGGCAGCTGATGCGCAAGAACATGCCGGAGTCCGCGCTCACCGGCCAGTACGCCCAGCAGCAGAAGATCCTGCTGTACGTCTTGCCGGTCGTGTTCGCCGTCGGTGGGATCGCGTTCCCGATCGGGGTGCTGTTGTACTGGTCGACGTCGAACATGTGGACGATGGGGCAGCAGTTCTACGTGATTCGGAACAACCCGACGCCGGGCACACCGGCATTCGAGGCGAAGAAGTCCCGGGACGCCCACAAGCATCACGACGGGGCGACCGCCCAGCTGGCGAGCACCGCCCTGGCCACCGAGGAGCCGCCGAAGCCGGCGCCGCAACGCACCCAGCCCAAGAAGCAGTCCCGGAGCAAGCGCAAGAAGAAGCGATAGCAACGATGCGGCCGGTCGATCGACCCTGTACGTCGAATTGAGAGAGAACCCCATGAGCGAAGCCCCCGACTCCACCACGGAATCCACGTCCGACTCCACCCCCGGCCCGGACTCCGACGTCTTGACCTCCCTACAGGACGCCGACGTGGAACAGGAAGGTCACAACGACGAGACACCGCCGGCTGCTGAGGCACCGATGGCTGCTGAGGAATCGCCGGCTGCTGAGGAATCGGCGGACGCCGGCGACGAGGCCCCGGTGAGCCGGGTCGAGCGACTGGAGGCCGAGGGCGACATCGCGGCCGACTATCTCGAGGAGCTCCTGGACATCGCCGATCTCGATGGCGACCTGGACATGGACGTCGAGGGTGACCGGGCCGCTGTGTCGATCATCGGGTCCGCCCTGGATGCCCTGGTCGGCGAGGAGGGCCGGGTGCTCGATGCCTTGCAGGAGCTGACCCGGTTGGCGGTCTACCGGGAGACCGGCGAGCGCTCCCGGCTGATGTTGGACATCGGGGGCTACCGCGCAGACGTGCGCAAGAACCTGGAGCTGCTCGCCGCGGAGGCGATCGACGACGTCAACCAGACCGGCGAGGCCGTGAAGCTGTCGCCGATGACGCCGTTCGAACGCAAGGTGGTGCACGACGCCGTCGCCGCGGCCGGTCTGTCGAGCGAGTCCGAGGGCGTCGAGCCGACCCGATGCGTCGTGGTGCTCCCGGGACGCTAACCGGCCCGTGTCGTCCGTTTCACGTGAAACACCCTCACCACCCGATCCGGAGTTCGTGGCGTCGGTGTTCGGTAGCGATTCGGCGATCTATCACTTTGTCGATTTATTGGCAACAGACGGTGTCCTACGCGGGCTGATCGGCCCGCGCGAGGCGCCCCGGCTGTGGGAGCGGCACATCGTCAACTGCGTGGCCCCGGCCCCGGCCTTTCCCCACGCCGCGCGGGTGGCCGACCTCGGAAGCGGCGCCGGACTGCCCGGCCTGGTGCTCGCGATCGCTCGGCCCGATCTGGTGATCACCTTGATCGAACCGCTGCTACGGCGTACCGACTTCCTGGCCGAAGCTGTCGCGGTGCTGGGTCTGGACAACGTGATCGTGCTGCGCTCACGCGCCGAGGACGTCGATCGCGCAGCAGTGTCCGCGTTCGACGTGGTGACGTCTCGGGCGGTGGCACCGCTGCCGAGACTGGCCGGCTGGAGCCTTTCACTGGCCAGGCCCGGCGGTCTCGTGCTGGCGTTGAAGGGCGCCTCAGCCGAGCAGGAGCTGACCGCGGCCTGGCCCGAGCTGGTGCGCCTGAAGGTGCAATCGGCCCGAGTCGAGGAGTATCCCGTGGCGGGTGGCGAACCGGCGCGGGTGATCAGGATAGAGTCGCCCTGACCCTGCCGGACCTTGGAGATGGCTCCCTCGTGACTTCTGCGAACATGACCGCACGCCTCGGCTGGCCTGCTCCTGCGGCGTACTCCGCTCGCGGTCTGGGTTGGCCGGCCGAACCGGTCGAAACGCGCGATTCTCAGGTCGATCTCGAAGGTGAGTCCATGCATTCCGTCACCGGCACCCCCGCCGTTTCACGTGAAACATCCGCGGACGCAGAACCGGACCCCGCCTGGGTCCCCGCCACGGCTGCCGAAGCGCTCAACGTCGTCCCCCGAGCCGTCGACCTGGTGTCGGAGCGCGTCTCGGAGCATCCGATCGGCGGAGACCACACGACGCCGTTGGCGCAGGCCACCGAGCACAGCATCGCGGTGGCGACCGGTCGCCCGCTGCGCCGCCAGCTGCCTCACCCGGAGCAGACCCGGGTCATGGTCGTGGCCAACCAGAAGGGCGGTGTCGGCAAGACCACCACCACGGTGAACGTCGCCGCCGCGTTGGCTCAGCATGGCTTGAAGGTGCTGGTGATCGACCTCGATCCGCAGGGCAACGCGTCGACCGCACTCTCGGTCGAGCATGGTGCCGGGGTACCCGGCAGCTACCAGGTGCTGGTTGATGGGACAGCGATGGACGAGGTGATCGTCGAGTGCCCGGACGTGCCGGGACTGTTGGTCGTGCCGGCGACCATCGACCTGGCGGGGGCCGAGATCGAGCTCGTCTCACTGGTGGCCCGCGAGACCCGACTGAAGAAGGCGCTCGACGCCCACCTGGCCGAGTGCGCAGAGGTGGACGCCGGCTACGACTACGTGTTCATCGACTGCCCGCCCTCGCTCGGCCTGCTCACTGTCAACGCCCTCAGCTCCGGTCACGAGATGCTGATCCCGATCCAGTGTGAGTACTACGCGCTGGAGGGTCTGAGCCAGCTGCTGCACACCATCGAACAGATCCGCGAGCACCTCAACCCACGGCTCACCGTCGGCGCCATCATGCTCACCATGTACGACGCCCGTACCCGCCTCGCGGCCGGAGTCGCCGACGAGGTTCGGGAGCATTTCGGGAAGGTGGTTCTCGACACTGCCATCCCCCGCTCGGTCCGGATCTCAGAGGCCCCGAGCTACGGACAGACCGTGCTCACCTATGATCCGGGATCGGCTGGCGCCCTGTCCTACTTGGAGGCGGCCGGTGAGCTCGCCCTCCAGGTCGAAGCGTCGGATCCCACGCATGAACCGACGAGCCCGTCCACAGCGGAGGCGAGCCGATGAGCACGCCGCGCCGCGGACTGGGTCGCGGGCTCGGATCCCTGATCCCCTCCGGACCGGGCAAGGGCTCGCTGCTGGATCCGCCGCGCCCGGCGCCCGCTGACGCGGCCGTCGAGGGCGGCACCCCGCCCGCGGAGGTCGACCCGGTGGCGTCACAAGGTCCACCGCCGGTGGTCGGCGCCTACTTCGCCGAGCTTCCCGCGCAGGCCATCAGCCCGAACCCTCGTCAGCCGCGCACCGCGTTCGACGAGGAGGCGATGGCCGAGCTCGTGCACTCGATCCGCGAGGTCGGTCTGCTCCAACCCATCGTGGTCCGTCCGCTCGGTGCCGACCGCTACGAGCTGGTCATGGGGGAGCGTCGCTGGCGAGCGGCCCAACAGGCCGACCTCGACGCGGTGCCCGCGATCGTCCGGGAGACCAAGGACGACGACCTGCTTCGCGATGCGCTGCTGGAGAACCTGCATCGAGCCGAGCTGAATCCGTTGGAGGAGGCCGCGGCGTACCAGCAGCTGCTGGACGACTTCGGTTGTACGCATGAGGACCTGGCAGCCCGGATCGGCCGGTCGCGACCACAGATCTCCAACACGTTGCGGTTGCTCAAGCTCTCCGCGCCGGTCCAGCGACGGGTTGCTGCCGGAGTGTTGTCGGCAGGTCATGCCCGGGCGCTGCTCGGTGTCGAGGGGGCAGCGCGTCAAGACGCCCTCGCCGCGCGCGTGGTAGCCGAGGGGATCTCGGTCCGCGGTCTCGAGGAACTGGTAGCCGTCGGTGACTCGCCCGCCCCGGCTCGAGCGTCCAAGCAGCGCGTCTCCGCCCCCGGGCTGGCCGAGATCGCCGAGCGCCTCGGTGCCCGCTTCGAGACCCGATGCAAGGTGAGCCTGGGGCGAACCAAGGGCCGGGTCACGGTCGAGTTCGCCTCGCTCGACGACCTGCAGCGGATCCTCAGCCTGATGGATCCCGACGGCACCTCGCCGTAGCCGCGCCGCTGTGAGGCGATGAGTGGCTTTGTCGACAAACCGGTACGTCGACTCGCCTACAGTTCCCAGCAAGGTATTGCAAGAAGTCTTTCGAAAGAATACCTTCAATCCATGCCACTGACCCGTCGTCGCGTGACGTCCGCCCAGGACATGAAGGCACTGGCCCACCCGGTGCGCCTCGACGTCCTGGAGCTATTGGTCGTCCACGGTGCGATGACCGCCAGCGAGGCCGCAGCCGCTCTGCGACAGACCCCCGCGAACGTGTCATGGCACCTGCGCAAGCTCGCCGAGCACGGCTTCGTCCGGCAGGCCACCTCCGGCCCAGGGCGGAAGCGTCCGTGGAAGGCGATCGCGGAGTCGCTCTCGTGGGGAGACGACGCGGAGGACGCGACGACGGCTGCTGCGCTGCACGACGTCACGCTCGAGCGTGAGTTCCAGAAGGTGCGTGCGGCGATGGCCTGCGTCGGGCAGGAGACTCCGGCCTGGCAGGACGCCACCGAGGTCTACCAGTCCCGACTGTGGCTGACCGCCGCCGAGGCGCAGGACATCGGCGAGCAGATCCGTCAGCTGTTCTTGACCAAGGCCGAGGAGCGACACGATCCCGCGAACCGCCCACCCGATGCCCGAGTGATGGCGCTGATGGCCTGGGTGGTGCCGAGCGGGCCGGCTCCGGAGGTGGACCGGTGAGGGCAGCCTTCGGGCAACCCGGCTTCCGGCTCCTGTTCGGTGGGCTGCTGGCGAGCATGATCGGTGACTCCCTGATGCTGATCGTGCTGGCGATCTGGGTCAAGGACCTCACCGGGAGCAACGGTGCCGCCGGCCTGACGTTCTTCTTCCTGGCGGCGCCCGCTTTGGTCGCACCGCTGATCGGCATGGTCGTGGACCGCTTCAAGCGGCGTTCGTTGCTGGTCTGGGGCAATCTCGGCTCCGCGCTGGCCGTGGTGCCGCTGCTGTGGGTCCACGACCGGACCGATGTCTGGATCGTCTACGCCGTCGCCGTGCTCTACGGTGTCTCGTTCATCGTGCTTCCGGCAGGCGTCAACGGCCTGCTCAAGGAGATGCTCCCCGACCGCCTGCTGGTCGAGGCCAACGCGTCGCTGTCGACCAGCAAGGAGGCGTTGCGGCTTTTCGGGCCACTGCTCGGCGCCGGGCTGTTCACCGTCATCGGCGGCGGTGGTGTCGCCCTGATCGATGCCAGCAGCTTCGTGGTTGCCGGCGTCGTGATCCGAGCGCTCCGTGTGCACGAAGACGCCCCGGTCCGCGATGAGACACACTTTCGCGACGAGGTGCTGGCCGGCGTCCGGCACATCCGGAACGACCCGGTGCTGCTGCACACGATGATCGCGTTGGGGATCTCCTTGCTCGTGATCGGCTTCATGGAGTCGGCGGTCTTTGCCATGGTCGACGCCTTCGGCAAACCGGCGACCTGGGTCGGTGTGATCGTGTCGGTCCAAGGCATCGGAGCGGTCGCCGGGGGGTTCTCGTCCTCGCGGATCGTCCGGAGGCTCGGCGAGGCCAACGCGATCAGTGCGAGCCTGGCCGCCTTCGCGATCGGGCTCGCGGTGTGTGCGGTCTCGCGACTGCTGAGCGTCGTGTTCGTGGGGGTGGTCGTGCTCGGATACGCGCTGCCCGTCTTCATCGTCGCGTTCAACACCTTGATGCAGCGCCGGACTCCTCAACGCCTGATGGGCCGGGTCTCCGCCGCCGCCGACGTCATCGTCGGAACGCCACAGGCGGTCTCCATCGCGGTAGGGGCTCTGCTGGTCAGCGTGATCAGCTACCGGACGATCTACTGGGTCAGTGCAGCGGTCATCGTCGTCGCCGCCGGCTATCTCGTGGCGGCGTTGGGTCGGCGGGACCTCTCAGCGGGGGCGAGCTCGACGGACGTCGCCGTCCCGCTGTCGCTGTCACCGCTTGAAGGCGCGTTCGGCCAGCTGGGCGAAGACGGCGCCCAGCTCCAGCCCCGCAGCCTGGAGGGAGAGCGGGACCAGTGATGTCTCCGTCATCCCAGGCGCGACGTTGACCTCGAGGAACCACACCTGATCCTGGCTGTCGACGATCAGGTCCGAACGCGACACGTCACGCAGCCCGAGGCTGTCGTGAGCCAGTACCGCCACCCGTGCACATTCCTCGGCAGCGCCGGGACTGAGCTCTGCTGGTACGACGAACTCGGTGGCGCCGGCGGTATAGCGAGCGGTGTAGTCGTAGACACCACCGTCGGGTCTGATCTCCACCCCCGGCAAGGCCTCGGGCGCGCCGTCCGGACCCACGTCCAGCACGGGGAGGGCAACCTCGATTCCGAGGACGCACTGCTCGACCAGGGCCACCGGGCCGTATGAGAAGCACGCGACCATCGCGTTCGGCAGATCCGCCACGGAATCCACCCGGGTGCAGCCCAGCGCCGACCCGCCCTTGGCGGGCTTGACGAACAGCGGAAGTCCGAGCCGGTCCACCAGGGCTTCCATCACCGCTGCGGCGCCGACTTCCCTGAACGTGTCGGCCGGCAGGGCGACGGATGCCGGGGTGCGGATTCCCACACCGGCGACGACCTGCTTGGCGATCGGTTTGTCGAAGGCCACCCGAGCCGCAGCCGGTGCGGCGCCGACGTAGGCCACCGCAGCGAGGTCGAGCACCTCTCGTAGAGCGCCGTCCTCGCCTGCCTCCCCGTGCAGCAACGGGATCACGCAGTCCGGCTTCTCGTTCCGTAGCCAGCTCATCAGCTCGGCATCGACGTCCCGGACGGTCACGTCCAGGCCCGCCCCGGCCATCGCCTCCGCGACCCGGCGACCCGACCGCAGCGACACGTCGCGCTCGTGGGACAGGCCGCCGGCCAAGATCACCACGCGGTTCAGGTTGTACGGCTTCGTCATGGCGTCAGCTCAGATCCGACTGGGGGCCTTCGTAGCCCCGGGGCAGGTGGTCGGCGATGGCGCCGAAGGTCTCGCGCAGCTCGAGCTCGGTGGCCACGACAGCAGCCAACCGGCGTACCCCCTCGTGGATCCGCTCCGGTGTCGGGTAGCAGAAGCTCAACCTCAGGCACCGGCTGCCGAAACCGTCGGCGTAGAAGGCCGTGCCAGGAACGTACGCCACCCGGGCGGTCACGGCGCGGGGCAGCATCGCCTTGGAGTCCAGCCCCTGGGGAAGGGTCAGCCATACGTAGAAGCCGCCAGCGGGGACGGTCCAGCGCGCCCCCGCGAGACGACGATCGCCGAGGTGCTCCTCCAGAGCAGCCAGCATCGCGTCACGCCGATCGCGGTAGAGCTCGGTGAAGTCCTTGACCTGGCGCCGCCAGTCGTGTCGGCTCAGGTACGCGGAGATGGCGCGCTGGCTGAAGGTGGGCGGGCACAACGTGGCCGACTCCTGCGCCAGCACCAGCTTCTCGCGGACGGCGTGTGGAGCCACGACCCAGCCGACCCGGAATCCTGGCGCGAAGGTCTTGGAGAACGATCCGAGATACACCACATGCTCGGCGTCGTCGGCTCGCAGCGCCCGCGGTGGCTCGGCGTCGAACCCGAGCAGTCCGTACGGGTTGTCCTCCACGAGCAGCACGTCGTGCCGTCGGCAGATGTCCCTGACCTGCGCACGTCGCTTTGTCGACAAGGTGACACCGGCAGGGTTGTGGTACGTCGGGATCGTGTACAGGAACTTTGCCCGCTTGCCGGCGGCGGCCACGGCGGCGATGGCTTGCTCCAGCATCTCGGGAACCAGGCCGTCGTCGTCCATCTCCACATGCACCACGTCGCACTGGTAGGCACCGAACACACCGAGCGCCCCGACGTAGCTTGGCGCCTCACACAGCACCACGTCGCCGGGATCACAGAAGATGCGAGTGACCAGGTCGAGGCCCTGCTGGCTTCCGACGGTGACCACGACGTCGTCGGGATGCGCGTGGATACCTTCCAGCGTCATCACCTCGCAGATCTGTTCGCGCAGCAACGGATCTCCCTGCCCGGACCCGTACTGCATGGCCGAGGCTCCGTCGGTCCGGATCAGGTCGCCGATCGATTCCGCCACGGCATCCAGTGGCAGTCCGGAGAGGTTTGGCATCCCGCCGGCCAACGAGACCACCTCGGGACGGCTCGCCACCGCGAACAAGGCTCGGATCTCCGAGGCCTTCATCGCCTGCGTACGCGCGGCGTACCGGTCGACGTAGCCGTCCAACCGGGTATGACGGGCAGGCGTCGACCCGGCGCGGGTCTCGCGTGTCCCGTCCATGACGACCCATTCTCGCCGCTGACGTCGCGACGGAGTGGCTACTACCATGGGCGGTGAGACGTGTCGCGAGATCTACGGAGGTCAGCGGTGACCAGCAGCAGCTGCGCGGGGAGGACCCGCGCCCTCGTGGTCGCGGTCCCGCGGTCGGCGGAGAGGACGCGCTGATGGGCCGGAGACTGGTATCGATCACGTTGGACAACGTGGGTGATCTGCCCGATCCTTGTCGGTCCTGCGCGTTCTGGGAATCCGGCACCCGGCTGCCGGAGCCTGCCCTCAAGGACGACTGGATCTCTGCGGTGCTGCTGGAGTGGGGGTCGTGCGGCCGGATGCTGTACGTCGACGGGCAGGTTGCCGGATTCGCGCTCTATGCCCCCCCGGAGTACGTGGCCATGTCCGGCCCGGTCGGTGGTAGCACCGTCAGCGATGACGCGGTGCTGCTGATGACGGCACGGATCCTGCCCGAGTTCGCCGCCTCGGGTCTCGGCCGGGTGCTGATCCAGTCGGTCGTGAAGGACCTGCTGGCGCGCCGGGGTGTCAAGGCGATCGAGGCGTTCGCCGACGCCCACGGGCACGAGCACACCTGTGTGATCCCGGCGCAGTTCCTGACCGCGGTCGGCTTCAAGACCGTCCAACCGCACCCGCGCTACCCGCGGCTGCGTTTGGATCTGCGTAACGTGCTGACCTGGCGGGCCGAGGTGGAGGTGGCGCTCGAGCGGATGCTCGGTGCGATCCGGCCGGAGAAGAAGCGAGCGCCGGTGGGCGTCGCCCAGCGGATCAACCCGCCAGGCCCGTGGCCGGTGCCCTAGTCGCAGACGAGTCGGGGACCAGTGGCGGACCAGTAGTGTGGACTAGGCGCCGATGTACTCCGCCAGCTCGTTGAGGATGAAGGCCTTCGGGCGGGCCCCCACGATCTCCTTGACGACCTCGCCGCCCTTGTAGACCTTCAGCGCGGGGATGCCGGTGACGCGGTAGCTCGCCGGGGTGACCGGGTTCTCGTCGACGTTCATCTTCACGAAGCTCATCTTGTCGCTGTGCTCACCGGCGATCTCGTCGATGATCGGGTCGACCTGGCGGCACGGCCCGCACCACTCTGCCCAGAAGTCGACCAGCACCGGCTTGTCGGACTCGAGCACCGTGGTCGCGAAGTCGCTGTCGGTCACGGCGGGGAGGTTGCTCATCAGTGCTCCTGGTGTCGGGGGTGGTGGGTTCGGCAGGTCTGTTGCGGCGACGCTAGCTCAGGCGTCCGACAGGGCGGTCAGGTAGCGCTCGGCGTCCAGCGCGGCCGCGCACCCGGTGCCGGCGGCGGTCACTGCTTGTCGGTACCTGTGGTCGACGAGGTCGCCGCTGGCGAAGACGCCGTCGAGGTTGGTCGTAGTGGTGCCGTCCTGGACCAGCACGTAGCCCTCATCGTCGAGGTCGACCTGGCCCCGGACCAGCTCCGAACGGGGGTCGTGCCCGATCGCGATGAACAGGCCGGTCGCATCGAGCTTGCGGGTCTCGCCGGTCTCGACGTCCTTGACCACCACGCCCTCGAGCTGACCGTCGCCGAGAATCTCGTCGACGGCACTGTTCCAGGCGAACTCGATCTTGTCGTTGGACAGTGCGCGGGCGGCCATGATCTTGCTGGCGCGCAGCTCGTCGCGGCGATGGATGATCGTGACCTTCGAGCCGAACCGGCTCAGGAACGTCGCCTCCTCGACGGCGGAGTCGCCGCCACCGACGACCGCGATGTGCTGGTCGCGGAAGAAGAAGCCGTCACAGGTCGCACACCAGCTGACGCCATGACCGGACAACGCGTCCTCGTTGGGAAGACCGAGCTTTCGGTAGCCCGAGCCCATTGCAAGGATCACCGCCTTGGCCTGGTGCGCGGTGCCGCTGCTGTCGATGACGGTCTTGACGTCGCCTTGCAGGCTGACGTCGGTGATGTCGTCGGCGACCAGCTCGGCGCCGAACTTCTCAGCCTGCTTACGCAGGTCGTCCATCAGCGCCGGGCCCATGATGCCGTCGGGGAAGCCCGGGAAGTTCTCGACATCGGTGGTGTTCATCAACGCACCGCCTGCGGTCACCGAGCCCTCGAAGACCAGAGGCTTGAGGTCGGCCCGGGCTGCATAGATGGCGGCGGTGTAGCCGGCCGGACCGGACCCGATGATGATGACGTTGCGGACGTCGCTCGACACTGCTCCTGCTTTCGTTGCCTGCTCTGTCAGACCTGCCCGGCATACCAGCGGGCACGTGGGTGTCAACCGATCCTAGGCGTTCGACATTCCCGCCCGAGCAGGCGCACCGGTCAGCGCACGCCGCCCGATCGCCGTCAGTGACGGCTGGTTCGTGAGTGACTGCTGAGGCGCCGGACCGCCCACGTCAGTAGCTGGATCTGTACAGCACCCGGGCGGGGCCGGGGCACGCGTAGACCGTCAGTCGACGCGGGGAGCGCTCGACCTGGAGGACGGCACTGCGACCTTCGTAGGACACCAGGGCGCTGACCGGCGTTTGCGACGCCGCAGCAGCGGCCGGGTTTGGCACGCGACAGCGAGAGACCGCCACGCTCATCGCGCCGACCTCACCACGGGAGAGCCGCCCCGCGAACTGCGACACGTTGGCCGCGTCGAGACTTGGCGTCTGCCGCAGGCGATTCACTTCGGGCTCAGGACTTGCCGAGTCCTTGGTTGTCGGAGCGGCTTGCGGAGCACTCGAGCCGCTGCCTGCAGACGAGTCTTGATGGGCGCCGGCTTCCTGGTCGGCGGAGCTCGTCGCGGAGTCGCTTCGTCCGCTGCCGCCCTGCAGCCCGTTGGAGGCGATCGCGGCACCGATCGCGAACACCGCGACCGCAGCCGCCGACCCGAGGACCCAGCGGCCCCGGCGCGCCGTGGGACCGGTCGAGTCGCTCGAGGACGTACCGGCCACGGACCGTTGATCGCGGCGCTCGGCGAGCGACGGGACCCCGGCCTCGCGCTCGCTCGCCGCCGTGGCCAGCGCCGCGTCCAGGCGGTCCGCGACATCGGCCGGAATCGGCTCGATCGATGCTCCGACCACGCCCAGGGCTTCGCTCACCTGCCCCAGCTGCTCGGAAACTCCGCGGCACTGTGCGCAGTCGGCCAGATGCTCCGCGACCTGCTGGGCGTCCTCGGCGGACGCCGATCCGGCGTCGTGATCGGCGATCTGCTCGATCGTCGGGTGCCAGGTGGCGCTCACAGCGCGTTGCCTCCGTAGTCGGGGGGACCGGAGGCCTGCTCGGCCTCCGGGCCAGGTGTGCGGTCTGAGTCCGTCGTCGTCGACGGGACACCTGTTTGGACGTGGCCGGTCCCGTGATGGTTCCGTGACCTGACCGGGTCCTCCGACGAGTCGCGCAGCGGCCGCCCCGGCGACTGTTCCGGTGGCGAGTCCGCTGGGAGGTCTGCTGCGAGGTCCGCTGGAAGGTCGGGGGAGCGCGCCCGCCGGTACTGGGTCAGCAGCGGGACCAGCCGCGCCCGACCCCGCGAGCACCGGCTCTTGACCGTGCCAGGGGCGCAGTCGAGAATCGCGGCGGCCTCGTTGACGGAGTAGCCCTCCATGTCGACCAGGACCAAGGCCGCACGTTGCTCGTCGGCAAGCTGAGCCAGCGCCGCCATCACGTCGGTACGCCGTTCGCTCACCTCGACGGGGTCTTCGGCCGGTTCCATGGCCAGCTCAGCCGCTCGGTCCTCGTCGTCCGGCAGCCCTTCGGTCGGGCGGGACTTGCGCCGACGCATCCGGTCCAGGCACGCGTTGACGACGATTCGGTGCAGCCAGGTCGTCACCTGAGCGTCCCCGCGGAACGTCTCGGCCCGGCGGAAGGCTGAGATGAGACCGTCCTGCAGCGCGTCGGATGCCTCTTCACGATCTCCGGTGGTGCGTAGCGCGACCGCCCACAGCCGGTCACGGTGGCGGCGTACCAGCTCAGCGAACGCCTCGTCGTCACCGGCTACGTGGGCGGCGAGCAGATCCCGGTCGTCGCGCGGGCCGACAGCGGCAGCGTCGTCGGGTTCGGCCAGGGGTCTGCCCGGTGTCTCGTGGGTGTCGGCCGGGCTCACCCGTAGACCTTGATCTCGGAGATCAGGCCCTTGTAGGAACCGGTGCTGTCCTGCGGCAGCTTGGTCAGCCAGATCAGCAGGTAGCGGGTGCGCACCGGCTGATCCGGCTGGAAGGACGCGCTGGTCCCGGCGTCGGTCAGAGCCTGGACGAGCGGGTAGTCGTCGGCCGATCCGGTCGGAGGCGTGCTGGCCTTGGCCGGTGCCGCGCGTAGCTCGATGTCGGTCGGAACCGCACCCTGCCGGACATTCACCTGCGAGACCTGCTGCACGCTTCCAAGGTCGAGGATGAGCCCGACGCCGGCCTTTTGTCCTTCCAAAGGCGTGAAGTAGGTCATCGTCGGCCAAGAAGTGGCCGGCTTGCCGTCGAACGCCAGCGGGACCTGCTCGGGATTCTCGTCCCCGGATCCTGGTGGGGGGTCGAAGCTGGCGCCCTCGACGATGGAGATCTGCTTGAGCGCTCCACTCGTCGGTCCGCTCGCGGTCGTCGGGGTGTTCGACGCCGGCCCGTTGCCGTCGCCGTTCTGCCCGACCAGGTAGGCGAGCAGAGCTGCTCCAAGCACGAGGACTGCCACGATCGTGGCCATCACGGTACGACGCAGTGCGGACCGTTCACGCTGGGGGACGTCCACGTACGACGCCTGTTCGCCGGTCACCGGGCCGCCGTCATCACGTGGCAGCAGCGCCGGGGGTGGCTCGGCGGTCACTGGTGACGCGGGGTTGGCCGGGGCTGCCAGACCGACGCCGCCCCCCGTGAAGCCGTCCTCGGACAGGATCCGGTTCAGATTGTCGTGAATTTCCTCCACGTCGGTGATGGGCTCTCCGTAACGGGGCGGGTCACCGAGGATCCGGTCGCAGACCACATCAAGATTGCGCGGGACCCCAGCACGCACCTGTCGCGGCCGCAGCAAGCGACCGTGCTCGGTGGGCGCCGCCGGCAGGCCGGAGTTGGGGCCGCCCGGCCAGCGCGCGGTCAGGCAGGCGTAGAGCAGTCGCCCCACGTCGCCGGTGTCGGCGGCCTCCGGATCGACCGCGCTCTCGTCGTCGGTCTCCGAGCGCAGCGCAGCGAACGTGCCGAGCCCGATCAGCTTGATGCCACTGGACTTGGTGACCACCACCGTGTCGGGGGCCAGTCGCCGGTGGGGCAGACCCATCCGGTGCGCGTTCGACATCGCGGCCGCCACCTCGCGCATCAGCCAGGTCGCGCGACGGGCAGGCATGGGTCCCTCACCGAGCACGACATCGAGGGACTGGCCGGTGGCCCACTCCCGCACGACGTAGGCGAGCTCACCGTCGTCGACGGCGTCGAGGACCTGGAGGATGCGCGGATCGACCACGCGGGAGGCCCGTTTGGCCGCGGCCAAGAGCTCGGGGGCGTACGGCGAGCTGGAGGGCAGGATCTGGAGGACGACCGAGCGCGCGAGAATCTTGTCCCGGGCACGCCACGAGTCGGAATCGCCCTCGACGGCGAGGAGATCCTCGATGACGTACCGATCAGCGAGCACACTGCCCGGTTCGACCAGATGTGCGCTCACGATCCTCCTTGTCTCTCGTTGTTCGTCGCCGTTGCACTGCCGGTTTCATGGTAGGCCGTCGAGGGCCCCGTTACCTGGCATCAACCGCTGCTCGGATGTCGTCTGCGGCGGGGTCCGTATCCCCCCGCGCGGGGTACGTGGTCCTAGGCGGGTTACCTGCCGCGGGCCCGGGCCCGGGCCCGACGCGTGACGAGCGTCAACACCTGGGTGA
This sequence comes from Propionibacteriales bacterium, assembly GCA_038259225.1. Taxonomy (GTDB): domain Bacteria; phylum Actinomycetota; class Actinomycetes; order Propionibacteriales; family Nocardioidaceae; genus JANLYC01. The sequence goes on from JBBSPA010000002.1 coordinate 58,119, forward strand.
TCTCGTGGATCCGCAGCAGGCGGGCGAGCACGACGTACGCCAGCACTCCGACGCAGCCGCCGACGGCAAGCAGGACCAGCGATTCGCGCTTGACGCCGACATCGAGGCCCAACACCTCCAGGCCGGCGAGGGTTCCGGCGGCGAGCAGGGCGGCGGGGACGGCCGCCGCCGTCAGCCGGGCGACGAAGCCGAGCAGTCCTCGGCGGTCCAGGCCACCGAGGCGGTGCGAGAGGACGCTGAGCGAGACGACGGCCCCCACGGCGTACGACGCCCCGTAGGCCAGGGCAAGTGCCGGTGCGACGTGCTCAGGGCTCACCACCATCGTCAAAGTGATCGCCAACGTGATGTTCACCGCGGAGATCACGCATTGGATGAAGAAGGGTGTCCGGGTGTCCTCGACGGCGTAGAAGCCGCGCAGCACGACGTAGTGGACGCTGAACATCAACATGCCGGGAGCGAAGGCGATCAACGTGTTGCCCAGTGGTCCCGTGTCACCGGCCGACGCGCCCCAGCTGAACATCACCGTGGCCAGTGCGGGACCGACAGCGACCAGCGCCACGGCGAACGGCACGATCACGGCCAGGACGGTCCGTAGGGTGGAGGCCATCTCGCGTGCAACGTCGCCAAGCCGGCCGTCGGCGGCCATCGCGGACACGATGGGCATGGTCGCGGTGGCCAGCGACACCGTGACGATCGAGTGCGGCACCTGGGTGAACAGGAAGGCGTTCGCGTAGACGGTGTAGCCACTGGCCGAGGACTCGCCTTGCGTCGCCGTGGCCGGGCCCGACGTCGCTCGATGCACCATGACGTAGAACGCGAGCTGGTTGACGATCACGAAGCCGACGGTCCACAGTCCCAGCCGCAGCGTGTGACCGAGTCCGGTGCCGCGGAAGTCGAACCGGGGACGGATTCGAAAGCCGCTGGCGCGTAGGTAGGGAAGCAGGATCAGCGTCTGCAGCACGATGCCCAGAGTCGACCCGAGGCCGAGCAGGACCTCCTGGCTGGTCGAGAACCCGCCGCGGGGGGGCTCACCGGCGTACACGAAGAGGTAGGTGACGATCACTGCGATCGACAGCACGTTGTTGGCGATGGGTGCCCACATCATCGGCCCGAACCGCCGCCGCGCGTTCAGGATCTGACCGACCAGCACGAACATGCCGTAGAAGAAGATCTGTGGCAGGCACCAGCGGGCGAAGTCGATCAGGGACTCCCGCTCGGCGGCGAGCGCGGGATCAGTGAAGTAGCGGCTGTCGACGACCAGGCGCATCAGGACCGGAGCCGCGATCACCAAGACGGCGGTGACACCGGCCAGGACGACCGCGCCGAGCGTGATGATCCGGTTGGCGTAGGCGTCCCCTCCGTCGGCGTCACCCTTGATCGCGCGGACGAGCTGGGGCACCAAGACGGTGTTGAACACGCCGCCGGCCACCAAGATGTAGAGGCTGTTGGGGATCGTGTTGGCGACGTTGAACACCTCGGCGTTCAACGACAGGCCGAGTGCCGCGGCCAGCAGCGCGGCGCGGACGAATCCGGTGAGCCGTGAGATCAGCGTTCCGGCCGCCATCAGCCCGCTGGCGGACAGGATGCTCCGACTGCTCAGTCCGGATGCCTGGTCGGACACGTCCTCAGGCATGTCCTGGGGTGTCTCGGCGGGCGCACGCAGGTCGGGTGAGGGCTGGGTCGGCGGCTGCCACCAGCTCATGGGTTCGGCTCCTCACGCGGCTGCAGCCCACCACTGCGGATGCGTTGGTAGATGCGACGACCGGCCGCGGCGAACAGGATCGCGACGACCACGCCCATGCCGATCCAGATCGCCAGGCCGATCTGGGTCGATCGGATGTCGAAGTTCCAGGACTCGCCGACCGGTAGCCGGTTCGTGGTCGTGAGCTGGATGCGGACCGTGGTGAGGCCCGAACCACTCGTCCGGGCGGTCGCCTCGAGGTCGCGCCGCTGGCCGGGTTCGAGGTCGATCCTCTCGATCGGGTCGACCCGAACGGCCGGGTTGTCCGCCCGTACGACGACCCGGACGCTCACCGGGTCGGGCAGTCCGTTGGTGACGGTGAGAGGGAAGCGTCCCGAGGCGCTGGAGAGGGCCAGGAACGTCGGGCCGGTGACCCGGACGCGTGCGGTCCTGCGCGCCGCCTGACCAGCTTCCTGACCGTAGACCGCGGCGCGGGCGACGGAGTCGTTGCGCCACAGCGAGGTTCCCGCGGACCCGAGGTTCTGGTCGAACCGGGTAGCGGCCTGCTGCTCGTTGGTCAGCAGCTCGGTGTAGATCCGCCCCGCGTTGCGCAGCTGCGCGATCGAGGTCAGGACGCTGTCGGAAAGCCCGGCCACGATCCTCGGCATCCGGATCGGCCCGTTGTACGGCGCCGCGGTCTCCTGGACGGTGGCGTTCGCGGTCGTTGGCGCCACTGTCGGAAAGGTGTAGGCACGCTGCAAGTCCTTCGCGCTCAGGTCATTTCCGGGGTCCCAGCCGAACGGAACCGCGATCACCGATGTCGCGGCACGCTCACCGTCGAGGGCTCGCACAGTGGCCTCGGCGACGATGTCGTGCAGCAGCTGGTCGCCGGTCAGGTCGGGGGAGATGACGTCCCCGGCGACATCGGTCCGGGTCACCAGTGCGGTGGTCTGCCCGGCGGCGGTGGCGATCAGGACCTGGCTGGGTGGGTAAGGGCCGCCGGGGTCCCCTCGGAGGTTGACCAGGCTGCGCTGGGAGACGATGCGCAGCGGGGCGTCGGCGATCGCGGCCACGGCCAGGCCGCGCCGAGTGGCTGCTCCGGCGTACGGCCAGCTGGCAACGGTTGCGGTGATCCGCTGGTCGGCCGCGTATCGCTGGCTGGCCCGAACCGCCGCCTTGACGATCCCGGACATCCGGTGTGAGCCGAGCGCGCTGGTGTCCGGGCTGGACCAGGCCATGAAGAGCAGGTCCTGACGTTGAACAGCGGTGTCGAGGTCGTCCAGCCACTGCTGCGCCAGCGCCTGCCCTTGGCCGCGCTGGGGCTGCTCGCCTGCGGTGAACTCGGCCAGCGTCTGGACCTGGTAGCCGGAGGCCATGTCGGCGACCGCTTGGCGCAGCGCCGGGTCCAGCACGACCTCCAAGGTGTCCGGAGGTGCCGCGGCCACGAAGTCGAGGAGATTTCGGAGCTGGCCACCGTAGGAGATCAAGCCGGCCAGGTCGTCGTCGAGGAAGACGCCGGACGACGTACGACGAATCTGTGCCGCCAGCGGGATCAGGGTCAGCACCCGAGTTCGTCCGGTTGGCTGACCCGAGGAAGCGTCCGGCAGCAGAGGCAGCAGGGTGTCGGCCCGGGCGACCGGCTCGCGGACGTCCTGGCCGGCGATCACCGTCACGCCGACGTGGTAGATGCCGGGCTGCTGGCTGATCGGCAGCTTCCCGAAAGGCACCTTGAGCCGGTACGGCGTCGACGTCCCCGGTTTGAGCCGGCCGATCTCGTCGAAGTAGCCGATCTCGACGACCCGGTTGCCGAACCCTGCCGTGTTGGCCGCGAACTCCGTCAAGGTCTGTCGCGAGGCGGCCGGGTCGTAGCCGATGTCCAGGTAGACCTTGGCGTTGTCGAACGTGGTCTCGCTGCCGTTGTCGAGCACCCCTTTGATCGTGACATCCCGGCGACGCTCGAGGGCGGTGGGCGACACCGAAGCGATCGTCGCCTCCAGGCTGGTCGAGCGCTCGAGGCGGGTTTCCGGCGCAGGCGTCGGCGGCGTGGGCGGTGTCGGGGGCTTGGGCGCGGCGGTGGCTGCTTCGAGCTCAGCCAGGGTCGAGCCGGGGCGACCCTGAGCGAGGAGCGGCGAGTTGTGCGGGGCGGCGTACCCGGCCGCCGCGGACGCGCAGACCAGCAGGCCGGAGACGACCAGCGCGCTGAGCGTCATCAGCCGACGTCGGGCGACGTTGCGGCGGACGGTTCCGTGGCTCACCGGAGGACCCGTGACGTGTCCTGCGACACGGCGCAGCACGGCACGTCGACGGCCCAGAGCATGCGTCAAGGCTAGGCCATGTCGAAGCGTGGTCCGGGCCATCCGTGCCGACGACACCGCGCCTGCTGGTCACCCTCGTCGGCGGGGTTGTGCGTCGCGGGGGTGAAAGGACTTCTCCTCGGCGCCACTAGAGTGAGGCATCGTGCCGAAGCCCGCTGTCCACGACGCTCCCGACGGCTCCAGGCGTCCGCTGTCTCACCTGCAGGCCGTGAGCGTGCCGGCGCTGGTCGCCGCGCACCCGGTGGTGGTCCCGCTTGCTGAGCGCTTCCGCGCTGCCGGTCACACCCTGGCGCTGGTCGGTGGGCCAGTGCGCGATCTGCTGCTCGAGCGGACCTCACGGGACCTGGACTTCACCACCTCGGCCCGGCCCGACGAGATCGAGGCTCTTCTGCGTGGGTGGGCGGACGCCATGTGGGACATGGGCCGCGACTTCGGCACGATCGGGGCGAGGTTGGGCACTGACGAGGTCGAGATCACGACGTACCGGGCAGACTCCTACTCGCCCTCCTCGCGAAAGCCGGACGTGGCGTTCGGCGACGACCTCGAGACCGACCTCAGGCGCCGGGACTTCACGGTCAACGCGATGGCGCTGTCCCTGCCCGACGGCGACTTCGTCGATCCGTTCGGCGGGGTTCGGGACCTGGCGTCGGGAGCGTTGCGTACTCCTGGTACGCCGGAGGAGTCCTTCGGCGACGACCCGTTGCGGATGATGCGCGCGGCCCGCTTCGTGGCCCAGCTCGGCTTTTCGGTCGCGCCGGAGATCGTCACCGCGATGCGTGCGATGACCGAGCGGATCTCGATCGTGTCGGCCGAGCGCGTGCGCGACGAGCTCGTCAAGCTGGTGCTCGCGCCCAACCCGCGGCTGGGCCTGATGCTGCTTGTCGAGACGGGCCTGGCCGACCAGGTACTGCCCGAGCTTCCGGCGCTGCGCCTCCTGCGAGACGAGCACCAGCGCCACAAGGACGTCTACGAGCACACGCTGACGGTCCTCGACCAGGCGATCGCCCTCGAGGGCCGCCTTCCAGACGGGCCGGACCTCGTCACCCGGTTGGCGTCCTTGATGCACGACGTCGGCAAGCCGCGGACCCGGCGGTTCAGCGACGACGGGTCCGTGACGTTCCATCATCACGACGTCGTCGGCGCCAAGATGACGGCCAAGCGGCTGAAGGAGCTGCGGTTCTCCGGCGCGGAGGTCAACGACGTCGCGAAGCTGGTCGAGCTGCATCTGCGCTTCCACGGCTACGGCGGTGGTGAGTGGACCGACTCAGCGGTCCGCCGGTACGTCCGCGACGCGGGTCCGCTGCTCGAACGGCTGCACATCCTGACCAGGGCGGACTGCACCACGCGCAACCGGCGTAAGGCCGAGCGGCTGGCGCGTACGTATGACGATCTGGAGGCACGGATCGCTCGGCTCGCCGAGGAGGAGGAGCTGGCGTCGATCCGGCCCGACCTCGACGGCCAACAGATCATGGACACGTTGGGGATCGACCCCGGCCCGATGGTCGGTCGCGCCTACCAGTTCCTGCTGGAGCGACGGATGGACGACGGCCCCCTCGGGGAGAGCCGTGCCCGCGAAGAGCTCCTCGGCTGGTGGCAGTCACAACCGGAGTCAGGGCAGTAGAGCCAGCCTGCACTGAGTGCGCACTGAACCTGCACCGCCTGCGCGCTCAACCTGCACTGAGTGCGCACTCAACCTGCACCACCTGCGCGCTCAACGGAGGAGGGCGGGGGTCCGCACCGACGTGGTACGGGCGTACCCGATCGCGGTGATCGCGTACCCGGCGGCGATGATGCCCAACGCGGCGTACGACTTGCCGCTGGTGGGGACGATCACGATGCCGACCGCGGCGGCCGCCACGAACACCACGTTGAAGATCACGTCGTACAGCGAGAAGACCCGGCCGCGGTACGCGTCGTCGACGGTCGTCTGCACGATCGTGTCGACGCAGATCTTGACGCCCTGCGCCGAGAGGCCGAGGACGAAGGCGGCCACGAGGAGCGCGGACTCGGTGTAGAGCCCACCGGGAAAGACCTCGACCAGTGCGGCCGCGGCGAGCAGGACGACCATCCATCGCGGCGGCGTCAGGCGCGCCGTCGCGACCGGAGTGAGGACCGCCGCGAGGAGGAACCCGATCCCCGACACCAAGATCGCGATGGAGAGGCCGGCGAGCGCGGCGTCGGTGTCGGCCGGGTCGTGGAAGTAGTTGCGGTAGAGCAGGATCGTCGCCACCGTCGACAAGCCGTAGCAGAAGCGGTGCGCTGCGATGACCGCCAGCGCCTGCGCAGCCGCGGGACGTTGACGCAGGTGCCGTACCCCGGCCGACAAGCCGGTGACCACGTGGCGTACCTGCTCCTTGACTTCGCCCATGGAGGCGTCGAAGTGCGGGCCGAGCAGGGGTCGCGGCAGCCGCAGAGCGAGCAGCGCCGCCGTGAGGTAGCCCAGCGCAGCGATCGCCACCACGACGATGTCGGCGTTGCCCGGGATCAGCCCACGAAGCACCGACGCAGCCCCAAGACCGACGATGAACGCGAGAGTGCCGCTGGTGGGGGTGATCGAGTTCGCCAGCACCAACTCGTCTCGGGCGACGACATGCGGGAGGGCCGCTGAGAGTCCCGCCAGGAAGAACCGGTTGATGCTGAACGCGACCAAGATCATCGCGAACAGCGCCGGGCCGTCGAGGTCGGTGGCGATGAGTGCCGCCACCGTGAGCACCGGAACCAACCGCACCAGGTTCGCGACCAGCAGCACCTGGCGGCGGCTCCACCGGTCCAGAAAGACGCCGACGAACGGACCCAGCACGCTGAACGGCAGCAACACGGCTGCCAGAGCCCCGGCGATCGAGGCCGCGTCAGGCTGCCGTTCCGGTGAGAAGAGCACGTACGACGCCAGCGCCACCTGGAAGACGCCGTCCGAGGCTTGACTGGTGACCCGGACGGCGAAGAGCTGGCGGAACCGTCGTCGTCTCAGCAGGTGCCGAAGCGCAGCCGCGAAGTGCATCACGCGGTCTTGCTGACGTCGCCAGGTCGCAGCACCAGGACCACCGCGTCCTCGTCGGCGTCGCCACCGTCGGCTGCAACAGCGGGCTCGATCGCGAGGCCCGCCGCCGTGGCGATCGAGGTCGCCGGGTCGACCTGGTCCCATCCGACCTGCGTGACGAGCACCCCGGTCGATGACAGCCACGGCAGGCAGGCCGCGCAGACAGCGCGCAGCGGGTCGAGCCCGTCGGGGCCGCCGTCGACAGTGTGCCGGGGTTCGTGGTCACGGAAGTCTCGGGGCAGCAGCGCGACCTGGTCGCTGGGCACGTACGGCAGATGGGCGACCACGAGGTCGAGGCCTCCCTGTAGCTCTCGGGGCAGTGGTTCGAACCAGGGTCCTGCATGCACCGTGAAGCGGAACTCCGCGCCGTTTCGCTCCGCCCAGGGCACGGCGTCAGGATCGGACTCACTGGCGTGCACCGTCCAGTCAGGATGGCGACGACACAGGGCCGCCGCGAGGGCTCCCGTGCCGCAACCGAGGTCCAGTGCGGTGAGGGCTCGGCCCGGGCTCGGCCCGGAGGCGACGCGGTCGGCGGTGTCGACGATCGCGGTGGCCCGGGCCCGGGGGATGAAGGCCGGCGGTCCGATCGCTACCGTGACCCCGGCGAACTCGGCCGCCCCGACGACGTACTCCAACGGCTCACCGCCGGCCCGGCGTCGCACCGCCCGCTCGCGCGTGGGTCCGGCCGCGAACGTTGCCGCGATCAGGACCGCCTCGCGCTCGGCAAAGACGCAACCGGCTGCACGCAGTCGTGCTGTCAGCACTGCGTGGTCGCTCATCAAGCCGGCTCGCCGCCGTCGCCGTCGGCGGCCTCGCGGACGACTGTCGCGAGCTCGACCAGGTCCGGTGCCGCGGCGACGACCCGGGTGGTTTGGTCGACAGACAACCGATGCAGTCCCTCGACGATCAAGTCGAGCCGGCGATCGGCAGCGCCGTGCATCAGCGCGGTGCCGTCGTCGGTGGCACAGATCAGCACCGACCGGGCGCTGTCGGGATGGGGGGTACGTCGAGCCAGCCCGGCCGCCTCGAGCCCGTCGACGATCCGCGTCATCGTGGGACCGGCCACGTCCTCGGCCCGAGCCAGCCGGCCCAGCGAGCAGGGTCCGCCGAAGACCAGTACCGACAGCGCCGACAGCCGAGCGGGGGTAAGGCCAGAGAGCCGGTCCGCGCGTCGCAGGGCGCGCAGCAGGTGGATCGCGCCGGTGTTCAACGCCCGAGCGGTGGCTCGCGCCTCCCCCTTGTCAACGGTCACCGATCATGTATAGCATCCCTACTAACCAATAGGCATGCTATCCAAGGAGCCGGTGATGCGCGTCGTGCAGGTGGCGCAGCACGCCGCTGACCTCGACCGGGCCGAGCAGTTCTACGCCACCTTGCTCGGCGCACCGGCGACGGCGCGCTTCGACCCTCCAGGGCTGGTGTTCTTCGACCTCGACGGCGTACGCCTGCTGCTCGATGTCGCTGCGCCCAGCGCGCTGATCTATCTGGAGGTGCCCGACCTGCACGACCGGGTCGAGTCGCTGCGCAGCCAGGGCGTGGACGTCGTGGGTGAGCCCCACGTCATCTTCCGGCACAGTGACGACATCCTTGGCCCGGCGGGCACCGAGGAGTGGATGGCGTTCGTCAGCGACTCCGAGGGCAACACGCTCGGTCTGGTCTGCCACGTCCCGCCGACCACCCCCACGCCGTGACCCGTGACCCGTGACCACCTGCCCCGGCTGCGGTTGGCCTAGTGATCTATCCGCCCGGATAGGCAACTAGGCAAACCTGGCTTGCGCACTGAGGGTTTGCCTTGCTGACATCGCCGGACGTGACAAGGCCCCGCCTGCCGGGACAGACGGGGCCTCGCGTCAAACGATCATGCTGCTGGTCATCACGGCTAGCGCTCGACCTCGCCGCGGATGAAGGCCTCGACCGAGGTCCGACCCTCGTCGTCGGGGCGCTGTACCGGAGGGGACTTCATCAGGTACGACGACGCCGAGAGCAGGGCGCCACCGATGCCACGGTCCTTGGCGATCTTGGCGGCGCGGATGGCGTCGATGATGATGCCGGCGGAGTTGGGGGAGTCCCAGACCTCGAGCTTGTACTCCATGTTCAGCGGCACGTTGCCGAAGGCACGGCCCTCGAGGCGTACGTAGGCCCACTTGCGGTCATCGAGCCACTGCACGTAGTCCGACGGCCCGATGTGAACGTTCTTGGCCCCGAGGTCGTGGTCGATGTTGGACGTCACGGCCTGCGTCTTGGAGATCTTCTTCGACTCCAGCCGATCACGCTCCAGCATGTTCTTGAAGTCCATGTTGCCGCCGACGTTGAGCTGATAGGTACGATCCAGCACGACGCCGCGGTCCTGGAAGAGCTTGGCCAGCACGCGGTGCGTGATCGTCGCTCCGACCTGCGACTTGATGTCGTCGCCGATGATCGGGACACCGGCATCCTCGAACTTCTTGGCCCACACCGGGTCGGAGGCGATGAAGACGGGCAGCGCGTTGACGAAGGCCACGCCCGCGTCGATCGCGCACTGGGCGTAGAACTTGTCGGCCTCCTCCGAGCCCACCGGGAGATAGGACACCAGCACGTCGGCCCGGGTGTCCTTGAGCACCGCCACGATGTCCACGGGCTCGCTGTCGCTCTCGTCGATGGTTTCTCGGTAGTACTTGCCGAGCCCGTCGAGGGTAGGCCCGCGCTGGACGGTGACGCCGGTTGGCGGCACGTCACAGATCTTGATGGTGTTGTTCTCGCTGGCGGCAGTGGCGTCTGCCAGGTCGAAGCCGACCTTCTTGGCATCGACGTCGAACGCCGCCACGAACTCGACGTCGCGGACGTGGTAGTCACCGAACTGGACGTGCATCAGTCCGGGAACGCTCCCCGACGGATCGGCGTCCTGGTAGTAGTGAACGCCCTGGATCAGCGACGTGGCGCAGTTGCCTACGCCCACGATCGCTACACGGACCGAAGCCATGCGGCTCTCCTCATTCCCGGTTGTCGGCACCGGACGGTGTTCCGTCGGTGCTGGTGCTGGTGCTGGTGCTGGTGGTGGTTTCTGGTACGTCGACTCGTCGCTCGGAGTCGATCAGCTCGGTCAGCCAGCGAACCTCTCGCTCGACCGACTCGAGGCCGTGCCGCTGCAGCTCCAAGGTGTAGGCGTCGACCCGTTCGCGAGAGCGCGCCAGTGACGTGCGCACTCCGTCGAGCCGTTCCTCCAGCCGGCTGCGCCGACCTTCGAGGATGCGGATCCGGGTCTCGGCGGTGGTGGAGCCGAAGAACGCGAAGTGGACGCCGAAGTTGTCGTCCTCCCACGCGCTCGGACCGGTAGCGGACACGAGCGTCGCGAAGCGCTCCTTGCCGTCGGCGGTCAGCTTGTAGACGATCTTGCCGCGCCGCCCCGCCCGCGGCGTGCCGCCCGCCGGCACCTCGTCCTGCTCGGTGTCCTCGGCGATGAGTCCGTCGCGCAGCATCTGCTTCAGGCACGGGTAGAGCGAGCCGTACGACAGCACGCGTCCCCATCCCAGCAGAGCGGTCACGCGTTTGCGCAGCTCGTAGCCATGCATCGGTGCCTCGTGCAGCAGGCCGAGGACTGCTAGCTCGAGGGAGTCACCGCGCTTGGCCACGTCGGCTCCTTCGTCGTTGCGGGTCCGATGATCGGTCATGCCGTGCGCCCGATCGCTGCGACCTCTCGGTTGCACCTATCGATCCCATGTATCGCAATGATACATCGCAACGCTACGAGCTCGCATCTCCGAGGGGTGGGCGCCAGTTGGAAACCAGCCGATCTCTTCTCGTACTCTCGAAGGCACTATGTGGTCGCAACGCTCGGTCATCGACTACTCGCTGCAGAGGCGGGCGACCTTGGCGACCCTGTTTCGCGGCGGTGGCGCCGCTGTTGAGGACGTGTGCGACGCTGACCCGTACACGCTGCGTGCCGCCAAGCACCATGGCGAGCCGGCGCCGAGTCCGTGCCCGGTGTGCAAGAAGCCCGAGCTGGCCCACCTGTCGTACGTCTTCGGAGACGAGCTGGGCCAGTACTCGGGCCGGATCAAGTCGCGCCCGGAGATCGAGGCGATGGCGCACGAGCACGGGGAGATCCGGATCTACGTCCTCGAGGTGTGCCGCAGCTGCGGCTGGAACCATCTGGTCGAGTCCTACGTTGTGGGTGACGGTCGACCACGCAAGCCACCGCGACGACGACGCACCGTCGAGGACGACGACTACTGAGACCGACCTGACACGCACCGGCGCGTGCCACGCCGGTAGCTCCCGATCAGTGATGGCACTCTTGATCCAGCCCCGACCCGCTCTGACCAGCCCCCTGAGCAAAGACCGAAAGACTTCCTGTGAGCGACAATCAACCTCCCGCGAGCGGCCCGGGCCGCCGTGCCGCCCGCCCCGGTGCGCGCAAGGCGACCGGTGGCCCTGAGGCCAAGCCCGCGACCGGAGCGGGCGCGGCCACCAAGGGCACGTCCCCGGCCACCAAGAACGGCAAGCCCGTCGGAACCGGGAAGCCCGTCGGAACCGGGAAGAACGGCAAGGTCAAGATGCGCGACCTGTCGGGCTGGCCGAAGGCGCGGCACGCCGCCAAGAAGACCTTCAAATGGGGCTCGATCGTGGGCTTCAGCGGCCTGGTGCTGGCTGCGATCGCGGTCTACATCACGTACAAGATGATCGACATCCCCAATCCCAACACCGACTTCCAGGCCCAGACGACAACCGTGTACTACTCCGACGGTCGGCACGTGTTGGGCCAGTTCTCCTTGCAGAACCGCCAGAGCATCCCGTTGTCGCAGATGCCGAAGTCGATCCAGGACGCGGCGATGTCGGCGGAGGACCGTTCGTTCGAGACCAACCAAGGTGTCGATCCCAAGGGCATCTTGCGCGCAGCCTGGAGCAACCTGCACTCCGGCAGCAGCACCCAAGGCGCCTCTACGATCACCCAGCAGTACGTCAAGATCTTGTACCTGTCCCAGGAGCGCACCTGGAAGCGCAAGATCAAGGAGGCCTTCCTCGCCGTCAAGGTCCAGAACACCCTGAGCAAGGACGAGATCCTCGAGGGATACCTCAACACGATCTACTTCGGCCGAGGCGCCTACGGCATCCAGGCCGCGTCCAAGGCGTTCTTCGACCAGGACGCCAAGGACCTGACGGTCCCCGAGAGCGCGGTCTTGGCGTCGGTGCTCAACTCACCGGGCACGCTCGACCCGGCTGGCGGCAAAGCCGCCAAGCAGGACCTCCTCGCGCGCTACCGGTACGTGCTGGACGGCATGGTGTCGATGGGCAACCTCGACGGTGAGCGGGCAGCCAAGTTCGAGAAGCACCTACCGAAGTTCCCCGAGATCCCCGAGGTCAGCAACTACGGCGGACAGCGGGGCTACCTGCTCAACCTCGTGCAGCAGAAGCTACAGACCCTGAAGTTCTCCGACGAGGAGATCAACGGTGGCGGGCTCAAGGTCGTGACCACGCTCGACTGGCGCGACGCCCTCGCGGCGGCCAAGGCGGTCAGTGAGCAGCGGCCGGACGGCCACCCTCAGCTCCACGTCGCGTTGTCCGCAGTCGAGCCCGCAACCGGGGCGCTGAGAGCGATGATCGGTGGACGCGACTACACCGGTGGCGGCCCCAAGGACCAGGTCAACTTCGCGATGGCGCCGACTCAGGTGGGGTCGACGATGAAGGCGTACGCCGTCGCGGCCGGGCTCAAGTCCGGCTTCACCCTGCGCGACACGTTCGACGGCAACTCGCCGTACACCTATCCCAACGGGGAGACGGTCCGCAACGAAGGGCAGTCCGCCTCCAACCCGTCCGGCAACTCCTACGGCTCCGCGATCACGCTGGCGTACGCCACCCAGGAGTCCGTCAACACGGCGTTCGCCGACCTCACGTCCTCGATGCAGGACGGCCCGCAGAAGGTGGTCGACGCAGCCGTCGCCGCAGGTGTGCCCAAGAACTCCGGTGACCTCGAGCCGAACCTCGGCGTCGCGCTCGGGAGTGCCACGATCCCCAACGTCGACATGGCCGCGGCCTACAGCACCTTCGCCGCGAACGGCGTGCACCACGACTGGTACGTGATCGAACGGGTCTCCGACGCCAACGGACTGCGCTACCAGCACAAGGAGCAGGGCAACCGCGCGTTCACCCCTGCGGTGGCCAGCAACGTCACTTACGCGCTGGAGCAGGTGGTCGCGGACGGGACCGGAGCGGCCGCGCAGGCGTTGCAGCGCCCTGCCGCAGGCAAGACAGGCACTGCGACGTTCGGGACGACGAACAACCAGTACGTGTCGTCGTCGTGGTTCATCGGCTACACCCCACAGCTCGCCACCGCGATCACCTACACCCGTGGTGACGGTAACGACTCCCTCGAGGGCTTCCTCGAGCCCTTCTACGGCGCCAACTACCCCACGCAGACGTGGACCGCGTTCATGACCAGTGCCCTGGCCGGGCAGCCGGTCCAGCAGTTTCCCGATCCACTGGAGCTGAACGGTGTGAGCCCCACCTACACCCCGCCGACGACGACGTACACCCCGCCGGCGACCACGTACACCTCGCCCACCACGACGTCCGCGCCGCCCACCACGACCTCGGCACCGCCCACGACCTCGGCACCGCCGACCACCTCAGCGCCGCCGACGACGACCTCGGCACCGCCGACGACGACCTCGGTACCGCCGACGACCCCGACCACGGCCTGTGTCCCGCCGCAGTGTCCGACGACCGGGAGACCGTCGCCGGCCGGAGGTGGCACTCCTCCGACCGGCTCGGCGGCACCGACCGGCGGCGGGTAGCACCGAAGGTCTCTGTGGACGCAGCCCTGCTGGTCGGCCCCCACCCTGTGCATGAGGCACCATGGCTGCGTGCCGTACCCCCTGACCCGGACCAGCGACGACATCGTCGCGCCCACGCTCGCCGACCCGATGGCACGAGCGGCGACCACCCGGATCGGCGGACCGATCGGGCAGCACAACCGGGCGGGCGCCGGATGGTGGACCGCACTGCGCATCACCTTGCTGATCGCCACGGTCAGCTTCGGACTAGGCGTGTTCCAGAAGTCGCCGTGCGTCGTCACGGACTTCTCCGACGTCGCCAAACCCAAGGCGTTCTCGCACATGTGCTACTCCGACATCCAGTACCTGTATGCCGGTCGGGGCCTGGCCGAGGGCATCGTGCCCTTCACACCGGTCGATGACCTGCCCGTCGGCGCGCAGCCGACAAGCGCGGCGGATCAGCACCAGGTCTCGATCGAGTATCCCGTGCTCACCGGCATCTGGATGGGCGCGGCCGGAGCGGTCACACACCTGATCGGTCGCGATCCCGACGTCAGCGACCTCACTCACTCCGAGGTAGGCATCAACCTCGACGTCCAGCACGACTCCGCGATCTTCTGGGGCGTCAATGCGGTCGGCTTCTTCATCGTGCTCCTCCTCGCGATGGCGCTACTGGTGAACGCGCAGCGACGTCGTCCGTGGGACGCGATCTACGTCGCGGCGTCACCGGCGCTGGCGCTGACAGCGATGATCAACTGGGACATCCTGGCGATCGGCATGGTGGCCGGCGCTCTGTGGGCCTGGTCGACGCGCAGGCCGGTCATCGCCGGCGTCTTCATCGGCCTCGGGGCGGCGACCAAGCTCTACCCGCTCTTCCTGCTGGGACCGCTGTTGGTGCTGTGCCTCCGCGAGGGAAAGATGGAGCACTGGACGAAGGCCGGAGCCGCGGCGATCGCGGTCTGGTTGGTGGTCGACCTCCCCGTCTACATCTGGTCCCCCGACGAGTTCTTGTGGTTCTGGCAGTTCAACGCATCGCGTGGCCCGGACTTCGGATCGGTCTGGGGAGCCGCCGCGGAGTACGGCCAGGTGGCGAGCCCGCACACCATCAACGTCACGACGTGGATCTTCTTCGGCGCCTGCTGCGTGGCGGTCGCGGCGCTGGGGCTGCTGGCGCCCCGGCGCCCGCGCGTGCCCCAGCTCGCCCTGCTCGTGACGGTGGCCTTCCTGTTGGTCAACAAGGTCTACTCACCGCAGTACGTGCTGTGGTTGCTGCCGCTCGCAGCGCTGGCGCGGCCCCGCTGGCGCGACCTGATCATCTGGCAGACCTGCGAGGTGCTGTACTACTTCGCCATCTGGATGCACATCGCGGAGTTCTTCGTCACGCCGGGGGATCCCGACTGGGCCTACGTGACGGGGATCGTCGTACGGATCCTGGGCGAGCTCTACCTGGTGGGCGTGGTGATCCGCGACATCCTGTCCCCGTGGTACGACCCGGTGCGAATGGACGGGCTCTCCGATGACCCGCTCGGTGGGGTCCTGGACGAGGGGATCGACTCCGAGCTGGACAGCCCGAGCGGTCAGCTCACATCGACCTGAGCGTAGACTCCCGTGTCAGTCATGTCCCGGCCCAAGGACACGACCCAGTTCTCACCCTCACTGTGCCCGCACTGCTGCAGCACCCCGTCTTGAGCCATGCAGGCCGCATTCAACGCTCCGTACGCGGTGACCGTGCGCGGCAGGTGGCCGGTGGAGCCGACGACCAGCGGGGTGAGGTACGCGAGGTAGCGCCCCGTCTGGGACGGTGTCGACTGCACGCTGGCCCCCTCCACCTCGTACGTGAGCGTGACCGACCGACTGGGCTCCTTCAGGAAGACCTGAGTGATCGCGTCGATGGCCTTGAGATGCTTGGAGTCCTGGTTCGCAGCACTCACGTCCAGGCCGAGCACCAACGGTGACCCGGTCGGCTGTGGACCCCCGGCGGCACGGCTGGTACTCACCGTGAAGCTGCTGACATCGCGGAAGAACGTGATCGTCTCGGAGACCTGGATGACACCGTTCTGGACGACCCGAGCCGTGATGGCGATGCCGGGTTCGGCACGCACACCCGACGTCGCGGTCGTAGGCCCAGTCTCCTGGTCCGTAGGCGTCGTCGGAAGAATCGGGGTCTGAACCCCGGTGGTGGCCGATGCCGGCCGCCCGGGACGCGATGTCGAGCCGTCCGACGAGTTGCCGCAACCGGCGACCAGCACCGTCACGGCGACCGCGAACAGACCCAGCACGCGATGACGACCTGCACCGATCATGGCTCCCGTTCCGCTCTCGACCAGACGTGACAGCGACGTCGTTACCCATATCGCTGTAGACGCTTACAGAATGCATGGGTTATAACGACAATCGTAGAACAACAGAACACCCTTATTCGACGCAATGCAAATTACATAGCGCAATTGCTTGTTTACACAGTGCAAAGATCTGGGGGATTACTGTCAATAGACAGGTGGCTTTCCCGCGATTGAGTTATTCTTCGGCTCCGGCACTCGGGCCAAGCGACATGCGTATGGAGGTGGAGGCCATGTTCGTCCCCAGTCGAGGCATTCGCGGTGGCGTGCTCGCCGTAGCGACGATCTTTCTCGCGACCCTTGCTCAGCCACCTACGGCCACCGGCGCGGACTCGGCGTCGAGCCGTCGCGCGGCAATGTCGCAGGTCTTCATCGTCCAGGGTGTTCCGCAGACGAACGTCTCCGTCACGATCGATGGCAAGGCGGTTTTGTCCGATCTGCCGGCAAAGGCGGTGTCGAGTCCACTCGCCCTTGCCCGGGGTTCGCACAGCGTCACGTTCGAGTCGCGAGGCGGTTGGAAGATCTCGTCGACGTTCAGCATCAAGGCGCGCAGCGTCGATGTCGTGCTCCATTGGCCCGCGGACAAGACCGACACTCCAGAGGTGACGGTGTACGACAACGACCTGAAGCCGCTCGCCGTCGACAAGGCCAGGCTGAGCATCGCGCACACGGCCGTCGTACCACCTGCGGATGTCCGGGTGGACCGCAAGGTGTTGTTCGCCAACATCGCAAACGGTGAATTCGTCAGTGCCGACGTTCCTGCCGGTACCTATTCCGTCGACATCGTGCCCGCGGGTGAAAGCGGCACCGCCTTGTTCGGACCCGTGGATCTTCCGGTGAAAGCCAACAGCCTCACGCGGGTGTTCGCGATCGGTCAGCCGAAAGACAACAGCATGGACGCCATCGTGCAGAACCTGCCGTTGCGCACCACTGGGTCCCCGGCCCCGGATTCCGTCAATGCCGGTTCTGCTGGTCTTGCCGGCGCGCTGTTCGGGTGGACGACCGGCGGCCAGGTCAACGGATCTGATCAGACCGGGCCGACCGCGGCCGAGTCCGTCGCTGGAGTGGTCAGCCTGTTCGTGCTCGTGGTGTTCGCGGGCCTGATGTCCATCCGAGTGGGTCGGCGGAGTTCGCGGGCGCCTCGGGGCGGGTGATGTCAGGTCATCGGCGAGACTCCCGCCTCGCCCCACCGGTGGTGGCGCTGGCCGTGGGCATGCTGTGTTTGGTGCTGATCGTCGGGATCCTGGTCTGGTTCGCAGCACGCAAGCCGGATGCGCGAGAAGCCGGAGCCGCGTCCCCGGCCGGGACCACGTCGACCACCTCCGGCGAAGCCGCCACCACAGCCCAGTCCCCTACTGCCTCCTCGCCGACGTCGGAAGCCGGATCCGCCGGCACGAGCCCGGTGCCGACGAGCCAAGGCCCGGCTGGAGTCGGACGCGCGGCGCCGTCGCAAGCGCAGCCCCAACGTCCTTCGTTGGTGGTGCTGAAGTCCCAGACCACGGTGCCTGTTCGGGTGGCGCACACCGGTGGCGACGGGGTGCTGCAGCTTCCCGTCGACGTACGCCGGGCCGGTTGGTGGGACGGCAGCGCCCGGGTCGGCGATCCACTCGGGTCCGTCGTGATCGCCGCCCACGTCGATTCGCTGGACCAGGGGCTCGGGGTCTTCGCCGAGCTGCTCGGCGCACGTCCCGGTGATCGCCTGGACGTCAAGACCCGATCGTCGTCGCAGGCCTATCGAGTCCAGACCGCGCGGCTGACACCGAAGACCTCGTTGTCGGCATCGTCACCGCTGTACTCGGCGCCGACTCAGCCCCGACTCGTCCTGATCACCTGTGGCGGCCCGTTCGACCCTGCGCGCGGTGGTTACCAGGACAACTTTGTCGTCGTCGCGACGCCGGTCGGCCGGTTGACCGGACGCTGACCCGCAGACACCACGGATCAGCTGATCCGGACGGCGTCGAAGTGCGTGGTCGTGTACCGGACCTGTACCTCGACCTCTTCCCCGACGGCCGGCGTGTTCGCTCCGGTCGGTACGAACACCAGGCTCACCTGCATGTGTGGGGGCTCGGCGAACCAGCGTTGCTTGCCGTCGATGACGAACGGCGACAGGGCACGACCGGTCGCCTCCAGACCGCCGCGGGCCACGGCTACTGCGCGTTGCCGTGCCGACCCGGCCGGGGTCGGAGCTTCGAGTGCCACGCCGTGCGCGGTCCCGCCGGAGATCACCAGCAAGGTGCCGGGTCGGCCGAAAGCGCGGCCTCGGTAGCCGGCCACGTCTCCCCTCGTGACGGGATGGACGTCGAGCACGGTGGCCCGCGCCGACAACGAGGCTCTGTCACCCAGCCACAGCGTCGTTCCGACCCGTGACCGGAAGTCCACGGTGGGATGGAGAGAGCGCAGCCGGTCGAGCTCCGCTGTGGAGAGGTGCGAGACGAACCACCGGTCCGCCGGCCCTGCGGTCAAGCACCGATCGACCTCGGCGAGATGTCCGTCACCGAGGGGCAGGTGTGCGGCGTGCCCCTCGACCCGGACGCCGTGGGCTGCTGCCGCGGCGCCGGCGAGGGCGTCCAGGGCGAAGCCGTGCCGGTTCATCGAGGTCAGCGCTTCCAGGACCACCCGCGGAGTCCCGTTGACGTCGGCGAGTGCGGCTAGGTCCTCGGCGCGGCCGACTGTGTGCACGACCTTGTCGTCGTACGTAAGAGTCCGGAGGAACGGTCGCCACGGTTCGAGCACGAGGATGTCCCCGGAGAAGCGCTGCCGCACCGCGGGCACCTCGGCGTAGGTTCCGACCGCGATAGTGTCCACGCCGAGCCACTCGGCCCTGCGCGCCAGCCGCGCGATGGTGAACCCGTAGCCGTTGCCCTTCACCACCGGAACCAGGCCAGGTGTGCTGCCGGCGACGTCGCGCAGGTGCCCTCGCCAGCGTGGTCCGTCGACGTACAGCGTGAGCGGCATCCGGTCAGCGCCTGTTCATGTAGAGGTCAAACGCCTTGTACACAAGGCGGTTCAACGGCAGGTCCCACTCACCGACGTACTCGACAGCCTCTCCGCCGGTGCCGACCTTGAACTGGATCAGCCCGACGTGCGGGTCGTCCCCGTCGAGCGTGTCGGTGATCCCCCGCAGGTCGTAGACATCGGCATCCACGGCCAATGCGTCGCGGATCATCTGCCACTGCACCGCGTTCGATCCGCGGACGTCGCGCTTGGCCGAGGACGATGCACCGTAGGAGTACCACGTGTGGTCGCCGACCCGGACCCAGGTCGTGGCCGCCACCAGATCACCCTCGTGATGCGCCAGGTAGAGGCGGATCCGGTCGTCGTCCTCCTCGCACATGGTGCGGAACATCTGCTCGAAGTACGCGAGCGGTCGAGGCGTGAAGTGATCGCGCTCGGCCGTCTCGGCGTACAGCGCATGGAACGCCGGCAGGTCTGCGAAGGTGCCCCGGGACACCTCGACACCGGCCTTGTCAGCCTTCTTGATGTTCCGCCGCCACTGCTGGTTCATGCCCTTGAGGACGTCGTCCTCGGTACGTCCGGCCAGTGGGATCTGGAACACGTACTGCGGCTGTCCGGCGGTGAAGCCTCCCTCGGCGACCAGCGGTCGCCACCCTGCGCTGCGCAGCATCGCCTGGACCGCCCCACCAACGTCGTCGCGCTCGTCTGGTGGCACGTCACCGAGGCGGTCGTGGGTGTCGTCGGCGATCGCCTTCTT
This sequence comes from Propionibacteriales bacterium, assembly GCA_038259225.1. Classification (GTDB taxonomy): domain Bacteria; phylum Actinomycetota; class Actinomycetes; order Propionibacteriales; family Nocardioidaceae; genus JANLYC01. The sequence continues at coordinate 77,952 of JBBSPA010000002.1, forward strand.
TACTGTGTCCGCCGCCCAGGAACGCACCCGGACCGGTGGGCCTATCCGGATGCCGAAGGCACCAGCGCGTCGAAGATGCGTCGTCATCGGGTCCAACCATTCCGCGAGGTCGGGTGCCGCCCAGTCGATCACCGGACCTTCGGGCAGGTAGGCCAGGTACTTCTTGATCGTGGGCAGCTGTCGATACAGCACCAGCCCGGCACCGATCAGCTCGCCATCGCGAAACCAGCCGATCGACTCACGCTTCCAGTCCTGCTTCACCTCGCCCCAGGCTGGGGTCTGCAAGAAACTGGCACTGCGCTGCGAGCGCAGGAACCCGAGGTGCTCGGCGGCGCTGACGGTCCGGACGTCGATCGGGTTCACGCCGGGCAACGCTACCCGACACGGGACCGGCCCTCGCGACCCTCAGCGCCGGACCGGGAACAGTCCCTTGTCGGGCTGACAGACGGTGCCGCCGGACGGCAGCTTCCGGTGCACCAGGTACGCCGAGAAGGTCCGGGTGACACACCGACTCTGCCCGATCGCACCGTGACCCCAGCCGTTCAGCTGGAACAGCCGGGAATTGCCGAACGACCGGTGCAAGGCGCGTGCGCCACTGATCGGGGTAGCCGGATCGTGGCTGTTGCCCACGATCAAGACCGGGTAGCCCGTCCGGATCCGCCACGGGCCGCGGTACGCGTCGGCGTGCGAGCCCGGCCAGCGTGGGCATGCGGCCGAAGCCCAGGTCCACAGCCGCCCAAACCAGGGCTGGCCCCGCTCTGAGTCGGCTGCGGCGCGCACCCAAGCCCGTGGGTTGGTCGGGTTGACGGTGTCCGCGCAGGCAACCCCTTCGAAGCCTGGGGAGAACCGCGGCCCGTAGCCGTACGGCAGGTCGCGCACGTGCCCGGCAAGGCGGTCTTTCACCCTCACCAGGACGCCGTCTGCCGTGTACGCCTGCCGGGCGGCCACGGCCGGGTTCGGGAGATGCGTCCAGATCCGTTGCAGATCGCGCATCACGGGTCCGTAGGACTGCCGCGAGTACAAGGCGCCGAGCACACCCGCCACTACGTCGGCGTAGTGCAGCCGGCTGCCGTCGGACAAACGCACCGGCGCCGTACGCAAACGGTTCATCATCGACCGCCACTTGCCGGTCGCGTCGCCGGCGAACCGGCAGCGAGCGCGGCCGACTCGGTCGCAGACCTCGAAGGCCGAGAGCAGTGCCTCCGCGGCACCGTGTCCACTGCGCAGCCGGGTCGAGAACGGCAGTCTCGCTCCGCTGCCATGACGTCCGGTCGACCATGCGACGGGATCGAGGACGCCGTCGGTGATCAGCGCCCGCACCCGACCGGGGAAGAGCCGCGCGTACGTGGCACCCAGGAAGGTGCCGTAGGAGATCCCGTAGTAGGTGAGCTTGTCGTCTCCGACCGCCTGCCGGATCAGGTCCATGTCACGTGCGGTGTCCGCGGTTGTCATGTGGTCGAGGATGGGGTTGCCACCCTTCCGGCAGGATGTGCGGAAGTACCGGTTGAACGCGATGGTCCTGTTGATCTCGGCTGCCGTCATCGGGAACGCCCGCCCCAGGTACGGCGGTGCGGGCTCGGGGATCCGGCAGCGCACCGGGGTGCTGCCGCCGATCCCGCGAGGGTCGATCCCGACGATGTCGAAGTGTCGTCGCACCGAGGACCCGAGCAGGCGACCGAAGATGTCGGTGACGCCGGACGACGGGCCACCGGGTCCGCCCGGGTTGACGAAGAGCGTGCCGGTCGGCTGGTGGCCTGGCGCGGGCGTGGCCCTGAGCCGGGAGAGATTCAGCCGGATGGTCGGGCCGTTGGGCCGGTCGTAGTCCAGCGGCACGCGAGCCGTCGTGCACTGAAGCCGGGAACCGGAGTAGCAGCGCGACCAGTGCAGCTCAGGAACCGGGGCCTGTACCTGATCCGCGACCTGTCGCGCCGACGTCAGCGGCGCAGCGAGAGGTGCGGTGAGAGGTGCGGCGCGGCCGGCCGACGGTCTCGCCGGGGACGCCTGCGCGGTCGCAGGGCCGAGGTCGGCGACCCCTAGGGCGATGACTGCGAGGGCCGCGACGCCCAGGCGCAGCGAGGTACGACGACGTGGTTGCATCGCAAGATCCTTCGGTTCAGCTCGTCCCAGCGAGCGATCGGTGCGGCAACTCGGAACGTAACACCAGCCACCGTCGATGTGCGGACATTCCGAAGGATCGGTCCTGATCTCGACCGGATCAGCGAGACACAGCCACGGACAGGCGTTAGTCGATCTGCTCGCGCAGCCACGCGATGTCGCTGCCTTGCCCTTCGGCGCCACCGGGGGTCTCGCACACGACCGGGGCGCCGGCCTCACGGACGACCGCCGCCAGATCGTCGCCCTTGATGTGGCCCGACCCGAAGTTCGTGTGCCGGTCCGCACCGGAGTCGAAGTCGTCGCGGGAGTCGTTGGCGTGCACCAGATCGATCTGGCCGGTGATCGCCAGCACCCTCTCGACCACGGTGGCCAGTTCGTTGCCACCGGCGTGGGCGTGGCACGTGTCGAGACAGAAGCCCACGGAGTCTCCCCCGTCGGCGGCCGCGAGCGCATCCCACAGCCGGTCGATCCGTTCGAGTCGGCGCGCCATCGCGTTGTCCCCGCCGGCGGTGTTCTCGATCAGCAGCGGCACCGGCAGCTCGAGTCCGTCGACACACTTGCGCCAGTTGTCGAAACCGACGCCGGGATCGTCATCCTTCAGGACGTGACCCCCGTGCACGATCACGCCCTTGGCGCCTACCTCGGCGGCGGCATTGAGATGCTGCTGCAAGAGCTTGCGCCCGGGGATCCGGATCCGGTTGTTGGTCGAGGCGACGTTGATCGGGTACGGCGCATGGACGTAGAGGTCGATGCCGGCCGACTCAGCATCCGCCTTCAGCCCGGCGGCCCCACCGGCGTACGACACGACCGGACCCTTGTAGCTCTGCGGGTCACCGAGGAAGAACTGGGACAGCGTGGCCCTGCGTGCGACCGCCTCGGCGATCGGATCGGTCTGCTCGACGTGTCCACCGATGTGCAACGGGCTCATCTGCCCACTCTAGGCGCGTGAGCCGACAGCGACCGAGGGCGTGGCGCCGTGGTCGCCGCGCCGCAACGCGGTGTGGAATCCTGATGAGCTTTCAACCAGGGGCCGGTCAGGGGAAACCCCGTCGCAGGGCCTTGCGCACCACGGATAGCGTGGGTGCTGACAACCGTGTGAGGGACACGCGTGCCAAGTGGGCTTGTGCGCGCAAGAGGTTTGAGGGGACCTATGCCAGACACCAACGACAGCACGCAACCGGGCGGCATCGAGACCACCACTGCGTCCGTGGAGGCACCGGCGTTGTCGATGAACGGAGTCGCAGCACGCGCGGTCGACCTCCGCAAGATCTACGGCGAGGGGGATGCCCAGGTCGCCGCGCTCGACGGGGTGACCATCGACTTCTACGCCGGGGAGTACACGGCGGTGATGGGGCCCTCTGGTTCGGGCAAGTCGACACTGATGCACTGCATGGCCGCACTCGACGCGGTCACGTCCGGGCAGGTCTACCTCGGCTCGGAGGAGCTTTCTGAGCTCAACGACAAGCAGCTGACCCGGATGCGCCGGGACAAGGTCGGCTTCGTCTTCCAGGCGTTCAACCTGGTACCCACCCTGACGGCGAAGGAGAACATCCTGTTGCCGATGTCGATCGCCGGACGCGAGCCCGACGCCGCCTGGTTCGACGAGGTGATCGCCACCATAGGACTGGGCGATCGGCTGGGCCACCGGCCCAATGAGCTGTCCGGTGGACAGCAGCAGCGGGTGGCGTGCGCCCGAGCGCTCGCCTCCCGCCCCGAGATCGTGTTCGCCGACGAGCCGACCGGCAACCTCGACTCCGCGTCAGGGGCCGAGGTGCTCGGATTCCTGCGGCGCAGCGTGGACGACCATCAGCAGACGATCGTGATGGTGACGCACGACCCGATCGCCGCCGGCTACACCGATCGTGTGGTGTTCCTCGCCGACGGCAAGGTCGTGGACGAGCTTCGAGCCCCGACGTCCGACACGGTGCTGGACAAGATGCGCGAGCTGAGCGCGCACGAGGTCGCCGGCACCGCGGCCGAAGCCTGATTGCCATGTGGAGAGTTACCTGGCGCAACCTGATGGCGCGCAAGATCAGACTGGCCCTGAGCGGTTTCGCGATCGTGCTCGGCGTGGCCTTCGTCGCGGGGTCCTTCATCTTCACCGATGCCTTGGGGGGCGCCTTCAACGGCATCATCAAGGGGACGACCGCAGACGTCGAGGTGGCCCCGACCGGGGGCAATGACTTCACCAGCTTCGGCGAGGACGCCCGGACGATCCCCGCCGGTGTCGCCGACAAGCTGGCCGCCTTGCCCGAAGCTGCGGCAGCCGACCCGGTCGTCCAGGTACAGGGCGTCTACGTGATCGGCACCAACGACAAGCTGATCGGGGGAAACGGTCCGCCCGGCCTGGCCTTCAACTACAACGACACCCGGGCGATCACCGGCGACCAGATCATCACGCTGAAGCAGGGCAAGCTCCCGAAGGGGCCGGCCGAGGTAGCCCTGGACGTCGACACTGCCGACAAAGCGGGGTACTCCGTCGGCGACACCGTGAAACTGGTGACTCCTGGCAGGAACCCGACGATGTCCGCGACGCTGAGCGGCACCGTGACCTTCGGTTCCGAGGGCGGTCTGGTCGGCGCCACCTTGACCATCTTCGACGAGACAACGCTCCAGGACCTGTTCTTCCAGGGCAAGGACGTGGTCACGTCCATCTCACTGACCGCAGCCCCAGGTGTTTCGCAGCAGCAGCTCGCCGACGCCGCGAAGCCGGTGCTGCCGAAGGGCGTCACGGCTCAGACCGGTGACAAGGTCGCCAAGGACAACCAGGACGCGATCGGCAAGGCACTGGGGTTCATCAACACCTTCCTCCTCGTCTTCGCCGCCGTCGCGATGGTCGTGGGCACGTTCCTCATCATCAACACGTTCTCGATCCTGGTGGCCCAGCGCAGCCGAGAGCTGGCCCTGTTGCGGGCGATGGGCGCCTCGCGGCGGCAGGTCAATCGCTCGGTGCTGTCCGAGGCGTTCGTCGTAGGGCTGATCGGTTCCTTGATCGGGATCGGCGCGGGCTACCTCTTGGCGATCGGGCTGAAGGCGTTGTTCGCGACCTTCGGTCTGGACCTCGGGGCTGCTTCGTTGCCGATCAAGCCGCGTACGATCCTCGTGTCGCTGGCCGTCGGGCTCGTCGTGACCATGTTGGCGGCATACCTTCCGGCCCGACGGGCCGGCCGGATCGCACCGGTCGCGGCGATGCGCGACGACGTAGCGCTGCCACAGACCGCGCTGCACAAGCGGCTGCTCATCGGCCTGGCCATGATGGCGCTGGGCATCGGGTCGATGGTGCTGGGCTTCCTGGGCAGCGGGGGGACCGGGTTGTCGCTGATCGGCCTCGGCATGCTGGTGATTCTGATCGGCGTCGCGCTGACCTCGCCTGTGGTCGGGCGGCCGGTCATCGTCGGCCTCGGGGCGCTGTACCGCGGGGTCTTCGGGACGGTCGGCACGCTGGCCAAGGAGAACTCGCTGCGCAACCCGAGGCGCACCGCTGCTACGGCGAGCGCGCTGATGATCGGGCTGACCCTGGTCGCCCTGATGTCGATCCTCGGGCAGTCGGCGAAAGCCAGCACGGACAAGGCGATCAACTCGACGTTGACGGCTCAGCTGATCGTGTCGAACGCGGTGTCTCAAGACTTCTCACCGGCCATCGCCGACCAGATCCGCCGCGTCGACGGGGTTGCCAGCGTCGCTCAGTTCCGGCAGGCCGGGCCCAAGGTCGATGGCAAGCAGGTGTTCACCGGGGCAACGGACCCGCAGGAGCTCGCCCAGGCGCTGGACCTACCGATGACGTTCGGTGCCCTGACCCAGCTCGGTGACGGCGACGTCCTGGTCAGCTCCAACACCGCCAGCGCCGAGAACCTGTCGGTCGGGGACACCGTGGCGATGAAGTTCCCCGCCAGGACGGAGAAGCTCAGGGTTGCCGGGATCTACCCCTCCGGTGGGGTGTTGTTCACCGACTACCTGGTCACGCTGGGGGCGATGGAGAAGGGCGGTTACGCGCCGCGGGACTCGTTGCTGTACATCAGCAAGAAGCCCGGAGCGAGCGAGGCCTCGATCCGCTCGGCCGTGGACCAGATCCTGGCGGGCAACCCGACGGTGACGTTGAAGAACCAGAAGGAGTTCGCTGACGAGCAGAAGAAGCAGATCGACCAGTTCCTGGCGATCATCTACGCCTTGCTGGGGTTGGCCGTCATCATCGCGGTGCTCGGGATCGTCAACACGTTGGCGCTGTCGGTCATCGAGCGGACCCGCGAGGTCGGTCTGCTGCGGGCGGTCGGACTGAGCCGTCGGCAGCTGCGCCTGATGGTGCGACTGGAATCCGTGGCGATCTCGGTGCTCGGCGCCGTGCTCGGCGTGGTGCTCGGGATCGCCTTCGGGGTGGCGCTGCAGCGGGCCATCGCCGATCAGGGGATCGACGTGCTGTCCATCCCGTATGTGCAGCTGGTCGTGTTCGTGGTCGTCTCGGCCATCGTCGGGATCCTGGCCGCCGTAGTGCCCGCGCGCCGAGCGGCGAAGCTGAACGTCCTGGACGCCATCACCACCGAGTAGCTCCTCCCGCGCCCGACGCGGTACGCCCAGCGCCCCGCGACGCCCGACCCCGGCCAAGGGCGCCCCGCGACGCCCGACCCCGGCCAGGGGCGCCCCGCGAAGGGGTTTGCCTTGTTAACAAGCCGAATGGCTTGTTAACAAGGCCAACCCGGCGGGGGGACGGGCGATCTGCCGTGCCGACCTCCCCGACACGCCCCGAAATGGCGGTGCGCCTGGCTGACCTGGCCGACCTGGCCGACCTGGCTGACCTGGCTGACCTGGCCGACCTGGCCGACCTGGCTGACCTGGCCGACGTGGCTGACGTGGCTGACCTGGCCGACGTGGCTGACCTGGCCGACCTGGCCGACCGGCGTGTGCGCGGCGCGGGACGGCTGTCGACGATCAGGTCCGAACGCGACGCGAGTCGAAGCCGCGGTGGCCGGTCACTTCGAGAGATCGCGGGCCAGATGATCGCGCCCGCCAAGACCTCTGAGGCTCCAACGACGACGAACCTCGATTCCAGACCCGGGGGCTGTGGATGACGATTACCGTCGTACGCCGCAGCGCTGATAATCTTTCTCGCGCTGACTCGGCAAGACGCCGAGTCGCAACACATCAGCCCTTCCCCGTGCTGCAGCCTTCGGTCTGCGCGCTGGAGTACGCCGATGTACCTCCTGTCACGGAGAGACCGTGACCGCAGAGTCCACAGGAGGTGGATGTCACTCATGCGTAACTACGAGCTCATGGTCATCCTCGACCCCGACCTCGAGGAGCGCACGGTGCAGCCGTCGCTCGACCAGTACCTCAACCTCATCCGTCAAGACGGTGGCAGCATCGAGTCCGTCGACGTGTGGGGCCGTCGGCGGCTGGCGTACGAAGTCAACAAGAAGGCCGAGGGCATCTACGCCGTCGTCACCTTGTCGGCCGAGCCCGCTACGGTCAAGGAACTCGATCGCCAGCTCGGCCTCAACGAATCCGTGATGCGTACGAAGGTCCTCCGTCCCGAGGTCCACTGACCGATCGGCCACTGACCCCTTTAAGGGAGACTGCCCATGGCAGGCGAAACCACCATCACCATTATCGGCAACCTCGTCGATGACCCCGATCTGCGCTTCACCCCTTCCGGCGCCGCAGTCGCCAACTTCCGCATCGCGTCCACGCCACGCACGTTCGACCGGCAGACCAGCGAGTGGAAGGACGGCGAGACGCTGTTCATGACTTGCGCGGTCTGGCGGCAAGCGGCGGAGAACGTCGCCGAGTCGTTGCAGCGCGGCATGCGAGTGATCGTCTCGGGGCGGCTCAAGGCCCGCAGCTTCGAGACCCGTGAGGGCGAGAAGCGCACGGTCTTCGAGATCGACGTCGACGAGGTCGGACCCAGCCTGCGTAGCGCGACCGCCAAGGTCACCCGCGCGAGCCGCTCCGGCAGCGAGGGCGGGTACTCCGGAGGCGGCAGCCAGGGCGGCCAGCAGGGCGGCAACGACCCCTGGGCCAGCCCGGCCCCGGCCGGCGGCAGTCAGGCCGGTGGCGGTCAAGGGGGCGGCAGTCAGGGTGGCGGCCAGCAGGCCAGCGATCCGTGGGCCGCGCCCGCAGGTGGCACGTCCACCGACGAGCCGCCCTTCTGAGCCAGTCTCACGTTTCGAACCAGCTGACCATTCCGGCGTACGCCGGGCTCTGAAAGGAGAGCACCACAATGGCCAAACCTATTGTCCGCAAGCCCAAGAAGAAGGTCTGTGCCTTCTGTAAGGACAAGGCCACCTACGTCGACTACAAAGACACGACGCTGCTGCGGAAGTTCATCTCCGACCGCGGCAAGATCCGTGCCCGTCGCGTTACCGGCAACTGCACCCAGCACCAGCGCGACGTCGCGACGGCGATCAAGAACGCCCGCGAGATGGCGTTGCTGCCCTACACGTCGACCGCGCGCTGAGAGGAGACCAAGCGATGAAGCTCATCTTGACGCAGGAAGTCTCCGACCTCGGCGCCCCCGGTGACGTCGTGGAGGTCAAGGACGGCTACGGCCGTAATTTCCTGCTGCCCCGCGGCGCCGCCATCCGGTGGACAAAAGGCGCAGAGAAGCAGATCGACTCGATCAAGAAGGCCCGGGAGGTCCGCGACGTCCGCGACGCCGGCCACGCCGACGAGATCAAGTCCCAGCTCGAGGCGCTGACCGTGAGTGTGCCGGCGCAGGCCGGGTCGTCTGGGCGACTGTTCGGCGCGGTGACGTTGTCCGACATCGTCGCTGCGGTCAAGTCCGCGGGAGGGCCCGACATCGACAAGCGTCGGATCCAGGTCGGCAACCCGATCAAGACCCTCGGCGCGCACGAGGTCACGGTCAAGGTCCACGACGAGGTTTCCGCAACGGTCAACCTCAACGTGGTCGCCGCGGCCGGCTCCTGACCGGCGCAACCGCTCAGCCCCTTGGGGGTTTGCCTAGTTCACAAGCCGGATGCATAGAGAACTAGGCAAACCTCCCTTGCACAGAGGGAATCTGCCTTGCGGACTAAGCCTGGTCAGCGTCGAGTACGCCGTCTGAGGTCCCACCGGGCCGGGCCCAGGGACGCGACGCACAGGCGACCAGCAACACGGCGTACCAGCCCATGGCCACCAGTGCCACGACTCCGGCCGAGCCAATGATTCCTACGGCCCGGTCATGGTCAGAGGCGTTGACGAGGTAGCCAACGACCAGCGCAACCGCGGCGACCAGCTGCGCGAACGCGAGGACGAGCAGCTGCCCGGCCACACCGCCGTCACCGGCCGCACGGGCTCGACCGCGCAGTCCCCAGGCTCCGAGCCCGAGCGCTGCCGACACGGCGACGCCGTACGTCACGTCGCGGGTGTCTTCGGTGGTGCCCTCGAGCCAGCCTGGCGCGAAGAACGACTGCGCGAGAACCGCGGCCAGTCCGGCCATCGTCGATGCGGCCACCAGGCCTCGTGAGTTCCAGGCGAGTCGCCACAGCCCGGCGGCGTACAGTGCCAGTCCGACGCTGTCCGGCACCAGGTCGACCTCACGTGCGGTGATCCGGAGCAGCACGAACACGATCCCGAACCCGCACAGCAGCAACGGCGCCAGCGTCGATGGCCACGAGCCGTTAGGACGGCACCAGTCGGCGCTGTCGGCGCTGTCGGCGCAGCGCCGTCGCGACGTGCGGCGGGTGACTGACCTGGCATACGTCCCGACCCTGGGCGGAGTCACCGGGTTTGGGGTACCGGATCGCCCGGTCGGAGCGCGCCTCGACCCGCGCACTGATGCCATCCGGACACGCCGCGGCCGCCGTTCAACCGGGTCCGAGGCCCGGAAACCGCGGACCGCAGGTGTTCGGTCAAGGGGCGGCGCGGTCGCGGGCGGTCGGTCCGGCCCCGAGGACCAGCCAGGCGTCACCGCGCTCGCGCCACAGCAACGTGCCCATCCGAATCACCATGAACCCGCTGAACGCCCACCACAGCCACCCGAGACCGCCCCCGAGCCACGAGACGGCCAGCGCCATCGGGACGAAGCAGACGAGGTTGACCACGCCTGCCCAGGCCAGGTAGCGGCCGTCACCAGCCCCGATCAGCACGCCGTCCAGCACGAAGACGACTCCGGACACCGGTTGGTGCAGGGCCGCGATCAGCAGCACACCCGAGAGCAGGTGCCGGACGTCCGGATCCGGGCTGAACAGCGGAACGATCAGCGGTCGAGCCGCGGCCAGAGCCACGCCGAGGAGCACGCCGCAGACCAGTCCCCACCCCATCATCCGCCGCGTCGCCGCCCTCGCCGCCGTCGCGTCCCCAGCGCCCAGCAGCCGCCCTGTGATCGCCTGTCCGGCGATGGCGATCGCGTCCAGCGCGAAGGCCAGGAACACCCAGATCGTGAACGCCACCTGATGTGCGGCCACCGCCGGCGTGGAGATCGACGCCGCCACGTAGGTCGCCATCAGCAACGCCAGGCGCAGCGTCAGCGTCCGTACGATCAGGGGTACGCCGGCACGCCACGCCGCCGCGACCCCGGGTCGATGCGGGACCAGCGCAGCGCCGTATGCGCGGGCCGCTCGAGCCACGACGTACACGAGAACCACGGCCGCCCCCGTCTGTGCCAGCAAAGTACCGACCGCGGACCCGGCGATCCCCCAGCCGAAGCCGTACACGAAGAGCACGTTCAGCGCGATGTTGAGCAGGTTGGCGCCTACCGCGACGTACAGCGGAGTCTTGGTGTCCTGCAGCCCTCGCACGACACCGGTCGCAGCCAGTAGCAGAAGCAGGGCCGGTATGCCGAAGGCCGCGATCCGCAGATAGGTGACCGCGAAGCCGCGTACCTCAGGGGCCGGGCCGAAGGCGTCGACGATCAGCGGAGTCAGCGCCACCGTCAGGACGGCCGCGAGGCCACCGATGACGACGGCCAGCCAGACGCCGTCGACACCCACACTCAGCGCATTGCGTCGATCTCCTGCTCCGACCGAACGTGCCACGGTCGAGGTGGTGCCGTAGGCGAGGAACACGAAAAGGCCGACCGCGGTCTGGACGACGACTCCGGCGATACCGAGCGCGGCCAGCTGAGCAGTGCCAAGATGCCCGATGATCGCGGCGTCGGCGAGCAGGAAGAGTGGCTCGGAGATCAAGGCAGCAAACGCCGGCACCGCCAGCCTGGCGATCTCACGGTCCTGCGCCCGGCGAGCGCGCCGCGCCTTACCACCTCCGCCGCCTACGGCGCTGCCTCCCGCGGTGTGGCCGTCGGTCTCGTCGTCGGCCCCTTCGTCGGCCCCTTCGTCGGCCCCTTCGTCGGCCCAGCCGGTGGGCGAGCCGGTCATCGAATGCCCGGGCGTGTCGCGCGGCGTGTCGCTGTCGAGGTGTGGGAAAACGGCGACATGGAGGGTGCGGACCTGCTAGATGGGCGTTGATGGGGTGTCTGGCTGCGTCGTCTCACTCGTCGCGAACTTTCTTTTCTCCACATGGGCGTATGGACGTTTCCGCAGGTCACAGCGGAGATCGCTCGACCCGCGGAGGCATTGTCCACGGTTCTATCCCCAACCTGTGCACACTCCTGTCCGGCGTTTTCCACAGACCTGACGCACTGTCCACAGGGGGGTGTTGACGACGGGCTGTCCCCGTGCCCTGAGGAGACGTAGCGTCACCCCGGAACTGTCGGTGCGTCCTCCTACCTTCGCAGACAAGGGTCAGGTCTCTCACCGCGCCAGTGCCGCACTGAGACAGCAGCGCCGAGACAGCAGCGTCGAGACAGCAGACAGCAGTCCGATCACCGTCGGTCGACGGCGGCGGATTCGGCCGAAGGTAGGAGGGGGAGCCCGCGTGAGCATCGCCGAGATCCACGGTGCGGCTCCATCCGACTTCGACCGCGGCGCACCGTCGGGTCGCACGCCCCCCCAGGACGAGCACGCCGAGCAGTCCGTGCTCGGCGCGATGCTGCTCAGCAAGGACGCGATCGCCGACGTCGTCGAGGTGATCCGCGGTACCGACTTCTACCGGCCCGGTCACGAGCTCATCTTCGACGCGGTTCTCGACCTGTACGGTCGCGGTGAGCCGGCCGATGCCATCACCGTCTCCAACGAGCTGACCCGCACGGCGGACCTGGCCCGCGTCGGCGGGGCGCCCTACCTGCATACCCTGGTCGCCGGTGTCCCCGTGGCGGCGAACGCCGGCTACTACGCGGGCATCGTCCGGGAGAAAGCCATCTTGCGGCGGTTGATCGACGCCGGCACCCGGATCGTCCAGTTCGGGTACGCCGGGGAGGGCCTCGTCGACGACGTGGTGGACCGGGCGCAGGCCGAGGTCTACGACGTCACCGACAAGCGCACGGCGGAGGACTACGCGCCGCTGTCGGACATCATGGAGCTCACCATCGACGAGCTCGAGGCGATCGGCAACCGGGACGGCGCGATGGCCGGTGTCCCGACCGGCTTCGCCGAGCTCGATGAGCTCACGAACGGTCTGCACGGTGGCCAGATGGTGATCGTCGCCGCGCGGCCGGCCGTGGGGAAGTCGACCTTGGGTCTGGACATCGCCCGTTCCGCCTCGATCAAGCACGGGCTGACCAGTGCGATCTTCTCGCTGGAGATGAGCCGCACGGAGATCACCATGCGGTTGCTCTCGGCCGAGGCACGGATCCCGCTCAACCACATGCGCAACGGCAAGATGAGCGATGACGACTGGAACAAGTTGGTCCGCAAGATGAGCGAGGTGTCCGAGGCTCCGCTGTTCATCGACGACTCGCCCAACCTCACGATGATGGAGATCAGGGCGAAGGCCCGCCGGCTCAAGCAGCGTCACGACCTGCGGCTCATCGTCGTCGACTACCTGCAGCTGATGACCTCGGGACGTAAGGTCGAGTCCCGCCAGCTCGAGGTGTCGGAGTTCTCCCGGCAGATCAAGCTGCTCGCCAAGGAGCTCGACATCCCGGTGATCGCGATCTGTCAGCTCAACCGTGGCTCCGAGCAGCGCACGTCGAAGCGTCCGATGCTGTCCGACCTCCGCGAGTCGGGCTCGCTTGAGCAGGACGCCGACATGGTTCTGCTCCTTCATCGCGAAGACCTCTACGAAAAGGAGCCCACCCGTCCTGGCGAGGCCGACCTGATCGTCGCCAAGCACCGCAATGGGCAGACCAGGGACCTGATGCTCGCGTTCCAGGGCCACTACTCCCGCTTCGTCGACATGGCCCAGAGCTGATCGCGCTCAGTGCGACGGTGGTCAGCCTGGTGGCTGGAAGCTTGGTCAGCCGATGCGGCGGGCGGTCCGGTCGCACAGGGGCAGCCATTCTTCGGCAGGCTTCCACTCCCAGCAGATCTCCTGGCTGCGTCCGTCTTCGCTGAACCGGTAGGCGGCACGTTCGTGCTCGCCGGCCAACGTCCAGGTGCGGCCTTCGACGGCCATCGCGTAGTCGCGGGCGAAGCCGTGGTTCTCGATGCTCCGCGCGAAGTACCGTCCGGCCTCTGCGTCCCAGCCCATCAGGCTCAGGGTGTCGAACGGGCCGTTTGCTCGCTCGTCCTGCACGATGAAGAAGTCGCCGGAGTGCCAGCGCGCCGAGTGAATGCTGCTCCACGGCGTTGCGCCCGCGTGCGGATTACCTGACGACTGCTCGTCGCCACCGTAGGAAGTGCCTTCGGCGTGCCAGTCACCGAGGAAGACTGCCAGCCTCTTGTGAGGCTCCGGATTGGTGTTGGTCGCGCTCATGGTCACTGCTTCTGTGATGGATGGCGCGCTGCGCTCACAGTGAGGGCGACCCGTGGCGGGCCGGGTCAGCCGGCTTCTGCGACCTTCTTCAGCCCGTCGAGCATGCCCTGCCAGTTCTGCGAGAACTGCTCGGCCTGCTCTTCGCTGTCGCAGCCGTCCTGGGTGAGGGAGACGACCGTACCGTCGCCGGCTTGGGACAACTCGTAGCGGAGCGTGTGGTAGTTCTCGGGGACGTCGTCATCGCCGGACAGCGGGCTGAAGTGGGTGACCTCGAGAAGCTGGCCCGGCTCGGCCGCGAGCACCTCGCCCTTGTCTTGGTATGACGTGCCGTCATACTCGCCCGACCAGGTGATCGGGCTACCTGGCTTCCAGTCGGTCTCGACCCGCGATCCCATCATGTACTGGGCAACCTGGTCCGGCTCCGTCATCGCGGTCCACACTCGCTCAGGTGGTGCGGCTACCTCGGTGCGAGCGACTGCTTCGAATCCCGTCATGCTGGTCTCCTCGGTCAGAATCCACGTCACTAGTGAGTGATCGGTCATCAACCCTGGTCCTGCTCCGTTCAGCCAGGATGTCTTTAGTTTGCCCATCAAGGACAAGATCCAAACGATAAAGGACTCCACCGCGGCTCTCGGACCACTCTCCTCGTCCATCACTCCAGTGCTTGCACGGGTCCTGGACGTCGTCGATGCTCGGGGTATGAGCTACGACTTGCAGGTATTCGCCCTGGGGGGCGCTACCGATGCCGATGCACGGTTCGAGGAGCTGCTGGCCGCAGCCGAGCACCAGACCGGTACGACTCCGTCTCGACGTGCCGCGGACGCCGAAGCGGCCGTGGAGTCCAGGGGCCTCCGCGCTGTCCAGGTGTCCTTCGACGGCGAGCTCGCCACGCTGACCATCCCCTACTGGGACTCATGGGACCGTCGGGGCATCGGCCAGGAGATCCGGCTGGCCGCATCGGTCCTGGCTGCTGCCGGGTACGACACGGTGCTCGACCCTCAACTGGGCCGGACGCTGAACCTCGAAACGGATCTGGACCAGGTGTTGGAGAAGTTCGAGGACGGCATCGCCTTGACTCGCGCCCTAGCTGCGGGGCAACCGGGCGGCGAGATCGGTCGGCCCGCTCCGTCGCGGCCACGCCGTTGGTGGCGACGTCGACAGTAGCCATCGGACCTGGAAGGCGGCCAGCGCGGCGCTGCGATGAGTTCGGGCGCTCAGCGTGGTCTGTCCCGTCATGAACGTGCTCATCGACGGCATCGTCTTCGGAGAGTCCCCGCGGTGGCGGGCCGGGCAGCTGTGGTTCTCCGACTGGGGCGCCGGCCGGGTCTACTCACTGGCGGCCGACGGCACCCCCACGGTGGAGGCGGAGGTCTCCTCGTTCCCGATGTGTATCGACTTCTTGCCTGATGGGCGGCTGTTGATCGTGTCGTCGGCCAAACGGCAGCTGCTGCGGCGCGAGCCCGACGGATCCCAGACCCGGTACGCCGATCTGTCGGTGTCCGCGAAGCCGTGGAACGACATCGTGGTCGACGACGCCGGCAACGCCTACGTCAACAACACCGGCTTCGACTTTCCCGAGGAGGAGTTCGCGCCGGGGACCGTCGCGCTCGTCAGGCCCGACGGTGCGGTCGCTACGGTGGCGGACGGTCTGGCGTTCCCGAACGGAATGGCCATCACCGCCGACGGATCCACCTTGATCGTGGCCGAGTCCTACGCCGAACAGCTGACGGCGTACGACATCGCCGACGACGCGACCCTGTCCGGTCGCCGGGTCTGGGCCGCAACACCGGGCGATCACCCGGACGGTGTCTGTCTGGATGCGACCGGAGCGGCCTGGTACGCCGATGTCGCCAACCGGCACTGCGTCCGCGTCCGCGAAGGTGGCCAGACGCTCGAGACCGTCCGTCTCGACAGGATTGGCGCATTCGCGTGCGCGCTGAGCAGGGGACCTGATCCAACGCTGTTCGTGGTTGGTCAGGACTGGGCTGGAGCCGATGCCGTCGGTGGCGCAACCGGCCAGGTGGTGGCCTTCCCAGCGCCGGCACCTGGCGCCGGCCACCCGTAGCCGGGGCAGCAGCTCAGTCGGATCCGGTGACGCGGTAGCCGACGAGCAGGGCGCCCGACGGCGCACTGGAGCTGTCGATCAGCTCGAGCCGAGGAGGTACGCCGATCGGGTCGAACAGGCGTCGACCCGACCCGACAAAGGTAGGTGCGATGACGAGTCGGAGCTCGTCGACCAGGCCGGCGGTGAGCAAGGACTGCGCCAAGGCGATGCTGCCGTGCACGCCGATGTCGGCTCCGGGGCGCCCTTTCAGCTCGCGGACGAAATCGGTGACCGGTCCGTCGATGGGTTCTGCGCCCGTCCATGACGTAGTCAGCGGGGACGACGTCGCGACGTACTTCTGGACACTGTTGATGAAGTCCGTGAACGGTGGTTCGATCGCCGTCGGCCAGTACTCCGCCCACTCGTCATACATCACCCGCCCGAGGAGCACCGTGTCCTGAGCAGAGATCACGTCGGCCAGGTTGGCGGCCATCGCGTCGTCGAACTCGACCACGAACTGCTCCGGGGCTTCCGCAACTCCGTCGACGGACAGCAATGTGTAGATCACGACTTTGCGCATCGATGGGTGCCTTTCTGGCGAGGCGAGACGGCTCGGTGCTCGTACTGACAATCGAGGACCACCAAACTCATCGCTTGGTTGGAGCCCTGTCAAGCCGGTCTGCCTTGGCATTGAGATAGTCCTGCTCGGGTCGGCTGGTCGTGAGACGGGCGGCGAGGCGGTAGCTCTCCCGGGCGAGTGTGTCGGCTCCGGCCATCTCCAGCAGGTGCGCCCGGACCGCATGCAGCCGGTGGTGCTTCGCCATGCGCGGATCAGAGTCGAGGTCCTGAAGCATGACGAGGCCGTGCTCCGGTCCGTCGACCATGGCTGCGGCGACGGCGTGGTTGAGCGTGACCATCGGGTTGGGTGCGTGCCGGCTGAGCAACGCGTAGAGAGCCAAGATCTGGCGCCAGTCCGTGTCGTCCGCGCGCGAAGCCTCCGCGTGGACGGCCGCGATCGCTGCTTGGAGCTGGTACGGGCCCAGGCTCGCCCGGGCCAACGTCTCGGTGATCAGCGCGATGCCCTCGTCGATCAGGCCACGATTCCAAAGCGTGCGGTCCTGGTTCTCGAGCGGCACCAGGGACCCGTCGGGCAGTGTGCGTGCGGGGCGGCGGGCGTCGGTCAGGAGCATCAGCGCGAGCAGGCCGGCGATCTCACCGTCGTCCCGCAGCATCCGTCGGGCCTCGCGGCTGAGGCGGATGGCCTCGTGGGTCAGCTCGACGCTGTGGAGGTCTGAGCCTGCTGTGCTCGTGTAGCCCTCGTTGAAGATCAGGTAGAGCACGTGGAGGACGGCACGAAACCGCAGTGGCTGCTCAGCCTCTGGTGGCATCCGGAACCTGGCACCAGCCGTCTTGATGGTCTGCTTCGCGCGGCTGATCCGCTGCGCCATCGTTGTCTCGGGAACCAGGAACGCTCGCGCGATCTGCGCTGTGCTCAGTCCGCCGACGGCGCGCAGCGTCAGCGCAATCTGCGACGGGACGGTCAAGGACGGGTGGCAACACATCAACAACAGCGCCAAGGTGTCGTCACGGTCGGGGTAGCGCGCAAGGTCGGCGGCTGCCGCAACGAGCTCATCGGACGACACCGACGAGGCCACCGCGATCTCGCGCCTGTCCCGGGCCTGGTCGCTGCGGCGCTGGTCGATCAGGCGTCGAGCCGCCACGGTGATCAGCCAGGCCTTGGGATCTTCCGCAGTGCCATTCATCGGCCACTGCGTGGCGGCCGCGAGCAGGGCCTCCTGCACGGCATCCTCAGCGGCTGCGAAGTCGCCGTAGCGGCGTACCACGGCAGCCAGCACTTGAGGCGCCAGCCGACGCCACTCTTCGTGATCGTCGGAGTGGATCCCGCCATCCCCGCGCTCGACGTGGATCGTCACATCTCCTGACCGGATGAGCCCATGATGGGTCGGAGCTCGACCGCACTGAAGCGCGCGTCGGGGAAGCGTCCGGCGATCTCCTGAGCTCGCTCGGGTGTCGCGCAGTCGAGGACGAAGAAGCCGGCCATCTGTTCCTTGGCCTCCACGAAGGGTCCGTCGGTGGCGAGCACCTCCCCGTCCCGTACGCGCACGGTCTGGGTGGTGAGCGGATCTGCGAGTGGTTGGGCGTAGACGAGCTCGCCGGACTCGCGGATCTCGTCGAGAAGGGCGTTTCCGTCCCCCAGCATCGCCTCGCGCGCGGACTCCGACATGGCGAGCGCCTCCTCGGTGCGCAGGTAGATCGGGTGGCCCCACGTCCGGGGGTTGCTATAGATGAGCAGTAGGTACTTCATGTCGTTCCTCCCTTGCCGTGCGGGGCCGGTAGGTTCCGACCCTCACTCCTAGGTCGGGGTCGGTCGCGAGTTCTCGACATTGTGCCGTCCGATGTCGAGAGCGGCGGTGCGGCTCCGACGTATCCCATGACAGGTCGACGACGAGTGCGAGGGGCAATCATGACCCGACGGATGGATGCGGCCGGCTCTAGAGTGGGCGGCGTGGTGAACGAGTCCGAGCTCAAGCGCAGCGACGGCGGCACGCTGCACGTGTACGACACCGGCGCGGACAGCGGCGATCTCACGGTCGTCTGGCATCACGGTTCGCCGAACATCGGGATGCCACCGAAACCACTGTTCCCGACCTCGGACGGCCTCGGGATCCGCTGGGTCTCGTACGACCGGCCGGGATACGGCGGGTCGAGCGCCGCTCCGGGGCGCGACATCGCCAGCGCCGCCGACTTCACCGCGCAGGTCGCAGACTCGCTGGGTCTGGAGCGCTTCGCGGTGATGGGGCACTCCGGTGGCGGTCCGCACGCACTGGCGTGTGGTGCTCTTCTGGACGAACGTGTGCTCAGTGTGGTCAGCATCTCTGGTCTCGCTCCGTACGCCGCCGAAGGCCTCGACTACTTCGCCGGGATGGCGCAGGCCGGGGTCGCTTCGCTGCGGGCGGCCACCGAGGGTCAGCAGGCGCGAGCGGCGTACGAGGAGTCAGCCGACGACGAGGACATCGGCTTCACCGAGGGCGATGAGGCGGCGCTCGGCGGTGAGTGGTCCTGGTTCATCGACGTCGTGCGGCCTGCGCTCCAGAACGGCCCGGCGCCGATGATCGACGATGACCTCGCCGCCGTCGGCCCGTGGGGTTTCGACCCGTCCGAGGTGGATGCGCCCGCGCTGGTGATCCATGGCACCCGTGATCGGGTCGTTCCCAGCGCTCATGGGCAGTGGTTGGCGCGGCGATGCCGATCAGCCGAGCTCTGGCTGCGTCCCGATGACGGTCACATCTCGGTCATGGACGCCGGACCCGACGCGCTGCGCTGGGTGCGTACGTCCGCCGCCGACGCGACGTAGACCGTGTTGGTGGCTTCGCGCTCCTGGAGCGGGTTCGCGAAGCGCACGACCTCGGAGCTCACGTCGGAGAAGACGCTGCCGAGCACCTTCAGGTAGGCGTCGTCCGGAGGGTCGTTGGACCAGAGCGTGAACACTCCCGTCGGCTCCAGCAACGAGGCCATCCGGCGTACGCCGCTCGGCTGATAGAAGCCCGCATGCCGTGGATGAAGCAGGTGGCGCGGCGAGTGGTCGATGTCCACGACCACGGCGTCGTACCGCTGAGACGGGCGCTGGGGATCGAGCTCACCGGACTCGACCATCGCGAAGAAGTCGCCGAGCACGAAGCGACAGCGCGGATCGGCCGTCAGTTCCTGGCCCAGCGGGATCAGGCCGCGCTCGTGCCACTCGACGATCTCGGGGATCGCCTCCACGACGATCAGTGAGGACACGCGCGTGTCGGCCAGCACCGCCTGTGCCGTGAAGCCGAGGCCGAGACCGCCCACGGCGACGTCGAGGCTGTCTGCGGCGAGCTTGTC
This sequence comes from Propionibacteriales bacterium, assembly GCA_038259225.1. GTDB lineage: Bacteria > Actinomycetota > Actinomycetes > Propionibacteriales > Nocardioidaceae > JANLYC01. Next base: position 97,684 of record JBBSPA010000002.1, read on the forward strand.
GAGGGCCAGTCGCGCGACGGCGATCTCGGCGACGGTGAACAGGCTGGACATCAGGTAGTCGTCATCGAGCTTCACCTCGTGCACGTCCACCCCCGACAGTGGATCGCGCCGCCGCCGCAGGCTGATGGCACCCATCGGCGTCTGCCGCCAGTCGAGCTCTTCGAACCGGGCACTCACCGCGGTGAATCTACTCCTGACTCCTTGTGGCTGAAGCCGCGTGACGCCGAAGCCTCCAACCTTCAGCCACAAGCGGGACGCGGCCGCCTTAGACTCCGGGCGTGAGTACGCCGACCACGCTTCTACGTGCGCGCGAGCTGACGGCCGACCTGACCGCATTGCGCCGACGGCTGCACCAGATCCCCGAGATCGGGCTCGACCTGCCCCAGACCCAGCAGGTGGTGCTCGACGCGCTGAAGGGGCTCGACCTCGAGATCACCTGCGGACGGGCCCTCTCGTCGGTGACCGCGGTCCTGCGTGGCACTGGCGACCCGGCCGACGGCATCCGCCAGGTGGTCCTGCTGCGCGGGGACATGGACGCCCTGCCGGTCGGTGAGGAGGTGGACATCGACTACGCGTCTCGCGACGAAGGCGTCATGCATGCCTGCGGTCACGACCTGCACATGGCCGGACTGGTCGGTGCGGCGCGCGTCCTGCACGGGATGCGGGACGAGCTTCCCGGCGACGTGATCTTCATGTTCCAGCCCGGTGAGGAAGGCCCGGGCGGCGCCGAGCCGATGATCGCCGAAGGTCTGCTCGACGTCGCCGGTCGCCACGTCGACGCGTGCTACGCGTTGCACGTCTACTCCGCCGACCTGCCGTTCGGTCAGTGGGCTTCTCGTCCGGGCGCGACCGGTGCTGCGGCTGACGAGGTGAAGGTCCGCGTGATCGGCCAGGGCGGCCACGGGTCGGCGCCGTACCGCGCCAAGGATCCGATCCCGGCCGCCTGCGAGATGGTGGTCGGACTGCACACCATGGTTACCCGTGGGTTCGATGTCTTCGACCCGGTTCTGGTGACTGTTGGCCGGATCGCCGGCGGCACGAAGGAGAACATCATCCCTGACGACGTGGAGTTCGAGGCCACGGTCCGGTCTCTCTCGCGGGAGTCCCGCGCCAAGGTCCAGCACGACATCGAGCGCCTCGTGCAGGGCATCGCCGCCGCACACGGCCTGACGGTCGAGGTCAACTACACGCTCGGCTATCCCGTCACGGTCAACGACGACGCCGAGTACAGCCGCGCCAGGCAGGTCGTCGAGGACCTCTTCGGCACGGACCGATTCACCGAGCTGGCGACTCCCGAGCTCGGTGCAGAGGACATGGCGTTCGTGATGGAGCTCGTCCCTGGCGCGTACTTCAACGTCGGCGCGTGCCCGAGTGAGGACTACCTGTCGGCTCCCGACAACCACTCTCCGCGGGCCGCCTTCGACGATGCGATCCTGGCGGACTGCAGCGCCTGGCTGGCCGAGATGGCGGTACGCCGGTTGAGGTCTCCCGGTGGTGGCGACTGACCCCGCGTCGGTCGTCTGGGTTGCGGCCACGGCTGTCCACGCCGGGTTCCAGCTGATCGTCACCGGACTCGTCTATCCCGGGCTGGCGGCGGCAGCGCCCGACGACTGGGCGGCTCGACATCACGCGCACAGCCGGGCGATCACGCCGATCGTGGTCCTCGTCTACGGAATCCTCGCGATGGCCGGCGGGTGGCTGGTGACGAGCACCTCGTTGGACGCGTGGCAAGTCCTCTCCCTGGTGTCTGTCGCCGCAGCGATCGCGATCACGGGACTTGTCGCCGCCCCGGCCCATGGACGGTTGAGCCAGGCCCGGACCGAACGCGATCTGGGCGTCCTGCTCAAGGCAGATCGGATGCGGCTGCTCGCGGCCTGGCTCGGTGTCGTGAGTGCGGTCGCGGGAGTTCTCGCCTTGGGGTGAGACACGAGTTGATCGGGTCGCGTTTCGATCAGTACAACAGGACCGTGCCCTCCGCGCGTGACGACCGGCCTTACCTGCGGCTGCAGGCGGACTACTTCGGTCGACTCGGTGTCGAGGTCGGCATCTTCGTCGCGGTGGACCATCTCCGCCGAGCCGGGCGACTCAGCCGTGCAGAACAGCTGCGCTACGTCGACATCGAGGACTGGTTCGATGAGCACCTGCCCAATCCGCCGTTCTACGACGATGGGAACACGATCGGTGCCGTGACCTGGTTCAAACCAGCGACGACAGAGGACATGGTGCGTCGGCTCGAGCCGTTGCAGGTCATCTTGACGACGTACGACGTGGCGCACGTCATCGCCGAGTCCACAGACCCGGGACGGATCATCTACGACGACGAGTTCCAAGTCGGCGTCATTCCCTATGCACGCCAGGATCCGACACCCCTGCCGGCGGGCGTCGTGCTCGGCCCGACCAGGAGCGGGTCGAAGCGGGAGCTGATCGACGCCGACTCAGCAGGCGATGCAGACGTCGTACGTGAGTCGCCGGGTCAGTCCTGACTCCGGCGCAACGCCTCGGGACGGTGAACGGCAGTCCCGCCGCGGCGTACCGAGCACAGTGCCGCACAATGGCCGGATTACTCGCTCCAGCAGGCGATCACGTCGGTGGCGATCTGGTATGCCGCTGTGGTGCGGCTGCCCGGCAGGTCGAGCTGTGAGGCGTCGACATGCAGCGTCTTGCCGTCTTTCATGAAGACGACGTGGCCGTTGTCGGACTCGTACGAGGGAAGGCCGAGTCCTGCCAACCCCTTGATCGGGTGCACCCCGTCAGCACTCTCGAGCCGGTCACGCAGCTGGATGAAGTAGGCCTTTCCGGCTGATGCGTCCGGGGCGTCGTCCACGGTCAGCGTGAGCGGGCCTTGAGGCAGGGAGTACGAGCAGGTGTAGAGCTGGTCAGACCAGGCGTCGGTCGGCTCGGGGACCGACGAGAGCGCGAACGTCGTGCCCACCGCGTCCACGATCTCGTTGCTGCAGATCATTGCGGCTGCTGACGAGGGTGCGTCTGCCGAGCCCCCCATGTCCATGCCGGCCATGCCGTGGTCGCCGTGGTCCCCTTGGTCGCCGTGGTCGACGGACCGCGGCGCAGCATCGGCTGCGGCGCCGGCCCCGGGATCAGCGCCCCCACACCCGGTCAGGGTCAGTGCAGACAGCAGCACCACTGCGCCGACCGAGGACCACCACGGTGCAACGAGCTTCTTGGGGGTCACCCGACAACACGTCCTCTTCCGTTGTGCGGCGGCTCGGCCGCTCAGCATGCTGATGCCTCGATCTCGGTCGGTAGGGATTCGACACCGATGCGGCGACGGTTTGAAACCTGAGAATTCTCAGGTCTGAGAGTTTGGTCACGGATCCATCCGAAGGCCGACATGTACCGAATCCCGGACAAGAGATGGTGCGCAGTAGAGGGACCACCGAGGCCTCCGCGCAGTTTCAAGAAGGGATTCGCACAGATGAAGAAGTCACTTCGCAGGATGCTCCCCCTCGCCGCCGCGGCCGTTCCGTTGGCACTGATGCCGATGGCAACAGCTCAGGCAGCGGACGGGACGCAGTACGGGGCCACGCTGAACCCGCTGAACAAGTCGACCGGGTCCGGCATGCTGACGTTGTCGCTCAGCGGCAACAGCGCCACCATCACCGAGAACGTGAGCGGCCTGGCCACGACGTTCAGCGGTGCGGCCTACCCGCACGTGCAGCACATCCACATCGACGGCCAGGGCGTCTGCCCCGCGCCGAGTGCCGACAAGAGCGGCGACGGCGTCATCAGCACCACCGAGGGCGCCCCGTCCTACGGCGGTATCGGCACCACGCTTTCGACCTCCGGCGACACCAGCCCGAAGGCCGGGACCAACGTGAAGACCGCGCCGAGTGGTGGCAGCTTCAGCTACTCGCGCACGATCAGCCTGGACTCCAAGACCGTGGCGAGCATCAAGGCCGGCACGGCCGTGATCGTGGTCCACGGGCTGGACCCGGCAACGTTGAGCAAGAAGGCCCAGAACGAGAAGAGTGACCTGGTGCCCTCGCTGCCGCTGGCGGCGACCTCGCCGGCGCTGTGCGGCACGCTGAGCTCGATGCCGACGAGCGGTCCCGCGACCGGTGACGGCTCGACGGCAAGCAACGACAACCTAGGAGTCGCCGGCATCGGCGGCGGGCTGCTGGCTCTGGCCGGTGGCGCGTACCTGCTGCGCCGTCGGATGGACTCCCGCGAGCAGGCTCAGTCCTGATCGAAGTCCGAGGTTGATGATCATGGGTGAATCACTTACCCACCGTGGAGGTGGCCGCCGCAGCATCCTGACCGGGATTGCTGTGGTGGCCGCCCTCGCGGGCATCCTTGCCCTCGTGGTCGCGTTTCGTGGCCAGGATGCGCCGCCGACGCCACCCGCGTCGGCCGCCGGCACGGTGGACGGCTCGACTCCGACCACGCCGGGAGACACGACGCAGGGGAAGGCGAAGACGTCGACGCCGAAAGTCGGTGGCGCCACGCAGCACCCGCTGCCGGTGTCGACGCCGCAGCAGATCGACATTCCCGCCCTCGACGTTCACTCCAGTGTGATCACCGTGGGCAAGAACCCCGACGGCACTCTCGAGGTGCCGCAGCCCGGGCCGAACATCGACAAGGCCGCCTGGTACGAGAACTCCGCCAGCCCGGGACGTCCCGGACCGTCGGTGATCATCGGACACGTGGACACCACAGCAGGACGTTCGATCTTCTTCAACCTCGGCGACCTGCGTCCCGGCGACAAGGTACGCGTGACGCGGGCCGACAACACCCTCGTCACGTTCGTCGTCGACGGCGTCCGCGACTACCCGCAGAAGAGCGACTTTCCCACCCAGCTCGTGTACGGCGGCGATCTCTCGCGGCCGAACCTGCGCCTGGTCACATGCAGCAACTTCGACCAGGAGACCGGGCACTACGTCGGCAACCTCGTGGTGTTCGCCCACATGACCGGCGCTCGGAAGGCGTGAGCATGACGACCCCCGGCTACACGCCAGTCGAGCCGTTACAGCAATTGCGCGCCCGAGGGACCGGCCCGCACCGCATGACCGGGCGGCCCTGGCGGTCGGCGCTGCGCTGGCCGGCCGCTCTGGCGCTGGTCGTCGCCGGTGCGACCCACTTGCCCGTGACGCCGGAGCACCTGAAGGAGGCGCCCTACATCGGCGTCGCGTTCATCGTGTTGATGGCGGCCTGCGGCGTACTCGCTGTCGCGATCACGGCGTGGGACACGACCGTTGTCTGGTGGTTGTCCGGTGTGACCTGCGCACTCGCAGTCGCGGCGTACGGCCTCTCCCGAACTTTCGCACTGCCCCAGATCGGCGACGATGTCGGCAACTGGCTCGAGCCGTTGGGTGTGGCTGCCGTGAGCGCCGAGCTCCTCACCGTGGTTCTGACAGCACTAGCCCTGCACCACCACAGGTCGAGAGCCGTTCTCCCGACCCCCTGAACCGAGGCCCTTGCGGTAGCGACCGCTCCCGCACGGCCTTGACGCACAGATCCGAGGAGGACAGATGCGCGTCCACACGAAGACGACCCGACTTGCGCTCGGTGCCAGCACGATTGCCTTGCTGGTGCTGACCGGGTGCGGCGGTTCCAACGACACAAACAGCGGTGCCGCAACGCCCACGCAGTCGAAGACCACGACGTCGCAGGAGTCGACCTCTCCCGGCGACACCGGGAAGTCCACCTCGAAGTCGCCAAGTCAGACGAAGGACACCGGTGGCTCCTCCCAGGAGGTCGCCATCTCCATCAAGGACTACGTGTACAGCGGACCGGACTCGGTGAGCGCGGGCGCGACCGTGACCGTCACGAACGAGGACGACGTCGCACACACGGTGACGAGCGACGACGGTTCCAGCTTCGACGTCAACGTGCCGGCCGGGGAGACCGCGACGTTCACCGCGCCCGACAAGGCCGGGGACTTCGCCTACCACTGCACCTACCACGGCAACATGACCGCCACGCTGACCGTGTCATGACGCGCTCGGTCGAGATCGTCCTGCGCGCGTTGGTGATCGTCGGGCTGGCGGTCCAGGCAGTGGTGCACCTTCAGCTGGCGTCGAACTACCAGCTCGCTGCCCCGGGCGGCATCGGCGAGGGCAACCTCTTTCGGATCGAGGCCGGCCTGGCCATCGTCGTCGGTCTGTACCTGGCCTGGCGGGGTTCGCGGTTGGCGTACCTCGCGAGCGCCGCCGTGGCACTCGGAGGCCTTGGAGCGGTTCTGCTCTACCGGTACGTCGACGTCGGGGCCATCGGCCCGATCCCCTCGATGTACGAGCCGTTGTGGTTCGGCAAGAAGACGTTCAGCGCCGTGGCCGAAGGCGTGGGCGGTGCTCTGGCGTTGGCCGGGGTCGTCGTGACGGGGCGTCGCCACCGGGCATGATGGGCGCGTGCCCTTCGACGCCGCGGATGATCGCCTGCTCCCGGACGCGTGGGGCATCCACGCGTTCTGGGTCAACGCCCTCGACGAAGTCGTGGCGGTGCCGTCGGACACCGTCGTCGCACTACGCGCCGCGATGGGTGTACCACCCGACGACCTCGAGACCAGTGGCCCCCTGGTCACCCGCCGCGGCCACGACCTCGGACTCGGCACGATCGACGTGGCATGCGAGGACGGTGTCCGTCGCACCATCGACGGCGTGGTGCCCGACGACTTCCCGTTCGGCTACCACGACCTCGTCGACACCGGCTCGAGGCCTCGCCGGCTGATCGTCTCGCCGGGTCGGTGCTGGCTGCCGGAGGGTTGGCGCGCCTGGGGGTGGACAGTCCAGCTGTATGCCGCGCGGTCACACGCCGGCGCCGGCATCGGCGACCTGGCCGACCTGCGGACGATCCGGCAGTGGGCCGAGGAACAAGGAGCCGGGTTTCTTCTCATCAACCCGTTGCACGCCGTGGCGCCGACCTGGCCGCAGGAGGCCAGCCCGTACCTGCCGGCGACCCGCCGGTTCCGTAACCCGATCTACCTGCGCGTCGACGGCATCGACAACGGCGCCGACGGTAACGAGGGCGACGGGGCTGGCACCGACTGGCACGCACCGATCGACCGTGACGCGGTGTGGGCGAGCAAGCTCGCTGCGCTGGAGAAGCAGTACCAGGACGCCGCGGACGTCCCTGACTTCGATGCCTGGCGGGCGGCGTCCGGCGAACCGATGGAAACCTTCGCAACCTGGTGCGTCCTGGCGGAGGTGTACGGCCCGGACTGGCGGGTCTGGCCCGAGGAACTACGCGATCCGGAGTCCGCGGAGGTACACCGCCTCGCCGAGGATCGGGCCGAGCGGGTGCGCTTCCACGCGTGGCTGCAGTGGCTGCTCGACCGACAGCTCGGCGAGGCTGCAGGCGACCTCACGATCATTCAGGATCTGCCGATCGGCGTCGACGGGGGAGGTGCCGACGGCTGGGCCTGGCAGGACACCCTGGTCGGTGCCGTCACGGTCGGGGCTCCCCCGGACGTCCTCAACGCCCAGGGTCAGAGCTGGGGCTCTCCGCCCCTCGCGCCGTGGCGGCTGCGGGCGGCGAACTACGTCCCGTTCATCGAGTCGATCCGGGCCACCATGGCCGGCGGCGGCGGGATCCGGATCGACCACGTGATGGGGCTGTTCCGGCTCTGGTGGATTCCTCAGGGTGGCTCAGCCAGGGAAGGTGCCTATGTCCGCTACCCCGCCGCCGACCTGCTCGACATCGTCGCGCTGGAGAGCCACCGGGCTCGCTCCCTGGTCGTGGGTGAGGACCTCGGGACCGTCGAGCCGGGGGTCCGCGAAGCACTGGCGGAGCACGCGATGTTGTCCTACCGGCTGTTGTGGTTCGAGGAAGACGAACCAGCCGCTTGGCCAGAGCTCGCGATGGCCGCGATCACGACACACGACCTGCCGACGATCGCCGGATTGTGGACCGGCGCCGACCTGGAGGATCAGGTGGCACACGTCGCGACGCCGCGCCCGACGCTGGAGCGGGACCGCGCCGCCCTGATGGCGCGGCTGCCACGCACTGAGGGTGAGATAGGCGACGTCGTCGAGGCGGCGTACGAACTGCTGGCCGAGTCACCCTGTGTGCTGGTGTCGGCATCGCTGGAGGACGCGGTCGGGCAGACCCAGCGCCCCAACATGCCGGCCACCCGGACGCGTCCGAACTGGTCGATCCCGCTTCCGGTACCGGTCGAGGACCTCGTCGACCTGGACGGCGCGACGAGGCTGGCAGCGCTGCTCAGAGCCGCGGTCCGCCAGTCCTGAACTGCCAGTGCCGAACCGCCAGTGCTGAACCGGGAAGGACGAAGGGCACGTCGCGCGAGGCGACGTGCCCTTCGTTCCGGCAGGTGCCGGTGGGTGGTGCGGACTTACTTGGTGTTGATGGTGATCTTGGCGGTCCCGACCAACAGGCCCTGCTTGACGGCGTCGGTCTTGAACGTCTGGTTCAGCAGCCCGGCCGCGTCACCGGAGATCATCACCTTCGTACCCTCGAGAATCGCGGTAGTGCCCTGCGTCTCCAGCGGCTTCAGGGTGCGACCGTCGAGGTTGAAGATGGTCGCGTGCTTGGCGGCGGACTTGCCGTTGACGCTCACGTCTCCGTAGACGTAGGACTTGGCGGGGTCGACCTCGAAGTTGGTCAGCTCGACGCTCGTCGAACCGGCCGTGAGGGACAGCCCCGAGCCCTGGTGCTCGACCAGGCCCTGGACGTACGGGCTGACGCTGCCGGGCTTGTAGTAGGTGACGTCGCCGCCCGTGATCGGGAAGCTGACGGCGCCGTTGGCGAGTGTCGCGTCGCCGACCACGCCCGGAGCGAGCTTCAGGCTGGTGAGCGCGTCGACGAAGCCCTTGTCGAGGAGGACGGCCGTGTCGGCGCCGGAGAGGTTCTTCACGGTGGCGACTGGCTTGGGGTTGTCGCTCCCGCCGTTGTCGTCGTTGCTGGAGCAGGCGGCGAGTGGCAAGGCAATCACTGCGGCCGCGGTCACCCCGAGAACACGCTTGAGGATGGTGGAGTTGCGGTCGAGTCGCATGGGAGGAAAACCCTTCTGATTTCGTGTACTGACACCAGGGGTTCGTCACCCTGCGTGATCCGGATGCCAACTGTGAGTCGCCTCACACGTCAGGTGTGGGATGCTCGAAGGGCGGTTTCCTGACGGACTCGACGATCAGGACCGGGGGTGTGCTGCCAGGTCGAGACGCTCGTTCAGCCCCTGACCCAGCATGGCCACGGTGATCTTGTCGACGAGGTCGCCGCCGTACCGGGGCAGTAGACCGGCTCGATGCCCGAGGTCGAGCCGTAACCGCAGCCGGAGGTCGCTGCGACCCGACCCTGAGGCGGTCAGGGCGAGCGCCCAGGTGAGCCGCATCGGCGGGCGGGCGGCACCGCGCCGAGGTCGTCGCGGGCGCTCGGACCAGAACACCACGAAGCGCGGTGGCTCGATCTCGATCACCTCGAACGTGGGATCGCCGGGACCCCAGTCCGGGATCACCACCCCGAGTGCGAGGTCGGGGATCTGCGGGTCCAGGTGACGCAGTGCGCGGCGCGATTGCGGCACGAACCGTTCGACGGACCGCGGCATGTACCACCCGCCGCGACGCTTGCCGAGCTGGTTCAGCCACGGCCACACGTCCGCGGGGGCGGCCCGAAGGACGAGCTGTCGATCGATCACCAGGTCCGGCTCCGAGATGACGTCGTCGCCCGGCAGGGCCTGCTCGTCGTGCGTCACGTCGCCACCGTACGACGGTCGGAGCCGTTGCAGTGCCTGGCTGGACGTGGAGCGCGCCACCCGGTCGGTCGGCCGGCGGGCTAGTAGAACATATGTTCGAATCGGCGTACGGTAGAGCCATGAACACGCACTTCCAGGGCTCGTTGCTTGACGGGCCCGACCTCGATGCCCCTACTGTCGGCGGCCTGCAAGGGATCCGACGGACGGTGCTGAGCCGCGGAGCCTGGGTCGACCTGCTGCCTTCCTGGGTGCACGGGTCGGACGCACTCTTCGAGCGTCTGGTCCAGAGCGTCCCGTGGTACGCCGAGAAGCGCCAGATGTACGAGCGCGTCGTGGACGTGCCTCGGTTGCTGAGCTTCTACGACGAGGGTGCAGACCTGCCGGACCCGTTGCTCGAGCAGGCCCGCTGCCGACTGAGCGAGCACTATCGCGGTGAGCTCGGCGGGCACTTCACCACAGCCGGGCTGTGCTTCTACCGGGATGGGCGCGACTCCGTCGCCTGGCACGGTGACACGATCGGACGCTCGAAGACCGAGGACACCCTGGTGGCGATCGTGTCTTTCGGCAGTCCGCGTCGGCTGATGCTGCGGCCGCGAGGCGGCGGTGAGTCGATCGGCTTCGCACTCGGACACGGCGACCTGATCGTGATGGGCGGTTCGTGTCAGCGCACCTGGGAGCACGCGATTCTCAAGACCGCGAAACCGGCCGGACCTCGGATCTCGGTGCAGTTCCGTCCGCACGGGGTGCGCTGAGACTCGACTCGCAGCGGTGGTGAGCCTGCTCAGAGGTCGAGCACGCCGTCCTTGGCGATCGTCGGGACGTCGACGGTGACCGTGTCGGGGTAGATGATGCCGGCCCCGGTGTTGAGCAGCACCACATCGTCGTCGGCGGACAACCAACCCTGTGCAGCCAGCCGGCGAGCCGCGGTCACGGTGGCGGCACCTTCGGGGCACAAGAAGATGCCTTCGGTACGCGCCGTGGTCGCCAGGTCGCGGAGTAGTTCCTCGTCGTCGACCGCGAGGGCGGTGCCACCGGTGTCGCGGATCGCCGCGAGCACCAGGAAGTCGCCGAGCGCCTTGGGCACGTTGATCCCGAACGCGATCGTCGAGGAGTTCTGTACCGCGACGGACTCAGCTGCGCCGGTCTCGAAGGCGGTGACGATCGGGGCGCAGCCGGTCGCCTGCACGCAGACCAGTCGCGGTAGGTCACCGCTCACCCAGCCCAGCTCGCGCAGCTCCGTCAGCGCCTTGTAGATCCCGATCAGGCCGACGCCGCCGCCGGTCGGGTAGATGATCACGTCGGGCATCCGCCAGCCGAGCTGCTCGACGATCTCCAACCCCATCGTCTTCTTGCCTTCGATCCGATACGGCTCCTTCAGCGTGGACACCTCGAGCCACTCCTCGGCGCTGTCCCGGACTGCAGCACCTATCAACCGGCCCGCGTCGGAGATCAGTCCGTCGACCAGCCGCAGGTCCCCTCCGGTGACCACCGTCTCCGCTCGGGTGATCGTGGGCGCGTCGAGTGGCATCGCGACGGTCGTCCGCAGGCCGGCGCGCGCGGCGTACGTCGACCAGGCCGCGCCGGCGTTGCCGTTGGTGGGCATCGCCAGGCGGGTGGCTCCCAGCTCCTTCGCGCGCGACACCCCGACGGCCGCGCCACGGGCCTTGAAAGATCCGGTCGGCAGCAGCCCGTCGTCCTTGATCATCAGCCGGGGCAGTCCCAGCTCGGCTCCGAGCCGTGGCATCGGCAGCAGGGGCGTCATCCCCTCGCCCAGCGTGACGATGTGCTCGGCGGCGGAGACGGGAAGCAGCTCGTGGTAGCGCCACAGGTCCGGAGCCCGGTGTGCGAGGTCGCTCGGCCCGATCTCGATGCCGGCCAGGTCGTAGCGCGCCAGCAACGGTGATCCCTCGGTCGGACACAGACCCTGGAGGACGGAAGGGTCGTACTCGGCACCGCAGCGGGGACACTCCAGGTGGTGCAGCGCGCTGAACGTCATCGCCCCATCAAAGCAAGTCGGTCCGCCAGCTGCCGGGGCAGCCTGGTCGCGGCCGTGGCGGCTAAGGTCGCGACCATGAGCATCGAGGTCTGGGACTGGCGACGGCAGACCTTCGCGTTGTACGCCGAAGTGCGCGAGCACGATGACCCCGCCGCCGCCCACGCGGGCTGGGTCGAGGGCCGCGACCGGCTGCTCCGTACCCACCCGGCCTCGCCGGTCCCGGCAGAGGTGAGGAGCAGCTACCCGAACGCCGACGTCGCGGCCTACGACCCGGCGTACCGGTTCGTGGCCCCCGTCGCCACCGACGTGGAACCCGAGACCCGCGAGCACCAGACCGGGACCGACGGCGTGGTCCCGTTCCGCCTGATCGGGCGCGTCCAGCTCGCCGGCCTCGGCTCCCTCGACGTGTGGTGGTTGGACTCGTACGGCGGCGGGCTGTTCGTGCCGTTCCGGGATTCCGCTGCGACCTCCTACGGCGGTGGCAGGTACCTGCTCGACACCGTGAAGGGCGCCGACCTGGGTGGCGATCCCGACGGCCTGGTCCTCGACCTGAACTTCGCCTACCAGCCGTCCTGCGCCTATGACGAGGCGTGGGCGTGCCCGCTGGCCGGGCCGGGAAACACCCTGACCGTGGAGGTCCCGGTCGGCGAACGTCACCGGGATCTCAGCGGGCAACCCACCCGGAGCGGCCGATGACCCTGCCGACCATCGGGTCACTCGAGGTGCATCCGGCGTTGGAGCGTGCTGACCTGCTCGCTGACCCTGTCCATCAGGCCCTGACGTCGTGGGAGCGAGGAGGAGAGGTGTCCGTGGTCGAGATCGACCCGGCCCTGGCCGACACCCAAGCGCTCATCGAGGCCTACGACCTGCCGTTGACTTCGTCGGCCAACTGCGTCGTGGTGGCAGGCAAGCGTGCCGGCGTGGAACGGGTCGCCGCGTGCATCGTCACCGCAGACACCCGGGCTGACGTGAACAACCTGGTCAAGCGCGCGCTCGACGTCCGAAAGGCCTCCTTTCTCCCGATGGAGCGGGCCGTCGAGGAGACTTCGATGGAGTACGGCGGGATTACACCCATCGGGCTGCCCCCGGGGTGGCGGCTGCTCGTCGACGCCACGATCCCTGAGGTCGAGGTTGCGGTGATCGGCAGTGGCGTTCGCCGCTCGAAGCTGCTCCTGCGGGGGTCCGATCTGGCGGCGTACCCCGCCGCGGAGATCACCGCGGGACTCGGGCTCCCTCTGGCTGAAGGATCGTGAGTCCGTCGTCACGAAGCTTCAGCCAGAAGGCAGAACCGTTCATCCAGACCTGATCGGTCGTTCGGCTGATCCTCCGGTCTGATCATTCCCAACGCATATCCCAACTGACACGATGAAGCCGTGCCGCAGCAGGAGAGCTACACAGACCTCACCTGTCCCGGCATAGCGGGGTGCTTCCGACGCTTGGGTCGGGTGCGGAAGACGGAAGGGATCTGTCGATGACCTTGGCAGCGGTACCGCCAGCGGGCGGAAGCGACGCAGGACCAGTGTCGCGACGAGACTCACTGGGCAAGATCACGACCCGGCCGTCCGTCACCGAGGACTCCGCGTTCATGCTCGAGCTGTATGCGTCGACGTCCCAGGACGTCCTGGACGATCTCGGCTGGAGCATCGGGAGCCAGCGCACCTTCGTGATCATGCAGGCCCAGACCGAGGAGTGGAACCGGGCTCGGGTCTACCCCGGCATGGACCGCCTCACGATCTGCGTGGACGAGGTCCCCGTCGGTCGTCTGCTCGTCTGCATGCGCAACGACATCCTGCACCTGGTGGATCTCAGCCTGCTGCCCCGCTACCGCGGGCTGGGCCTGGGTACCCAGCTGATGGGCGAGATCCTCGAGGAAGCCCGCAACGCGCGGATCCCCGTGAAGGTGAAGGTGCGCAAGGACAGCACCGCGGTCGGCTGGGTGGATCGACTGGGATTCGGCACTCCGACCGATCTCGGCAGCCACGTCGAGCTGACCTGGATGCCACCACTGACTGCAATGGGCCCTGGCTCTCGAGAGAACGGCTTCGCCAGCCAAGGCACCCGCGCGCATCGCCAGCAACCGGTCGAGACCGATCGCGCACTCCGCGACGCGGACCTCGACGCGTGGATGGCGGCCGAGATCACGCCGCCCGAGGTGGTTCAGAGCGAGGATTCTCCGGTGCAGGACGTCTCTGCACAGGGTGCTGATCCAGCTACGGAGTCTGCCGACGTTGCTGAAGGGGTCATCGAGCCTGCGGCGGAGATCGTTGAGCCTGCGGCGGAAATGGTCGAGCTGGAGTCCGAGGACGGGGCCGACGCAGTAACGATCGCCCTGACGGAAGCCGAGGAAGACTTCGACGACGCTGACGACGCTGACGACGCTGACGACGCTGACGACGCGTACGACGCGTACGACGCGTACGCGTACGCGGACGAGTCGGCGGAGGTTGTCGACGCGGCGGACGCCGAACACTTTGCAGCGGCCGAGGAGTTCACGTCCGACCTCGCCCCGGGCGTCGGCGCCGAACTGGTCGACGACGAGTTCGACGAGGACGACCTGCCGATCGGTGCAGACCGCTACGACCCGTTCGCCTGAGACTCGAGGCGAGTTCCGAGCGGTTCATCCGTGTGGTGAGTCTGTAGGGCCGTGGCTGTCCGGCGTACCTAGGATCGGAGCGTGTCCGGGCTCTGGACGGCGACCGCCGTCGTCGACGAACGGCGCCGCGGGCTGCGCCGGATGCGCGCCGTCGCTTCCTCGCTGCTGGTCCTCGCCGCCGTCGTCTACGTGGCGACGCTGCATCGTGGCGGCGGGTGGGGCTACGTGCACGCCACCGCGGAGGCCTCCATGGTGGGCGCCATCGCGGACTGGTTTGCGGTGACGGCCCTGTTCCGCCGTCCACTGGGCCTGCCGATCCCGCACACCGCGTTGATCCCTACCCGCAAGAACCTGCTGGCGCGAAGCCTGCAGGACTTCGTCGCCGAGAGCTTCCTGAACGAGCAGGTCGTGCGGACCCGGGTCCGAGACGCCCAGGTAAGCCGACGGGTCGGCGGTTGGCTGGCCCAGCCGACCAACAGCGAGCGGGTCGTCGCCGAGGCGTCTGCGCTGCTTCGGACCGGGCTAGCCAACATCAGCGACGAGGACGTCGACTACCTGGTGCGGACTGAACTGCTGCCCCGGCTGGTCGAGGAGCCGCTGGCCCCGCTGGCCGGACAGTTGTTGGCCGACGTAGTCGCCGACGGTGCCCACCACGGGCTGGTCGATCTGGTGCTGTCCGAGGCTGACCGCTGGCTTTCAGCGAACCAGGTGGCCTTCTCCGAGGCGATCCGGACCCGAGCACCCTGGTGGTCCCCTACCTGGGTGGACGAGAGGGTCGCTGGCCGGCTCCACGTGGAGGTCCTGGCCTGGGTGCGCGAGATCCGCGACGACACCGGTCACCACGCCCGCCGTGCCCTGGACGATCTGCTCGCCCAGCTCGCTGGCGATCTCCAGCATGACGACGACACCCGGGAGCGCGCCGAACGGCTGAAGGCCCGGCTGCTCGTCCAACCACAGGTCGCCGAGACCGCGCTGTCCCTGTGGCGGGCGTTAAGCCGGACCCTGCAAGGCACGCTCGCCGATCCGGACAGCGCCCTTCGGGCCAGGGCGGCAGAACGGTTGCGCGCGCTCGGTGCGCAGATGACGTCGGATCCCGCGCTGCAAGAACGCCTGGACGGTCACGCCGCCGACCTGGCGGCCTTCGTCGTCGGTCGGTACGGCGACGAGCTCGCTACCGTGATCACCGACACGATCGAACGCTGGGACGGACGGGAGGCTGCCGATCGGATCGAGCTGTTCGTCGGGCGGGACCTGCAGTTCATCCGGATCAACGGCACCCTCGTGGGCGGGTTGGCGGGGCTCGTCATCTACACGCTGGCCCAGCAGCTCTGACATGTCAGGTTCCGCTGAGCGGCGAGCCGGCGAGTACACCCTGACGAGTGGTTCAGGTGACTGGCACCAGCGGGTGGATGCCGGGCGCTGCCGCCAGATGGTCGCTGGTCGCCGCCAGGGCCGCGGCGATGTGCGGTGTCTGCATGTGGTTGTCGAGATCGGACTGGCCGCGCCAGCGCTCCATGGTCACGAACGTCCCAGGAGCGCTGCCGGACTCGAAGAGGTCATAGGCAAGACACCCCTCCTCGGCGCGGCTGGCCACGGCCAGGTTCGTCATGGCAGCCCGAACCGGCTCCTCCGACCCAGGCTTCGCGACGACGACGGCAACGGTGTGCAGATCACTCATGGCGCACGCTTTCAGTTCTGTGGCGCCCAGCGCGCCGACCCTGTGGACGCTACCCGAGGCTCACAGCACCTTGCCGAGATGGACCGCGTCGGCCTCATTCTGGTAGTGACCGAACCGATCGATGTCCGCATAGCCCGACGCGCGGTAGAGGCTGACCGCCTCGAACTGCGGCCGCCCCGTCTCGAGCACCATGGCATCGGCGCCGGCGTCCCGTGCGGAGTCCTCCAGCCGTTGCAGCAGACCGCGGGCCAGACCCTGGCCGCGGTACGCCGGATCGACGTACATCCGTTTCAGCTCGGCCGGTCGGTTGACCCCTAGCGCGATCGGCTCCCGGGCGAACCGCCACCCGCCCATCACGACCGCTGCGTCGCGCAGGTAGCCGACGAGGAAAACGCCGTCGGGACGGGCCATCTCCAGCGGGTCGATGGGCGTGGTGTCCGGACCGCCGTAGAGGCTGACGTAGTACTGCTGGACGGTGTCGATCAACGCGAGGGCGTCGGGGTGGTCGAGCGTGCGTTCGCGCAGCTCGACCTCGGCGAACAGCGAGGTCACCCGGCTACGTTAGTGCCGCTCGGGCCAGCCGCCAGACAGGTCAACGATGGCGCCGGTCCGGCGCGCCGGACCGCAGTCGCGGGCGGGCGGGCCGCGCAGGCCGACGAGTTGGACGACGTGGACAGCGCCGCCGCCGACCGGGTCACCCGTGGCGGGCACGCGCTGGGCCGCACCGCCGACCAGT
>JBBSPA010000003.1:0-104536 GCA_038259225.1 Propionibacteriales bacterium
CGTGCTGTTCGCCTTCGTGCTGTTCGCCTTCGTGCTGGCCTTCGTTCGTGGGTCTCGCGCTGTCATGCCGGTGTCGCAGGGCAGGAGGGACTCGAACCCCCAACCGCCGGTTTTGGAGACCGGTGCTCTGCCAATTGAGCCACTGCCCTTCGCGTGACAGACCGGTCCGTGGAAACGACGCCTTGGGGTGCGCCTCGCCCGGACTGACCCGGTCTGACCGGATCACGGGCACACGAACAAGAGGTGCATCTGCCACCAAGGAGTCGAGTGTACGTGGTGGGCGCCGCCTCAGTCGAACTCGTGATGGACAGGGCACCCGCTCGCCACAGCGGGCCGACCTCGAGTGCGAGGATAGACCCATGAGCGTGTCCACTCCCTCTGACGACCCGTCCACCACCGCCTCGCGACGCCGGATCTCGCAGCGGATCGGCAACATCGCCGAGTCCGCCACGCTCGCCGTGGACGCCAAGGCCAAGGCCCTCAAGGCCGCCGGGCGGCCGGTCATCGGCTTCGGCGCCGGGGAGCCGGACTTCTCGACCCCCGACTACATCGTCGAGGCCGCCGTCCAGGCCGCGCGAGACCCTCGTAACCACCGGTACACCCCGGCCGGGGGGCTGCCCGAGCTCAAGGATGCGATCTGCGCCAAGACCGCGCGGGACTCCGGCTACCAGGTCACCCCGAACCAGGTTCTCGTCACGAACGGCGGCAAGCAGGCTGTCTACGAGGCGTTCGCGACGCTGCTGGATCCCGGTGACGAAGTGATCCTCCCGGCGCCGTACTGGACGACCTACCCCGAGGCGATCGCACTGGCCGGAGGTACGACGGTCGAGGTCCTGGCCGACGAGTCCCAGAACTACCTCGTCACGGTGGAGCAGCTCGAGTCGGCTCGAACCGAGCAGACCAAAGTGCTGCTGTTCTGTTCGCCGTCGAACCCGACCGGTTCGGTATACCCGCCGGATCAGGTGCGTGCCATCGGCGAGTGGGCGCTCGGGCACGGGATCTGGGTGGTCACCGACGAGATCTACGAGCACTTGACCTATGCAGGAGCGGAGTTCTCCTCCGTCGTGGTCGAGGTGCCCGATCTGGCCGACACCTGCGTCGTGCTCAACGGGGTCGCGAAGACCTATGCCATGACGGGATGGCGGGTCGGATGGATGCTGGGGCCGGTCGATGTCGTCAAGGCCGCGACCAATCTCCAGTCACATGCCACGTCCAACGTCTCCAACGTCTCGCAGCGCGCCGCCATCGCCGCTCTCACCGCTGACCTGTCCGCGGTCGACGAGATGCGCGCCGCCTTCGACCGACGGCGTCAGACGATGGTCGCGATGCTCAACGACGTCAACGGCTTCGTCTGTCCGGAGCCGACGGGGGCGTTCTACGCGTACCCCTGCGTGAAGGAGGCGCTCGGCCGCGACATCGGCGGTCGAACCGCAGAGTCGTCGGTGCAGCTGGCCGAGATCATTCTCGACGAAGTCGAGGTCGCGGTGGTCCCGGGTGAGGCGTTCGGCAGCCCGGGCTACCTACGGCTGTCGTACGCGCTGGGTGACGAAGACTTGGTCGAAGGCGTCGGGCGCATCCAGAAGCTGCTCGCCTGAGCGGGACGACGGGCGTGCAGATCTGGGGGACGGAGGACCGGGGCGGTGACCGGCCCGGAGGTCGGCGTTCCCTGCGGGCGCTGCCGAAGGCTCATCTCCACCTCCACTTCACCGGCTCGATGCGCCACGGCACCGTTCTCGATCTGGCGGCGACGCAAGGACTGCGGCTGCCCGAAGCGCTGACCGACGACTGGCCGCCACACCTGTCGACAGCCGACGAGAAGGGCTGGTTCCGGTTCCAGCGGCTCTACGACGTCGCGCGCTCGGTACTGAGGAGCGATGACGACGTACGCCGGCTGGTGCGCGAAGCCGCTGAGGACGACGCCCGAGAGGGATCTCGCTGGCTGGAGATCCAGGTCGATCCCAGTGGATACGCGGCCGTCTTCGGCGGGATCACCGCCTTCACCGACCTGGTGCTCGACGCCGCCAGGGACGCCACCCATTCAACGGGCGTCCAGGTCGCGGTCGTGATCGCCGCGAATCGCACGCGTCACCCGCTCGACGCACGAACCCTCGCGCGCCTGGCCGCGCAGTACGCCGGTCGGGGGGTGGTCGGATTCGGGCTGTCCAACGACGAGCGGCGTGGTGATGCGTTGTCGTTCGCGAAGGCGTTCGAGATCGCTGAACGGGCCGGGCTGGTCGCGACTCCACACGCCGGTGAGCTGCTGGGGCCGGAGAGCGTGTGGTCGTGCCTCGACACCCTGGGCGCACGGCGGGTCGGGCACGGCGTGCGCTCGATCGAGGACCCCCAGCTGGTCGCGCACCTGGCGGATGCAGGCATCACCTGCGAGGTCTGTCCTACCTCGAACGTCGCGCTCGGTGTCTACCGTGACCTCGTCGCGGTGCCGCTACGCAAGCTCTTCGAGGCCGGCGTCCCGATCGCGCTCGGTGCAGACGACCCCCTGCTGTTCGGGACCAGGCTGCTCGACCAGTACGAGGCGGCCCGCCTGCACCAGGACTTCGACGACCAGGATCTCGCCGAGCTCGCTCGGATGTCGATCCGCGGATCGTGCGCCCCTGACGGCGTACGCCGAGAACTGCTCGCCGACATCGACGCCTGGCTGGCCACCTGACGTCCTGCGCCGTGGTCGTCGTCGCGACCCGGCGGCAGGACGTTGCCGTGCTGGCGCGGTGCCGGCGCGGTGCTGTCGGGGCGGTGTCCGAGGGCGTGGCAGGCTGACCGCCCGTAGGGTGAGACTACGACGCGCCGCACCCGATGCCGCCTCTACGACCCGCGACAGGGAGTTCAGATGTCCAAGTTGAGGATCATGGCTCTGGCCGGGCTGGCGATGCTCGCGGCCTGCCTGGTCGTCGGTTTCATCCCGCGTCATGCCCCCGACGGCCGGAACTGCGGATCGGTGCTGGGGCCGGGCCGACACGGGAGTGAGGTGTGCCGGGATGCCCGCGCCGACTGGCTCCCGGCGGTGGTGATCTTGCTCGCGCTGGCTGCAGCCCTGCTGATCGCGGCCCTGGTCATCTGGTGGCGACACTTCGAGCCAGCCGACAGGCCGGAGCAGCCTAGGGAGTAGCGCTGGGGCCTCTGAGACCGCCCGAGACAGGTGCAGGAGCCAGGTCCGCCAGGGCAGGTCCACAAGGCAAACCCCCACTGAGCAAGGCGGATCTGCCTAGTACACAAGCCTTCCGGATAGATGACTAGGCAAACCGGGGCGGGAGGATGGCCAAGGGCGTTCGGGCTCGGCTCACAGGCTGCACCCGACCAGCACGGGCTCGGGCTGCAAGGTGATCCCGAAACGATCCTGCACGCCGGCACGAAGCTCTTGGGCGAGGGCCAACAAGTCCGCTGTCGTCGCGCCTCCCCGGTTCGTCAAAGCCAGGGTGTGCTTCGTGGACAGGCTCACCCGGTCGGTGCCGTAGCCCTTGGCGTAGCCGGCGTGGTCGATCAGCCACGCTGCGCTAGTCTTCACTGAGCCATCGGGCTGCGGGAACGCCGGAGCTCCCTCCGGGACGTCTGCGGGCTCGACGAAAGGGTTGGTGAAGAAGGATCCGGCACTCCACGTGTCGTGGTCGCCCGGATCGAGCACCATGGCCTTGCCACGTCGCAAACCGAGCACGGCCTTACGCACCCGGGCAGACGACACACGGCCTCCGACCTGGACGCCGAGCGTGCGAGCCAGCTCGGCGTACTGCACGGGTGCACCCAGCGAACCCAGCTTGAACTGGAACGTCACCGCCCCCACGACGTACCGACCGGGCTCACGCTTGAACAGACTGCTCCGGTAGCCGAACGCGCAGTCGGCATTGGCGAACGTGTGGATGCGCCGCTCGAGCCGGTCGTAGGTATGGACCGTTGCGATCGTCTCCGCCACCTCTTGCCCGTAGGCACCGACGTTCTGGATCGGTGTCGCACCCACGGTGCCTGGTATGCCGGACAGCGCCTCGACCCCGATCCACTCCGAGGCCACGGCTCGGGACACGAGGGCGTCCCAGTCCTCGCCGGCCTCCACGACCGCCTCGGCACCTCCGCAGGCATCCCCGCCGACCGTGACCCCGGTGGTGGCGATGCGCACCACGGTTCCGGGGAACCCCTGGTCGGAGACCACGAGGTTGCTGCCGCCCCCGAGCACGAGGACGGGCTCGCCGGCTTCGTCGGCGGCGGCGACGGCGTCGTACAGCTGCTGCCGTGACGTCGCCTTGACCATCCGCCCGACCGGACCGCCCAGTCGAAGCGTCGTCCAGTCGGCGAGCCGGGCGCGGGTGCGCGGCTGCGTCTCCGAGCGCGCCGTCAACAGCGCACCGTGGCCTTGCTCATCCCGAGCACATTCTGATCGGCATTCGTCACGGTCAGGTCGATCGTGGCCACTCCGTCCTCCACAGACTTCACGGTTCCGGCAACCGTGACCGTCGTACCCGCGTCGTCATCGGGTACGACGACGGGCTTGGTGAAACGGGCGCCGAGACTCAGTACTGCGTCAGCTCCGTCGGCCCATGTCGTCACGGCGCTACCGGCCAGGGCCAGCGTGTACATCCCGTGCGCGATGACACCGGGCAGTCCTACCGAGGTGGCGACCCGGTCGTTCCAGTGGATCGGGTTGAAGTCGCCAGACGCCCCGGCGTACCTGACCAGGTCGAAGCGACGGACGTCGAACGACACCGGCGCGAACTCGTGCCCGACCTCCCAGCTCATGCCCCTGCCTCACCTTCGATGGACTCGGCGGGCGCACGGTGCACGAGCGTGGCGTACGCCGTGGCGACCGGGTCGCCGTCGGTCGTCGTGATCTCGGTACGTGTCCCGAGCATGTCCATGCCGGCAGCGGCGCGCAGCGACGAGACCGTCAACGTCCCGGTGAGCACGTCGCCGGCCCGGACGGGCCGGCTGTACTCGAACCTCTGATCACCGTGGACGACGTTCTGGAGCTCGATGCCGACGCTCGGGTCGGTCATCAGCTGTGTCATCGCGCCGAAAGCCACCACGATCGGGAAGGTCAGGGGCGCCGTCCGGCCATCGTCGAGCAGCGGAGACCCGATGGCGGTCGTGAACTCCAGGATCTTCTCGCGGTTCACGGCGTACGGCGGGGTGGGGTCGAACGTGCGCCCGTTCAGGCTGGGGTCGAGGGGCGGAGCCATGGGCGTGACGCTACCAACGACGAGACCCGCACCTGCGGGGCAGATCCGGGTCTCGGGAAAGCAGGTCGCGCCGCGAAGGCGCCGCCGGCTAGCGCGTCTCGCGGTGCGGGGTGTGCGTGCGGCAGCGCGGGCAGTACTTCTTCAGCTCCATCCGGTCCGGGTCGTTACGCCGGTTCTTCCGGGTGATGTAGTTGCGCTCTTTGCACTCGGTGCACGCCATCGTGATCTTCGGGCGGATGTCTGCGCTTTTGCTGGCCACGGGATTGCCTCGTCTCGAAAGTCTGCTGCTGGGTGATGCGGGTCCGCTGTGTCGTACTGCGTTGCGTGGTAGCGGGGGCGGGACTTGAACCCGCGACACCACGATTATGAGCCGTGTGCTCTGACCACCTGAGCTACCCCGCCGCCCGGAACCGGTGCGCTCACCCAGGTCTGCTGCGCCGATGTGATGACACCGAGCTGTCGACCGGGTGAGGCTCCGACTCCCGAGCCCCAATACGGAATCGAACCGTAGACCTTCTCCTTACCATGGAGACGCTCTACCGACTGAGCTATTGGGGCAAGCGACGTATGAGAATACACAGGGCGACCGCCTGAGCGTTAATCGGTTCCGCACCGCGCTGGCCGCTGTCGGCGGCTGCCTGACGGCCAGCTGCCGAGGGCATCGTGAGCCGGTCCGGCCTAGGCTCAGGCCATGACTGATGCATCCACGACCACACGCCCGTATGCCGCACGACCGGCCCGGGTCGGGCTGCAGCTGCAGCCCCAGCACGCCGACTATGACGCGATCCGCCGAACCGTGGCGGAGGCCGAGGAGATCGGTGTCGACGTCGTCTTCAACTGGGACCACTTCTATCCCCTCTACGGCGAGCCCGAGGGCAAGCACTACGAGTGCTGGACGATGCTCGGCGCCTGGGCCGAAGCCACCGAGCGCGTCGAGATCGGCGCTCTGGTCACCTGCAACAGCTACCGCAACCCAGATCTGCTGGCGGACATGGCGCGCACCGTCGACAACATCAGTGCCGGTCGGCTGATCCTCGGCATCGGCTCCGGCTGGTTCGAGAAGGACTACGACTCCTACGGGTTCGAGTTCGGCACCGCCGGCGGCCGGCTGGACGCGCTGGGCGAGGCGCTTCCCCGCATCGAGGTGCGGCTGTCCGCGCTCAACCCTCCCCCGGTCCGCGACATCCCGATCCTGATCGGCGGAGGCGGGGAGAAGAAGACCCTCAAGCACGTCGCCACGCATGCCGACATCTGGCACGGCTTCGGTGACGCCGAGACGATCTCCCACAAGCACGCCGTGCTCGACGACTGGTGTGAGCGGATCGGCCGTGACCCGGCCGACATCGAGCGTTCGTCCGGGGTTCCGGGCGACCAGGTCGAGAAGATCGCGCCGGCCCTCTACGACGTCGGCACGCGGCTGTTCACGATCGGGATCGGCGGTCCGGATTACGACCTCGGTGCGATTCGTGAGCTCGTCAGCTGGCGGGACCAGGTCAACACCTGAGTGCCCAAGACCAGCGGATGCGGCGCTGTGCTGGCCCGTTCATCGCCTCGATGTCCGACGGCGTACGGGTGCAAAAACCGGACCGCCCAGTCCGAGGACTGGGCGGCGTGATGATCGCGGTGGCAGGTGTAGGGTTCGAACCTACGTAGGCTGAGCCGGCAGATTTACAGTCTGCTCCCTTTGGCCACTCGGGCAACCTGCCAGGTGCTGCGTTCCTGTGGAGTGAAGTGGGCAGGACCGCTCCCAGCCACGCAGCGACGAGCAAGGATACCCCTAGCCCCGGGGTGACATGCAAAGCGCCCTCGACGGCGCCCGACCACGGGAAAGGCTGACCGCCATGGCCGGTGACTCATCGTTCGACATCGTGAGCAAGATCGACCATCAGGAGGTCGACAACGCGCTCAACCAGGCCGCCAAGGAGATCTCCCAGCGCTTCGACTTCAAGAACACCGGGGCCGGCATCGCTTGGCACGGCGACACCTCGATCACAGTCACCGCGAACGCCGACGAGCGCGCGCTGGCCGTGGTCGACGTCTTCAAGGAGAAGCTGATCAAGCGGCACCTGTCGCTGAAGATCCTCGACATCAGCGAGCCGCGTACTTCCGGCAAGGAGGTCAAGATCGATCTCGACCTCCAGGAAGGCATCTCGCAGGAGCAGGCCAAGAAGGTCTCCAAGCTGATCCGCGACGAGGGTCCCAAGGGCGTCAAGGTGCAGGTCCAGGGCGAAGAGCTGCGGGTCGCCAGCAAGAAGCGCGACGACCTCCAGACAGTGATCGCGCTGGTCAAGGAGCAGGACTACGACTTCGCGCTCCAGTTCACCAACTACCGCTGATCTCGGCTGTTTGCGCCACCAGGATCATCCGCGACACCGCCGAGGTCGACCTTCCCGGCCTGATCGAGGCGCTCAAGTCGGTCATCCGGCTCCTCGAAGCAGCAGGGCAGTCCGCACACAGTCCGCAAGAAATCGAGGAACAGCTGTGAACGACCAACCCACGGCGTATTCACTGGTCGCCAATTCACGCTCAACCGGCCGTCACCGCGACTCACTGAGCACCCCCGACCCCGTTCACCAACGACCGCTGATCTCGGCCGTTTGCGCTGATCGGCGACACTCCGAAGAGCCACCAACGTGCCGCCTCGGTCGGTCGAATGCGCTGCCCGCGGCCGACCCGACTGCCACTCCCGTCACGGGAGCACCAGCTGACCTCCCGCAACCGAAAATGTCCTCCCTTTCCGTGTTCGCGAACCCGGGACGAGCGGGTCAATGTGTGCGACACTGATCGCACCGGGAGAACTTGCCCCGGCCACACCCACGGGAGAGCCAATGAAGAAGCGCCTGATCGCTGTCGTCGCGACTGTCTTCGCTGCGATGTTGCTCTGGTCCGGTGCCTCCGTCACGTCCCAGGCCGGCAACGGCAACGACTGGGAGAGCCGGACGACGTCGAAGCACCTCGCCGCCGGCAACGACTGGGAGTTCGCTCCGAAGGCTTCCTCCGTCCGTGGCAACGACTGGGAGTAGTCGAGGAACGGCTCGCCCCCCTCGAGTCGACCACCGACTCGCTGCGTACTACGTCGCGCTCTTTGCAGCGACCCTTCTCACCGTCGCGGCCTACGGGCTGCTCGATCTGTACTCCCTGCCACCGCGCCCGTTCTACGCACTGCCGCTGCTTGCACTGGCGCTGATCACGGCAGGCCACCTCCGAGTCCGGTTCCGCCGTGGCGAGGACGTCGACGCGCTGACCCTCTTCGAGGCGGTGCTCGCACCTCTCATCTTCACGTTCAGCACACCGGTCGTCGTCGCGACCGTGGCCCTGACGCAAATCGTGACCGCCTTGCTGCGGCGAACTACCTGGGTCAAGGGCGTCTTCAACGTCATGCAGTGGTCGCTGGCAGCCGGGGTGGGCAGCCTCGTGCTGACGATGCTGCGCGACGACAGCGGCACGTCCTTGAGGTCACTGGCCGAGGTAGTGGCCGCGCTCACCTGCGTCAGCCTGATCAACAACGTCGCCTTCACACTGGTGCTGGCGATCTCCGGCAGCCAATCCGTCGGATCGGTGCTGAAGGATCTGCGCCCGGTGCTGGTGCCCGGCTGGTTAGTCGGCTGGAGCGTCAACATCCTGATCGGGCTGCTGTTCCTGCTCGCCTTCGTGAGCAACCCGGCGGCAGCCGCCCTCTTCCCGGTTCCCCTGGTGATCCTGCACCTGGCCTATCGGGGGTACGCCGCGGCGCGGGCGGACCGATCGCGGATCGACGGGTTGCGACGGGCGGCGCAGACCCTGTCCGCACCGTTGCACCCGCGCGACGCCATCGACGACTTCCTGATCGACGTCACCCGGTGTTTCGAGGCGGGTGGAGCCGCGCTGGTGCTTCTCACCGAGTCCGGTGACCTCGACGTGTACCAGTACGACGGCTACGGCCAACCGGCGCGCACGGAGGCGGCGGACAGTATGACCCTCCCGGCGCTGCTCGCCGACCAGGAGAGCCCAGCGAGCTTCTCGTCCCACGACCCGCACATCGTGTCCGACCTGCTCCGAGGGGTCGGCTGGCGGGACGCTGTGTGCGCTCCCCTGGTGGACGAGCACCGACGACTCGGCGCCCTCGCCGTCTTCAACCGCACCGGCCTCGAGGGCGACACCGAGTCGGACCTCGCCGTGCTGGAGACACTGGCGCGCGAGACGGCCCACACGATCGCCCGCGGCCGGCTGTTCGAGAGTGTCGTCGAGGAGCGTCGAAAGCTCGACCAGATCGTCGGAACGACGTCCGACGGCATCTTCACGTTCACCGACGATGGAGCGATCCTGTCCTGGAACGCTGGATGCGAGAAGATCACCGGGCTGGCGGCCTCGGCCGTGCTCGGCAGCGTGCAGGCGCTGGCTCGGCTGAACGCTCGCTCGTCGCACGGCGTCCCGATCGACCTGAAGACCTGGGCCGGCGTGCTGCCGCTCCCCGGTGAGCTGGTGATCACCCGGCCGGACGGTACCCACCGGCGGCTGTCGTGCTCGGTCAGTACCGCCAACGACGTCGAGCTCCTGACGAAGACCCACGTCGTCGTGGCCCGCGACATCACTCCGGCCGAACAGTACGAGGAGCTGCGTGAGCAGTTCTCCCAGCTCGTCGAGGCAGAGGCCGCCCAGCGCGTGGTCGTCGAACACCTGCAGCGCGCGGTCGCGCCGGAGCCGCCCCCGATCGAGGGCGGTGACATCGCGGTCGCCTACGTCGCCTCCGACGCCGCATCGCCGACCGGGGGCGACCTGTTCGACTGGCATCCGCTGCCCAACGGAGAGCTGCACGTCGCTGTCGTCGACCTGCTAGGCCACGGCGTCGAGGCGACCAAGCATGCTCTTCAGGTCGTCCATGCGCTGCGCTTCTCCGCCGTGGACGGTACGCCGCTGGAGCAGATGGTGCTGCGTGCCGACACGTTGCTCGCAGCGCAGGGCACCGACATCGTCGCGACCGTGGTCATTGCCCGGTACCGTCCCGAGACGGGCGAGCTCAAGGTGGTCTCCGGCGGGCACCCACCGGCCCTGATCGTGAGCGCCGACGGCCAGGTCACCCAGCTGACGGCGACCGGCGGAGCGATCGGCTGGCCCGGCGTCGGCAGTGACAACGTCGTGACGACGATCCTGAAGCCCAACGATTCGCTCGTGCTGTACACCGACGGGCTCATCGAGGCGCGCAAGAACGTGATCGACGGCATGGACTCACTGATCGGACATGCCAGTGACATCGCGCACCTGCCCGCCGCGGAGTTCGCCGACGAGCTGGTCAAGCGGTCGCTGGAGGGTGCCTACCGCCGCGATGACAGCCTGGCGCTGGTGCTCCGGCGGACCCGGACGCCGGTCGCGCCACGGCGGATGAGCTGGGATGTCGAACCAGGCAGCGAGATCTCGATCCGCCAGGCCCGCCAGGGTCTCGAGCGGTGGCTTTCTGGTCACCGCTCCAGCGCCGACGACGGAGTGCTCGTCGCCGCGGAGCTGCTTGCGAATGCAGTGGTCGCGGCCCGATCGAGCGTCGTGCTCAGTGCCACGTTCAGCGGGACCCAGCTGATCCTGGAAGTGTCGGACGACGGGTCCGGAGACAGCCACCTCGAGGAGCTGGGAGGGCATCTCCCGATCACCGAGAGCGAGCACGGCCGCGGGCTGTTCCTGGTGCGGGCGCTCAGCGACCAGGTGTCGATGATGAGCACGGCCGAAGGCACGGTGGTGCACTGCGTCCTTCCGGTCCAGAGCCTCGACGAGCGGTCAGCATCCTCCGCCGAGCACGACGCCTGGCACGGCTGAGCGGAGCCTCACGGCGAGACAGCCGCGAACAGCAGACCGGGAAACACCGACAGCACCACCGCCGCTGCCAAGGTCACGCTGACGACGAACTCCGTCGACCACGGCACCGCTCTGTCCAGACCGTGCCAGCCGCCGACGTCCTCGGCCAGGTGCTGGTCGCTGCGCTGGGCCCGTGACGGGACGGGCCGAAAGAGCACGGCCAGGAAGCGTAGGTAGTAGACCAGACCGATTGCTACATTGACGGCCATCACGGCAGCCAGCCAGGTCGTGTCCAGCCCTGCGCCGTCCACCGCACTCTGGAAGATCGCGACCTTGGCGATCAGCCCCACCACACCGGGAGGCAGTCCGGCGAGGCAGAGCAAGGCGAAGGCCAGTGAGCCTCCGATCCAGGGATGCGATCGGGCCAGTCCGGCACAGTCCTCGACGCTCGACAGACCCCAGCTGGCCACGGCTACCGCGGCGGCGAAGGCGCCCAGGTTCACTACGGCGTACATCAGCGTGTAGGCCAGGACCGCGGTCACGTCGTCACGCGATCCGCCCGCCGCCAGCGGCACCAGCAGATACCCCGCCTGGGCGACGGAGGACCACGCCAGCAACCGGACGACGTGGCGCTGCCGTAGCGCACCCAGGTTCCCGACCGTCATCGTGAGCGCCGCTGCCACCGCGACGACGGCGGTCCAGGTCTCGACGTACGCCGCCATGAAGCGGACCAGCACGATGGTCAGGCCGGCCAGGCCGGCCGCCTTGCTCACGACGGACAGGTAACCGGCGACCGGGATGGGGGCACCCAGGTAGGTGTCGGGGACCCAGACCTGGAACGGCACGGCCGCCACCTTGAACGCCAGCGCCACGACGGTCAGGACCATGCCCACCCCGATCACCGGCGCGATCGCACCGCCGGTCGCGGTCGCGGTAGCCACCGGCCCGGCCGCGACCGAACCGGTCGAGCCGTAGACCAAGGAGATCCCCAGCAAGCTGAAGGCTGTCGCCACCACGGAGGCGACGAAGAACTTCAGGGCGGCCTCGGCGCCCCGCCGGTCTGCTCTGCGCAGTGCAACCAGCGCGAACGCGGGCAGCGACACGGTCTCCATCGCCACGATCAGGGTGATCAGGTCTCCCGCGGCAGCCACGGCCAGGGCGCCCGACGCCGAGGCCAGGAGCAGGAAATGGAGCTCACCGGAGGGAAGCTCTCCCGACCTCGTGGCCGGCCATGTCAGCAGCAGGACGAGTGCTGTGGCGATCAGCATGATGAGCCACCACGCAATCGTCACGTCGTCCACCAGCCAGGAACAGCTCGTCGGCACCTCCAGACCGCTGCCGGCGAAACAGAAGGCCGACCGCGGCGCTTCCCGCATCGACAGTGTGGACAGCACAGCCACCGCTATGCCGGTCAGACCGACCAGGCCGGCACCAACGCGGAAGCGCGGTGCAAAGGCGTCCACGAGCAGTGCCGCGAGCCCGGCGACCACCAAGGCCAGTGGCGGGGTGATCGCCACCCAGTCGATCTCCTGCGTCGGCAGCGTCATCGACCACCGGCGCTCGCGCTCGATGACGCCGACCAGAGCATGACGACGGGAAAGATCCCCAGGACGAGCACAGCAGCGACCAGCGGCGACCAGGCCACCCACTCGTCGCCCTCGACGTCGGGGACGGCGTCGTGCTCGCTCGCGCCTTGACAAACCCGACGGATCACGACGACGAAGTACGCCGTGGTCAGTACGGCCCCCAGTCCCGCCACTGCCATGAACGTGAGGTAGGTCGGCCGCGAGAGCTCATCAGCCGGGGAGTACGCCGCCAGCATCGCCAGCATCTCTCCCCAGAACCCTGCCAGCCCCGGGAGTCCGAGGCTGGCGACGGCACCGAACGCGAAGATCACGGCCAGCCGAGGAGCGCGTGCGTACAGCGCGGCCCCGATCCTCTCCAGATCGGTGCTCCCCACTCGATCCTTCACTGCCCCCACGACGAAGAACAGCAGGCCGGTGATGACGCCGTGCGCCACGTTGGCGAAGTTCGCGGCGGCGCGTCCCTGTGTGGTCAGGGTCGACACTGCCAGCAGCACGAAGCCCATGTGCCCGACGCTGGAGTAGGCGATCAGCCGCTTCAGATCGGTCTGCGCCAGACAGGCGAGCGCACCGTACACGATCCCCACCACGCCAAGGGCGCCCAGGTACGGCGCAACGGTGGTCGCGCCGCTCGGCACGAGCTCGAACCAGAACCGCAGCAGGCCGTAGGTGCCGAGCTTGAGCAGCACACCGGCCAGCAGCACCGAACCAACGGTCGGCGCCTTGCTGTGCGCGTCGGGCAGCCAGAAGTGCAACGGCCACATCGGCACTTTCGCGCCGAAGCCGAACAGGAAGAACGCCGCGATGACCACTTGGGTGCTGTGGTCGATGCGCGGAGCCAGTGAACGCAGCGCGATCACGTCGAAGGTGCCGGTCTTGACGTGCAACAGCACGAACCCGATCAGCATCAGGGCAGACCCGATGACCGTAACGACGAGGAAACGGGTGGCCGCGCGGCGTCGCCCGATCGGATCCTCCTCGTCTCCCCAGTCCGCGATGACGAACCACATCGGGATCAGCACCAGCTCGAAGAAGACGAAGAAGACGATCAGGTCCAGCGCGGCGAACGTACCGATGCTGGCGGCCTCGATCACCAACACCAGGGACACCAGGCCCGGACGGAAGCCACAGACCGGGGCGCGCCGAACCAACGAGACCAGACAGCACCACGACAGCAGCGCCGTCAGCACCACGAGCGGGGCCGAGAGCGCGTCCAGGCCGAGGGACCAGCGCACGTCCAGCGCAGCGATCCAGCCGGCATCGCTGCGGGCGACGAACCGCCCATCGTCGCGGATCGTGCTGTACCACGGCACCACCGCCCCGGCCAACGTCACGGTGCCCACTACGACACCGACCCACGCCGCCAGCTGCTCACGCCGAGCCAGGAGCAGGACCGCGACCGCACCGAGCAACGGCAGCCCGATCAAGAGCTCCAGCCCACCGATCACGACGGTCCTCCGGTCCCGATCACGCCGACCAGGACAGCCACGCCGACGGCCCCGATCACGACTGCCGTCAGGTAGCGCTGGGCGTTCCCGTTGTGTGCCCACCGGACCAGCCGCGACCCCCACTGACTACCGATGTCACCTGCTGCGGCGTAGCGGTCGACGACCTCGATCTCGTTGAGCCGCGTCAATCCAGCCAGCCAGCGCCCGGGGCGTACCACGGTCCAATCGACCAGAGCGTCGTAGGACGCCTCCCGGGCGAGCACCGGGCGTAGTCGTCCCAAGGATGCCGCCGGGTCCATGTGACCTAGGCGCGTCCACTCCGCCACGGCCAGCGCGGCGCCGAGGGCGACGACCGCAAGGCTGACGAGAACCAGACCGAGATGCCAGCCTTCGCGTTCGACACCCAGGAAGGACGGCCAGACGACCACGACTCCACCCAGCGTCGACGCCGCGCTGAGCGCGACCAACGGGCCCAGCATCAGCCATCCCGGCTCGGGCGGCGGTACGCCGGTCCGGTCACCGCGTCGCGGCCCGAAGAACGTCATCAGCCAGGCCCGTGTGGAGTACGCCGCGGTGAGCCCCGCCACTACGAGACCCACCACGAGCACCAACCAGCCGCGTCCGTGGGCGCCGTGGAACGCCTGGTCCGAGGCGACCCCAAGGATCTCGTCCTTGGAGAAGAAGCCGACGAACGGCGGCACGCCTGCGAGCGCCGCGTAGCCGACGGTCATCGTGACGAACGTGACCGGCATCGAGGCTCGCAGGCCGCCCATGCCGTCCAACCGCTGCGTTCCCACCGCGTGGATGACCGATCCGGCCGCCAGGAAGAGCAGCGCCTTGAACGCGCCGTGGGACAGCAGGTGCAGCACCCCGGCCCCGTACCCGCCGAGGGTCAGCGCCGCGAACATGTAGGACAACTGGCTGACGGTGGACCAGGCCAGCACGCGTTTGAGGTCGTCCGCCGCCAGCGCGAACAGCGCCGAGCCCAGCATCGTCACGCAGGCGATCACCGCAAGCGTCGTCATCGCCACGTCGGACAGTGCGAAGACCGGAAGCAAACGGGCAACGAGGAAGACCCCGGCCGCCACCATCGTGGCCGCATGGATCAACGCACTGATCGGCGTCGGTCCCGGCATCGCATCGGGCAGCCAAGAGTGCAACGGGAACTGGGCGGACTTTCCGACCACCCCACACCGCATCAGCAGCGACCCGATCGTGGCCTGGTGTCCCGAGATCCGACCGGCTGCCGCCGCCTCCACGATCCCGCTGATCCGGTAGGTGCCCGCGGCACCCCCGATCACGAAGAACCCGAACAGCAGTCCGATGTCGCCGAGCCTGGTCATCAAGAAGGCCTTGACGGCACCGGCGCGTGCCGGCTCCAGCTCCCAGTGGTGGCTGATCAGGATGTAGGAGCAGACACCCATCACCTCCCAGCCGACCAGCAGCACGAAGAGGTCGTCGGCCGACACGACCAGCACCATCGCCGCGGTGAACAGGCTCACGATCGCGGTGTACGACGGGTACCGCGGGTCACCGCGCAGGTAGGCCACCGAGTAGACCTGGACGAGCAAGGCGACCGTCGTCGCGAGGACGACCATCGAGGCGCTGAGCTGGTCGACCCGCAGCGCGACGGTGATCGGCAGCCCGCCGGTCTCGATCCGGCCCGATCCCGTCACGGTGGGAGCCGCGTTGGCACCCCAGTGCAAGGCGCCCACGACAACGGAGCACAGCCAGGCCACGCCCGACCCGGCGACTCCGAGCAGGGGCGGCACGCGATCGTCACGATGACCGACCACGACCGCAGCGACGGCAGCCAGCAGCAGGGCGACCAGCCCGACCACGGTCACGACACGACACTCCTGTCGTCGTCGGCTTCGACCGCCCCGGTCTCGTCGCGGTCGGCGAGCTCACGGAGCCGATCGATGTCCACGTGCTGATGGGTGCGGAAGACAAGAAGCACGATCGCCAACCCGAGCCCGATCTCGGCCGCCGCGATCGCGATCACGAACAACGCCAGCACCTGGCCGGCGTCGAGCGTGTCGTGCCACCAAGCGTCGAACGCGACCAGGTTCAGGTTGACCGCGTTGAGCATCAGCTCGACACCCATCAGGACCAGGACGGCGTGGCGTCGCGCGAGAACGATGTACACCCCGATGCCGAACAGCACCGAGGAGACCACCAGCGGGAACAGCAGCGGCATCAGGCGTCGGCCTCGGAGGCACGTCGCCGGGAGAGCACGATCGCTCCGATGAGGGCAGCAAGCAAGATGACCGAGACGATCTCGAAGGCCAGTACCCACGAGCCAAAGATGGTGGAGCCCACGGCCCGGGTACTGGCGATGTCGGAGCCGCGTATGTCGAGCCGCGCGTCGCCGAAGCCGGCAGCGAACGTCACGATCAGCAGTCCTGTCGTGGCCAAGCCCGACAGCGCGGCCACGACCCGGTTCGCACTGTCGAGGTCAGGCACCAGACCGATGGGAGCACGGGTCAGCATCAGGGCGAAGAGCAGGAGCACGACCACGGCACCGATGTAGATCAGGACCTGCACCCAAGCCACGAACTCCGCCGCGAGCAGCAGGTAGCAACCGGCCAGCGCGCCGAGTGTGACGACCAGCCACAAGGCACAGTGCACCAGGTTCGAGGTCAGCGCGACCAGCAGTGCCGAGCCGACGGCAAGCGCGCCCAAAAGCAGGAACAGCACTTCCACGATGGTCATCCGGACGCCTCGTCGGCAGGCGGCTCGGCGCGCGAGGCGGCTCGGTCCGCCGCCTTGGCGGCCGCCGCGATCTCCTTCGGATCGAGCGCTGCAGGATCGAGGGCAGGCGGTGGCGGGACGGTCCACATCCACTCCTCGAGGCGTTCCTTCTCATGGGTGAGATCGCGGATGTCGTACTCGGCGTACTCGAACTCCGGGGACCAGGCCAGCGCGTCGAACGGGCAGACCTCGATGCAGATGCTGCAGTACATGCACAAAGAGAAGTCGATCGCGAACCGGTCCAGCATGTTGCGGCTGCGCTCGCGTCCACCTTCAGTGGCCGCGGGGACGGTTTCCTTGTGCGAGTCGATGTAGATGCACCAGGCCGGGCACTCGCGCGCACACAGCATGCAGCTGGTGCAGTTCTCCTCGATCAGCGCGATCACACCCCGGGACCGTGGCGGCAGCGCGGGCAGCTCGTCGGGATAGTGCGCCGTGACCGACCGCTGGGTCAGGTTGCGCCAGGTGACCTTCAGTCCGGTCAGCAGGCCGGAGCCGAAAACCTTCATCAAACGACTCCTCCCGCGACGAGCACCGTGGTGATGACCAGCTGAAACAGTGCCAGTGGGACCAGGATCGTCCAACCCAGCCGTTGGAGCTGGTCCTCGCGCAACCTGGGGTAGGCCACCCTCGCCCAGATCACCAGGAACGACAGCACGCCGACCTTGAGCAGCGTCCACAACCACCCGAGGGCGTCGGACCAGGGTCCGGCCCAACCGCCCAGGAAGAGGACGGTGGTGAGCGCGGCGAGCACCACGATGCCGGCGTACTCCGCCAGCAGGAAGACAGCAAACCTGATGCCGGTGTACTCGGTGTAGGGCCCGAAGATGATCTCCGCGTCGGCGACCGGCATGTCGAACGGCGGTCTCTGCAGCTCGGCGAGGCCGGCGACGAAGAACACGATCAGCCCGGGCAGCTGCCACAGCAACCACCACGGCGTCCAGGACTGCGCGATGACGGCGAGTGACACCGAGCCTGCGGCCATCGCGGCCGACGCTGCGGCCAGCACGAAGGGAAGCTCGTACGACATCAGCTGAGCCGCGACGCGCAGCCCGCCCAGCAAAGAGAACTTGTTGGCGCTGGACCAACCGGCCATCAAGGAGCCCAGCACGCCGACGCTCATCAGCGCGAGCACGAAGAACAGGCTGGGATCGATCACCGATGCGACCGCGTCGGGCGCTACCGGGATCGCGACCAGGACGACGAGGTAAGGGATCAGCGCCACCGCGGGCGCCAGCCGGAAGACGACCCGGTCTGCGGCCGCCGGGATCACGTCCTCCTTCTGGACGAACTTCACACCGTCGGCGACGAGCTGAGCCCAACCGTGGAAGCCACCTGCGTACATCGGGCCAACGCGGGCCTGCATGTGCGCCATCGCCTTGTGCTCGGTCTGCCCGACGAGCAGCGGAAGGACCAGAAAGGCGACCAGCACGACGACCAGCCGCAGCGTGAGATCCCACCAGTCGACCACGGTCTGATCCTGGCACACCTGCCGGGGCACTCCGTCACACCGCCGTGCGAATCGATCGTGGTACGCGGAAAGTGGCCTCGGACCTCACTCGATGACGCAGAAGAGATTGCCCTCGGTGTCGGCGAGCACGACGAAGTCTGCATTCTCGGGATAGACCCATTCCGGCCTGGTCGTCCATCCCAGTGTTTCGGCGCTGCAGATGTCAATCGACAAGCCCAGGGTCGACGGACACCGAACCTGCCCCGGTGGTGCGCATGCGTTCGGCGCAGCGGGCGAACGCAGCGCGCAGCTCTGGCGGCTCCTCGACGGTCATGGTGAACGGGTGGTCACTGATCCGGAGCACGAAGTAGTCGAGGTTGCTCGTCGAGGACCGTACCCGCGTCGTGTCACGGCCGACTGCCTCGCACACGCCGAGATAGCGGGGAAACCATGGCTCGACCTCGGCGAGCGGCGCGTCCAGCAGCAGCGACACCGGCCACTCCGGCCGGGCCAGCGCCAAGGAGCGTTCGACCGCCGCGACAACGTCGAGACTCTCAGGCATCCGGAATGTCGTGTCCAGCAGGTCGACACGATCGAGCCGGTCGATCCGGAACGTACGACGCGCCTGCCGAAGGTGGCACCAGGCGTGCAGGTAGCACCAGCCGCGGACCACGGCCACGCCGTACGGGTTGACCTCGCGCACGGTGGTCTCGCCGCCGGCAGAGCCATGCCGCAAGCGGCAGCGCCGTCGTTCGACGACCCCGGTGGCCAGGGCTGCCAGCATGCCTGGGTTGGGTATCCCGCCGGCCAGCCAGCCCTCGCTGGCCGGGCTGACCGCGTCGAGGCCGTCCCCGACCCGGCTGGCCACGCGACGAGGCAGCACCTGCATCAGCTTCGCCAGGGCGGTCTCGGCCGAGCCGTCGGCGTCCGGCCGCGCGCCCCGAATGACCGCGAGTGCAAGCGTGACCGCCACCGCTTCGTCGCTCGTGAGCATCAGCGGCGGCATCCGGAACCCCGGCTGCAGCCGGTGGCCGCCGTACCGGCCGCGGCCGGCCTCGACCGGGATACCGAGCTCTTGGAGCGTGGCCACGTACCGCCGCACGGTCCGCTCGCTGACGCCCAGGTCCGCTGCCAGCCGGGGTGCGGTCAACCCGGGGCGCTCCTGCACCCGCTCGAGCAGGGACAGCACACGGCCAGCGGGACTGCCGCCCATGTTGGTTCTCCCATCCGGTCGAGAAGTGTCCGGTTGATGCCTTAGCGTAGGCGCCATGACCACCAACGACCGCACGCCCCGCACCAGCGCCCTGCTCGTCATCGACGTCCAGAACGGCAACACCAACGACGGGTGGCAGCGCGACCAGGTGATCGACCGGATCCGCACGCTCATCGACCGGGCGAAAACCGCCGGTGCACCGGTCGTGTGGGTCCAGCACGAGGCCGGACCGTTCACACCGGGGTCAGAGGCCTGGCAGATCGTCGAGGAGGTCAGGCCCACGGACGGCGAGACGGTCATCGCCAAGAACTACCTGGACTCGTTCGCCGACACCACGCTGCGCAAGGAGCTCGACGAGCTCGGGGTCGGACACCTCGTGGTGTGTGGCGCCGCGACGGACGCGTGCATCCGGGCCACCTCAGCACGGGCCCTGATCGAGGGCTACGACACCACTCTGGTCGCCGACGCACACACCACCGACGAGGGACCGTGGGACCTCCCGCTCCCGGACGGCCGAACGGTGCCCGTCGGAGCAGAGGTCATGGTCGCCTACACGAACTTCTTCGTCGCCGACACCGAGTACCCCGGCGTCACCACGTCGGTCGTCAACCACGACCAGGTGGAGTTCCTCGTCTGACGTCGGGGCCTGTCAGCACCGCGCGAACGTCCCGACCGAACGCCCTAGCGCGGGCCCCACTCCTCAGGATCGGGTACGCCGGGAGGACGGGTGCGTCGACGACCGGGTGACGCGTCGTGGTCGGACTCCCCGGGATCCTTGGCGCCCGGCCACGGCTTCGCGACCCGGGAGGCGAGCACGAAGTCCTTACGCAGCGGGTGGCCCTCGAAACCGTCCGGGAGGAGCAACGGGTCCAGCCCGTCATGGCCGGTCACGTCGATGCCGAACATCTCGTGCGTCTCCCGCTCATGCCAGCCCGCTCCGGCGTACACCCCGCACAGACATGGTATTGCCGCCGCCTCTCGCGGCACCCTCGTGCGCACCAGTACCGAGTCGACCCGACCCAGGCTCGGAGCAGCCAGATGCATGACCACGTCGAAGCCGTCGTCGAGCTCGTCGACGCCGGTGAGGAAGTCGAAGAAGCGGCAGTCCAGGACATCGCGCGCCGTGCGGGCCGCCTGGACCCACTGCTCGACCGGCACATCTACCGTGGGCGGTCCGTAGCCCGCGTCGACGTCCGAACCGAACGCGTCCGCGAGCCGTTGCGTCCAGGTCTCGCCGGTCATTCTGGGTCGGGCTGCCGGAGTGCCGGACGGGTCAGGCGGGAGACCAGCGATCGCCGTTGGACCGGCGCGGCGTACCGCTCGGCCAGTGACTCCCCCGCGATCTTGTCCTGGAGCTTCACGATGCCCTGGAGCAGCGCCTCCGGGCGGGGCGGACAGCCCGGCACGTAGACGTCCACCGGGATGATCTGGTCGACGCCCTTGGTGACGCAGTAGGAGTCCCAGTACGGACCGCCAGAGTTCGCACACGAGCCGAACGAGATGACGTACTTGGGGTCCGGCATCTGCTCGTACAGTCGTTGCACCGCGGGCGCCATCTTGTCCGTCACCGTCCCGGACACGACCATCAGGTCTGCCTGCCGCGGGCCTGGCGCGAACGGGATCACACCGAGCCGGATGAAGTCGTGACGTGCCATCGAGGTGGCGATGAACTCGATCGCGCAGCAGGCCAGTCCGAAGTTGAACACCCACAGCGAGTAGCGCCGTCCCCAGTTGAGGACGTAGCGGGCCGGCTGCGGTGCCAGCTTCTGCAACGCGCCGACCCGAGGCATCGGCAGGTCGACTCGGCTGACGCTGGGCGTCAGGGCCTGCGCTCCGGTCACGTCCACGTCAGTACCCCCTTGCGCCAGGCGTACCCCAGCCCGATGGCGAGCACGCCGACGAAGACGCCCATCTCACCGACCGTTACCCAGCCCAGCGGCGCATAGACCGTCGCCCAAGGGAACAGGAAGACCGCGTCGACGGCGAACACGACGTACAGGTAGGCGAAGACGTAGTAGCGCACGTGCATCTGGGCCCAACCGGTTCCGACCGGGTCGACCCCACACTCGTAGGTGAGCAGCTTCTGCCGGGTCGGCCGGGTCGGCCGGAGCATCCGGTTGGCGACCAGCATCGCAGCAACCAGGACGACACCGACGACCATGATCGCAAGGACCGGCACGTACGTCACCAGGTAGTCGCGATAGCCCGTACTCATGCCCTCACGCTATCTCCTGCCCCCATTCCCGGAGTTGCGGGAAGGTGCAGGTCGACACGCCGTACGACGTCTGCACTTTCCCGCAAGTGGCGGAAGTGGCCGGGGTCAGTCCGTGGCGTCCTTGCGAAGGTACGACAGCGCCAGACCACCCAGCACGATCAGCAGGCTCAGCCAGTAGCCGACACCGTGGCCGAAGTCGATCGAGTCCTCACAGACCTTGATGCCCTGACAGTCGCCGCCGGGGATGACGAAGAACGCCATCACCACGCACAGCGTCGCCGCCGCGAACAGGCCCAGGACGGTGAGTCGCAACGGCACGGGTAGCGCCACCCTGAGCAGGTGCGCGACCAGCAGTGCTGCCGCGACCAGGACGAGCAGCGCGGCGAACCACCCGAAAAAGCCGTGCCAGGCCGTTACGGAGTCGGATCCCGAGATACCGAGACCTGCGCTGATCGAGACCGTGTAGTAGGGGAACAGCGAGAGCAGGAACACCAGGACGCCTGCGGCGATGATGCCGAGATCGAACTTGTGCGCGCCCTGGAACGCCGCCTTCATCTGATCGCCCGACACGTTCGACGAACCGTGCGACGCCGGCGGCTGACCGTGTCCCGGCGGTACGCCAGGCCCGGTCCCTCCGGTCGGACCCGTGGGACCCGTCGGACCCGTGGGACCCGTCGGACCCGTCGGACCGGTCGGACCGGGCTCTGACGGAGGCGGAGGCGGTGGGGCGGAATCGGACATCGTTGTCTCCCTAGTCCACGCCGGTGTCTAGACCGGCTGACGGCGCTCGAACAGCGTCTGACGCCCCAGGAGCACACTCACCCGCCTGAGATACGCCGGATGCCACACATCGTCCCACCGCTCGACGGGGCGCGAGCATGGAAACCGTTTTGCCAGATTTGCGGCGAGTCGACGCATCAACCTGCGACAACGATCAGCCGGACCGCGCCGAAGCAGATCCAGGCGAGCGCGAGGACCGCGCCCACCGGCCGCGTCCACCAGCCGCGTGTGACGAGGTCGGCGTACGACGGCAAGGCCCGGCCCCGCAACAGGGCCGAGCCGACGGCCACCAGGAGCAGCACCGCCAGGGCCAGCGCCACGATCCCGAAGGCGTTGGCCGCCATCGCGTCGGCGACCCGGCCATGCATCAGGTCGACCCAGGACCGGGTAAGGCCGCATCCGGGGCAGGGCAGTCCGGTGAGCCGACGGAACGGACAGATCACTGGCCCGGCCTCAGCCCGGGCAGGGCTGATCAGGCGAGCCGTCCCGATCCCCGCCGCCGCTAGCACGCTGACCAGCCCGACCGAGGGGCCGGAGGCCGCGGAGAATCCGAGCCGGTGGGCCGCAGGGTGGACCTGAGCGACAGGGATCACAGCGGAGCGAGCGTCAGCGCAGTGGGCGACCATCGGAATCCGGAACCTTGCGCAGCGCGATCAAGATGATGTCGATGATGGCCCAGATGCCCAGCCCCCCGCAGGTCAGCAACTTGGCGACGCCGAGGCCGATGTAGCCGAGGTAGAAGCGATCGACCCCGAGGGTTCCCAGGAAGGCCGACAGCAAGATCGCGACCAGCCAGTCCTTGTCGGAGAACACGCCCGGTACGTCCTTGGCCTGGAACCACCCGCCACCGCTGGCTCGGCGCACCGGCGTGTCGGCTCGCAGCTGTTGCCCGGCCGCCATCATCCGCAGGTCGTTCCAGGCGTACGGGCCGACGTCTTGCCCCATGCTGTGCAGGAAGAACTGCTCGTCACCGGGGCCGGAAGGTGGCTGCTGCTGCGGGTAAGTGCTCATACGCCCTGATCCTATGGCGTTGCGCGCCCTGCTCGGAGCAGCGTGGTGGCACGCCGATCCGGGCTGCTAACAACCCGACTCCGGGGTGTGGACTCCCGCTGTCCCAGCAAACTCAGCGGCGTATGCTCGAAAGCACCGGAAGAACATCAGAAAACCAGCCGGGAACCGTTCGGAATTGAGGATGCAGTGACCAAACAGGTCAAGCAGCTCGACCGAGTGATCATCCGCTTCGCCGGCGACTCCGGCGACGGGATGCAGCTCACCGGCGACCGCTTCACCCAGGAGACAGCCGCCTTCGGCAACGACCTGTCGACCTTGCCGAACTTTCCCGCCGAGATCCGCGCCCCGGCGGGAACTCTGCCTGGTGTCTCGTCCTTCCAGGTGCACTTCGCCGACCACGACATCCTTACGCCAGGCGACGCCCCCGACGTCCTCGTCGCGATGAACCCCGCCGCGCTCCGCGCGAACTTCCGAGACCTCCCCGCCGGCGCAACTGTCATCGTCGACACGCATGACTTCACCAGCCGCAACCTCACCCGGGCCGGGTACGCCGACAATCCGCTCGAGAACGGGACTCTGGAGAACTACACGGTCCACGCTGTCGACCTCACCGCCCTGACGGTCGAGTCGGTCAAGGCATTCGGCCTGTCCCGCAAGGATGCCGCCCGCGCCAAGAACATGTTCTCCCTTGGGTTGCTCTCCTGGCTGTACGGACGTCCCGTGGAGTCCACGCAGACATTCCTGGCTTCCCGGTTCGCCAACAAGCCCGACATCCGCGACGCCAACATCGCCGCGTTCAAGGCGGGCTGGAACTTCGGCGAGACGACGGAGACGTTCGCTGTCTCCTACGAGATCAAGCCGGCACCGATGCGAACCGGCACCTACCGCAACATCTCTGGCAACCTGGCCCTGAGCTACGGCCTGATCGCGGCATCCGTGCGCTCCGGGCTGCCCTTGTTCCTGGGCGCCTACCCGATCACGCCGGCTTCCGACATCCTGCACGAGCTGAGCAAGCACAAGCGCTTCGGCGTCGTGACGTTCCAGGGCGAGGACGAGATCGCCGGGATCGGCGCCGCCTTGGGCGCAGCTTTCGGCGGAGCGCTCGGTGTCACCACGACGTCCGGCCCGGGAATCGCGCTCAAGGGCGAGACCATCGGCCTCGCGGTGTCCCTCGAGCTACCCCTGGTGATCGTCGACGTACAGCGGGGCGGCCCGTCTACCGGGCTTCCCACGAAGACGGAGCAGTCCGACCTGTTGCAGGCCATGTACGGCCGCGGGGGCGAGGCGCCGCTGCCGATCGTGGCTCCGCAGTCACCGGGTGACTGCTTTGCTGCTGCTCTCGAGGCGGCCCGGATCGCCGTCACTTACCGCACCCCGGTGATGCTGCTCTCCGATGGCTACCTGGCCAACGGTTCGGAGCCGTGGCAGCTGCCCGACGTCGACAACCTGCCGACGATCGCGCCGGACTTCGCCACCGAGCCCAACCACGAGACCGAGAGCGGCGACCGCGAGTTCTGGCCGTACACCCGCGACCCCGAGACGCTGGCCCGTCCGTGGGCGATTCCGGGTACGCCGGGACTCGAACACCGGATCGGAGGTCTGGAGAAGGCCGACGGCCACGGCAACATCAGCTATGACCCGACCAACCACGACCTGATGGTCCGCACCCGGCAGGCCAAGGTCGACCGGGTTGCCGATTCGATCGGGCCGGTCGAGGTCGACGATCCCGACGGCCAAGCCCGAGTCCTGGTACTCGGGTGGGGATCGACGTACGGACCGATCGGCGCGGCCTGCCGCCGGCTTCGCAACCAGGGTCTGCACATCGCTCAGGCACACCTGCGCCACCTCAACCCGTTCCCACACAACCTCGGTGACGTCCTTCGCCGCTACGACCGGGTTGTGGTGCCGGAGATGAACCTCGGGCAGCTTGCGCTGCTGCTTCGGGCCAAGTTCCTCGTGGATGTGGTCGCCTACAACCAGGTACGCGGCCTGCCCTTCACCGCCACCGAGCTGGAGGCAGTCTTCGCCTCCGCGGTCGACTCCGCCGCCGACTCCGCTCCGGAAGGAGACCGATGAGCACCGATCTGCCCATGCCCGGCCTGCACGGTGTGCCCAGCGCCGACGTGCCGATGAACCGCAAGGACTTCACCTCAGACCAAGAGGTCCGCTGGTGCCCCGGCTGCGGCGACTACATCATCCTCGCCGCGGTGCAGAGTTTCCTGCCGTCCCTCGGCCTCAAGCGAGAGAACATCGTCTTCGTCTCCGGCATCGGCTGCTCGTCGCGCTTCCCGTACTACCTCGACACGTACGGGATGCACTCGATCCACGGCCGGGCTCCGGCGATCGCCACTGGGTTGGCGACGTCGCGTCCCGATCTGTCGGTCTGGGTGGTGACCGGCGATGGCGACGCGTTGTCGATCGGCGGCAACCACCTGATCCATGCGATGCGTCGCAACGTGAACCTGACGATCCTGCTCTTCAACAACCGGATCTACGGTTTGACGAAGGGCCAGTACTCGCCGACGTCGGAGCCGGGCAAGGTCACCAAGTCGACGCCCCTGGGTTCGGTCGACACGCCCTTCAACCCGGTCTCCCTCGCCCTCGGCGCCGAAGCGACGTTCGTCGCCCGCACCCTCGACAACGACCGGACCCACCTCACCGAGGTGCTCCAGGCAGCCGCCTCGCACCGTGGCACCGCGCTGGTGGAGATCTACCAGAACTGCCCGATCTTCAACGACGGCGCGTTCGACATGCTCAAGGACAAGGACGAGGCGCAGGCACGACTGGTCCGGCTCGTGCACGGCGAGCCCGTCCGCGTCGCCACGGCCGACGGAGGGACCCGGGAATGGATCCACGACGCGCATGCGGACAACCCGTCCCAGGCGTTCGAGATCTCCCGCCTCGACGACCGGTCGATGACGCACGTGCCGATCGGCATCTTCCGGCAGGTCGACCGGCCGACGTACGACGACCAGGTTCGAGCCCAGGTGGCGGCCGAACGCGAGACGCACGGCGTGGGTGACCTGGCGAGCTTGATCGCAGGGACAGATACCTGGACTGTCACCGCCTAGAGCCTCTGCGGTGTCGTGGCGCTAGTTCCGCGGCAGCCACGTTGACGCGGTGCTAGCGCAGCTGGGTCGTGAACACTCCGGTATAGGACCAGATGAAGGGCCCGGTCGCCGGCGTGCTGGCGCGCCACCACCACCGACCGCTGCGGGGCGCCGGCACCGTGAACCGGTAACGGCCGCGGTCGTTGGATCGGGTCGAGCGAACCTTGTGCCACGAGCAGGACGCGCAGCGGCGCTTCTCGAGTCGGACGACGCGGTGGTTCCAGTTGGGTCGCACGGTCCCGTGGAACCTGCCACTGCCGTCCTCCAGGCCGGCCCGCATCGACCGGTGCACCAGGACCCGGGTCGTGCTACCGGAGCGCTGGTAGCTGGAGTTGCCTGCGAAGACGACCTTGTAGACGGCGTTACCGCGCGAACGGGTGGCGAACCTGAAACGCGGGTAGGGCCGCGTCCCGGTGCTCTTGGTCGAGAGGTAGTGGAAGCGGGTCTGGCCGTCGAGCTTGCGGTACAACTTCACGTGCACGCGCTTGAGGGCTCCGCGGTGTCCCCCCTTGTATGCCGTGACCTGACCGACGACGTGAGCGGTCTGGAGCCAGCCGCGGGTGTGGTCGAAGTCGAGGAACCGGATAGTCGTCGCCCGGCGCTGAGCCGCCGCAGGCTGCACCGCCGCCGTCGACGGGGACCGTAGCTCCGCAGTGGTCTGTCCGGAGGCGACCGCCTCCAGACCGGGAACGGCCAGCAGCGCGGCACAGGTGGCAGCGGCAGTCATCGCGCAGGGAAGCGCGCGTGAGGACAAGACTCGCGGCAGTCGCAGCATCGAGGGGCACCTAACACATCCGGGGGGAGGACGACCGAGACAGGGCTCGGGCGGCTTCACCGTAGGCAGGATGAGGCGCGA
The DNA here is from genome assembly GCA_038259225.1 of Propionibacteriales bacterium. GTDB lineage: Bacteria > Actinomycetota > Actinomycetes > Propionibacteriales > Nocardioidaceae > JANLYC01. The sequence continues at coordinate 27,364 of JBBSPA010000003.1, forward strand.
GAAGCAACCCGAACCGTGGTGACCGATCCCCCGTTACGCTCCGCTGGGAGCTCATCACACGTCTTCGCGGCCTTCGGGCGTGCCACGAGTCAACGCGAGAGACGGTCCTGACATTGAGTTAGGCTCGGCTGGTGCACCAGTCCGACAGCGTCAGCGAGGAGCGGCGCGGGCTGGCACTGGGGGCGGTGGCGTTCGGGCTGTGGGGGCTGTTCCCGCTCTACTGGCCGCTGCTCGAGCCTGCCGCGGCGACCGAGATCCTCGCCCACCGGATCCTCTGGTCGCTGATTGTCACCTCGATCCTGCTCGTGGTCAGCCGGCGTACGGCCGCGTTGGGGGTGATGTGGGCCGACCGGCGGGTTCGGTTCGCCATGATCGGCGCCGGTGTGACCATCGGGATGAACTGGTTCACCTACATCTGGGGGGTCAACAACGGCCACGTCGTCGAGACCTCCCTTGGCTACTACATCAACCCGCTCGTTACCGTCTTGATGGGCGTGGTGATCCTCGGCGAACGACTGCGAGCCTGGCAGTGGACAGCGTTGGGGATCGCCTTCTGCGCGGTCCTGGTGCTGACCCTCGAGCTCGGCCGGCCCCCATGGATCTCGCTGGTACTCGCGTTCAGCTTCGGCACGTACGGACTGCTCAAGAAGCAGGCACGCGTCGGGCCGATCGAAGGGCTGACCTACGAGGGACTGGTGCTGGCACCGCTGGCCCTGGCGTACGTCATCTGGCTGACCGTGGTCGGGCAGGCCTCCGCCTGGTCCCACGGAGTCGACCATGTGGCATTGCTGGCAACGACCGGGCTCGTCACCGCCGCGCCACTGCTGTGCTTCGCCGGCGCCGCGAACCGGATCTCGCTGACGACACTCGGGCTGCTGCAGTACATCGCCCCGACGCTGCAGTTCCTGCTCGGCGTCCTGGTGTTCGGCGAGCCCATGCCGGCGGTGCGATGGGTCGGCTTCGCCATGGTGTGGCTGGCGCTGGCGATCTTCACCGTCGAGGCCATCGTGTCGTCGCGGCGACGGTTGCGCTCCGTCTCTCACGGTCCGGCAGTGGAGGCCGGCGTCGTACTCGACGCCGACTGTCTGCCGCGCCCGCCGGGGGGCCGGGCCGCCGGACCTGCCCAGGCACACGAACCGGTCGGTGCCGTCCTCGACGATCCCTGATGGCGATCAGCCCGGCCCTCCGGCGGCAGGATGCGCGCGTCTGCATGTCGCTCAGGCGCGCGGAAGGTGGATCACGAACCGAGTGCCGACGTCTCGCTCCACGTGCGTGACGTCTCCACCGACAGCCCGGGCAAGGCGTCGAGAAAGTGCTAGTCCGAGGCCTGCGCCGGGACTCTCCGGATGCCGCAGCCCTGCCGAAAAGGCGTCCTCCGCTGCCACGTCGCCGAGGCCAGGCCCGTCGTCGTCGACCACGATGTGGACGGTGTGCTCGTCGACCTCGGCAGAGACCCGGACGACGTCACGCCCGTACCGCAGAGCGTTGTCGACAATCGGCGCGACGATCCGGACCACGGCAGACTCGGGCGCGGCGACGAACACGTCGACCACGGATTCCGGCTGGACAACCGTGACGGATTCCCGCTGCCCGTGATCGGCCACGCTGCCGACGGCTCCGGCCAGCGCGGCCTCGACCGAGACCGATTCGTCCAGCCGAGCGGGCTGCCGACTCATCGACATCAGCGTGGTGATGATGTCGCCCAGCTGGGAGGCGGACCGGACGACCCGCTCGAGGCTGTCTCGGGCATCGGAGTCCACACCGTCGCGGGACAGGGCAAGCTCTGCCTCCCCCCGGATGGCGGTGAGCGGCGTCCGGAGCTCGTGCGCCAGCTCCGAGGAGAGCCGCTGCTCACCACGGATCACCCGCGAGACGCGTTCGAGGAGCGCGTCGAGGGTGCGGCCCAAGGCGGTGATCTCGTCCCCACCCTCCCCGAGGTCGAACCGCCGCGACAGGTCGTGCTCGCTCCACTCGTCCGCGCGTGCCGACATCGCAGCCACGGGGTGCAGGGCGCGATGCACAGCCCAGGCGACCAGGCCGGTCACACCGGCGACGACGAGCACGCCTAAGAAGACACTGACCAGCAACGCGTTGCGCTCGGTGCGCTCATAGGGGGTCAACCTCTCCCCTACGACGACGACCCCCACGACCTTGCCCGGGGAGGTCTGGACCGGAACGGCAAGGAGTCGGAACTCGCCGGTGTCGACTGTGGTCCTGGCCCTGCTGGCCCGGAGCCGCTGGAGCGCGGGCGCGAGCGGAGCACCGATCGGGCTGCCCTCGACGAGAACACCCCGGTCGTCGTAGATCCAGGTGTGCTCGTCCAACACGGTCGGGGTCTCACGGGGTTGGAGAGACCCGACCCCCACCGCCAGCGTCGAGCCGACGGCGTCCGAGCGATCGGCGAGAACTCCGGCGATGTCGTGATCGACGATCAGGGCCAACACCACCTGGACCAGAACCGTCAGGGCGATCATGCCGAGTGACGTAGACACAGCGGTGACGATGACGACCCGCTGCTTCAGGCCTGGACGCCTCATCGCAGGACGTAGCCGACGCCGCGCACGGTCTCGATCACCGCGGGGGCATGTACGTGCACGAGCTTGTTGCGCAGCCTGCCGACGTAGGAGTCCAGGGTGTTCTCGTGGACGATGGCCCCGTCCGGCCAGCCCGCCGCTACCAGAGCCCGTCGGCGTACGACCTGTCCTGTGCGGGCGATCAAGGCCGCGACAAGCCGGAACTCGGTCGGAGTCAGCGTGACGTCGCCGGACTCAGACCGCAGCGCGAACCTCTCGGGGTCGAGCTGAAGGCCGATCGGTGCCGACGGTGTAGGCCTGGTCCGCTTGAGAAGCGCCTCGATCCGGACCAGGAGCTCCGACAGGGCGAACGGCTTGGTCACGTAGTCGTCGCCGCCGGCGTGGAAGCCCGACACGCGTTCGTGTACGGCGTCGAGTGCGGTGAGGAAGAGCACCGGAGCATGCTGCCCAGCGGCCCGAAGGGCGTGGCAGACGTCGCGTCCGTCGGAGTCCGGCAGACCGATGTCGAGGATGAGCACGTCGATTCCCGCGTCGGCGGTGAAGCGCTCGACAGCCTCGCTGCCGTTGCGGGCCAGCGTGACGTGGTGGTCCGCTGAACGAAGCGCCTCGGTGACCAGCCTACGAATGGCGCCGTCGTCCTCGCAGACTCCGACCGACGCCACGCGGCCATGGTACGGAGCCGGCCTGAGAATTTTCGGCATGACGGGGCGCGGTGTGGACAGCCTGCACCATGGCTGACCCGCGCACCGGCGTCCAGGCGCAGCGCGAACTGTTTGCACTGGTCGAGCGGGATGTCCGAGCCCCCGTACGAAAGGCAAGTCCACTCTTAGCAAGGCAGACCTGCCTAGTACACAAGCCACCTGCATAGACCACTAGGCAAACCGCGGCCGGCCGGAGACCGGTCAGGAGGTGCGGGTGGTGACCAGGTCGCAGAGACCGACCAGGGCGACGCGAGCGGGTACGTCAGGAAGCCGTTCCAACAGTGCGCGGGCAGACTCGGCACGCCGCCGCACCTCGAACCGGGCCTCGTCCATCGCCGGATTGCTGCGCAGCAGAGCCAGCGCCTCGGCGTGCAACCGCTCGTCGACGAGAGGAGCGGACAGCAGTTCCAGCAGCCGGGCGTCGCCCTCGGTCGCTGACCGTCTGGCCATCAGGGTGGGCAGGGTCGGCACTCCCTCACGCAGGTCGGTCCCCGGTGCCTTACCGAGGTCGTCACTGTCCGACGCCACGTCGATGATGTCGTCGGAGAGCTGGAACGCCGTACCGATCTGCTCGCCGAACTCGGTGAGCAGGTGCTCGACCTCAGGATCGGCTCCGCCGACTCGTGCGCCGAACCGGGCGGACGTGGCGATCAGCGACCCGGTCTTGTCCGCTACGACGGACAGGTAGTGGCGCAGCGGATCGTCGTCGGGCCGCGGACCGACGGTCTCCCGGATCTGCCCCTGGACGAGTCGGGCGAAGGTCTGCGACTGGATCTTCACCGCGGCCGGCCCCAGGTCGGCCACGATGTCAGAGGCACGGGCGAACAGGAAGTCACCGGTCAAGATGGCGATGGAGTTGTCCCACCGAGCGTTGGCGCTCTGGGCACCCCGGCGCAGGTCGGCTTCGTCCATCACGTCGTCGTGGTACAGGGTCGCGAGATGAGTGAGCTCCACCACCAACGCGGCGGGCACCACGTCGGAGGCAGTCGGGTCGCCGAACTCCGCCGCCAGGACGACCAGCAGCGGCCGGAATCGCTTCCCCCCGGCGTCGAGGAGATGCCGGGCCGCCTCGTTGACGAAGTCGACGTCGGAGGCGACCGCGCGTGCCAGTTCCTTCTCGATGTCGAGCAACCGGGACCGTACGCGCTCCTCGAGCTCGGGGTCGACCATCGGGACACCCCAGGCAGCGCTTCCCTGAGGGCTCACGGACGTCGACATGGCTACCAGTGTCTCGTACTGCCTAGCGGATGAAGTCTCCGGCCTGCCGAGCCAGGTCGAGCACCGGTTGGGGTACGACGCCGAGCAGCAGCGTCATCGCCGCCCCGATCGTGATGGCCGTCGTGGTCAGGATGCTCGGGACCGCCACGGTCGGGCCGTCGCCAACGGGGTCGGAGAAGAACATCAGCACGATGACCCGGACGTAGAAGAACGCCGCCACCACGCTCATCAGCACGGCCACGACGACGAGCGGCCACGCGCCACCGGACCAGGCCGAGGTGAAGACCGCCCACTTGCCGGTGAAACCGCTGGTCAGCGGGATGCCGGCGAAGGCGAGCAGGAAGAAGGCGAACACCCCGGCGATCACCGGAGCCTCCTTGCCGAGCCCGGCCCAGCGCGACAGATGCGTCGCCTCACCCCCGGCATCGCGTACCACGGTCACGACAGCGAAGGCGCCGATCGTGGTGAAGCCGTACGCCACCAGGTAGAAGAGGACCGCCTGCAGGCTGGTGATCTCCTTCCCCGCCACCGAGATGCCCTGGTGAGCGCCGACGAAGCCGGTCATCAGGAAGCCGGCGTGGGCCACCGACGAGTAGGCCAGCATCCGCTTCACGTCGGTCTGAGTGATCGCGATGATCGAGCCGATCGCCATCGTGAGCCCGGCGATGATCCACATCATCGGCTGCCAGTCCCAGCGCGCACCGCCGAGCGACACGTAGAAGATCCGCAACAGTGCGCCGAAGGCGGCCAGCTTGGTGCAGGCCGCCATGAACGCCGTGACGGCGGTAGGCGCTCCCTGGTAGACGTCGGGCGTCCACGCATGGAACGGCGCAGCACTGACCTTGAACAACATCCCGACCGCGACCATGCCCATCCCGACGAGCAGCAGGCCGCTCGTCCCGGACTGGTACGACACCGCCTGATCGATGTCGGCAAAGGTGAAGCTGCCTGCGAAGCCGTAGAGCAACGCGATCCCGTAGAGGAAGAACGCAGACGAGAACGCCCCGAGCAGGAAGTACTTCATCGCCGCTTCCTGGCTGATCAGCCGGCGACGGCGCGCCAGACCGCAGAGCAGGTAGAGCGGAAGCGAGAAGACCTCCAGCGCCACGAACATCGTCAACAGGTCGTTCGCCGACGAGAACAGCATCATCCCGCCGATCGCGAACATCACGAGCGGGAACACCTCGGTGTGCTCGATGCCGCTGGCCGATGCCTCTCGCTCGGCCTCGGTCCCCGGCAAAGCGGCGGCCTGGCCGGCGAACGCTGTGACACCGCCCTCGAGGTGCCGTTCGGCGAACAGCATCACGCTGATGATCGAGAAGATCAACAACGTGCCCCAGATGAACAGCGAGGGGCCGTCCACCGCGATCGCGCCCATCGCCTCGATCGAGCCGCGCGAGCCGTTGTGGTCCGCCAGGTTGCCCGCGACCAGGATCACGCCGATGAAGGCTGCGAGCAGCCCACCCAGCGACAGCACGGTCTGGATCAGGTAGCGCCGCGCGCGCGGCGCGAAAGCCTCCACAAGGACCCCGACAAGGGCCACCCCGAACACGATGAGCAGCGGGTAGAGCTTGTCGTAGGCCAGATGGGGGGCATCGAACGTCGGATCTGCGAGCATCGTCGTGCTCGGGTTCACGTTCATCATCACGACCCCCCTTCGTCAGCGGCAACGGTCGGTGCGGGATCTTCGACTCCGACGTGCTGCAGGATCGAGTCGACAGTGGGGTTGAGTACGTCGAGGGCGGGTTTGGGATAGAACCCGAGCACGACGATCAGCAGCAGCAGCGGAGCCAGCGCGGTGACCTCGCGGGGACGCAGGTCCCTGATGTGGCGGGTCGACTCGCGCACCGGACCTGTCATCGTCCGTTGGTACATCAGCAAGATGTACAGTGCGGCCAGCACGATACCGGCGGTAGCGATCACGGCAGCGGTGATGGACTTCGTGAACGTCCCGGCCAGCACGAGGAACTCGCTGACGAACGGCGACAGTCCGGGCAACGACAGACTGGACAGCCCGGCGACCAGGAAGACTCCGGCGAGCACGGGGGCGACCTTCTCGACGCCGCCGTAATCCGTGATCATCTTGGACCCGCGCCTGCTCACCAGGAAACCCGTCACCAAGAACAGCGCTGCCGTCGAGAGACCGTGGTTGAACATGTAGAGGATCGCGCCCGCCTGCGACTGACTGGTCAGCGCGAAGATGCCGAGCACGATGAAGCCGAAGTGGGAGACCGACGTGTAGGCGATCAACCGCCGGATGTCGTTCTGCCCGATCGCCAGCAAGGCGCCGTACAACACCGAGAACACCGCGAGCACGACGACCACGGGCGTGGCCCAGCGCGACGCCTCGGGAAAGATCCCCAGGCAGAAGCGCATCATCCCGAACGTCCCGATCTTGTCGAGCACACTGACCAGCAGCACCGACGTGCCGGGAGTGCCCTCGCTGGCGGCCTCCGGCAGCCAGGTGTGCACCGGCCACATCGGCGCCTTGACGGCGAAGGCGATAAAGAACCCGAGGAACAGCCAGCGGCCCGTGGTCGTGCTGATGTCGGCCTTCATCAGGTCCTCGAGCAGGTACGACGGCCCGCTCGCGGAGTCGGAGGAGACGACGTAGAGCCCCACCACCGACGCCAGCATGAGCAGCCCGCCGAAGAGGCTGAACAGCAGGAACTTCACCGCGGCGTACGAGCGCCGCGCTCCTCCGAACCCACCGATCAGGAAGTAGATCGGGATCAGCGTCGCCTCGAAGAGGACGTAGAACAAGAACACGTCGGTGGCCGCGAACACGCCGACGGCTAGTCCCTCCAGCGCCAGCATCCAGGCGAAGAACGAGTTGACGCTCCAGCGGCCGTCGTCGGCGTCACGCCACGACGCGAGGATCACGACCGGCGTCAAGATCGTGGTCAGCAGCACGAGCAGCAGGCCGAGTCCGTCGACGCCGACCGCGTAGTGGGCGCCGAACGCCTCGATCCAGTTGTGCTGCTCCACGAACTGGAACCGGCTGTCCCCGGAGTCGTACTTGAGCGCGATGACCAGCGAGACCGCGAATGCCGCGAGCGAGAAGCCCAGGGCAATCTGCTTGGGTAGGGCCGCCTGGTCCGGGTCCCGCCTCGGCAGCAGCATCACGGCGACGGCGCCGACCAGCGGCAGCACCGCCAGGATCGTCAGCCACGGCACAGACATCTCGCTCCCGGTCATGACAGCCTCACCGCCAGCAGTGCCAGCACGATCAGTGCTGACCCGCCGAGCATGGACAAGGCGTACGAGCGGACGAAACCGGACTGCCAACGCCTGATCCGCCCGGAGGTGCCACCGACCAGCGCAGCCAGCCCGTTGACAGCTCCGTCGACGCCGCGGTTGTCCACGTAGACCATCGACCGGGTGAGGTACTGGCCGGGGCGCATGAACACCGCCTCGTTGAACGCGTCGCCGTACAGGTCGGCACGAGCCGCCCTGGTGGCCGGCGAGACTCGGTACGGCGCGACCGCGTCGATCCGCTGCCTCGCGTACAGCATCCAGGCCACCACGACTCCCGCGACGACCAGCGCCAGCACCAGCAAGGAGATCGCCAGCGCCGGGATCGGCAGGTCCTGGTGCACCTCAGGACCGACCACCGGCTCGAGCCAGTCGACGATCCAGCCGTTGAGGAGGAGGACGCCACCGAAGACCGACAGGCCCGCCAGCACCATCAACGGAATCGTCATCACCAGCGGCGACTCGTGCGGGTGCACTCCTTTGGCCCACCGCTTCTCGCTGACGAACGTCATGATCATCAGCCGCGTCATGTAGAACGCTGTCACGCCGGCGCCGATCAGCGCACCGATCCCGACGATCAGGTTCTGCCCGAACGCCGCCTCGATGATCTTGTCCTTGGACCAGAAGCCGGCGAACCCCGGGAAGCCGATGATCGCCAGATAGCCGCAGGCGAAGGTGACGAACGTGACCGGCAGCGCCGCCCGGAGCGCGCCGTAGCGCCGCATGTCCACGTCGTCGTCCATCGCGTGCATCACCGAGCCGGCGCCGAGGAACATGTTGGCCTTGAAGAAGCCGTGGGTGAGCAGATGGAAGATGGCGAAGGCGTAGCCGGCGGGGCCGATGCCCGCCGCCAGCATCATGTAGCCGATCTGGCTCATCGTCGATCCAGCGAGAACCTTCTTGATGTCGTCCTTGGCGCACCCGATCACGGCACCCCACAGCAAGGTGACCAGTCCGACAACGATGACCGCGGTCTGAGCGGTGTCGGACTGCGCGTACACGTAGTTGGACCGTGTCACCAAGTAGACCCCGGCGGTCACCATCGTTGCTGCGTGGATCAGCGCCGAGACCGGCGTCGGGCCCTCCATCGCGTCGAGCAGCCAGCTCTGCAGGGGCACCTGAGCGGACTTGCCGCACGCGCCGAGCAGGAGCAGCAGTCCCAGTGCGGTCGCGGTGCCCGACGAGACCTTGTCCATCCCGGCCGAGACGCCCTCGAACGTCATGGTCCCGAACGTGGCGAACATCAACATGATGGCCAGCGCCATACCGAAGTCGCCGACGCGGTTCACCACGAACGCCTTCTTGGCGGCCACCGCGGCCGTGTCCTTGTACTGCCAGAACCCGATCAGCAGGTACGACGCCAGGCCGACGCCTTCCCAGCCGAGGAACAGCGCGAGGTAGTCCGCCGCCAGCACCAGCAGCAGCATGGCCGCGACGAACAGGTTCAGGTAGGCGAAGAACCGCCCACGCCGCTCGTCGTGCTCCATGTAACCGATCGAGTAGATGTGGATCAGGCTGCCGACTCCGGTGATCAACAACACGAACAGAGCCGACAGCGGGTCGAAGAGCAGATCGAAGTTGACGTTGAAGCTGCCCGCCTGGATCCAGGTGAAGAGATGTTGGTGCAGCGACTCCTCGCTACCCCCCTCGAGCTCGAAGAACGCCACCAGACCGAGCACGAACGACGCCACCGGCGCCAACGCCCCGAGGAGATGCCCCCAGCCGTCGGTGAACCTGCCGCCGACGAGCAGCAGCGCTGAGCTCGCCAATGGTATGGCGATGATCAGGAACAGGAGATCAGACACTGCGTTGGCCGTCCCTAGTACTTGAGCAGGCTGGCGTCGTCGACCGAGGCCGAGCGTCGCGTCCGGAAGATGGTCATGATGATCGCAAGCCCGACGACGACCTCGGCCGCAGCCACGACCATCACGAAGAAGGCGGCGATCTGCCCGTCGAGATTGCCGGACTGACGGGCAAACGTCACCAGCGCCAGGTTGGAGGCGTTGAGCATCAGCTCGATGCACATGAAGACGACGATGGCGTTGCGACGTACGAGCACGCCCATCGCTCCGATCGAGAACAGCAGGGCCGACAGCACCAGAAAGGGAGTCGGGCTCATCTGTCCCCTCCGTCGAGACGGTGTTCGTCGGGCTCGCCTGGTGCGCCACCCATGTGCGTGCGTTCGAGCTGCTTGGCGTCGGACTCGATCGCGGCCTCGATCGCGCGGTCTCCCGACACGTCTCGGACCGTGCCACGAGCCCGCATGACGCGGGAGATGGACAGCTCCGAGGCACTGCCGTCGGGCAGCAGAGCGGGGGTGTCCACGGAGTTGTGGCGGGCGAACGAACCCGGCGAGGGCAGCGGGCCGGGATGGATGCCGCGCTCGGTGTAGTCGAGCATCCGCTGGCGGACGACCTGGCGTTGGGTCGGCTTCGGCGTCAGGCGCTCGCGGTGAGCCAGCACCATCGCGCCCAGGGCCGCGGTGATGAGCAGTGCGCTCGTCACCTCGAAGGCGAAGATGTACTTGCTGAACAGCAGCGAGGCGACTCCGGGGACGTTGCCGTCCACGTTCGCCTCGTCGAGTCCGACGACAGCGCCGATCGTGGTCTGCGTGATCCCGGCGATGAGCAAGACGGCGAACACGATAGCCACCAGCACCGCTGCGGTCCGTTGACCGCGCAATGTCTCGACCAGGGAGTCGGCCGAGTCGACTCCTACCAGCATCAAGACGAACAGAAACAGCATCAGCACGGCGCCGGTATAGACGATGATCTGCACGGCGAACAGGAACGGCGCGTCCTGGACGGCGTACAACACAGCCAGCGAGATCATCACGACGGCCAGCAGCAGCGCGGAGTGGACAGCCTTGCGGACCGCCACCATGCCGAGCGCGCAGGCAACCATGATCGGGGCGAGGATCCAGAAGGTGATCATGCCGGCGCTTCTCCCTCGCCGGGCGACCGTGACGACGTCGTACCGGCGCCGCGATAGTAGGCGCCCTCATCCCCGAGTCGCATCGCGTGCGGCGGCTCCTCCATCCCCGGGAGCAGTGGTGCGAGCAGATCCTGCTTCTCGTAGATCAGGTCGGCCCGATTGTTGTCGGCCAGCTCGTACTCGTTGGTCATCGTCAGCGCTCGGGTGGGACATGCCTCGATGCAGAGCCCGCAGAGGATGCAGCGCAGATAGTTGATCTGGTAGACGCGGCCGTAGCGTTCACCGGGAGAGAAGCGGGCCGCGCCGGCGTCGTCGTTGTCGGCGCCCTCGACGTAGATCGCGTCCGCCGGGCACGCCCATGCGCACAGCTCACACCCGATGCACTTCTCCAAACCGTCCGGCCACCGGTTCAGCTGGTGCCGCCCGTGGAAGCGCGGAGCAGTCGGCTTCTTCTCGAACGGGTACTGCTCGGTGACGACCTTCTTGAACATCGTCCGGAACGTGACGCCGAAGCCCGCGATCGGGTCCCAGATCTGCTCCTTGATGCCTGGCTTGGCCGAGGTCGAGGATGCGGTGCTGTCAGCCACGGAGAGACTCCTTAGTCGGCATGGGAGGGACCGGATACCCACCGGTCGGCTCGTCGACCGCGGGCTCGTCCTCGACCTCGTCCTCGGACTCCGGGACGAGACCCAGTGCCACGAAGATGACGATCGCGACAGCGGCGGCCACGAACAGGTAGGTGCGATCGATCCGGCCTTCAAGACTGATCGCCCGGATCGTACCGACGGCGATGATCCAGAAGAGAGCGACCGGGATCAACACCTTCCAGCCGAATTTCATGAACTGGTCGTAGCGCAGCCGCGGCAGCGTGCCGCGCAACCAGATGAAGACGAACACGAACAGGAACACCTTGCCCAGGAACCACAGCACCGGCCAGTAGTCCTGGTTGGCGCCCGCCCACAAGGACAGCGGCCACGGGGCTCGCCAGCCGCCGAGGAACATCGTGGTCGCGAGCATCGAGACCGTGACCATGTTGATGTACTCGGCGAGGAAGAAGAAGGCGAACTTGATCGAGGAGTACTCGGTGTGGAACCCGCCCACGAGCTCACCCTCGGCCTCAGGCAGGTCGAACGGCGCGCGGTTGGTCTCCCCGACCATCGAGATCATGTAGATCAGGAAGGACGGCAGCAAGATGATGCCGAACCACAGATCCTGCTGTGCATCGACGATGCCCGACGTGGACATCGACCCGGCGTACAGGAACACCGCCACGAGCGAGAGCCCCATCGCGACCTCGTAGGAGATCACCTGGGCAGACGAGCGCAGTGCGCCCAGCAATGAGTATGTCGAACCGGACGACCAACCGGCGAGCACGATGCCGTAGACGCCGACCGATGCGATCGCCAGGATGTAGAGCACGCCGACCGGCAGATCGGTCAGCTGCAGCGGTGTCTGTACGTCGCTGAAGGGGACCGTCGCCACCGGACCGAACGGGATGACCGCGACGGCAAGGAAGGCCGGGACCGCGGCCAGGACCGGCGCCAGGACGAAGACCACCTTGTCGACGGCCTTCGGGACGATGTCCTCCTTCAGCATCAGCTTGACGCCGTCCGCGAGGCTTTGGAGCAGACCGAACGGGCCGTGCACGTTCGGGCCGATCCGATGCTGCATCCGCGCCACTACGCGGCGTTCGAGCCAGATGATGAACAGCGTCATCAGCAACAAGATGAGGAAGGCGAGGACGACCTTGATCACGATGACCCACCAGGGGTCGTGGCCGAATGCGCTCAGGTCGTCTGCGGCCAGCGAGACGGTCGGGGTGCTCACTTGCTACCTCCCTCGACCCGTACGACGTCGCCGGCGCTCGCACCCAGTGCGTGGTGCACGTGAACGCCGTTGGAGCTCGTCGGCAGCCACACCACGTCATCTGCGATGTCGCCTGGCGTCACAGGAAGGTCGATCGAACCCCGGTCGGTGGACACGGTGACCGAGTCTCCCGTGCCGAGTCCGAGACGATCAAGCGAGGCCGGGGACAGGACGGCGACGGCGGCCTTGCCGGTCGCCGTCAAGAAGGGCTCTCCGTCCACCGATCGGCTGGAGTCGATCAGGGTGCGCCACGTGGACAGCACGAACTCACCCTCACCAGGCACCGCGGGGGAGGGTGCGGCCACGGGCTCGAAGGCCGCCCAGGCGCCGTCCCAAGGACCGACCTCGGTCATCTCGGACCAGGCCTGCTCCACGTTGCGGAACCCAAGACCCGAGCCGAGCTCCTCCGCGATCCCGGCCAGGACGCGGACATCGGTCAGTGCGGAGCTGTCGAACACGCTGCCGAAGGGTCGCAGCCTGCCCTCCCAGTTCACGAACGTGCCGCTGCGCTCGGACACCGGGGCCACCGGGAGCACGACGTCGGCGCGGCTGGTGACCTCCGACGAGCGCACCTCGAGGCTGACCACGAAGTCGGCAGCGTCGAGCGCCGCGACTGCCACGGCACGGTCGGGGAGGTCGTCGATGTCCACGGCTCCGGTCACCAGGGCCTTGATCTCGCCATCGGCGGCCGACCTCAGGATGCTCTCGGTGTCGCGTCCCGGCGTCGAAGAGACCACGTCGACGCCCCACGCGGCAGCCAGGTCGACCCGTGCCTGAGCATCGGACAGCGGCCGCCCACCCGGTAGCAGGTTGGGCAGCAGGCCAGTCTCCAGCGCACCGCGCTCACCGGCGCGGCGCGGCACCCAGCCGAGCCTCGCTCCGGTGGTCGACGCCAGCGAAGCGACCGCGCTGAGCAGGCCTGCGGAGGACGCAGCCCGCTCGCCGACCAGGATGACGCCGCCACGGTCCAGCGCGACGTCGGCGTCGTTGGCCAGGCCCTCGACCACGGACGCCTCGGCGCCGGGAGTGGCCTTGAAAAGGCTGCCGTGCAGCTTCTCCAGACCCCGTGAGCTGTGCGAGCTCACGGAGTAGACCCGGGTGCCGTGCTCCCGGGCACCCTTGCGGAGCCTGAGGAAGACGATCGGCGACTCCTCCTCGGGCTCGAAACCGACAAGGACGACGGCACTCGCGTGCTCGATGTCCGCGTACGACGGGCTGGGCCGAGTGGAGACAATGGCGGCGAGGAACGAAGCTTCCTCCTCCGAATGCGGGCGGACGCGGAAGTCCACGTCGTTCGTACCGAGGACCGCGCGGGCGAACTTCCCGTATGCGTAGGCGTCCTCACTGGTGAGCCGTCCACCGGCGATGACGCCCACCGCGCTCTGGGCGGCCTTCAGTCCGCGCGCCGCAACGGCGAACGCCTCCGGCCACGAGGCCGGGCGCAGTTCGCCGCGCCCTCCGGCCGGTCCCGCGTCGTCACGGACCATCGGGCGGGTGAGCCGGTCGTCTTGTCGCGTCGAGGTGAACGCGAAGCGGCCCTTGTCGCAGTTCCACTCCTCGTTGACCTCAGGGTCGTTTCCGGCGAGCCGCCGGGTGACCTTGCCGCGTCGGTGGTCGGTACGCAGCGCGCAGCCGGACGCACAGTGCTCGCACACCGACGGCGTCGAGATCAGGTCGAACGGTCGCGATCGGAAGCGGTACGCCGCCGACGTGAGCGCGCCGACCGGGCAGATCTGGATCGTGTTGCCGGAGAAGTAGGACTCGAACGGCTCTTTCTCGTAGATCCCGACCTGCTGAAGAGCGCCACGCTCGACCAGTGCGATGAACGGATCACCCGCGATCTGCTCGCTGAACCGCGTGCAGCGAGCACACAGGATGCACCGCTCGCGGTCCAGCAACACCTGTGCAGAGATGTTGATCGGCTTGGTGAACGTGCGCTTCGTCTCGGTGAAGCGGGACTCCCCCGCACCGTTGGACATCGCCTGGTTCTGCAGCGGGCACTCCCCGCCCTTGTCGCAGACCGGGCAGTCGAGCGGGTGGTTGATCAGCAGGAACTCCATGTTGCCCTGCTGTGCCTTGTCGGCGGTCGGGCTGGAGTGCTGGGTCCGCACCACCATGCTGGGCGCCACGGCCAGCGTGCAGGACGCCTGGGGCTTGGGGATCGGGCGGCCGTTCCCGGCGTCCGGGATGTCGACCAGGCACTGTCGGCAAGCACCGACCGGGTCGAGCAGCGGGTGGTCGCAGAAGCGCGGGATCTGAACGCCGATCTGCTCGGCGGCACGAATCACCAAGGTGCCCTCGGGCACGGTGACCTCGACGTCGTCGATCGTCAGCGTCACCGTCTTGACCGGCGCGTTGTCGGTGGCGGTGGGCTCGGTGGTCGTGGTCATGCGGAGGCCCCGGCGGCGGTATCCCGAGCGCGTCCCTTGTCCTGGGCCGTGTCAGACGGTGGGGTTGCGGACTCGGAGTCAGCGGAGTTGACGGTCGACGCGAACAAGGTCGAGGCGTTCGGATCGAAGGGGCAGCCGCCGTGCGCCAGGTGCGCGAGGTACTCCTCGCGGAAGTACTGGATCGAGGAGGTGATCGGCGACGTGGCCCCGTCCCCGAGCGCACAGAACGCTCGGCCCAAGATGTTGTCGCACAGGTCGACCAGCGTCTCGAGATCGGACTCCGCGCCCTGGCCGTTCTCCAGCCGTTGCAAGGTCTGGACCAGCCACCAGGTCCCTTCGCGGCACGGTGTGCACTTTCCGCAGGACTCGTGCTTGTAGAACTCGGTCCAGCGCAGCACAGCTCGTACGACGCACGTGGTGTCGTCGAAGATCTGCAGCGCCCGGGTGCCCAGCATCGAGCCGGCTTCTCCGACCGCCTCGAAGTCCAGCGGCACGTCGAGGTGCTCGTCGGTGAGAATCGGGGTCGACGACCCTCCCGGGGTCCAGAACTTCAGGGTGTGGCCGTCGCGGACCCCGCCGGCGAGGTCGAGCAGCTCGCGCAGCGTGATGCCCAGCGGGGCTTCGTACTGACCCGGCTTGGTCACGTGGCCGGACAACGAGAACAAGCCGTAGCCCTTGGACTTGTCGGTGCCCATGCCACTGAACCAGTCCGCGCCGTTACTGATGATGCTCGGCACCGACGCGATCGACTCGACGTTGTTGATGACCGTCGGGCACGCGTAGAGACCCGCCACGGCCGGGAACGGCGGACGCAGGCGGGGCTGGCCCCGGCGGCCCTCGAGCGAGTCGAGCAGGGCGGTCTCCTCACCGCAGATGTAGGCGCCGGCGCCGGCATGGACGATCAGCTCGAGGTCGTACCCGGAGCCGTGGATGTCGGTGCCGAGGTACCCAGCCAGGTACGCCTCCTGAACTGCACGCTGCAGCCGGCGTACGACGTGCAGCACCTCACCGCGGATGTAGATGAAGGCATGTGTGGCGCGAATCGCGTACGAGCTGATGATGACGCCCTCGAGCAGCGTGTGCGGGCTGGCCAACATGAGTGGGGTGTCCTTGCACGTACCCGGCTCGGACTCGTCGGCGTTCACGACCAGGTAGTGCGGCTTGCCGTCGCCCTGCGGGATGAAGCCCCACTTCATGCCGGTCGGGAACCCGGCGCCGCCTCGCCCGCGCAGTCCGGAGTCCTTGACCATCTCGATCAGGTCGTCCTGCTTGCGGCCCAGCGCGGTCTTGAGCGCCGCGTAGCCTCCGGTGCTCTCGTACGACGCCAGTGTCCAGGCGCGATCGGCATCCCAGTTGTCCGACAGGACCGGGGTCAAGGTGTCGACCATCAAGAGTCCTTCTCGCTCGAGTTGGCGTGCATCGGGGCATCCTCGCCGGTGCCGCCTGGGGCATCCTCGTGCTGCGTCTCGGCCGGCGACGCCTCGACCGCCACGTCAGGCTCCTCACGGGCGGCCTTGGCCGACTGCTCGGCAGCCGCCGAACGACCCGAACGCGACGAGGATGCCCCGTCAAGAGCAGTCCAGCCGCGCCGGCGGGCGATCTCCAGGCCGACCAGCGACGCCGGTCCGGCGGCTGGTCCCTCGTCGGCCAGATCGTCGGGGAACCCGGCCAGCACGCGCTCGGCCTCGCGCCACGGTCCGATCCTGGCGCCTCGTGTGGCGCTGACGGCCTGGCCGGAGCGCAGGTCGTCGACCAGTCGGACGGCCGAGTCAGGCGTCTGGTTGTCGAAGAACTCCCAGTTGACCATCATCACCGGGGCATAGTCACAGGCGGCATTGCACTCGACGTGCTCGAGGGTGATGCTCGCCTCGCCGTCCTTCGTGGGCATGGTGGTCTCGTCGTTGCCGACGTCGAGGTGACCCTTCAGCCGCTCGAAGATGAGATCACCGCCCATCACGGCGCACAACGTGTTGGTGCACACGCCGACGTGATAGTCCCCGACCGGGCGACGCTTGTACATCGTGTAGAACGTGGCCACGCCGGACACGTCGGCCGCGCTGAGGTCCAGGATCTCCGCACAGGTCTCGATGCCGCGGGGAGTCACGCACCCGTCGACGCTCTGCACCAGGTGCAGCATCGGCAGCAGCGCCGAGCGGGGCTGCGGGTAGCGGGCCGCGATCTCGCGCAACTCGTCCAGGGTCGTCTGGTCGAAGCGGCTCTGCTCCAGCTCGGCGCGGGTCACCGGTCCACTCCCCCCATCACCGGATCGATGCTCGCGACGGCAACGATGACGTCAGCGACCTGTCCGCCCTCGCTCATGGCCGGTGCGCTCTGCAGGTTGACGAAGGACGGGTCACGGAAGTGTGCGCGGTACGGCCGGGTGCCCCCGTCGGACACGAGATGGCAGCCGAGCTCGCCGCGCGGGGACTCCACGGTGGCGTACGCCTGGCCGGTCGGGACGCGGAAGCCCTCGGTGACCAGCTTGAAGTGGTGGATCAGGGCTTCCATCGACTCGCCCATGATGTGGCGGATGTGGTCCAAGGAGTTGCCCATCCCGTCGGACCCGACCGCGAGCTGGCTGGGCCACGCGATCTTCTTGTCGCCGATCATCGTCGGTGCGCCCTCGAGTCCTTGTAGCCGGGCGGCTGCCTGCTCGACGATCCGCAACGACTCCCACATCTCGTCGACGCGGATCCGGAATCGGCCGTAGGAGTCAGCCGTGTCCCAGGTGCACACCTCGAAGTCGTAGTCTTCGTAACCGGAGTAGGGCTGCTTCTTGCGCAGGTCCCAGTCGTAACCGGTGGCGCGCAGCACCGGGCCGGATGCTCCCAGAGCAAGGCAGCCCTCGAGGTCGAGGTAGCCGACGTCGACGAGCCGGGCCTTGAAGATCGGGTTGGCAGTGCACAGCGCGGCGTACTCCGGCAGCCGCTTGCGCATCACGCCGATGAACTCGTTGATCTTCTCCAGTGCGCCGGGGGGCATGTCCTGGGCGACGCCGCCGGGCCGGATGAACGCGTGGTTCATCCGCAGGCCGGTGATCAGCTCGAACAGGTCGAGCACCAGCTCGCGCTCACGGAATCCGATCGTCATCACGGTAAGCGCACCGATCTCCATCCCGCCCGTCGCGATCGCGACGAGGTGGGACGAGATGCGGTTGAGCTCCATCAGGAGCACGCGCATGACCTGCGCCTTCTCCGGGATGTCGTGCTCGATGTCGAGCAGTCGCTCGACGCCGATGCAGTAGGCCATCTCGTTGTAGAACGGCGACAGGTAGTCCATCCTGGTGCAGAACGTCACGCCCTGGACCCAGTTGCGGTACTCCATGTTCTTCTCGATGCCGGTGTGCAGGTAGCCGATCCCGCAACGGCACTCGGTGACGGTCTCACCGTCGAGCTCGAGGATCAGACGCAGCACTCCGTGCGTGGACGGGTGCTGCGGCCCCATGTTGACGACCACTCGCTCCTCGGCCTCGAGGTCGATCCCCGCGACGACGGAGTCCCAGTCCTGACCGGTCACGGTGAAGACCTTGCCCGACGTGGTCGCCTGCTCGGTGGCGTAGGGGTCCTCCCCCGCGCGGGTCTGCGTGTTCGCTGTCTCGGTCATCAGTTGTAGGACCTCCGGCGGTCTGGCGGCGGGATCGTCGCGCCCTTGTACTCCACCGGGATGCCACCCAGTGGATAGTCCTTGCGTTGCGGGTGACCGGGCCAGTCGTCGGGCATCTGGATCCTGGTCAGGGCCGGGTGCCCGTCGAACACGATGCCGAAGAAGTCGTAGGCCTCCCGCTCGTGCCAGTCGTTGGTCGGGTAGACCGCGACGACCGACGGGATGTGCGGATCGGCGTCCGGGCAGGTGACCTCGACCCGGATCCGACGGTTGTGCGTCATCGAGAGCAGCTGGTAGACCGCGTGCAGCTCTTGGCCCTCGTCGTGCGGGTAGTGCACGCCGCTCACGCCGCTGCAGAACTCGAAACGCAGGTCCGGGTCGTCGCGCAGGGTCTGCATCACCGAGACCAGCTTCTCGCGAGCGACGTGGAACGTGATCTCGCCACGGTGGACGACGACCTTCGTCAGCGCGTCGACGGCTCCGTTGGGCTCCAGAGCCAGGTCGAGCCGGTCCGCGACGGCGTCGAACCAGCCGCCGTACGGGCGCCGGGTGGAGCCGGGGATGGCGACCGGGCGGACCAGCCCGCCGTACCCCGACGTGTCACCGGAATCGCTGGCACCGAACATCCCTCGGCGTACGTCGATGACGTCGAGGTCTTGGCGCGGCAGCGGACCCGGGTCGTCACTGACGATCAGGTCGTCGCCGTGCAGTGACTTGTCCTGGACCGAGCGTTCCTCGGCGGGCTTGTCCTCCAAGGTGCGCTCGCCCACTGGCTTCTCGGGGACACCAGCGGGCTGACCCTCCGGCGGCGGGCCGGACGGCTTGTCGTCGCTCATCGCAGCAGACCCCGCATATCCGACGTCGGCGCCGCGGTGAGGGCGGCCTGCTCGGCGCTCTCGACCTCGGCCAACCGGTGCGCGCCCAGCTTGGACTCCAAGATGTCCTGGTGCAGCTTCAAGATCGCGTCGATCAGCATCTCGGGGCGCGGCGGGCAACCGGGCAGGTACATGTCGACCGGGACGACGTGATCCACCCCCTGCACGATCGCGTAGTTGTTGAACATGCCGCCACTGCTGGCACAGACACCCATCGCCAGGACGTACTTGGGGTTGGCCATCTGGTCGTAGATCTGGCGCAGCACCGGGGCCATCTTCTGACTGACGCGACCGGCCACGATCATCAGGTCGGCCTGGCGAGGGGAAGCACGGAACACCTCCATGCCGAACCTGGCGATGTCGTAGCGCGGCCCACCGGAGGTCATCATCTCGATCGCGCAGCACGCGAGACCGAACGTCGCGGGCCACAACGACGCCTTACGGAAGTAACCAGCGAGGCCCTCCACAGTGCTCAGCAGTACGCCGGACGGCAGCTTCTCCTCTATACCCACGCGCCTCTACCCCTCAATCCCACTCGAGTCCGCCGCGGCGCCAGACGTAGGCGTAAGCCACGAAGACGGTGCCGATGAACAAGACCATCTCGATCAGTCCGAACAGCTTCATGCTGTCGAAGTACACAGCCCACGGGAACAAGAAGATGATCTCGATGTCGAAGACGATGAACAGCATGGCGGTGATGTAGTACTTCACCGGGATCTTGCCGCCGCCGACGGGCTGCGGTGTCGGCTGGATGCCGCACTCGTAGGAGTCGAGCTTGGCACGGTTGTAGCGCTTGGGCCCGATCAAGGAGCTCACCGCGACCGAACCGACCGCGAACAACGCGGCCAGCAGCATCAGCCCGAGAATCGGCACGTACTCCTTCACGCCGTCTCCCTCCCGTCCTCGTGGTCAGCGGTGCAGTCAGCGGCGGTCCCGGCGAGGGCCTCCGCGAGGTCGACGGTTTCGCGCATGTCGTGCCGACGTCTGGTCATCCTAGGACTGGGCGTCCTGCGGCCGTTCATGCGGTCGGGGCGACGCGGGACAGCCCGTTGATGAGGCGGTCCGTGACGTCGCCGCCACGAGCGTCGGTGAGGTTGGCCAACAGCTTGAGAGCGATCTTCATCAACGCCGGCCGGTGCAGCCCGTGCTTGGTCAGGTAGTTCATCACGTGCGGGTTGCCGATCGCCTTCACGAACACCCGGCCGACGGTGTAGTAGCCGCCGTAGCGCTGGTCGAGTGCGGTGACGTAGCCCTGCAGCGCGCGCTCACGGGCGGCTGGTGTCGTACGGCTCAGGGACTGGGTGATCACCTCGGCGGCCATCTCGCCGGACTCCATCGCGTACGCGATCCCCTCGCCGTTGAACGGGTTGACCATGCCACCGGCGTCCCCGACGAGCAGCATGCCGTTGGCGTAGTGCGGCTTGCGGTTGAAGCCCATCGGCAGTGCTGCGCCACGGACCGGACCGACCATGTTGGGGTCGCGGAAGCCCCACTCCTCGGGGGTGTGGTCGAGCCACCGTTTCAACAGATCCTTGTAGTCCACGTTCTGGAACGCCGAGGAGGTGTTCAGGATGCCGAGGCCGACGTTGACGGTGCCGTCCCCGACACCGAAGATCCAGCCGTAGCCCGGCAGCAGCTTGCTCTCCCGGGGCTTGCCGTCCCACAGCTCGAGCCACGACTCAAGCCAGTCGTCGTCGTGGCGGGGGCTGGTGTAGTAGGTGCGGACCGCGACCCCCATCGGCCGGTTGTCACGCTTCTGCAAGCCCATGGCCAGGCTCAGCCGGGTCGAGTTGCCGTCGGCAGCGACCACCACCGGCGCGCGGAAGGCGGTGTCGCCACCGGTCTTGCGGCCGCGCTCGTCGACGGGCCGGGCCGTCACGCCGACGATCCGGCCTGACTCGTCGAGGATCGGTCCGGTGACGGCGGTCTGCTCCTGGAGCCGAGCGCCGGCCTTCTGGGCATGCCGGGCCAGGATCTCGTCGAAGTCCATCCGGGTCCGTACCAAGCCGTAGCTGGGATAGTCGGTCAGGTCCGGCCACGGCAGCTCGAGGCGGTGGCCTCCGCCGATGATCCGCAGGCCCTGGTTGCGGATCCAGCCCGGCTGATCGAGGTCGATGCCCAGCGACACCAGCTGGCGTACGGCGCGCGGGGTCAGCCCGTCACCGCAGACCTTCTCCCGCGGGAACGCCGTCTTCTCCAGCAGCAGCACGTCGACCCCGGCCTGCGCCAGGTAGGCCGCGGCCGTCGACCCGCCGGGGCCGGCGCCGACGACGATGACATCGGCCTGCCGTTCCGCGGTTACGGGCAGTGCCGTCGTGGTCATGGTTGGTGATCCTTCGCTGGGCGGTGCCGGTGAGCGGCCGGACAAGCGAACCGGGGGCCGCAGGTGAACAAGTGAAAACGTTCACTAACGGGTCTGGAGTCAGTCTAGGACCTCGTCCCAGACGGTGCACCACCGAGTTACCCCGGGCACCGTTTCCTATCAGGTGACCTGTTCCTCGGGAGTAGTCGGATCCGGCGTACCGCGATCAGGCCGTCGGTCGAGCCGCCGGTCAAGAGCGCCGAAGGCAGCGGCCAGGCCCAACACCAGGGCCGTGACAACCAGGGCGTTGAGCAGGACCTGCGCAGTGCCGTGCTTGCCTGCGTCGAGGAACGGGTAGGGGTACCAGTCGGTACCGGCGCCGAGCACCTGGGTGTAGCCGAAGTAGGCCACCGGCCAGCAGATCACCGCGACGACGACGCCGCGGTCGATCCGGCCCCACGGCCCGAACAGCAGCCACCCACCGAGAGTCAGCACCGGGCCGATGTAGTGGAACATCACGTCGGTGACCCATGCGATGCCGTGCAGGTCGAGGATCGGCGCGAGCGCGACGACGTACACGATGATCGTCGTCGTCATCCCCAGGACGGCGGCGAATCGCACCACGTCCCAGCCGCGTCCGCTGCGCTGGGGTCTGATCGCGAGCAGCGCAGCGGTGACGGCGGCGAGGATGTTGCTCTGGACGGTGAAGTAGCTGAAGAAGCGCAGCACGCGTTCGGGTGCTCCGGCCGTCGTACCGTCTGCTTCGACGAGCACGGTGTGTCCACGGATCACGAGGACGAGCTGGATCACGAGCGCGAGGCCGCAGTTGACGGCGGTCAGCGCATGCCAGGCCCTGCCTGCGAGCGGTCGGGCCGGCGCGGGCCTTGTCACGAGCGGGCGGGGAGCCCGTAGGCGTGCGTGATCGCGAGCCGACCGACCAACCGCTTCTCCTCGACCATGGCTGTGCGGTACTCGTCCCAGTCCGGGTGGTCCTTTCCGGCGATCGCGCGGTAGATCTCGACGAGCTCGTCGCACGTCGCGTCGTCGGGTGAGGTCGCGGCCTCGGTCAGTGCCAGGTCGCCCTCGACGACGACATAGGTCCAGGCGTCCCGGCTCTGGACGAGCATCGAGGCTCGCGGGTCGCGGCGAAGGTTCTTCACCTTGGCCCGGTCATCGGTCAGGGACATCCGGACAAGGCCGGACTCCGCGTCGTACGTGTAGCTGATGTTGGAAAGCTGTGGTCGCCCGTCGCGCTTGAGGGTTGCGAGCGAGCCGACGTTGTACTGCATCACGAAGTCGCTGACGCGGGGATCGATGGTCATGGCGGCCATTGTGCCCCTGCCCTGCCGAACGATCCGACGTTTGCGCGGTTATCGACCCGTAGCTGTCGGATCGTTGGGGAGCGGCTTCAGGTCGAGCCAGCGTGGCATACCGGCCTCATCGGGTCGCGCGGTGGAGAGCGACGATCCCGCCGGTCAGGTTGCGCCACTCCACCGATCGCCATCCCGACCGGGCGATCCGGGTGGCGAGCCCCTGCTGGTCCGGCCACGCCTGGATCGA
The DNA here is from genome assembly GCA_038259225.1 of Propionibacteriales bacterium. Lineage (GTDB taxonomy): Bacteria > Actinomycetota > Actinomycetes > Propionibacteriales > Nocardioidaceae > JANLYC01. The sequence goes on from JBBSPA010000003.1 coordinate 50,602, forward strand.
CTCAGCCAGGTAGACGTACGAATCCGGGTTGGACGAGACGCGGCTGGCCACGGCAGGCAGCGCCTTCATCAGGTACTCGGAGTACACCGTGCGGAACGGCGCGTTGGTCGGCTGGCTGAACTCGCACACGACGAGCCGCCCACCCGGCCGCGTCACCCGCAACATCTCCTCGAGGCCCTTCGGGTAGTCGTGCACGTTGCGCAACCCGAACGAGATCGTGACCGCGTCGAACGTCGCGTCCGCAAACGGCAGCCTGGTTGCGTCGCCGGCGACGAACGGGAGACGCGGCCGTGCCACTTTGCCGACCTTCAGCATGCCCACCGAGAAGTCGCACGGCACGACCGTTGCGCCTCCGAGCACGAACGGTGCGCTGCTCGTCCCCGTGCCGGCGGCCAGGTCGAGCACACGTTGTCCGGGCCGGGGGTCCACGGCCGCCAGGACGGCTCGTCGCCAACGACGGTCCTGACCCAAGGACAGCACGTCGTTGGTGGTGTCGTAGCGCTCGGCGACCTGGTCGAACATCGCAGCGACCTCGCGCGGTTCCTTGTCCAGGCTGGCACGGCTCACGGCACCAGCCTTCCATGTCAAAGCTCTCGTGAGCGCGCCGCCCGGTCGTCGCGCGCCTCGTGGCTGCGCTCTTCAGGCAAGGCTCTACGCTGGACGATTGTGACGACCCCTGCGACGGATCCGGCCGACGCCTTCGGTGCACGTCCGGCGTCTGAGCACACGCCGCTGGTCGCACGAACCGTCGTCGTCGATGACCCCGGCCCGCTGATCGACCGGCTCCCCGCTCGCGCACCGCTGTCATGGGTACACCGCGGGGACGGCCTGGTCGCCTGGGGTGAGGTCGCCCGCTTCGAGCCCTCCGGACCTGGTCGGTTCGCCTCGGCTGAGCAGTGGTGGCGTGACGTCTCCGAGCACAGCGTCATCCGCGACGAGGCCGACACACCTGGCAGCGGCCTGGTGGCCTTCGGCTCGTTCGCGTATGCCGACGAGCCGGGCCGGTCGAGCTTGATCGTTCCCGAGGTCATCGTTGGTCGCCGCGGCCAGGTCAGCTGGGTGACGACGATCGCGCGCGGCTCGTTGGGTCCCACTCCCTCGCTCGGCTCCGTCGAGTCCGTCTCGCCACCGGGGCAGGTTGTCTTCAGTGACGGCGCGATGAGCGGCTCGAGCTGGGAGCTCGTCGTGGCCGAGGCCGTCGGAAGGATCAGGAGCGGCGCCCTGGACAAGGTCGTGCTCGCGCGCGACCTGATCGCGGAGCTGGACGCGCCGCTGGATGTGCGCGCGCCGCTGGCACGATTGGCGCAGCGCTACCCGGCCTGCTGGACGTTCCACGTCGACGGGTTGTTCGGTGCGACGCCGGAGATGCTGGTGCGTCGCGAGCGCGGTCTGGTCACGAGTCGGGTCCTGGCCGGGACCATCCGGCGTACCGGCGACGACGCCCACGACCTCGCTCTGGCCGCCACCCTGGCCAGGTCGTCGAAGGACCTGGAGGAACACGAGTTCGCGGTCCGGTCGGTCGCGGACGCGTTGGCGCCGCACTGCCTGAGCATGAACGTCCCAGAGAGCCCGTTCGTGCTGCACCTGCCCAACGTGATGCACCTGGCCACCGACGTCACCGGCGTTCTGGACGACCAGACGTCATCGCTCGGTCTGGCCGCCGCGCTGCATCCGAGTGCCGCCGTGGGCGGGACTCCGACGCCCGAAGCGGTCGCGCTGATCGCCGAGCTCGAGGGAATGGACCGTGGCCGGTATGCCGGCCCGGTCGGCTGGCTGGATGCGGCGGGCGACGGCGAGTGGGGTATCGCGTTGCGCTCGGCGGAATACGCCGGTCACCGCGTCCGACTGTTCGCCGGCTGTGGAATCGTCGCCGACTCAGAACCGGACGCCGAGCTGGCCGAGGCGGCGGCGAAGTTCGTGCCCGTACGCGACGCCCTCTCCTCCTGAAACGCCCTCGCTCCCGGCCGCCTGCCCCGCGCCCTCGTGGTTTGCCTAGTTATCTATCCGCCTGGCTTGTTAACAAGGCAAACCTGGGGTGCAGACCAGGAACCTGCCTAGTTAACTAGGCAAACCCCAACGGGAGACCTGGTGTACCGGCCAGAAAGTTGGCCGGCGCAGAAGGCGGGCCGGCGCGGAAGACGGGCCGGGCAGCCCCTTCGGGCGAAGCCACGGACGACCCCTGCTCATGGTGGACAGGGGTCGTCGCGATGTAGACCTGGCGTGCTCACTGGCCAGCGCTGATCAGGTCTGGTTGCTGATGCCGAACTGGACCGTGCCGGCCTCGTCGACCTCAGCGTCGAGAACCTCGTTGTCGAGGGCGATAGCGGCGGTGGCGTCGAGGTAGACCCGTGCTCCGTCTGCCTCGAGCACCTGGTCGCCCGGCTGAGGCGACTCGACCGGTGTCAGGCCGAGCGCGTTGGGGTCGGTCTCCTGCTGGCTGATTCGGAGGCCGGCGGTCTCCGTCTCGGTGGTCTGCTGGGTGATCGTCTTGACCACGTCGGTGGCGTTCTCGGTGAGGGTCAGCATGAAAGCTCTCTCGTCTCGATGGCGTACCTGACTGTCCACCGTGTCGAAGTGCGGCGTACGACTCAAGCCAAGACGGCCTACGCGTGAGAACTCTCACTCGCCTCTCAGGTTGCACAGTGCAGCGGCGTCGGCCGGCATCGGGAGGTGAGCAAGGCAAACCCCCTGTGTACACGCGAGATTTGCCTAGTTCACAAGCCACCCGAATAGATAACTAGGCAAACCCCAAGGGGGCAGGGAGGTAGCGAGGGAGGGAGGGAGGGAGGGAGGGAGGGAGGGAGGGACCAGAGAGGGAGGGGAGGGAGGAAGGTGCGGTTAGAAGAGGACGGGTTGTTGCTGGGAGAGCCAGAAGCCGTGCCGGGACTTCAGGTCGAAGCAGCGGATGCCGGACGTCCGGCTGGTGCAGCCGAAGTCGCCGACGACCGTCGAGGAACCATAGGCCAGCACCGGAGCACGCCGACGGATCGCGCTGTCGGTGACACAGATGAAGGCGGCGATCCCCTGTTTGGTGACGGCGATGCTCTGGCCGTAGTCGCCCTGACAGCCCGACGGCTTCCTCGGCGTCCGGTAGACGTGCTCGCCGATGTCGCAGCGGACCTGCCCGCGAGAGATCGCGCAGCCGATGTTGCGCGACGGCGTCAGGAACCGCGGGATCGCTCCCACCACGTTCGGAAGCTGCCTCGTGCGTCGCGGAGCGGGCGGAGTGGTCTTCGTGGGAGTGGACGTGGTCGGCGGACTGGAGGTGGAGGACTTCGTCGGGGGCGCGGGAGTGGTCGCAGTCTTGGGACCACTGGTCGGGCCGGGCGAGGTCTGTGTCGTGCCGTCGCTGCGCGGCGTGGCCTGCTGTGCGCGATCGGTCGAGGCGACGTCCGCCGCCGACCCACACCCGGACAGGACGCCCACTGCCAGCAGCCCGGCCAGCAGCTGACCTGCACGCACCGCGACCTCCTCCGCCTTGGCTGTGCCGACGGCTCCGGCGTGCCGCCGACCGGCCCGAATCGCTCAGGCGACCCGATCATGGCACACCGCGAAGCCCCGGTGCAGGGCGCGATGCCGCCGCCCGCACACGCCTCACGCACCGTCATCAGACGGCTACGACGACTCCACCACCCAGCGCATCGGGTCGCCGTAGCCGAGGTCTCCGACACCGACGGCGTCCAACGCTTGCACCGCCAGAGTCCGCCGGTACGCCGCGAACGTCAGAACGTGGGCGATCATGCCGCCGTAGGTAAAGACCTCCGGGGGATCGCAGACAGCATCGACGAAGGTCTCGTCCAACCGCCGCTCTTCGGACACCTCGCGGATGTGACGCAGGTACGCCGGACCGACCTGGTCCAGCCGATCCCGCATCCCGGAGGCAGGCTCGTTCTCCTCCACGCCCCAGTCGTACAGCTGGTTGGCCAGCGCACAGTTCCACATGTCCATCTGGCCGATCAGCCGGGACAGCAGGGAACGCAGCGACGTCACGTCGTCACCGTCATCAACCGAGATCTCGATCGGCGAGTCCAGCGCGGTGTCGTCCAGCCGGAGGGCGCGATCGACGATCTCCCCCACCAACCAGACATGATGCTCGACCATCCGGACGAGTAGATCCATGGAGGTCACCTTTGCTCGGGCCGGCAGCCGAAGGCCGCCGGGAGGATGGAAGTGCACGCCGTTCGGAGCATCGAGCTGGATCCTCCGGCTCGGCCGCCGACGCCAGGACGAGGGCCCCACGCCGTACGCCCGCTGGAACGCTCGCGTGTACGCCTCGTTGCTGGAGTAGCCCGCCTCGATCGCCACGTCCAAGACGCTGTGCGTGCTCGTGATCAGCCGGTAGGCCGATCGCTCGAGCAGCACGCGACGTCGAAACCGCGCCGGGGTCTCCCCAGCTGCCGCCGAGACGACCCGGTCGAAGTGAAACCGCGACAGGTAGGCCCTTGCGGCGAGGTCCTCACCGCGCGCGTCGTGGTCGTCCAGCCTGGCCGCCAGCGTGTCCACGAATGTCACGAACGTGTCCACCTGCGTGCTCATGTCTCCACTGTGACCTTCCCCGCTCGTCTCGACTTGATCGTTCTTGCGGACTGCAGCTGCTCACCGGGCCAGGTCACGCAGGGCTGTGTCGATCGCCCGCCGACCGGCCCGCGACAGCGGCACCTCGAGCACCCGGATGCCCGAGGTGTCTTCCGCCAGGGCTTCCCGAAGCCGGTCGAGATCGGCGATGCGTTCGTACGCCGTGCTCGTGGCGGCGCAGAGCTCACCGAGGTCGACGCGGTGCGGCGTACCGAACACCCGCTCGAAGGCGCCGGCGTACTCCGGTGCGCCCTGCTCGAGCGTGGAGAAGATCGCACCGCCGTCGTCGTTCGCGACGACCAACGTGAGGTCGGGCCGTGGTTCTTCTGGCCCGAGGAGCAGGCCATTGGCGTCGTGCAGGAACGTGAGGTCACCCAGGTACGCCAGCGACCGTGTGGACTGGCGGCCGAGGGCGGCACCGATGGCGGTCGACACCGTGCCGTCGATGCCAGCCAGGCCACGGTTGCCGAGCACGAGCCGACGCTCCCCCTCGGGATAGGCCGGGGTCATCAGGTCCAGGTCTCGGACCGGCTGGGACGAGCCGACGACGAGCAGCGCCTGTGCGCTGACCGCCGCCGCCACCGCCGCCGCGACCTGCAGTGGCCGCCCCTCCGGCGTCATCGCCACCTCGTCGATCGCGGCGGACAGTGCCGCGTCGGCGACCCGCCAGGCGTCCACCCAGTCGCTCTCGTCCGGTCCGCCCGGAGCCGGCATCGCGTCGACGTGCCGAGCCACCCTCCCGGGGTCGGTGCAGACGCCCCCGCGTCCACGTACCGAGATCACCTCCAGGTCCGACCGGGAGATCAGCTGGGTGACAGGACGAGACAGCGTCGGGTGGCCGGTCACGATCACCCGTTCGACGCGTCGGCCGAGCTCACCGGACAGCAGCAGCCGCGAGGTGCGCAGCGCATGCGTGCCGGTGCGCGCACCCGACGTGGGCTCGGCCAACAGCGGCCAGTTGCCGCCCTGGGCCAGGAAACGCGCCGGTGGACCGGCGTCGTCTCCAGCGATCACCACGGTGCGAGGACCGAGCGGCAGCGTCTCTGCGTCGCGGCGCTCGCGTTGCCAGCGCCAGCCCTGCTCCGGGGCTGGCGGCTGTGCGGCGGCGAGGTCGGCTCGCAGCCGCGAGGTATCCGGCAGCAGCGGCTCGCCGAACTGGACATTGACGTGGGACGGGCCTGGACGGCGTACCGCCGCCTGGATCGCTTCGACCGATCGGGCTGCTTCGTCCGGCCCGATGTCGATGCACGGGACGAACGGCCCGAACATCCCTGGCTGGTCTGTCGTCTGATTGGAACCGGTTCCGCGCAACGACGCCGGGCGGTCTGCGGAGACGACGATCAACGGTTCGCCGGCGTGCCGCGCCTCGAGCACGGCCGGGTGCAGGTTGGCGACGGCCGAGCCGGAGGTCGTGACGACCGCGACTGGCCGGTGCTGGCCCTTGGTGAGCCCGAGCGCCAGGAAACCGGCACTGCGTTCGTCGATCCGTACATGCAGTCGAAGCAGACCCGCGGCGTCCGCCTCGTACAGCGCCACAGCCAGCGCTGCCGAGCGCGAACCCGGGGCCAGGACGACGTCCGTCACACCTCCACGACGCAGTGCGCCGAGCACGGCGACGGCCAGCTGCGTGGACGTGTTCACGTCGAGTCATCCTGGTGCAGCGCGGCGCAGGTGGCGAGCCGGCGTCTCCAGCGCCGTTGCGTGACGGGATCCGCGCGGACCGCGTCGAGCGCCTGCGCGTCGGGACCGATCCGACCGACCTCGAGCCTTCCGTCGACCGGGCGGACCGATTCGCTGACGACGTCCGTGGCGAACATCGAGGCCGTCGCCAGGCCACAGGCAAAGGGAAGCTCAGGCAGCGCCCCCGCGAGCGCGATGCCGGCGGCGATGCCCACCGACGACTCCAGTGCCGACGACACCACGACCGGTATGCCGATCTGTTCGGCCAGCCGCAGGCAGGCACGGACACCGCCCAGCGGCTGCACCTTGAGAACGGCGATGTCGGCCGCGCCGAGCTCTGTGACGCGAAGCGGATCGACGGCTCGGCGGATGGACTCATCGGCAGCGATCGGGACGTCGACGCGACGCCTGACCTCGGCGAGGTCCTCGACGGAGGCGACCGGTTGCTCGACGTACTCGAGGTCGAACTCGGCGAGCATCGCAATGGCGTGGACGGCCTCGTCGACGGTCCACCCGCCGTTGGCGTCGATCCGGACGCGGCCGTCCGGACCGAGCACTTCGCGCACCACCGCGACCCGTTGCAGGTCGTCGTCCAGCGTCTGGCCGGGCTCGGCCACCTTGACCTTCGCCGTCCGGCATCCCCGAGAGCCGTCGACGATCGCGCGCGCCTGCTCCCCGCCCACCGCCGGGACCGTGCAGTTGACCGGGACGTGCGTGCGCACAGCCGTCGGGAACGGCTGGTCCGCGGCTTCCAGCGCCGCCGCCAACCAGGTCGCGGACTCCTCGTCGTCGTAGTCCTCGAACGGACTGAACTCACCGACACCGGCCGGACCGGTGATCAGCACACCCTGGCGGCGTTCGAGCTGCCGGAAACGGACGTTCATCGGTAGCGAGAACACCTCGATCTGGCGGCCGGCCATCGGGTCGAACCCGGTCACGACGGTGCCGTCCGGATCAGCCCCGCGAGCCGGCGACGGTCGACCTTGCCGGTGGTCAGCAGCGGCAGAGCGTCGACCACGAGGAGGAACCGTGGCGCCCACGTCCGTGGGTGCTCCGCGGAGACGAAGTCTCTGATGTCGTCGAGGTCGGGCACCATCGGGCCGTCCTCGACCACGGCGACGACTTCGGCCCCCCACTCGGCGTCGGGCCGCGAGGTGACCGCTGCCTGCTCCACACCGGGCATGGCGAGCAGCCGGTTCTCCACAGCCGACAGCGAGATGTTGACACCGCCACTGATCACGACATCGTCGCGACGTCCGAGGACGTCCAACCGACCGTCGTCGTCGAACCGGCCGAGATCGGCGGTGTGGAACCAGCCGTCCCGTAGGGCCCGGTGAGTCAGGTCGGGCCGGTCGGCGTACCCGTCGAAGAGCACGGGACCGGAGATCCGGATGTCACCCGCGGACGACAGCGCGACACCGACCCCGTCGAGGGGTACGCCGTCGTAGACGCAGCCTCCACACGTCTCGCTCATGCCGTACGTCGTCACCACCGTGATCCCGGCCGCGTCCGCCTCCTGCAGCAGCCGTGCCGAGACGGCGGCGCCGCCGAGCAGCACACAGTCGTACGCCGCCAGCGACGCCCGGTCGCTGTCCAGGTAGCGGTGCAGCTGCGTCGGGACCAGAGCGAGGTAGCGACGTTCGGCACCACGAGGCGCTGGCGTCTGCGTCATCGCTGCCGTCGCTGCGGCCAGATCGACGTGCTCGTCGAGGACCACCGGTGAGGTCCCCGCGAGCACGCAGCGGGAGATGACCTGCAGCCCCGCGACGTAGTGAGCCGGCAGCGCCAGGGTCCATCTGCCGGCTCCACCGAGGTGGGTCGACGTGGCGGCGACCGATGCTCGGACCGCGGCTGCGGACAGCAGCACGTCCTTGGGACCAGCCGTGGAGCCGGACGTGCGAACCGACAGCGGGGCCGGGTCCGTCTCGGAGAGCCAGCTGCCGACCAGCCGCTCGATCTCGCGCGGGCTGCCGGACAGCGGGTGCAACGAGGCCGTGGCCGGTCGAGCAGTCACGCCGGACAGACTACGGCTGTCGTCGGCAGCCGCGATCTCGCCCGGCTCGCGGTGGCAGACTGTGCCCGCCATGACCGATCCGACCAGCCCTCCTGCCCGCGCGACCCCAGCTGCGTGGATCGAGGGGGCACGGCCACGCACGCTCCCGGCGGCGATCGCACCGGTCCTGGCCGGGACCGGCTCGGCGGCGTACGCCGATGCGTTCGTCTGGTGGAAGGCAGGGCTGGCGCTGGTCGTCTCACTCGCGCTCCAGATCGGCGTCAACTACGCCAACGACTACTCCGACGGCATCCGGGGCACCGACCGCGACCGAGTAGGTCCGCTGCGGCTTGTCGGCTCAGGGCTGGCCGGACCAGCACAGGTGAAGGCCGCGGCGTTCGCTGCTTTCGGGGTAGCCGCGCTGGCGGGACTCGTGCTGGCGGCGACAACGAGCTGGTGGCTGCTCCTCGTGGGTGCCGCCGCCATCGTCGCGGCGTGGTTCTACACCGGCGGGACTCATCCCTACGGCTACCTCGGGCTCGGCGAGCTCTTCGTCTTCGTGTTCTTCGGCCTGGTGGCCGTGGTCGGAACCGCGTTCGTGCAGACCGGGGAGGTGCACCCTGACGCGTGGCTCAGCGGCTGTGGCGTGGGTGCTCTGGCCTGCGCGATCCTGGTGGCGAACAACCTGCGAGACATCCCGACCGATGCGGTCGCGGGCAAACGCACCCTTGCCGTGCTCGTCGGGGACCCGGGCTCACGCCGGCTCTACCTCGCGCTGATGGTCCTGCCGTTCGCGATCTCAGCCGTCCTCGCGGTGACGGAGTCCGGGTGGCTGCTGGTGGGACTCGCTGCGCTGCCGCTGGCGGTCCGCGCCTTGACCGTCGTACGCCGACAAGCGACCGGACCGGCCTTGATCCCAGTGCTGCGCGACACCGGCCTCACCGAGCTGGTGTACGCCGTGGGGCTGCTCGTCGGCTACCTCGTCGCCGGCTGAGCGCGTGGTCAGCTGTCGTCCTCGGCCGATCGTCGGGCGTCGTAGGCCTGCTTGGCCCGGTTCGCGCGCTGCTCGACCTGCCCGGCCAGCCTCGCTCGCAGATCCTTCAGGACGACGAACGCCACCAGCGAGGACACCACCATCGCCATGATCGCCGTGTACAGCGCGCTCAGCGCATTCCAGTCGATCCACTGCCCGAACACCAGCCAGACCAGGCCGTAGGCGGCCGCGAACAGCCCCAGCCGAGCCAGCGTGTAGAGGGCGAAGATCTTCACAGGTGCCCTTTCAGCGAGTTACGACGCGGACGCATCCAGCCTAGGCGCTGAGGATGTCCGCGAGAGTGGACGGCTCCACGTTCCCCCCGGACACGATCACTGCAGCAGGTCCGCGGCCGCACACGTCGGGGTGCGCCAGGTAACCGGCCGCCGCCACGGCCCCGCTGGGCTCGGCCACCAGCTTGGAGTCGAGCACGATCCGGCGCACCGCATCCTTGATCTGCTCCTCGGTCACCGTCACGACTTCGTCGACCAGGGCAGCGATGTGCCGCCAGTTGCGCTCTCCCACGCCGGTCACCCGGAGACCATCGGCGATGGTCCGGCTGGTCTGCTCGGGCTCCCACACGACCCGCTCTCCTCGTGCGAAGCCTTCGGCCAGGTCGCCGGCCAGCTCGGGCTCGACGCCGACCACGCGCACGTCCGGACAGCGCGCCTTGACGGCGGCGGCGACGCCGCTGATCAGCCCGCCACCGCTGACCGGGACGAACACCGTGGCGACATCCGGCAGGTCGGCGGCGATCTCGAGCCCCACCGTGCCCTGCCCCGCAATCACCCGGTCGTCGTCGAAAGGCGAAAGGAACACGGCATCCGTCCTGGCCCGCAGCCGCTCCGCCTCTGCCGCACGCTCGGAGACGTCGACCAGGACAACCTTCGCCCCGAGCGCCTGTGTCGCCAGCAGCTTGACGCGAGGCGAATGACGCGGCATCACGATGGTGGCGGCAACTCCCGCATCGCGGGCAGCGCGGGCGACAGCCTGCGCATGGTTGCCGGACGAGTGGGTGATGACACCCCTACCTCGCTCGTCTTCAGTGAGCAGCAGGACAGCGTTCGTCGCACCACGCGCCTTGAAGGCTCCGTTCAGCTGGAGCGACTCGGCCTTGAGGAAGAGCGGCGCTTCGGGGCGGCCCCACGAGGCAGGCAGCAGCGGCGTTCGGCGAACCACGCCGGCGATCCGCGCCGCAGCCTCCTCGATCTCGCCGAGGCTGACCAGCTGGTCGGTTTCGGTCACCTCACGACCCTACGACGGCCTCCATCACACCCGTTCCGCCGCATCGCTTTGGTGTCACGTCTAGGCTGGGGGAGACGAGAGGAGTTCAGCGCCCCTATGAGGTTCCTTCCCTACGTGTTGATGATCGTCCTGGCGATCTACAGCTGGGTCGAGATCGCGCTCTCCGACCGCTCACAGGTCCGGCAGCTGCCCCGCTCGGTCTGGGCGCTGATCGTCTTCATCCCGATCTTCGGCGCTGTCAGCTGGCTGGTGCTGGGCCGCCCCAACGGCACCGCGGCCGTCCAGGTGGCCGCTCGTCCCAAGCCGCGACCGAAGATGGTCGCCCCCGACGACGACCCGGACTTCCTGCGAACCCTGCATCCGCGCAACCCGCCTGAGGACCCGCACACCCCCTCCTGAGCGACGGGTCTCCGCATCCAGCGGCTCCGGCCCTGTCCTGGATGCGCGGTCTACGGCTTGTACGCCGTGATCAAACGAGCGAACCCGACGTCCTTGAATCCCGCCCGCTCGAAGCCCGCCTGAGCGATCTCGGCTGCCAGGTCGTCCGCGCTGCGTTCGGGTACTCCCCAGCCGCCGTGGACGACCCGGTCGACGGCGTACTCCCGGCCATCGTCGGTTCGTAGGTCCTCGGTACTGGTGACCGGTGCCGTCATCAGGGGTGCTCGGATCACGCCGCCTCTCCGCAGTGACCGAAACGCCACCCTCAGAGCGTCGCGGCGAGACGACCCGGGGAAGAAGAACTGGCTCCAGAACACGAAGTCGAACGACTCTGGCTCGTCGAAGTCCCTCACGTCGCCGCAGACCACGGTGAACCGATCGGCCACACCGACCTTCGTCGCCCGGGCTCTCGCCTCCTCCGCGAGGGCCTCGGACAGCTCCAGACCGACCGCGCTCACCTTGGGGTAGATCTGCAGCATCGTGTTGGCGCCGCCCGCAGCACCGCAGCCGAGCTCGAGATAGCGGCCGCCGTTCTGGAACAGGCGGTGCTGCTCGTCATCCAGCTGATAGATCTGGCGGAGCAGTTGGCGCGCCTGCGTCGAGGTCGGGTCGAGTGCGACGCCGACGGCGTACGCCAGCTGGTCCCGCTCGTCGGCGTCCCAGTAGTCGACGCCTCCGGCCACGCTGTCACGGATCATCCGGGTACGCGCCGCCGCGTAGGCGAACAGGTTCGGCAGCGCGATCGGCGGGTCGTTCAGCAGGAGCGGCTGCCAACGCTCGGCGAGGACATAGCTCGGCGGCTCGTCAGCGACCCGATCGAAGATGCCGTAGGCATCCAGGGCACGGGCGATGTCGCGCACGCGTGCAGGCTCGCGGCCAACTCGGCGCGCGAGATCGTCGATGCCGGTCTCCTCGACCGCGGCCTGGATGATGCCGGCCTGCCAAGCCCCCTGCACCAGCCCGAACTCGTCGAGCTTGGACAGCATCGGTGCAAGCCCTCAGCGGCCTGGAGGTAGGACAGGGCCGGACTCGGCAGCATCGTTGCGTCGGACTCCTCAGCCATGCACCCTCCACGTCGCGACCCGAGGAGTCAGCGTGTCAGCGCGGCGTTCCGGTGTCAGAGGTGCCCGCCAGGTGAGGTCGACCAGGCCGTTGCTACATGCCCGAGTAGGCGTGCAGCCCCGATCCGAACATGTTGATGCCGACGAAGTTGAAGATGAACGTCGCGAACCCGAGCAGAGCGACGTACGCCGCCGCACGCCCTTGCCAGCCCGCCGTCGCCCTCGCGTGCAGGTACGCGGCATAGGCGACCCAGGTAATGAACGCCCACACCTCCTTGGGGTCCCAGCCCCAGAACCGACCCCAGGCGTACTCGGCCCAGATCGCACCAGCCAGCACCGCGAAGGTCCACAGCGGGAACGCGAAGGCGTGCACCCGGTAGGCGACCCGGTCGATCGTCGTCGCCGGCGGGGTGCGCCACAAGAACCCGCGTCGTGGCAGGTCCGGGCGGGCTGCGGCCTTGACCTCGAGCCGGTTGCGCAGCAGGTAGAGCACGGAGGCCAGCGCTCCGATCGTGAAGGCCCCCCCGGCGATCGCCGCAGCCGAGACATGGATCACCAGCCAGTAGGAGTGCAGCGCCGGCACGAGCGGCCCGACCGGCCGGTAGAGCACGATCACGGCCAAGCCGAGCACGGTGACCAGGAATCCGGTGACCAGCAGCCCCAGCCAGCGGATGGAGTACCGCCGGACCAACACGACGTACGCGGCCGACACAGCCAGCGAACCGGTGATGGCGAACTCGTACATGCTGCCCCACGGGACCCGGTCGGCGGCCAGACCTCGCGTCAGGACTCCGGCGGTGTGGATCAGCAGTCCCAGAACCGTGAGAGACAACCCGATCCGCCCGTAGCGGTCGGATCGCTCGATCGCTTCGTCGGAGTCCTCGGTCTCCCCCGCCCCGGTCGGAGGCTGGGCGCGGGCAGTGAATGGCGCGTCCTCGGCGGCTGAAGCCGGCACCAGCGCCGGACGCTGCTGGGCCAGGACGGGAGCTCCGGCGAGGTCTCGCGCCAGCGCCCACTCGGCCACGTGCGCCAGCATCGCCAGCGCGTACACGATTGTCGCGGAGTACATCGCGTTGTTGCTCAGGTGAGCGAACGTCTCGGTCACTGCCGCCCGTCCTTCCGGTCCTCCGACGTGTCATGGCCCTGTGTGCGAAGCGCCGCTGCTACGACGTCGACGTGTGCGGCCGGATCACCGCCCGTCACGCGGTCGAGTGCGGCAACCTCGACCACGGTACGCCCGTCCACCGTGATGGCCCGTACCCAGGTACGCCGGGGGCGGACGAACAACGACCCCAGCAGTCCGACGATGGCGGCGAGCACACCGACCAGCGGCACGATCTTGCCCGGCTGCCGGCTGATCGAGAGCTGCACGAAGCGGTCGTAGCCGTCGAACGAGATCGTGCCCTGCCCCTTGCCGAGGCTGACCCGCTCACCCTCGCGGAGCAGCAGCGCGCGTGGCCGGCCACCGGGTGTGGTGAACGGCTTCAACTTGTCCTTGTCCAGCACGTAGACCGACTGCGGGCCGTCGAGCCCGAGGTCACCGCGGTAGCCAATGAGTGAGAGCACCGGGTTGTCCGCGTCGGGAAACGTCGAACACGGGGCACCACCGCACAGGGACGCGGTTGGGAAGAAGTAGCCCTCGAAACCGAGCTGCTGGGGAGCCGCGTCCGGCGCCTTGACGACTCCGTAGGACACAAAGGACCCGTCCTGCGGCAGGAAGATCACCGGACCGGAGAACGCAACCTTGCCGTCCCCGTCGCGCACGGTCACCTTCGGCGCGTAGCCGTGGCCGATCAGGAACACCGACGTCCCGTCGACCACGAGCGGATGGTTGACCTGTAGGTGGTAGGGGTGCACCGGATCACCTGGCCGGTCGGTGACCGACAGGTCGGCATCGAACGTCAGCGGCGTACCGGCCCCGGCACCGTTTCGCTTCCACTTCACGTGGAAGTCATCAACCGTGAAAGTGAAAGGAGCCAGGTCCGAGGGGTTGAACCGTGCGCCTGGGGTGAAGTCGTCGTACTGGATCAAGGTGTTGGAGAAACCGTCGCCACTGATCACGGCGGCCTTGCCCTTGAATCCGTACAGTCCGGTCAGGGCCACCCCCACGAGCACGACCAGCACCGCGAGGTGGAAGAGCAAGTTGCCGGCTTCGCGCAGGTAGCCCTTCTCCGCACTCACCACCGCACTACCGTCGGAGTCGTGCACGTCCACGCGGCGACGCTGTCGCGTCAGCAGGACCCGGGCACGCTCGGCGACCTGCCGCGGGCTCTCGTCGGTCGCCCACGACTCGTATGCCGACAGCCGCGCCAAGTTGCGAGGTGCATGGGGCGGCCGAGCACCGAAGGCCTTCACGTACACCCGAAGCCTCGGAATGATGCAGCCGACGAGTGAGAGCATCAGCAGCAGGTAGATCGCGCTGAACCACACCGAGCTGTAGACCTCGAACATCCCGATCCGCTCGAACAGCGGCGTCAGCTGTGGATGCCGGTCCTTGAACGCGAAGACCGCTGACGGATCCACCCGCGTCTGAGGGATCAGGGATCCGGGGATTGCCGCCACCGCGAGCAGGAACAGCAAGATCAACGCGGTCCGCATCGACGTGAGCTGGCGCCACGTCCAACGCAGGAACTCCGTTGGTCGCAGTGCGGGGGCCGTGGTCGACCGCTCGGGTTCACCGGCCGGCGCGCGAGGCGCCGCCTCGGTGTCAGACGACCGTGACATAGTCACCGACCCAGTTCTTCACGTGTACGATCATCGCTTCCCAGGCGCCCGAGACCATCAGCAGGCCGACCACGACGAGCATCCCCCCGCCGAAGCGCATCACCGCCAGCTGGTGTCGTCGCACCCACCCGACGGCGGTCATCATCTTGCGGAACGACACCGCCGCGACGACGAACGGGATACCCAGCCCGAGGCAGTAGACGAACGCGAGGAACGCTCCGCGCGCTGGGCTGCCCCCCAGCCCGGACAGCGACAGCACGGCACCCAGGGTCGGCCCGATGCACGGGGTCCAGCCGAGCCCGAACAGCACGCCCAGCAAGGGCGCCGCCCCGAGACCGACCGCTGGGACCGAGTGGATCCGGACGTCGCGCTGAAGCCACGGCACGACACCGGCGAAGACCAGTCCGAGCAGGATCGTCAGCACGCCGAGGATCTTGGTGAGCGTCCGTTGATGCTCGATCAAACTGGCACCGATCTGACCGAACGCCCCGCCTACCGCGACGAACACGAACGAGAAGCCGAGGATGAACAGCACCGTGCCGACGACCATCCGGCCGCGCACCCCAGTGCTGCCGTTGGTCACGATGTCGGCTCCCGACAGGCCGGTCATGTAGGACAGGTAGCCGGGCAGGAGGGGCAGCACGCACGGAGAGAAGAACGAGACGAGTCCGGCGATCAGCGCGACCGGCATCGCCAGCAGCACGGGACCGTCGAGGGCGGTGTCCCGGAACCAGGTGCCCAACGAGAGCGGCGGCATTGCCGGGGAGGCGGCGAGGACGGACCCGGGCGAGAGCCCGATCAAGTGCGGCCCGGTGATCGTGTACGTGGCGAGGTCGAGCATCCGCGATCAGCTCGTGCTCCGTCGGACGTCCTCGACCAGGTCGACGAGGGTCGACTTCGTGGTCGGCCCGTTGATGACCGCCGCGAGCTTGCCGTCGGCGTCGATGACGAGGGTGGACGGGATCGCGTTCGGTGAGACAACGTCATAGAACTCCAGCAGCAGCTTGCTGTCCTGGTCGACCAGGCTGGGATACGGGACGTCGAAGCGGCGTACGTAGGACAGGGCGAGCGAGTCGCGGTCCCGGGTGTCGAGGCCCACGAAGGCCACGTCGGAGCCCGCGAGCTGCTTGGACGCCTCGACCAGGTCAGCGGCCTCGACCCGGCACTCACCGCACCACGCTCCCCAGACGTTGATCACCACGGTCTGTCCGGCGTAGTCGGCGGTGTCGAGCGTGCCACCACCGAGCTTGCGGCCGGACAGCGTCGGTGCCGCCTTCCGGTCGGCCGGATCGATCACGTTGATCGTGCCGTCACCGCTGACGTAGCCATTGGTGCCCGTGCGGTTCGCGCCTGTCGTGGTGCAGGCGCTCGTCACCAACACCGTGACGACCAGCGCCAACCAGGCCGCCGGGCGGGCAGCCGATAGGTGGCGGGTACGACGTCGGGCCATCCGTCAGGCGCCCGCGGAGAACTTCTTGCTCGCCTTGACCGGGACCAGGTCGGCCGCCGGCTCGGAGTACGACACGGTGGTCACCGTGTCGTTGGTGTAGGTGAAGGAGGACAGGCTGGCCAGGCTGCACTCACGTTTGCGCGGGTCGTGCGCGAGCCGCCGGCCCTCGATGTACGCGCGGACGATCCAGACCGGCAGCTGGTGGGACACGATCAGCGCCTCGTGGCCGGCCGCGGCCTCGCGCGCGTCGTGCATGGCGGCGAGCATGCGCACGACCACGTCCTTGTACGGCTCCCCCCACGAGGGAAGGAAGGGGTTGTACAGGTAGCGCCAGGTCGATGGACGACGCATCGCCCCGTCGCCGGGGCCGAACTTCTTGCCCTCGAAGACGTTGATCGACTCGATCACCCGCTCGTCGGTGACGATCTCGAGATCGAGGGCCTCGGCGGAGGGTTGGGCTGTCTCCTGGGTCCGCTCCAGCGGTGACGAGACGAGGTAGGTGATGTCACGGCCGGCGATGGTCTTGGCCACCCGCTCGGCCATCTGCTGCCCCAGCTCGCTGAGGTGGTAGCCGGGCATCCGGCCGTAGAGGACACCGGCAGGATTGTCCACCTCGCCGTGGCGCAGCAGGTGGACTGTCGTGGTGACGGCGGAGCTCATCAGGCCTCTTCAGGGTCGGGTGTCGCGGCCGCTGCGGCGGCCGCCGCGGCGGGAAGAGCGCTAGCGATCCGGTCGATCGCCCGGCTGTCGTGCACTGCGCTGACGAACCATGCCTCGAACGCGCTCGGCGGCAGGTAGACACCCTGCTCGAGCATGGCATGGAAGAACGCCCGGAACTGGTGCTGCGCCTGTCGGCTCGCGTCGTCGAAGTTCCTGACGACCGGGACCTCAGAAGGATCGACGAAGAACGCGCAGAAAAGGTTTCCGGCGGCCTGCATGACGTGGGGCACACCGGCGGTCGTGAGAGCCTCACCGACCAGCCTGCTGATCGCGGCGGCGTTCGCGTCCAGGCGGGCGTAGACGTCGTCCGTCGCGTGACGCAAGGTGGTGAGGCCGGCGGTGGTGGCGATCGGGTTCCCCGAAAGCGTGCCGGCCTGGTAGACCGGCCCCACCGGTGACAGCGCAGCCATCACGTCCGCGCGACCACCGAACGCCGCAGCGGGGAAGCCTCCGCCCATCACTTTGCCGAACGTCATCAGGTCCGGCGCCCAACCCTCGACGGCACCGTCGATTCCCCAGTAGCCGGTTCGGCTCGCGCGAAAGCCGGTCATCACCTCATCGCTGACGAACAGGGCACCGTGCGCACGGCAGAGCCGGGACAGTCCGGAGTTGAAGCCGTCGACCGGCGCGATCGCCCCCATGTTGCCGGCCGCTGCCTCGGTGATCACGCACGCGATCTGATCGCCGTACTCCGCGAACGTCTTCTCGACCGCCGCCAGGTCGTTGAAGGGCAGCACCACCGTGGCAGCGGTGGAGGCGGCCGGGACACCTGGGGTGCCCGGGATACCGAAGGTCGCCAACCCTGAACCGGCCGACGCCAGCAACGAGTCGACGTGGCCGTGGTAGCAGCCGGCGAACTTCACCACCAGGTCTCGGCCGGTGAAACCGCGGGCCAGCCGGATCGCCGACATCGTCGCCTCGGTGCCGGACGAGACGAGGCGGACCTGGTCCACGGGAGTCCTGGAGACGATCTCCTCCGCGAGCTCGACCTCGGGCAGGGAAGGCGTCCCGAACGACGTACCTCGGGCGACCGCCGACGAGACCGCCTCGACGACCGCGGGATGAGCGTGGCCGAGAATGAGTGGCCCCCAGGAGCAGATCAGATCGACGTACTCGGTGCCATCGACGTCGTACACGTAGGGGCCGTTGCCACGCGCCATGAAGCGAGGGGTGCCACCGACCGCCCGGAAGGCGCGTACCGGGCTGTTGACGCCTCCGGGCGTCACGTCGAGCGCGCGCGCGAACAGGGCGGTGGAGTTCGAGATGCTGGCGGACGACGTCACCGGCCCATTGTCACCGAGGCCGGCAACCGGCGGCGAACCGCCCTGGCGTTCGCACCAGCCGGTCGCGGCCTTGCGCGTGCGTCGTGGATGGTCAACGGTTCGGCTGCAGCGCGCCGTCGCTCGCCGTAACCTGTCCGCAGCGTCCTCGTTTACCCGAGTACAGGGAGTTGTCGACAGTGTCGGCGACGCGGAGGGACAGGCGGAGGAACCTGATGGTGAGAGTCCGTGGAGACCGGCCGAAGCTGGCCCGCTGGCAGAAGGCCGTGGCGCTCGTGCCACTGGCACTGCTGGCCGGAGCGTGGACCGCCAGCCTGGGGTCGCCCACCACCGCCACTGCTGACCCGGTCACGAAGGACCCCGGTGTGCCCACTGTCCCGACCACGTCACTCGACCAACCGGCCAACTACACGAACCCGGCGGAGACGACCTTCCCCGGGATCAGTTCTGACGGTAGCCGGCCGGCGCTCACGGATCCGGGCAGCCCGTCCTCGGTGTCGGTGAACGGCATACCGAGCGCAGCGATGACCGCCTACCAACGGGCCGAGGCGGTGCTGGTCAGGGCGGACCTGACCTGTCACATCAGCTGGGCCCTGATCGCGGCGATCGGCCGCGTCGAGTCCGACCACGGCCGGTACGGCGGCAACGTGCTCGACTCCGACGGCGTCGCCACCCCGGGCATCTACGGCCCGGCGCTGAACGGGTCGCACGACACCGCGCTGATCGCCGACACCGACGGCGGTCGCTACGACGACGACACGACCTACGACCGCGCGGTCGGCCCGATGCAGTTCATCCCCGGCACGTGGGACATCGTGGGCGTCGACGCCGACGGCGACGGTGCGAAGAACCCGCAGGACATCGACGATGCCGCGCTGGCGACCGCCGTCTACCTGTGCGCCGGCACGCAGGACCTCGGCACCACGCAGGGCCAGCGCTCCGCGGTGTTCAGCTACAACCACTCCGAGCAGTACGTCGCCTTGGTCCTGTCGATCATGAACTCTTATCTCGACGGCAACTACTCCGAGGTTGCCGACGGTCTGCCGGTGAGCACGTTCATCGCGGCCAAGCCGTCGGTGGACCTGCCTGGTCCGCACCGGACGAAGCCGGCGCACCGACCCTCCCGTCACCCGGGAGGTCCGGATCACCCCGCGCCCGGCGGTGGCCAGCACCCGCCGACGGACCCGGGCTCCGCCAACCCCGGATCACCCGGCCCCGGCTCGACCGACCCCGGATCGCCTGGCCCCGGGCCAGCGACCAACAACCCGACAAGCCCTGACCCGACCACCAGCGTTCCTTCGATTCCGACGGTCCCCGATCCCGCCCCTACCGTCGCGAAGGTCGTGCTGACGGCCAAGCAGGCCAAGGCCAAGTGCGTCGACAAGCTGAACGACTTCGCTCCGGCCACCACGCCGGCGATGATCTCGGGTTGCACCAAGGTGCTGACCGGACTGACCGACGACCAAGCCGCGGCCAGGCTCGCCGGGTCCACGCTCGCGGCCGTCCTCACCAACCTCGGGCTGGCCGACCTGATCCCGGTCCCCGGGCTGCCGACTCCCTCGCTACCCGGCGTGGGCGGCTGAGCCGGCCACCTCCGGAGTCGAGAAGTCGAGAACGTCGACGCTGCGGTTGTCGCTACGGCGCTGATCCTGGGTCAAGCCCGGTCCTCGGCGAGAGTGTGGGCAACCAGGGCGTTGGCGTGGCCGTGGCCCATGCCGTACTCGGCCTTGAGCCAGTTCACCAGCTGACCGTGTTTCAGGAGTGGACTGGCGCGGATCAGGTCCTTCCACTCCTCGATGGGGCGTCCGTACTTCTTCTCGATCGAAGGAAAGTATGACGCCGGCCCCGTGGCCTTCTGCTCCGCCATGGCTGGCTCCTTTGTCGTGCGGGTGGCGTACTCGCCGCCTGACCGCGCAGTCGTCTGTTGCCGTCGAAGGGGTAGACCGGCATACGCCCAAGATTTCATCGTCAGTCGGCAAGTGAGCAAGGCAAACTGCCTGTCTGCCAGGCGGGTTTGCCTAGTTAACAAGCCGCCCGAATAGATAACTAGGCAAATCCCAACGGCGACGCGGCAGGGCAGGGCGGGCGTGGAGTGGTGTGGAGTGGGTCAGGCGTCCAGCCAGGAGGACGCGGCCTCGGTGGCCCAGTAGGTCAGGATCAGGTCGGCGCCGGCCCGCCGGATGGCGCTGAGCATCTCCAGCGCAGTGGCCGCCCGGTCCAAGTGCCCGGCCGCAGCCGCCGCCTCGACCATGGCGAACTCACCGGACACGTTGTACGCCGCCACCGGCACGTCGGAGATCGCGGCCACCTCGCTGAGCACGTCGAGGTAGGCCAGGGCCGGCTTGACCATCACCATGTCGGCACCTTCGGCCAGGTCCAGCGTGACCTCGCGCAGCGCCTCGCGAGCGTTGCGGTAGTCCTGCTGGTAGGTCCGCCGGTCCCCCTCCAGCGAGGACGCCACCGCCTCCCGGAAGGGCCCGTAGAACGCCGAGGCGTACTTCGCCGAGTACGCCAGGATCGCGGTGTCGATGTGGCCGGCCGCGTCGAGGGCTGCACGGGTCGCCGCCACCTGCCCGTCCATCATCCCGCTGGGCCCGACCACATGAACGCCCGCGTCGGCCTGGGCGACGGCCATCGCGGCGTACTGCTCCAACGTCGCGTCGTTGTCCACGCTGCCGTCGGCGGCAAGCACGCCGCAGTGACCGTGGTCAGTGAACTCGTCCAGGCACAGGTCACTCATCACGACGGTGGCGTTGCCGACCTCGGCGACGACGTCGGCGATCGCGAGATTCAAGATCCCGCCCGGGTCGAGCCCGCCGGAGCCGGTGGCGTCCTTGGTCGTGGGTACGCCGAACAACATCAGCCCGCCGACTCCGGCTTCGACGGCCTCCGCCGCCGCCTCGCGCAGGGACGCGCGTGAGTGCTGGACGACCCCTGGCATGCTGGCGATCGGGCGCGGCTCATCCAGCCCCTCGGCCACGAACATCGGCAGCACGAGCTGACCAGGGCGTACCGTGGTCTCGGCGACCAGTCTCCGCATCGCGGGAGTGGTGCGCAGCCGTCGCGGCCGTGCTGCCGGGAAGCCGGTCATGGCGTGCTCAGGTCGCGCGACGACGGTGCGGAGCACGCCGCTGCGACGGCTTAGTCACCGGCTCTCCCGCCTCGATCAGCTCGAGACGCCGGGTCGCTCCGAAGTCGGCCAGGGCATCGGCCAGCACGTCGACGGAGGGCTTGTTCGCCAGTACGTCGACCCGCAGGCCGTGCTCCTCGCAGGTCTTGGCCGTCGCCGGGCCGATCGCCGCGATCACCGTGGACGGGTGTGGCTTCCCGGCGATCCCGACCAGGTTGCGCACGGTCGAGGAGGATGTGAAGACGACCGCGTCGAACTTGCCCGACTTGATCGCGTCGCGCGTCGGCGCCGGGGGTGGTGCGGCGCGCACGGTGCGGTACGCCGTCACGTCATCCACCTCCCAGCCGAGCTCGTGCAGTCCAGCGACCAGCGTCTCGGTAGCGATGTCCGCACGCGGCAAGAACACCCGGTTGATCGGGTCCAAGACATCGTCGAAGGGCGGCCAGTCCTCGAGCAGACCACGGGCGGACTGCTCGCCCGATGGCACCAGATCGGCCCGAATACCCCATGCAGCAATGGATTCGGCGGTCTTGTCGCCGACGGCGGCCACCTTGAGGCCGCTGAACGCACGGGCGTCGAGGCCGTACTCGTCGAACTTCTCGCGAACCGCCTTGACGGCGTTGACGGAGGTGAACACGATCCACTCGTACCGGCCCTCCACCAGGCCGCGTACAGCCTTGTCCATCTGCAACGGGTTGCGCGGCGGCTCGACAGAGATCGTCGGAACCTCCTCCGGCACGCCGCCGTACGTGCGCAGCTTCCTGGACAGCGATCCGGCCTGCTCCTTGGTGCGTGGCACCAGGATCCGCCAGCCGAACAACGGCTTCGTCTCAAACCACGACAGCGCCTCGCGCATCGCGACGACACCGCCGACGACGGTTACCGCGGGCTCGCGCAGCCGGGCGGCGCGCAGATCGGCACCGATGTCGGCCAGGGTCGACACGACGGTCTGCTGCTCGGTCGTCGTACCGATCGAGGTCACCGCCACCGGTGTCTCGCCGTCGCGTCCGCTGGCGACCAACGCCTTCGCGACCTCTCCCAGCGACTTCACGGCCGAGAGCAGGACGAGCGTCTGGGAGTCGGTGTAGACCGACCAGTTGATCTTGTTGTCCGCGACGTTCAGGACCGTCACCTCTCGCGAGGTGCGGGTGGTCAGGGGGACGCCGGCGTACGCGGGGACTGCGGTCACCGCGCTGACGCCCGGCACGATCTCGAACGTGACCCGTGCCTTGGCGCACGCCGCGGCCTCCTCGGCACCGGTGGCGTACATCCACGGGTCCCCGGAGATCAGCCGCACGACAGCGCCTTCGCCCTTGGCGTGCTTGACGACGAGCTTGCCCCTCGAGGCATGAGTCAGCGGCTGACCGTCCTCACCGTAGCCACCGTCGATCAAGGTGACCTCGTCGAAACGGTCACCCAGGATGTCCGCCACCATCGTGGCGTGCTCGGGTGACTCGGTGATGACCACGTCGGCAGTCGAGATCAGCTCGATCGCGCGTACGGTCAACAGACCGGGGTCACCGGGTCCGGTTCCGATGAAGGCAACGCTCCCGGCAGGGCGAGGCGCAGTGAGGGGCTGGTCGACGCGGGCCGCGGCGGAACGGCTCGTGGTCTTCGCGGCGGCGGTCTTCGGCATCGTTGTGTTCACCGTCTTGCTACTCGTGGTCCGTTGCTTGCCTTGTCCACCGGTCGCGGCCGTTCGGCCGGTCCCGGTGGTCCTGCTGGTCCTGCTGGTCCTGCTCTCGGCGCGGTTGCGTGTCACCGTCGACTTGCCCTGGGGGGCCTTCCCGGTTGCTCTGTTCGTCGCCCTGCTCACGAGGCACGCTCCCTCATCAGGCTTGCTGCTCCCTCGGCGAGGAGCTCTTCTGCCAGTCGACGCCCGACCCCAGCGGGGTCTGCGGCCTCGCCGGCTGCGGACAGTCGGACCAGGTGACTCCCGTCCGGAGCGGCCACGACGCCGCGCAACCAGATCTCTGGACCCTCGTCACCTTCGGCGAGCTCGGCCAAAGCACCGATCGGCGAGCTGCACCCGGCTTCCAGCACCCGGAGCAGCTCACGTTCCGCGGTCACCGCAGCACGCGAGCCCGCGTCGTCGAGGAACTCCGCTATCGAGTCCGCGAGGGCGCCCGATCCAGCAGCGACCTCGACGGCCAACGCTCCCTGCCCCGGGGCGGGAAGCATCTGGATCGGGTCGATCGTCTCGGTGATCTCGTCCTCGCGTCCAATCCGGCTGAGCCCGGCTCGGGCCAGTACGACGCCGTCGATCTCTCCGACACGAACTTTCCTGAGCCGAGTGTCGACGTTCCCACGGATCGGCACCACGTCCAAACCGAGACCGAGCGCATGGAGCTGGGCCGCACGGCGTGGCGACCCGGTGCCTACCCGCGACCCCGGCGGGAGCTCTCCCAGCGTCAGGCCGTCACGGGCCACCAGAGCGTCGCGGGCGTCGCCCCGGGCGGGCACGGCCGCCAGCACGACTCGTGGGTCGTCGACGGTGGGCAGGTCCTTGAGCGAGTGCACGACGACGTCGACCCGCCCGGCCACGACCGCATCGCGGACAGCGCCGACGAAGACTCCTTGACCGCCGATCTCGGTCAGTGGGCGGTCCGAGACGTCACCGGCACTGGGGACATCGACGAGGAGGGACTCCACCCCAAGCGCCTCGGACAACGCGGCAGCGACGAGCGTGCTCTGGGCCCGGGCCAGCGTGCTGGCCCGGGTGCCGATTCGGATCGTGGTCATTCCTTCTCACCTGCTCGCGTCACGGCGTCGACGGCGGCCGGGTCCAGCGCGAACAGCTCGGCGAGCGCCTCGGCGTACGACGCATCGGGTGTCCGACCGGCGAACTGCTTGATCCGGACGGTCGGCTCGTGGAGCAGCTTGTCGGCCACCCGGCGCAAGGTGTGCTCGATCTCCGAGCGTTGTTCATGGGGGAGCTCGCCAAGTCGCGCCCACAAGCGGTCGAGCTCGGCCGCGACGACACCGGTCGCCATCGTGCGCAGCGCGACCACCGTCGGAGCCACGCGAGCAGCGTCTCGAGCTGCCGCGAAGGCAGCAACCTCTTCGATGACGATCGCCTTGACGGCCTCCACGTCCTCCTGCGCGTTGTTGTGGACACTGTCGGCCAGGGTCTTGAGTGCGATCAGGGTGATGCCGGGGACGCTGCCCACTGTGGGCGCGACGTCGTGCGGGAGCGCGAGGTCGATGACCACGAGCGAAGCCTCGCTGCTGCGGGCGGTCATCGCCGCGCTCAGCATCTCATCCGGCACGACGACGCCGGTCGCGCCGGTGCACGAGATCACGATGTCAGCCCCGGCAAGAGCGTCCGGGAGGCCGGACATCGCCAATGCTTGCCCGTGCACCACATCGGCCAGACGTTGCGCGTTGGACAGAGTTCGTGAGCAGATCACGACCTCGCTCGCCCCCGCCCGGCGTACCGACGTCGCAGCCAGCGCGGCGATCGACCCCGCACCGACGACGCAGACCCGCGTTCCTTCGAGCGGACCGATAACGGCCGCCGCCTCGTCGAGAGCCACCGAGACCAAGGACTGGCCGGCGCGGTCGATCCCGGTCTCGGAGTGGGCACGCTTGCCGACCCGCAGGCCCTGCTGGAAGAGCGTGTTGAGCGCCGGCCCGATGCTCGCGTCGGCCTGGCCGGACCGCAGTGCGTCGCGGACCTGCCCGAGGATCTGTCCCTCGCCGACGACCATCGACTCGAGGCCGGTCGCCACGGAGAACAGGTGATCGACCGCGGCCTCGTCGTAGTGGACGTACAGCGAGGGGACGATCTGCTCCACCGTGGCGTCGGTACGGTCCACCAGCAGGGCAGTGAGGTCCTCGACGCTGCCGTGGAAGCGGTCGACCTCCGCGTAGATCTCGACCCGGTTGCAGGTCGCCAGGACCAATGCCTCGCTGACGTGGTCGCTGTGCAACGCGGCCATCCGAAGCTTTGCAGCCGCGTCGGAGTCGACGGCGAGCTGCTCCAGAAGCTCGACCGGTGCGGACCGGTGCGAGGCGCCTACGATCAGGATGCTCACATCGCACCCGCCGACAGCTCGTCGAGCGCAGCGCCCACGGGTGAGCCAACGGAGGGTTCCCCGGGGGCAGCCACCGGCGCGGGCGCGCCGTGTGCCTTGCGCTGTTCGTGGTAGGCGAGAATCTGCAGCTCGATCGACAGGTCGACCTTCCGCACGTCGACGTGCTCGGGCACCGAGAGCACCGTAGGCGCGAAGTTGAGGATGCTGCTGACCCCGGCGTTCACGAGGCGGTCGCAGACGTCCTGGGCCGATCCGGCCGGCGTGGCAATGACGCCGATGGAGACGTTGCCGGTGCGGACAATGGCGTCGAGGTCGTCCAGCGAGGAGATCTGGACGTCGCCGACTTGCTCTCCCACCCGTGAGGGGTCGCTGTCGAGCAGGGCTGCGATCTGGAAGCCGCGTGAGGCGAAGCCGGAGTAGTTGGCCAGCGCATGCCCGAGGTTCCCGATCCCCACGATGACCACGGCCCAGTCCTGGGTGAGGCCGATCTCGCGAGCGATCTGGTAGCGCAGGTAGTTGACGTCGTACCCGACCCCTCGGGTGCCGTAGGTGCCGAGGTAGGACAGGTCCTTGCGGAGCTTCGCGGAGTTGACGCCGGCGGCGCTCGCGAGGTCCTCGCTGCTGGCGGTGGCGACGTCGCGGTCCGACAACGCGGTGAGCGCGCGCAGGTAGATCGGAAGTCGGGCGACGGTGGCTTCGGGGATCCCCCGTTCTGCACGCTCGTCGCGGGCTCGGCCGCTCGTGCGGCTCCGTGCCGAGGTCATACGTTTGTCACCCTGCTCCTAGGGCTCGACGCCACCTAGTGCTTCGTTTCAGAGCCGTGACTCGTGCCTGCGTACGGTCACCGTCACGACATCGACCCCGCCACTCTAGGAGTTTGTGAACGCGAGAACAAATTGCTTCCGAGTCGTCTCACGGCCAGCTGGGGCGGCACCGTGACGGTGTGTGACCTGGGTCACCTTCGCCACGCTGCTCGGCTCGCCCAACTGCGCACTCAACCTCACCCACGTGCGCACTCAAGCTCACCCACGTGCGCACTCAAGCTCACCCACGTGCGCACTCAACCCCACCCACGTGCGCACTCAACCTCACCCACGTGCGCACTCAACCTGCACCACGTGCGCACTCAACGGGAGAGGGCGGTGCGCAGGCGGTCCGGGTCGACCCGCCAGAAGTCGTGCTGCTTCCCGTCGACGAACGTGACGGGGATCTGCTCACCGTAGGTCTCCATCAGCTCCGGGTCCTCGGTGATGTCGACCTCGTCGAACGACTCGCCCCGCTCGGCGCAGACCGCCTCGACCACCGCGCGGGCGTCGTCGCACAGATGACAGCCCGGCTTCGACAACAGGCGAACCCGTGCGTTCACGCCAACCCCATCGCTTTGCGTGCCTGACCGGCGCGCAGCCGGCCCTTGGCGACCTTCCCGGTCGCCGAGTGCGGCAGCTCGGCCACCACCTCGACCCGGCTCGGCACCTTGAAACGCGCGACCCGACGCTGGCAGTGCGCCCGCACCTGTTCCGCCAGTCGTTGCGGCTCGTGCCCGTCCAGCGGAACGACGTAGGCGATCACCGCCTCGCCGGTCCGCTCGTCCGGCAGCCCGATCACCGCGCACTCCGCAACGCCGTCCACCTCGCTGATGACGTCCTCGATCTCAGAGGGGTAGACATTGAAGCCCGAGACGATGACCAGCTCCTTGATCCGGTCGACCAGGAAGAGATCGCCTTCTGCGTCGAGGAAGCCGATGTCACCGGTCGCCAGCCACCCGTCCTCACCGGCAGCACCGTCGCCGTCGGGCCAGTAGCCACTGAAGACGTTCGCTCCGCGGACCCAGATCTCCCCGGGATCGTCGGCGTGCACGTCGCGGCCAGCCTCGTCGACCACCCTGAGCTGGACACCAGGCACCGCCCGCCCGCTCGATCCCGGCTTGTGCGTCGGCGTTCCGATCGTAGAGGTGACGATCGGCGCCGCCTCGGTGAGACCGTAGCCCTGTTCGACGTCGATACCTGTGCGCTGCTCGAACGCGCGCACCGTCTCCTCAACCAACGGTGCCGCGCCGGACAACAGCAGTCGCACCGTGCCGAGGCTGGTTCGCAGCACGTCGTCGTCCACCTTCAGCCAGGCGCCGATCACGGGAGGAGCGACCGGGACCACGCTGACGCCTTGCTCGGAAACCGCGGCAAGGGTGTCAGCGGGGTCGAACCGCGGTCCGAGCACCAGCGTCGCCCCGTGCAGCAACACCTGCCCGAGAACCGCGTTGAGCCCATAGACGTGGAACAGCGGGAGGACCCCCAGGACGAGGTCGTCGGGCTGGATCGGCGCCGGACGAGTCTGCGACGCCTGGTCGATGTTCGCCAGCAAGGCCCGGTGGCTGAGCATCGCACCACGTGGCCGACCGCTCGTTCCCGACGTGTAGAGCAGCACCGCGAGCGACTCGGAGTCACGCGGCGTGATCACGGCTCCGCCGTCGGAGGCCAGATCGTCGTACGCCGTTTCCCCGTCCTCGCGGGCAGCGCCGACCACCGCGAGCCTGGTCGGGAGAGCCGACTCACGAACGACCTGACGCACCGTAGAGACCGTGCCAGCGTCGGCGAAGCACAGCCGCGCACCGGAGTCCTCGAGCATCCGACCGAGCTCCCCGGGCGTCGAGCCCGGGTTGAGCGGCACCGCCACCATTCCGGCGCGCAGCACGGCGAGATAGGCGCAGACGTACGCGGCCGAGTTCGTCAGGCTGAGCGCGACCCGCTGGCCGCCGACGAGCCCGAGCAGGTTCAGTCCCCGGGCGAGTGACGTGACCTGTTCGTCGAGCGCGCCCCAGGTCAGTGAGCTCGGTGAGGTAGGTGAGTCGTGCCCTGAGATGTCGATCAGGGCCACCTTGTCCGGAGTACGCCGGGCGGCGCCCCCAAGCAGCTCCGCCACGTTCGTGGCCGCGATTCTCACCTTCACCACAAGGAGTCTGGCACACCCTGCGGCGGTCGCTTCAGCACCCATCGGGCACTTCGACACCCCGCCAAGAGCGGGTCTCGTGGTGCGCGTCCGAGAGCGTTTCGCCACAGCGCGCACCCCGTAGGCTGGCGGCGTGAACGCGCCTGGGCCGCAGACGTCGCCGGCGCGACTTCGCTCGCGGTCAGTCATGGCGGGCGAGGCCGCGGCGTCCAGCGCCGAGGTCGAGGCGTCACTGGCGACGCCGCCGGACCCCAACGCAGCCGCCTTCTTCGACGTCGACAACACCGTGATGCAGGGAGCCTCGATCTTCCACCTCGCGCGCGGCCTGCACCGACGCAAGTTCTTCACCAGCGGAGACATCGCCCGTGCTGCCTGGGACCAGGCGTACTTCCGGGTCGTGGGTGTCGAGCATCCCGACGCGGTGGCCAACGCCCGCGCCTCCGCGCTGTCCTTCATCGCCGGCCACCGGGTCGAGGAGCTGGAGTCGCTGAGCGAGGAGATCTTCGACGAAGCGATGGCACATCGGATCTGGCCCGGTACTCGCGCGCTCGCGCAGATGCACCTCGACCAGGGACAGCGCGTCTGGTTGGTGACCGCAGCCCCGGTCGAGATCGCCCGGATCATCGCGCATCGGCTCGGCCTGACCGGCGCCGTGGGCACGGTCGCAGAGCAGGTGGACGGCGTGTACACCGGCCGGCTGGTCGGGGGGCTGCTGCACGGGTCCGCGAAGGCCGACGCGGTCGCCGCGCTGGCCGAGCAGGAGGGACTGGACCTGGGGCAGTGCTCGGCGTACTCCGACTCGTTCAACGATCTCCCGATGCTGACGATGGTCGGCGACCCGTGCGCGATCAATCCCGACGGCAGGCTGCGCGATCACGCACGCAAGCACGGCTGGCGGATCCGGGACTACCGGACCGGACGCAAGGCGGCCCGACTCGGGCTGTTCGCCGCCGCCTGCGCGGGGGCAGCGACCGGCAGTGTGGCCGCCGGAGTGGCCTTGCGGCGCAAGATCCGGTAGCGCCACCGGGGGCTGCGCGGGTAGCTCCGGCTATCAGCTGCTTATGGAATGTCTGCCTACAAAGCGGACAGCGCCCATCCGGACACCTAGCAGCACCGAACCACCCGTATGAGGTTGGTCACCGACAGGTACACCCTGAGCGAGAGAACGGCGTACGATCGGCGGAACGCAGCCACCGGTCTTTTCGTGCCGGAGAGGGAGATTTCGGTATGCCGTCCGAGGCCGTCGCTCATACGTCGGGGCTCGACGCCCTGCGATGGGTGGTCGCCGAGATCATGCTGACCGGGCCCCTCCTGGCCACCGCCACCGCGTCCTCCGGAGGCGCCGGTGCCGGTCCGCGTGGCTATCCCCCGGAAGTCGACGACGAAGGACTGCGGATCGCCGCCCTCGTCGACCTGGCCCGCGACGGTGACAGCGAGGCGTTCGGTCAGCTGTATGACCACTACAGCCCCGCCGTCTACCGATTCGTGTTCTACCGCGTCAGCTCGCGGGCCTTGGCCGAGGACCTGACCAGCGACACCTTCTTCCGAGCGTTGCGCTCGATGACCCGGTTCCAGTGGCAGGGCAAGGACTTCGGCGCCTGGCTGATGACCATCGCCCGTAACCTCGTCGTCGACCACTACAAGGCCGGGCGGACGAGGCTGGAGACGGCTGTCGACGACTTCAGCGGTCACGACGAGACGACAGCCGGCCCTGAGGATGCGGTCATCGCCGGGCTGACCAACGAGATCCTGCTCGAGGCGATCGAGCAGCTTCCCGAGGAGCAGCAGACCTGCCTGGTGATGCGCTTCCTGAACGAGAACTCGATCGCCGAGACCGCCAAGGTGCTCGGTCGCACCGAGGGCGCCATCAAGCAGCTACAGCTGCGGGCCGTGCGCAATCTGGCCAAGCTGATGCCGGAGGGGGTGCGATGAATGCCCCGATGACCGCTTTCGTACGACACGGCCACCACCCACAAGGGCTAGGCCAATATGGTCCGATTGAGAACGTAACCTCCGCTGCCGCTGCCTCGTTCTTCACGGTGAGGGCGAGCACACCACTCTCGAAGCACCCACAGTGGGGATCGAACACGGCAGGTAGGCACCATCCATGAGGAACTTGGTGACCACGCGCAGGCGTGCGAACGAGTTCGCGGCCGCGGTCGACGACCCCGCCGCGGGTCACCCGGTTACTGACGAGCACCAAGCCTTTCTGGCGCTGGTCGAGCAGCTGCGCGATGTGGACGAACCGACCCTGCGCCCCGACTTCGCTACGGACCTGCGGGACCGTCTGATGAGCGAGGCTCCGCAGGCTCTGGCCGCTGACCGGCCACGTTCCACCGCCGTCGGTGGCCGGCGCGAAAGCGCGGTCCTCAGCTTCCCTGCCAGCCCCCGCCGGCGTGCGGCGACCGCCGCTGTATCGGCCTGCATCGTGCTCGGCGGAACCGTCGGCGTCGCCGCAGCCAGCCAGGCCGCCCTCCCAGGCGAGACGCTCTACCCCGTCAAGCGTGGGATCGAGAACGTCCAGGTCGCCATCGCTGGCTCCGAGCAGGCCAAGGGCACCGAGTACCTCGACCAGGCCTCCACCCGCCTCGAGGAGATCTCCGACCTCACGGTGGCCCACAGCGGCGACCCCGCGACGCCTGCCCTGGTCCGTCATGCGCTGGACGACTTCACGGCCGAGGTCGACGACGGAGGGGCCGCGCTGATGACGTCCTACAGCGACGGTCAGGACAGCGTCGACATCGCGCAGCTCCGAGCATTCAACGAGGCGTCAGCCGGTCAGCTCGAGGCGCTGGCCTCAACCATTCCGGCCGCGGCCAGCGACGCACTCGCCAATGCCGCCACGACGCTCACCGAGCTCGACCAGGCTGCCGCGTCGCTGTGTCCGGACTGCAGCAGTCTCCCCACGTTGACGTTGTCCGGCGCGCTGCTCGATCTCACGCAGGACCCGCCCGTGCTGCAGCCTGTCGATCCCGGGTCGACAGCTCCGACCGAGGCCACCGGCCCGAGCGCCTCGTCGCAGTCGTCCGGTGACGCGACCCAGACCAAGCCGGACGGTACTGCCCCCACCCAGCCGCAGCCGACGTCCGCTGGTTCGTCCGGCGTGACTGGGCTGCCTGGCGTTCCCGGCGTTACCGCTCCCTCACCGGGCAACAGCACGAGCGCGCCGAACTCGGCGCCGGAGCAGTCGGGCGGAGCCACTGTCTCGGTCCCTGGGGGGCCGACTGTCACCGTTCCGTCGAGCGTGCCGAGCGTCCCGCTGCCCAGCGTTCCCCTGCCGAGCCTGCCCAGCTTGCCGATCGACCCCAGCGCCCCGCTCGGCTGAGCCACCGCGCATCGCCTACCGAGGCCGAGGGCATGACTCATCCGGGTGACCGCCCTCGGTTGTCGCGCGCCCCTGTGCGTTGTGTCCGCCGCATCGCGGACCCTCAGGAGAACGCCCCTAGCAACGACCTGCGGCAGATGGGTGCGAGCAACCTACGAAAGCGCTGCACGGACGGCGAGCGCGATGGTGTCGCGTTCCGTCGGCTCAAGCCACTGAGCCTGATCCTCGCTCAGGTAGGTGAACACCATCGGCCCGCGGGCGTCCTTGGGATGGTCAGCCCGTCTGGGCACCAGATGGAGGTGCAGATGCGAGAAACCTTCGGCCTCGGAGAACTGCATGAGGTAGGTCTTGACGCAGCCGGTGACGACCGCCAGCGCTCCACCAAGGCGACGGACGAGACCACCGAGCTCGTCGGCCGCCGCCGGCGTCAGCTCCGTGAACGAAACGACGTGCCTTGTCGGTACCAGGACAAGCCAACCAGGCAACGTGCTGTTGAACGCATGGGCCACGCGCCAGTGTTCGGTGTGCATGACGTCCTCGCGCGGTGGCAGGTCAACCGCTGCCTGCTGATCACAGGAGAAACACCCGGGCACCAAGTTCTCAGCGCTCATCGCGGCACTGTACTCACTGACATCACCGTTTCGCGCACTGCTGTGCGGCATGGGCGCGGCTAGGTCACGCGCGCGGTTGGTCATAGAGTCGTGAGTCATGGCCAAGAAGTCCTGGGCTGACCTGTCACCCGCCCAACGATCCGGCGCCATGATCGCGGGCGCTCTCGAACTGGCATTGACCGCGGTCACCCTGCGCGACCTGGCTCGGCAACCGGCCTCGCAGGTGCGTGGCCCGAAGGTGCTGTGGGTGGTGTCGTGCACCTTGCAACCGTTCGGGCCGCTGGCGTACTGGACATACGGCAGGCTCAGTGACTGAGCCACTCACGGCGCCAGGCACGGTCATCGTCAGGAGAAGACGCTGCGCCGCCGGATCAGCAGCGAGTACAGCGTCTGTTGGATCGTCTCGCGCACCTGGTCGGTCACGTTGAAGACCAGCATCGGGTCATCGGCCGCTGCGTCGCCGTAGGAGTCAGTCCGGATCGGCTCGCCGAACTCGATCAGCCATTTCGACGGCAACGGGATCAGTCCGAGCGGTCCCAGCCACGGGAAGAACGGCGTGATCGGGATGTACGGCACGCCCAACAGCCGGGCCAGCGACGGAACGTTGCCGACCAGCGGGTAGATCTCCTCGGCGCCCACCACGGAGCACGGCACGATCGGTACGCCGGTCCGCAGCGCCGCTGATACGAAGCCTCCCCGGCCGAACCGTTGCAGCTTGTAGCGCTCTGAGAACGGCTTGCCGATGCCCTTGAAGCCTTCCGGCCAGACTCCGACCAGGTCGCCGCGCGACAACATCCGCTCGGCATCCTCGCTGCCGGCCAAGGTGGCGCCGCCCTTGCGCGCGAGCTCACCGACGAACGGCATCCGGAAGACCAGATCCGCACCCAGCATCCGAAGGAACCGGCCGGCGTGATCGTGGACGACCAGACCCGTCATCAAGCCGTCGACCGGAACCGTTCCGGAGTGGTTCGACACCACCAGAGCGCCGCCCTCGGTGGGGATGTTGTCGATGCCGAGAACATCGACGCGGAACCATTTCTCCGCCAGCGGGCGAAGTGCGGCCAGCAGGAACGTCTCGGTGACCTCGGAGTCGAAGCCGAACTCGTCGATCTCGTAGTCGCCGGTGATCCGTCGGCGGATGAACGCCAAGACCTCCGCCAGCCGCTGCTGCCACGCGTCGGCCCCGAACACCTCCCTGGCCGCGTCGGACACCGCGTCGGCGATGTCGTCGGCCGAGTATGCCGGCCTTGCCTCTTCCGGGTTCGGATCGGTCAGATCATGAGGATCATTCGGGTCGGTCGGTCGCGCAGCCGCGGTCGGCCGATCTGCCTCCGGAACCTGTGTCGCGGCGGTGGCGTGCTCGCCGGGTCGAGCAGCCGAACGGGCCGAGCGGGCCGACGGTGGCGCCAGGGCGCGAGCAGCCGCGCTCGGCGACGTGCGCGACCCACGGCCGGGCCGCCCACGGCCGCCGATCGGGATGACCTCGGCGTCAGCCACGTTGCACCAGTGAGCTGAGTCTGCCGACGACGCCGGAGACTTGCTGCTCGAGGGTCTCCAGCCGTGACGGGTCGAGGGCGCCGGGCCGAAGCCGCGCGGCGAACGTGTCGA
Source organism: Propionibacteriales bacterium (assembly GCA_038259225.1). GTDB lineage: Bacteria > Actinomycetota > Actinomycetes > Propionibacteriales > Nocardioidaceae > JANLYC01. The sequence goes on from JBBSPA010000003.1 coordinate 84,455, forward strand.
ACGCCTCGGCCGTGCTGAAGGCGGGCTCGAAGCCGAAGTGATCGCGCATCCTGGTCGTGTCGATCCCTCGACCATAGGCCAAGAACGCAGCCTGTTCGGTGGACAGCTCGGCATACCGGACCTGCGGAAAGACCGCGCCGATCGGGCCGAGGGCGATCGGGGGAACAGAGACGCTGGGGCGGCCGAGCCGGCGTACCGCCTGCGACAGCATCAGCACGCCGTCGCCGCCGATGTTGAACGTCCCGTCCACGTCGGCCACGGTGGCGTGGTGAAGCGCGGCCAACGCGTCCTCCTCGTGGCAGAACTGCAGCCTCGGGTCGAAGCCGAGGACGGTCGGGACGACAGGGAGCGAGAAGTACCGGGTCAGGGTGGTCTCGATCCGCGGCCCGATCAGGTTCGCGCAACGCAGCATCGTGACGCCCACGTCGGGACGTCGGCGCGCGAAGCCTCGGACGTAGCCCTCGACCTCGACGGAGTCCTTGCCGAATCCTGATCGCGGCATCCGGCGCGGCGCCATGTCCTCGCTGAACATCGCCGGATCCTTCGGTGACGACCCGTAGACCTGAGCGGAAGACTTCACGACCAGGCGGCGTACTCCCGGCGCCTTCTGGCACGCGGCGAGCAGCTGCATGGTGCCGATGACGTTGATCTCCTTCATCGACGTCCGGCCACCTGCCCCGCTCGGCGTCGCGATGACGCTGAGGTGGACGACGGTGTCGACCTCCTCGGCCGCGATCACCTTGGCGATCACCGGGTTACGGATGTCGGCGCGAACGAAGCGCACGTCGCCGAGGTCGTGACGAGGCGGTACGACATCGACGCCGATGACACGTTCGACCCCCGGGTCTGAGGAGATCCGATGCGCAAACCGCCCACCGAGATCCCGGCAGACGCCGGTAACCAGGACGATGCGGCCCGAGGCGGGGGCCATGACCGGGGGAGCCGTGCTACTTGCCCTGACGGCGACGCTGGATGCGCGTCTTCTTCAGCAGCTTGCGGTGCTTCTTCTTCGCCATCCGCTTGCGGCGCTTCTTGATAACTGAGCCCACGGTCTACCTTTCGGGCGTTGCTGTGCTGGTCGGGCCCGACCCGGGCTCCGAAGATCGATGCGCCGCGGGTGCGCCGCGACCGCAGCAGCCTACCTGCTGCCGCGGTGTGCTCCGTACTCCGACCAGATCTTGCATACTTATGCAGAAGTCGGATATGCCGCGACTAGGGCGTTGGGACCAGTGTCTCTCACCCGATCGGATGAGACCTTCGTCATAAAATTCTACCCCCAAACCATAACATGTGCGGCACTCTATCGTTACTCTTCGTGATACGACTTGCACGCTCTGCAACTCACCCCCACACTCGGATCCGGTCCGATGCGGGATGCGGACCGCTTAGATCCCTGGGGAGGGAGAGATACATGAATCAAGGAACCACGAGAGGTCAGGACCACGTGACGCCGCGTCACACGCCTGATGTTCTCACCCACGTCGGTGGCCGTGCCAAGCGGATCTTCGGTAGTACGGCGGTGGCGCTGGTCACCGCGGTGGCCGTCGTCCTACCGCTGCAAGGGACCGCCAACGCTGCCCCCAGCGCGGCCGGCACCGCTGCTGCGGCCTCGGCGATCACGACGTCGGTCCAAGGCGCCAAGGCCGGTCTGAGCGCTTCCGGCGCCACTGCGGCGAAGTACCGGCAGAGCGTGTACGAGTCGCGCCTGCAGGTCTGGGTCAATCGGGTCCGGCACGCGCGGGGCATCCGCCCGATCGCCGTACGCCCCTGTCACGATGGCTACGCCGAGCGCTGGACGAACTACCTCGCGCGCAACAACCAGTTCCGCCACCAAGACCTCGGCCCGTACATGGACCGCTGCAAGCTCACGAAGGCCGGGGAGATCTTGGCCCTTGGTCAGGTCCGGCCGGTGCGGATGGTGCGGATGTGGATGAACTCGCCCGGACACCGCAAGATCATGCTCGACCGTTCGTTCGGGCTGTCCGGCATCGCCGCACGCCGCGACTCCAACGGGAACTGGATCGGCTGCATCGACTTCGGTCGCCGCTGAGCACCTCCCTCGCCCAGACCTGGCGCACCCGCCGAGTCACCATCGCAATCCCGCACGGCAAGACAGCAGTAAGGCGGATCCCCGGGGGGATCCGCCTTACTGCTCTGCTGAGCGTGGTCGGCCAGTTGTTGCCTGACCCGGAGTTTCAGCCTGCCTGAAAGTACGACTTCCGCAGGTACTCGTTGACCGCGTCTTCGGGGACGCGGAAAGAACGCCCCACCCGGACTGCCGGAAGGTCACCGGCATGAACCAGCCGGTAGACCGTCATCTTCGACACGCGCATTGCCGAGGCCACTTCGGCCACGGTCAGGAACTTGACCTCAGAGATGCCATCTCCGGTCGTGGGTGAGGCCATGACGCACCAACTTCCGGCACAAGCGCTCTTCGGCTTCCCCACCGAAGTCAGATACCGCTCATGCGTTTGACGTGAGAGTAGTGGCAAATGAGGCTGCTGGGAAAGCGAAGTACGAAAATCGGTGCCCAATCGTCTCCGACGTGAAGACCTGCGGGCCATGGGCGTCCCCGCCGAGCAGCGGAGTCGTCAGGTAGGGGCGGGGCGGGGCGGGCCGGGCCGGGCTAGTAGTCGAGGGGAATGCCATGTGCGGGGAAGACGGCCTTCCTGGTCTGTTCCACGCAGCGGTCCAGCCAGGAGTCGGGGTCGTAGCCGACGTCCCAGGCGTCGTACGCCGGGACGCGTCCATCGCTCATCGTCTCCGGCGCCTGGCGCCCGGTCCGCTCGGCCACGTAGCGTCGCCACACCTCGGGCGTCGGGGTCTCAGGATCGATCGGTGAACCCGAGACGACACCGAGCAGGTGGCTCCAGGTCCGCGGGACGACGTCGACGACCGCATACCCGCCTCCCCCTGTGACCAGCCACCGCCCGTCGGCCACCTCGTGCGCCAGGTCGTGCAGCGCCACGTGTGCCGCCCGCTGGCCGTCGATGCTGAGCATGAGGTGCGCCAGCGGGTCGTCCATGTGCGAGTCGCACCCGTGCTGGCTCACGATCACGGTCGGGCCGAAGGCTCGCAGGAGCGGGGGCACCACGGCGTGGAAGGCGCGCAGCCAACCACCGTCTCCGGTGCCGGGTGGCATGGCGACGTTCACGGCCGTCCCCTCGGCGCCGGGTCCCCCGCTCTCCGACGGATCCCCGGTACCGGGGAACAGCGTGCGGGGGCTCTCGTGCAGGCTGATCGTGAGCACCCTCGGGTCGTCGTAGAACGACGCCTGTACGCCGTCCCCGTGGTGTACGTCGATGTCCACGTACGCGACCCGCTCGGCACCCTCCCGCAGCAGCCACGCGATCGCGATGGCCGGGTCGTTGTAGATACAGAATCCGCTCGCGGTGTCGGCCATCGCGTGATGCAGTCCACCGGTGATGTTGGCGGCGTGCAGCGCCTGGCCCTGCCACACCTGACGGGTGGCCTCGAGGGTGGCGCCGACGATGTGCGCCGATGCCTCGTGCATCCGGGCGAACGTCGGGTTGTCATCTGTCCCGAGACCGTGCAGCAGATCGACCTGATAGGGATCGGCGCTGATCTTCTTCACTGCGTCCAGGTAGTCCGCCGAGTGAACCAGTCGCAGTTCGTCGTCGGTCGCTGTCGGCGCCGGGATCACCTCGAGCCGATCGAGGATGCCCAGGGCCCGAGCCAGCCGGATTGTGAGCTCCACCCGCACCGGGGACATCGGGTGGGCCGGCCCGAAGTCGTACGCCGTCAGCTCGTCGTCGAAGACAAGGCACGCGGCTCCGGACATGGACCGACTCTAGACGAGCCCGGTCTGGCGGAGACTCTGCCGCCGGCGGATCGCTCCGTTAGTCGTCCTCGCCGCGAGCCAGCGACCGCGACCGGTCCCGCGCACTTTCCAGGGCGGTCATGAACGCAGCCCGCACCTTGTGGTCCTCCAGCTTGCGTACGGCCGCCGCCGTCGTTCCACCCGGCGAGGTGACGCGTTCGCGCAGCACGGTCGGATGCTCCCCGGTCTCGCGCAGCAGCTTGGCCGAGCCCACCATGGTCTGGATCACCAGCTCGGTCGCGGTCGAGCGGGGCAGTCCCAGATGTACTCCCGCCTCGATCATCGCCTCGACGACGAAGAAGAGGTACGCCGGGCCTGACCCCGAGATGGCCGTCACCGCGTCCTGCTGCTTCTCCGGGACGCGCAGCACCTTGCCGGTCGCCGACAGCAGCTCCTCGGCCTCGGCCAGGTGCGCCTCGTCGCAGTGCGACCCGCGTGAGATCGCCGCCATGCCCTCGTCGACGAGTGCAGGGGTGTTCGGCATCACCCGCACGACGGGTACGCCGTCAGGCAGCCGGGCTTCGATCGAAGCTGTGGTGATGCCCGCCGCCAGCGAGATCACCAGCTGACCGGGCCGCACCACGGATGCGAGCTCGTCGAGCAGGTCGGGCATGTCCTGGGGCTTGACGACGAGCATCAGCGTGTCGGCCTTGGCTGCCGCCTCGGTGTTGGAGACGACCTCGACGCCGTACCGCTCGCGCAGCTCCGCAGCCCGTCCGGGTCGGCGTTCGGACATCAACAGCTCACTCGGGTCACGGCCGGCTCGGACGAGGCCGGAGACCACCGTCTCGCCCATCACGCCGGCACCGAGGATCGCCACCGTCATGCGCGTCCTCCCCTCTGCTGGGCCAGATCTCCCGAGCTCAGCCCTTGGTGGCCAATGATCGTGCGAAGAATGCCAGGTTGGACGGTCGCTCGGCCAGACGTCTCATCAGATAGCCGTACCACTGGTCGCCGTACGGGACGTAGACCCGGACCTTCTCCCCGTCGCCCGCCAGCCGGGTCTGCTCGTCGGGGCGGATGCCGAACAGCATCTGGTACTCATAGCTGCCCTGGGCTCGTCCGTTGCGCGCGGCGAGCGCGCCGGCGATCTCGATCAGCCGTGGGTCGTGTGAGGCGACCATCGGATACCCGTCACCGGACATCAACGCCTTCAGGCACCGCACGTACGACAGGTTGACCTCGTGCTTGTCCTGGAACGCCACGGACTCCGGCTCCTTGTAGGCCCCCTTGCACAAGCGGACCCGAGACCCGGCGTGCGCCAGGTCGCGGCAGTCCGCCTCGGTGCGATGCAGGTAGGCCTGGAGAACGGCACCGGTGGTCGGGAAGTCCTGACGCACCTCACGCAGGATCGCCAGGGTGGAGTCGGTCGAGGTGTGGTCCTCCATGTCGAGGGTGACCGTCGTGCCGGCGTTGCTGGCGGCCTGGCAGATCGCCCTGGCGTTGTCGAGAGCGACCCGCTCACCGTCGCCGGGCAGTGCCTGACCGACCGCCGACAGCTTGACCGACACCTCCGCGCACGAGGTCAGGCCGGCGTCCGCAAGGTGCTTGAGGAGCTCGACGTAGGCATCCACGGTCGTCTGGGCCTGGTCCAGGTCGAGGGTGTCCTCGCCGAGGTAGTCCAACGTGACGGCCAGACCCAGGTCAGCCAGCTGCTGCGTCGTGTCGACGGCTTCGCCCACCGACTCCCCCGCCACGAATCGCGCCACGATCCCACCCGAGACGGGCATCGCACTCACGAAGTGCTTGACGTTGTCACTGCGCGACAACCTGAGCAGCGAACGACGCAACAACGCGGTTCTCCTCTTCGGTTGACCGACCGGTCGTCGCAAAGGGTACGCCGCTCGAGCGGGCACGGCCGCACGAGTCCCCTCCGGGGCGGTGTGGAGTGACCGCTCGGGTCGCTCCACACCGTCTGGCCAGGCACTAGTCTGTCTCGTCATGAGCCACCACGTGAACGCCGAACTGGTCGCGAACGTGCTCAAGGTGACCGTGAAGGCCGGCGACAGCGTGGCTCCCGGCGACACCTTGGTCCTGCTGGAGTCCATGAAGATGGAGATCCCGGTGACCACCGAGATCGGCGGCCGGATCATCGAGGTGGGGGTGTCCGAAGGCGATGTGGTCACCGAGGGCGACCTGATCGTGGACATCGAGGAGACCTGACACCAACCGTCGATCGCGCTGTCGTCGATCAGGCGGTACGCCGTCTCAACGTGGCTGCGCCCAGTCCGACGGCTCCGACGATGTAGCCGCCAATCACCAGCAGGTCCACGCCGAAGTCGCCCGACAGCCGCGTGTCCTGCTGAAGCCGCTGCATCCCGTCCACGGCGTAGGACAGCGGCAGCACGTCCGAGACGACGCGCAGCACGTCGGGCATCGCGTCGCGGGCCACGAACAGACCGCACAGCAGGATCTGGGGAATGACCAGGGCGGGCATGAACTGGACAGCCTGGAACTCGGTCTCGGCGAAGGCCGACACGAACAGGCCGAGTGTCGTCCCGAGCACCGCGTCGAGGACGGCGACCACCGCCAGCGCCCATACCGGCCCGGCGACGTCCAGCCCCAGCAGCCCCACCGTCAGGGAGACCGCGAGCAGCGCCTGGACCAGCGCGATCAGCCCGAAGGCCAAGGCGTAACCGAGCAACAGGTCGAGCTTGCCCATCGGCATCGACAGCAGCCGCTCGAGCGTGCCGGACGATCGTTCGCGCAAGGTGGTCACCGACGTCACCAGGAACATCACGATGAACGGGAACATCGCCAGCAACGGTGGCCCGAGGCGGTTGAAGACCACGTCGTCTCGATCGAACATCCACCACAGCAAGGACAGCAGGACGAGCGGGACGACCAGCAGCATCGCCATCGTGCGGTGGTCGCGGCGCAGCTGCTTCAGTACCCGAGCGGCAACGGCGAAGGTGACGTGGAGGCTCACGACACGCTCCTCTCCACAATGGCCAAGAACGCAGACTCGACATCGTCCGTGGCCGTCTTCTCCAGCAGGTTCGGGACCGTGTCGTCGGCGATCAGCCGCCCTTCCCGCATCAACAGCAGCCGGTCGCAGCGCTCGGCCTCGTCCATCACATGACTCGATACCACGATCGCCGCACCGTCGGCAGCCAGCGAGGCGAACATCTGCCAGAGCTGACGGCGCAGAACCGGATCGAGCCCGACCGTGGGTTCGTCGAGCACCAGGATGTCTGGTGTGCCGAGCAACGCGACGGCGAGCGAGACCCGGGAGCGCTGCCCACCGGAGAGCCGCGCGACGAGGTCGTCGGCATGGTCGTCGAGCCCGACCGTGCCGATTGCATGGTCGACGCCGTTCCTCGACACACCGAGCACCGCGGCGAAGAACACCAGGTTCTCCCGCACGGTCAGGTCGGCGTACACGCTGGGAGCCTGGGTGACGTAGCCGACGCGGCGACGCAGCCCCGGGCTGCCCGCAGCCTCGCCGAGCACCGTGACGCGGCCGGCCTTGACGATCTGGACGCCGACCACGGCACGCATCAACGTCGTCTTGCCGCAGCCGGAGGGACCGAGCAGACCGGTGATCTCACCGTGCGCCACCGAGGTGGTCAGTCCTGGGATCACCGCACGGCCACCCCGTTCGACGCGGAGGTCGGCGATCTCGATGGCCGTCGACGAATTCATCATATGATGAATGCTTCACCCGGTGCCCGGACTCGTCAAGCCCTCCGACGTCGACCGATCGCCTCAGGCCGGTACCGGCCCGGCGATGTAGCCCTGGAGCACCGGACCGAGCCGACGGGCGATCTCCTCGCGCGGGGTGGACGCCAACGGTTCGAGACGAAGGACATAGCGGGCAACCGCCAAGCCCAACAGCTGCGAGACGACGAGCTGGGCACGGACGTCGGCGTCATCGGCCTCGATCGCCTCGGCCACCGAGGTCTGCACCATCCGGGCCACGCCGTTGCGCAGCTGGTCGGCGGCTGCCGGCGAGGTCATGGCTGCCTTGAGCAGCGCGACGAACGGCAAGCGCTGCTGGTCGTCGTCCCACACCGACAAGAACGTCAGAGCGATCCGCTCCCCGATCCCATCGACGCCTTGTTCGGTGATCGCGGAGATCACCTGACGCGGGTCGAACGGCGCTTCCAACGCCGCGAGCAGGAGGTCGTCCTTGCTGCCGAAGTAGTGGTGAACGAGCGCCGGGTCGACCCCGGCTGCCCGGGCGATGCCCCGGACACTGGTCTTGTCGAAGCCCTTGTCGGCAAACTCGGTCTTCGCGGCGACCAGGATGACCGCGCGGGTGTCGACCGAGCCCGGTCGCCGTCCGGCCCGGGCACGCGCTGCTGTCGGCGCGCGCTCAGCCGCCATGGCCGTCGGCCAGCCCGAGACCCAGCCCGGCCCTGGCACTGGCACTGGCATTGGCATTGGCAGCCACGAACTGTGGGTCCGAGGCGGCGAAGTGCAGCCGGGTGAACGCCAAGGACTCCGCGAGATCGGCCTGTCGGGCCGCCCGGCTCGGTGCCTTGCGCGTGTTGATCTCGATCACCACGCTGCCGTCGTACCCACGGCCCGCCAGCAGCTCGAGCAGCTCCGCACAAGGCTGACTGCCATGTCCGGGGATCAGGTGTTCGTCCTTGGCGGACCCGGTCCCGTCGGCGAGGTGGAGGTGGCGCAGTCGTGGTCCGAGCTCTCGCACCATCTGGATCGGATCGCTGCCGGCAGTCGAGCTGTGGGAGAGGTCGATCGTGACGTTGGCGTAACTCTGGTCCACGGGGTTCCAGCCGGGGGCGTATGCCTGAAGCTCTCGCTTGGACGCGCGCCACGGGTACATGTTCTCCACCGCAAACGCGACGCCGGTGTCGGCCTCGAGCCGGGCGATCCCGTCGACGAAGCTCTTGGCGTAGTCGCGCTGCCAGCGAAACGGCGGATGGACGACCACGGTTTCGGCTCCGAGCGCTTGTGCCATCAACGCGGAGCGCTCGAGCTTGCCCCAGGGCTCGGTGCCCCACACCCGCTGGGTGATCAGCAGACAGGGCGCATGGATCGCGCACACCGGGATCTCGTGGTAGTCGCACAAGTGCCTGATCGCGTCGACGTCTTGACTGACCGGATCGATCCCGACCATCACCTCGACCGCGTCGTAGCCAAGTCGTCGCGCCAGCTCGAAGGCGCTCGCGGTCGACTCGGGGTAGACCGACGCCGAGGACAACGCCACCCGCGCCGCCGGCACCCGGACAGGGCTGGCGCGCCGGGGGGTCCGTGCGCTGGCGTCATCGCTCACCTTGACAGCCTACGGTCGCTGGTCGGCGATCGACGGTGCAGTACGCCCAACGTCGGGAGAGTCCGACCGTTCGGTGGGTACGGCGCCGTCCTGGACCGACGGCCGTGACGCGTCCCCGGGGTCCGTCACAGGGCGTCGAGCTTCTCCAGGATCACGCCCTCGCGCAGCGCCCACGGACAGATCTCCAGCGCCTCGATGTTGAACAGATCCATCACCGCCTCCGCGACCAGGCCGCCTGCGACGAGCTGATGCGCGCGGGGCCCGGACACGCCGGGAAGCTCGGCTCGCTCCGCGTTGCCCATCGCCGTGATCTTGGGCAGCCACTTCTCCAGGTCGTCACGCTCGAGGATCCGGCGTACGAACGGGCCGTCCTCGCTCGGCGCTGCCCCGCACACGCGCGCCAGGGACCGGAACGTCTTCGATGTGGCGACCGTGTGGTTGCCGACCCCGGCACGCAGCAGCGGACCCGCGTCCCGGGCGATCTGGGCCCGGATGTGCTTGCGAAGGGCCTTGACCTGGTCCCCTGTCGACACGTCGTCCGGTAACCAGTTCCGGGTCAGCCGCCCCGCTCCGAGCTCCAGGGACTGGACCACGTCGGGCCGCTCGTCGTCGCCGGCGGCGATCTCCAGTGAGCCACCACCGATGTCGAACACGGCCAGCCGGCCCGACGACCAGCCGAACCACCGCCGTACCGCCAGGAACGTCAGCCTCGCCTCGTCCTCGCCGGTGAGCACGATGAGCTCGACGCTGGTCTCGTCCAGCACGGTCGACAAGACAGCGTCGGTGTTGGTCGCCTCCCGGATCGCTGAAGTGGCGAAGGCCATGACCGACTCACAGCCCTGGTCCTCGGCCTCCTCCAGAGCGATCTTGATGAAGGAGACGAGCGAGTCGACACCCTCGTCGGACAACGCACCGTCCGGTGTCAGGTGCTCGGCCAGCCGCAGGGCCTGCTTGGTCGAGGAGGCCGGGAGTGGTGGGGCGCCGCGGTGGGCGTCGACGACGAGCAGGTGCGCGGTGTTCGATCCCACGTCCAGGACGGCTTCCCTCATACGACGAGGCTAACGGTCCGGTCCGACCGGACTCCCCGCAATTGCGGGAAACCTCAGCCCGACACGCCGTACGCCGCATGCACCCTCCCGCAATTGACGCCCGCCGTCCTGCCCCGCCTAGGCTTGCGACGTGCCTGAGCTCGCTCCTGACTTCCCCCGTGCCTTCGTCGAGTTCGAGGACCCCGGTGACGCGTCGCAACGCTTCAAGGTCGACCTGACCTGGCTGACCTCCCGCTGGTCCTGCATCTTCGGGGCGGGCTGCCAGGGGATCTACGCGGACCGGCCTGATGACGGGTGCTGCACGCTGGGCGCCCACTTCTCCGACAAGGCCGACGAGAAGCGCACCCGTCGGTTCGTCAAGCAGCTCACCGCGGACGACTGGCAGTTCCACGACGTCGGACACCACAAGAACGCGTGGATCGAGACCGATGACGACGGCGAGCGCAAGACCGCGGTCCACGAGGGCGGCTGCATCTTCCTCAACCGTCCGGGCTTCCCCGGCGGTGCCGGGTGTGCGTTGCACGCCTGGGCCTTGCGCAACGACCACCACCCGCTCGAGACGAAGCCGAACGTCTGCTGGCAGCTGCCGATCCGCCGCCTCTTCCGTGACGTGGAGCGGGGAGACAACACGTCGTACACCGAGGTGACCATCACCGAGTACGACCGGCGCGGCTGGGGCGAAGGCGGCCACGACCTGGACTGGTACTGCTCGAACAACACCGAGGCTCATGTGTCCCGGGACCCGGTCTACGTCTCGAACGGGCCGGAACTGGTCGAGCTGATGGGCAAACCCGCCTACGACATCCTCGTCGAGCACTGCCGTGACTTCGAGCGCCGGCGCTCTGAACTGACCCTTCACCCGGCCACCGCGGCTACCCGAACAGCGTCGTCGGGGCTGGGCCGCGCGGCTCGCAGGGCGACCGGCCGGTAACCGGACCGGGCCGACCCCGGTGGCTCGGCGGAGATCGCCGGAGGCCACAATGTTCGGCATGCAACTCGACCATCTGTCTTTCGCCGTGGGCGCGGACGGGCTCGCCGGGACCACAGAGCGGTTGTCCGAGCAGCTCGGTGAGACGTTCGTCGACGGGGGCGTCCACCCCCGGTTCGGGACCCGCAACCGAGTGTTGCCGCTCACCCACGGCCAGTACCTCGAGGTCGTCGAGGTCCTGGACCATCCTGCCTCGGACAAGGCACCGTTCGGTCAGGCCGTGCGGGCGCGTTCGGAGGCCGGTGGTGGCTGGCTGGGTTGGGTCGTCGCGGTCGACGACCTATCCCCGATCGAGAAGCGTCTCGAACGGGAGGCCGCGCCCGGCAATCGGCATCGTCCCGACGGCGTCGAGCTGCGCTGGAGGCAGGTCGGTGTCAAAGGCCTTCAGTCCGACCCGCAGCTGCCGTTCTTCGTGCAGTGGGAGAGCCCCGCTACGGACCACCCGTCTTCGGGAGCGTCCGGGCAGGTCTCTCTGCGCGGGATCGAGATCGCCGGGGATCCGCACCGGGTCTCCGTATGGCTGGACACGCCCTACGAGCACCGGATCGGCGACTTCGACGTTGCCTGGGTGGCGCCCAACGGCACCCCAGGGATCGTCGCCGCGACCTTCGACACCCCGAACGGTCCGGTCCGGATCTGACCAGATGAGCGTCCCGGGTGTGCGCGAGGGAGCCATCCCGAGCCCGAACATCTGGAACGACCCGGCGGCCTACGAGGTCGAGAACCTCGCCGTCGACCCCGACCGCGTCATCGAGGCCACGATGCAGGCGGTCCGGCCGTACGCCGACAGCGTCGTCCTCGACATCGGTTGCGGCACGGGCTTCCACCTGCCGCGATTCGCTGAGACCGCCGCGTCCGTGATCGGGGTCGAACCGCACGCCGCTCTGGTCCTGGGCGCCAGACGGCGTACGGCTCGCCTGAGTAACGTCGAGGTGCTGCATGCGACCGCCCAGGCGCTGCCCGTTCCGGCGGCCAGCGTCGACGTGGTGCACGCCCGGTGGTCCTACTTCTTCGGGCCGGGCTGCGAGCCGGGACTGGCCGAGATCGACCGGGTACTGCGTCGCGGCGGCGCGGCGTTCGTGATCGACAACGATGCCCGGACGAGCACGTTCGGGCGTTGGTTCGGCTGGGACCACCCGGACTACGACACCGACGCCGTGGATGCGTTCTTCGCCCGGCGCGGTTGGACGAACGAACGCCGGACGATCCGCTGGTCGTACTCCGCGCGGGCCGACTTCGAGACCGTGGTCCGGATCGAGTTCTCACCCGAGATCGCGGCGCGGGTGATCGCCGAGCACGAGGGAACCGACGTCGACTACGCCGTCGTCATCCGCCATCGAGAAACCCACTGAGCCAGCCACCCCACCGATCCATCCACCCCGCCGATCCAGCCACCCCGGTGATCGAGCCTGTCGAGATCACGCGGTCTCGACCAGCCGCGGTGCCGGCTGCCGAACGGTTCGACCCACCGCGGCGGGTCACCCCGGTGTTGTCGGTGGCAACCCCTAGCGTCCTCGTCATGGCCAGGACAACTGCGAAGAAGCCCACCGCGACCTATCGGTGCGGCGAGTGCGGCTGGACGTCGATGAAATGGGTGGGTCGGTGCGGCGAGTGCCATGCCTGGGGGGTCGTCGAGGAGATCGGCGCGCCTCAGGTCGCCCGGGTCTCTGCAGGGCCGGTCTCCGCGCCCGCGGTGCCCATCTCGCAGGTCAGGGCCGAGGCGGCAGCGGCACGGGCCAGCGGAGTCGGTGAGCTCGACCGGGTGCTCGGCGGAGGCATCGTCCCCGGAGCGGTGTTGCTTCTCGCGGGCGAGCCTGGCGTCGGGAAGTCCACGTTGCTGCTGGAGGTCACCGCGCAGGCCGCCCGGCGGGGCCAGCGCACGCTGTACATCTCCGGTGAGGAGTCCGCCTCCCAGGTCCGGCTTCGGGCCGAGCGCACCGGTGCCCTCGAGGAGTCCTTGTTCCTCGCCTCCGAGGTGGACCTGTCCGCGGTCCTCGGACACATCGACGCGGTGCAACCCGACCTGTTGGTGATCGACTCGATCCAGACCATTGCCAGCGCTGACATCGACGGCGTGGCCGGCGGCGTCACACAGGTTCGCGCCGTCACGGCAGCGCTGGTGCGGCTCGCCAAGGAGCGGCACTTGCCGACGTTGCTGGTCGGCCACGTCACGAAGGACGGCTCGATCGCCGGGCCACGCGCTCTCGAGCACATCGTGGACGTGGTGCTCCAGTTCGAAGGCGACCGCAACACCCGGCTGCGGCTGCTTCGTGCGGTCAAGAACCGCTTCGGCCCGGTCGACGAGATCGGCTGCTTCGACCTGTCCGACGGCGGGATCGTCGAGGTGGCGGATCCGACGGGGCTGTTCTTGTCCCGACACTCCGAGCCGATGCCCGGCACCTGCGTCACGGTCACGCTCGAGGGCCGGCGACCCTTGCTCGCCGAGGTCCAGGCGCTGGTCACACCGAGCCCGATGTCCAGCCCACGTCGGGCTGTGAGCGGGATCGACTCTCAACGGCTGGCGATGCTGCTCGCGGTGCTCCAGCGCCGGGTCGGTGTCGCCGTGCAGGCCTGCGATGTCTACGCGGCCACGGTCGGCGGCGCCTCCCTGAGAGGTCCCTCCACCGATCTCGCAGTCGCGGTCGCGGTCGCCGGGGCAGCCGCGAACGTCCCGGTCCGCGAGGGCACGATCGCGGTCGGAGAAGTCGGGCTGGCCGGTGAGCTTCGGCCGGTGCCCGACATCGGGCAGCGGTTGGCCGAGGCGGCCCGGCTCGGGTTCACCCACGCTGTCATCCCGAGTCATCAGCACACCCCGACCGCCCGGCTTCCGAAGGTGGACGGGATGACGCTGATCGAGTGCACCGACCTGCATCGTGCCCTGACGGTGCTGGGGATCTCCCACCGGCCGCCGCCGCTCGGCGACACCCGAATCCCGGTAGACCTGCATGCCGATCTCGACCGGGCGCTGGGCGCCGAACCCCCGCAATGGCCGCTTGCTTGAGCCCGCACCAGGTCGCTGTGGTGGGCGGACAATCCGGATGACCGCACGCCCTACACTGAGTCCGCACCATTGAGAGTCGACGAGGCAACGAGGGACACTGTGGCGAGCGGGGACAGGCAATCACCTGAGGCGCGGCTGCGAGCCACGCTGGCAGCGGTGGCACCGGGCACCGAGCTGCGCGAGGGTCTCGAGCGGGTACTTCGAGGCCGTACCGGAGCCCTGGTCGTCCTCGGCAACGACCGCACTGTGGACTCGCTGTCCACCGGAGGCTTCGACATCGAGATCGAGTTCACTGCCACCGCCCTGCGTGAGCTGGCGAAGATGGACGGTGCGATCGTCTGCGACCGAGAGGCCACCAAGATCATCCGTGCCGGGGTCCACCTGATGCCCGACTCGTCGGTGCAGACCCAGGAGACGGGCACCCGGCACCGCACCGCCGACCGGGTGGCTCGGCAGACCGGCTTCCCGGTCATCTCGGTGTCGCAGTCCATGCACATCATCGCGTTGTACGTCGGGAACACTCGCTACGTGCTCGAGGACACCGGCTCGATCCTGTCCAAGGCCAACCAGGCGCTTGCCACCTTGGAGCGCTACAAGCTGCGTCTGGACGAGGTGTCGGGCACCTTGTCAGCGCTCGAGATCGAGGACCTGGTCACGGTTCGGGACGTGGCATCGGTCGCGCAACGGCTCGAGATGGTGCTGCGGATCGCCAAGGAGATCGAGGACTACGTCCTGGAGCTCGGCACCGACGGACGTCTGCTCGCCCTTCAGCTCGACGAGCTGGTCGCCGGTGTCGACCACGAACGTGAGCTCGTGATTCGTGACTACCTCGGCAGCGGGCGGCGTACCCGCGGTGCCGACGCCGTGCTCGCTGACGTCGACTCGCTGACGGCATCGGAGCTGTTGGACATCGCTACGGTCGCCCGAGCCCTCGGCCTCGGTGGTGCGGAGAGTCTCGACAGCGCCGTCAGTCCCCGCGGCTTCCGCTTGCTCGCGAAGGTCCCCCGGCTCCCTGGAGCGGTCGTCGACCGGCTGGTGGACCACTTCGGCACTCTGCAGAAGCTGCTGGCCGCCAGCATCGACGATCTCCAGACGGTGGACGGTGTCGGTGACAGCCGGGCCCGTTCGGTACGCGAGGGCCTGTCCCGCCTTGCCGAGTCCTCCATCCTCGAGCGTTACGTCTAGCCCCCTCCGGGTTTGCCTAGTTGTCTATTCCGTCGGCTTGACCACTAGGCAAATCTGGCTTGCACAGTGGGGGTCTGCCTTGTTCACAACCCGCGGACATACGGACAGTGAATGCCTCGACGGTCCGGCCCTCGATCTCGGGGCAATCAGCGCTTGGGAGCACGTATGGCGAAGAACGCCTTGTGGGGCTCACCGCCGACCAACGCCGCCTCGACCCAGTAGCCGCCCGGTTTGGGAAGCGTACTGACCGGTTGACAGTTCTGCGACGAACGCTGCCCGTTCCAACGGAAGGTGTACGCCGCCGGCCGGTCAGCGCGCGCGACGACTCGCTGAGCCCGCAGCGCGTCCGGACAGTCGTCGCTGGACCACACGACGTCGGCACCAGACGTGACCCGGACGACCATAGTGTCGGGGGTGATCGACAGGGTGCACGCCGCAGAGTCGAGGCTGGTCAACAAGAGTGTGGCGGTGTTGCTCGCGCCCGGCGCCGAGTCGCCGACGTCGACCTTCAGGTCGACCGCCGATGGTTTGCAGTCACCAGTCGGTTGCGCCAGTGGTGTGCGAGTCGATGTCGGGGTCCGCGGCGCCGTCGAGGCCTTGGGCCGCACCTTCTGCCGGCCGGTGGATGCCGGCTGCCGAGGTCGCGTCCGCGTGCCGGGAGTCGACTCCGGTCGGCTCGGCGACGTCGTCGCGCCGTCGGTTCCGGCGCCGGCGGTCGTCGGAGCGCCGCCTGCAGTACCGCCCGGAGCCCCGTTCGCTGTGCCCTGGTTCGCCTGACCGGAGCCGCCAACGAACCACCAGACGATTCCGGCCAGCACGATGACTGCCAGGACGAGCACCAGTCGCCGGGTCCAGTAGACCTTGGGCGGAAGCGGCCCGGTCGGCCGCATCACGGTGCTCATGCAACCACGCTAACGTGGCGCATCGGTGATCGGCGGTAGCGCGCCGTGCGAGTCTGGAGAGGATCCGCAGGCATGGACCAGGCTGAGCTCACCCTTCTGCACAAAGAGGTTCTCGGCTGGTACGCCGACCATCGGCGCGTCCTGCCGTGGCGCGACGCCGCGGCCGACCCTTGGGCGGTCCTGGTCAGCGAGGTGATGCTCCAGCAGACCCCGGTAGCCCGGGTCCTGCCCGCGTACGACGCGTGGCTGCGCCGCTGGCCGACTCCGGCGGCGCTGGCCGCCGACCCACCGGGCGAGGCGGTCCGGATGTGGGGACGGCTCGGCTACCCGCGCCGCGCCCTGCGGCTGCACGCGGCTGCGACAGCCATCGACGCCGACCACGACGGCGTCCTGCCGACGACGTACGAGGCCCTGCGAGCCCTCCCCGGTGTCGGCGACTACACCGCCAACGCAATCCTGGCGTTCGCCCACCGGCAGCGCACCGTCGTCCTCGACACGAACGTACGGCGGGTGCACGCCCGGGTCTTCGGCGCAGTCGAGTTTCCGTCGAGATCTCTCACGGCGGCCGAGCGCGAGCGTGGCGACGCCGTCCTCCCCGAGGATCCGGAGACGGCCGCGACCTGGAGCGTGGCCATGATGGAACTCGGTGCCCTGGTCTGCCAGGCCCGCGCTCCGCGATGCTCAGCCTGCCCGGTCATCGACCGGTGCCGCTGGCTGGCGGCTGGTTTTCCGGCGTACGACGGACCGCCCCGTCCCGGGCAGACGTATGCCGGGACGGACCGGCAGGTGCGCGGTCGGATCCTCGCTGTCCTGCGCGAGAGCGACGACCCGGTCGACCCCGCTGCCGTCAGGTCGGTCTGGGACGACGCCACCCAACGTGATCGAGCACTGGCGTCCCTTGTCCACGACGGACTCGTCGTGTCGGACTCCGCGGGCTTGCTCGCCCTACCTTGACGGCGCCCGCCCAGGAACCGTGACAGGAAGGCCCCGGTCACCGTTGGGTGGTCGGGGCCTTCCTGGTCGGTCGCTCGGCACTCACGGGCTGGGCGGGAGCGCCTCTTCGATCGGAGGCGAGTCCGGCAGCTCAGACTTGGCGGTGCCGCGGAACGTGAAGTGCTCGTCGGTGCCTTCGCCCTCGACGTCGACCAAGACGATCTGGCCCGGGCCGACCTCGCCGTACAGCATCTTCTCGGCCAGCACGTCCTCGAGGTCACGCTGGACCGTACGACGCAGCGGTCGGGCACCGAGCACCGGGTCGAACCCTCGCTTGGCCAACAGCTCCTTCGCTGCCGTGGTCAGCTCCAGCGCCATGTCGCGGTCCTTCATCCGGATCTCGACGGCGTCGATCATGTAGTCGACCATGTGGATGATCTCGTCCTGGGTCAGCGCCGGGAACACGATGATCTCGTCGACGCGGTTGAGGAACTCCGGACGGAAGTGCTGCTTGAGCTCGTCCGACACCTTCGCCTTCATCCGGTCGTAGGAACCCTGCTGGTCACCGGCCTGGGCGAAGCCGAGGTTGACGCCCCTGGCGATGTCCTTCGTGCCGAGGTTGGTCGTCATGATGATGACGGTGTTCTTGAAGTCGATCACCCGACCCTGCGAGTCGGTGAGCCGACCTTCCTCCAGGATCTGAAGCAACGAGTTGAAGATGTCCGGGTGCGCCTTCTCGACCTCGTCGAACAGCACGACCGAGAACGGCTTGCGGCGGACCTTCTCCGTCAGCTGCCCGCCCTCTTCGTAACCAACGTAGCCAGGCGGCGAGCCGAAGAGCCTCGAGACCGTGTGCTTCTCGGAGAACTCGCTCATGTCGAGCTGGATCAGTGCGTCCTCATCGCCGAACAGGAACTCCGCCAGCGTCTTGGACAGCCAGGTCTTCCCGACCCCGGAAGGCCCCGCGAAGATGAACGAGCCACCAGGACGCTTGGGGTCCTTCAGCCCGGCGCGGGTACGACGGATCGCCCTCGACAGCGCCTTGATCGCCTCGTCCTGACCGATGACGCGCTTGTGCAGCTCGTCCTCCATCTTGAGCAGCCGGGTCGACTCGGCCTCGCTGAGCTTGACGATCGGGATACCTGTGGCGGTCGCCAGCACCTCGGCGATCAGCTCCTCGTCGACCTCGGCGACGACGTCCATGTCGCCGGCCTTCCACTGCTTCTCGCGTTCGGTCTTGGCGATGATGAGCTTCTTCTCCTCATCGCGCAGCGACGCGGCGAGCTCGAAGTCCTGCGCGTCGATCGCGCCTTCCTTCTTGCGACGGACATCCGCGATCTTCTCGTCGAACTCGCGCAGGTCCGGCGGAGCCGTCATCCGACGGATCCGGAGCCGGGAGCCGGCCTCGTCGATCAGGTCGATCGCCTTGTCAGGCAGGAACCGGTCGCTGATGTAGCGGTCCGCCAGCGTCGCCGCTGACACGAGAGCCTCGTCGGTGATCGTCACCCGGTGGTGGGCCTCGTAGCGGTCGCGCAGACCCTTGAGCATCTCGATCGTGTGCGCGATCGACGGTTCCTGCACCTGGATGGGCTGGAACCGGCGCTCGAGCGCGGCGTCCTTCTCCAGGTGCTTGCGGTACTCGTCCAGGGTGGTCGCGCCGATGGTCTGGAGCTCGCCACGGGCCAGCATCGGCTTGAGGATGCTGGCGGCGTCGATCGCTCCCTCCGCAGCACCGGCGCCCACCAGGGTGTGGATCTCGTCGATGAAGAGCACGATGTCGCCCCGCGTGCGGATCTCCTTCAGTACCTTCTTCAGGCGCTCCTCGAAGTCACCGCGGTAGCGGGACCCCGCGACCAGGGCGCCGAGGTCCAGGGTGTAGATCTGCTTGTCCTTGAGCGTCTCGGGCACGTCGCCCTTGACGATGTTCTGCGCGAGGCCGGCGACGATCGTCGTCTTGCCGACCCCCGGCTCCCCGATCAGGACCGGGTTGTTCTTGGTACGTCGCGAGAGGATCTGCATGACCCGCTCGATCTCCTTGTCGCGGCCGATCACCGGATCGAGCTTTCCCTCACGAGCAGCCTGGGTGAGGTTCTGGCCGAACTGGTCGAGCACCAGCGACGACGACGGAGCACCTTCGGTGGGGGCGCCGGCGGTCGCGGTCTCCTTGCCCTGGTAGCCGCTGAGCAGCTGGATGACCTGCTGACGAACCCGGTTCAGGTCAGCCCCGAGCTTGACCAGCACCTGGGCGGCCACGCCCTCGCCCTCACGGATCAGGCCGAGCAGGATGTGCTCGGTTCCGATGTAGTTGTGACCCAGCTGGAGCGCCTCGCGCAGGCTCAGCTCGAGGACCTTCTTGGCCCGGGGGGTGAACGGGATGTGGCCGCTCGGAGCCTGCTGGCCCTGCCCGATGATCTCCTCGACCTGCGCACGCACGGCCTCAAGGGAGATGTTCAGGCTCTCCAGGGCCTTGGCTGCCACGCCTTCACCTTCGTGGATGAGGCCGAGGAGGATGTGCTCGGTCCCGATGTAGTTGTGGCTGAGCATCCTGGCTTCTTCCTGTGCCAGGACGACGACGCGCCGCGCGCGGTCGGTAAACCGTTCGAACATGTGACTGATCGCTCCTCGGTAGTGCGTTGCCGACCATGCTAGTCGCAGACCCAACTGCCGTACGCCTGAACGGGTTGCCTCAGACGTTCGGACGACGCCAGGCGTCAGCACACGGGCCTGGCTGCGGCGACGGGGCAGACACCGGGTTCAACCACGAGGCCGTACCCGGTGTTCCCGACGGGTTACGCCGGGGGCGAACACGGGTTTCTCGGGACAGGCGCGTCCCGCCCTGGTGATCTCGACAGGCTCGATCAGCGGGGCGGCTCGATCAGCGGGGCGGCTCGATCAGCGGGGCGGCTCGATCAGCGGGGCGGCTCGATCAGCGGGGCGGCTC
>JBBSPA010000004.1:0-100784 GCA_038259225.1 Propionibacteriales bacterium
CGATCCGCGAGGACCTCGAGGAGCAGGGCGTGCTCTTCCTCGACACCGACACCGCCCTGCGCGAGCACGAGGACGTCTTCAAGGAGTACTTCGGCTCGGTGATCCCCGTCGGAGACAACAAGTTCGCGGCCCTCAACACTTCTGTGTGGTCCGGCGGCTCGTTCATCTACGTGCCGCCCGGTGTCCACGTCGACATCCCGCTGCAGGCCTACTTCCGGATCAACACCGAGAACATGGGTCAGTTCGAGCGCACCCTGATCATCGTCGACGAGGGCGCCTACGTGCACTACGTCGAGGGCTGCACCGCGCCCATCTACAGCTCGGACTCGCTGCACTCCGCGGTCGTCGAGATCATCGTGAAGAAGGGTGGCCGTTGCCGCTACACGACGATCCAGAACTGGTCCAACAACGTCTACAACCTGGTCACCAAGCGGGCGACCTGCGAGGCCGGCGCCACCATGGAGTGGGTCGACGGCAACATCGGGTCCAAGGTCACGATGAAGTACCCGGCGATCTACCTGCTCGGTGAGCACTCGAAGGGCGAGACGCTCTCGATCGCTTTCTCCGGAGAGGGTCAGCACCAAGACGCCGGCGCCAAGATGGTGCACGCTGCGCCGCACACGTCGAGCTCGATCATCTCCAAGTCGGTCGCCCGGGGCGGTGGCCGCACGTCGTACCGCGGCCTGGTCCAGGTGGCTGACGGCGCGCACCACAGCGCCAGCACGGTGCGATGCGACGCGTTGCTGGTCGACACCATCAGCCGCAGCGACACCTACCCGTACGTCGACGTCCGCGAGGACGACGTCTCCATGGGCCATGAGGCGACGGTCTCGCGGGTCAGCGACGACCAGCTCTTCTACCTGATGAGTCGCGGCATGCGCGAGGACGAGGCGATGGCGATGATCGTGCGTGGCTTCATCGAGCCGATCGCACGCGAGCTGCCGATGGAGTACGCGCTTGAGCTCAACCGGCTGATCGAGATGCAAATGGAAGGCGCCGTCGGCTGACGGCGCTGGGCGCCGACAGCCAACGGCTCGCCGCCTTCGTCTCCCGCAGCTGGACATGCTTCGGCGAACCCATCCAGATGGTGCCCGGAGCTCGCGCCAGCAACTGACCTAGAGAGTGACGGATTTGAGTACTGCAACGACGACTGGCCCTGCTGTGGGCGAGGCGATCGAGACCGTGCAGAGCCATCTGCACCCGGTCCCGTCGTACGATCTCGGCGACCACCCCGTGCCCACTGGTCGGGAGGAGGTCTGGCGTTTCACCCCGCTGAAGCGGCTGCGTGGACTGCTCGACGGCGACGCCTCCGACGATCGCCTGAAGTGGGACACCCAGGTCCCCGCCGGGGTCACCGTGACCGAGATCTCGACGGCGGAAGCGGCCGCGCTGGGGGAGCCGCGGCCTGCGGACCGTCCGTCCGCGTTGGCCGGGGCGAACGCCGGGAGCCCGGTACTCGTCGACGTGCCGGCCGGGACCGAGCTCGCCGAACCGCTGCTGATCCGGCTGCACGGTGGGTCGGCCGAGGAGACGGTGTGGGGCCACATCGTGGTCCGACTCGGTCACCATGCGAAGGCGACGGTCGTGTTCGAGCACAGCGGGAGCGCCATCTACAGCGCCAGCACGTCCGTGCTCGTCGGTGATGGCGCGAGACTGGACCTGGTCTCCTTGCAGCTGTGGGACGACGACGCCGTGCACGTCGGCCAGACCGGTGTCCGGGTTGGCCGGGACGCCCATGTGCGCAGCTTCCAGGCGAGCCTCGGCGGTGACCTGGTCCGAATCAATGAGAACTTCTCCTACGACGGTCCTGGCGGTGCGCTGGAAGCGTTCGGGGTGTACTTCGTCGACGCCGGCCAGCACATCGAGCACCGGTTGTTCGTCGACCACAACGCCCCGCACACCAAGAGCAACGCGGTGTACAAGGGTGGGCTGCAGGGCGACGGTGCGCACTCGGTCTGGGTCGGCGACGTGCTGATCCGCAAGGTCGCGGAGGGGATCGAGACGTTCGAGACCAACCGCAACCTGGTCCTGACCGACGGCTGCCGGGCCGATTCGGTGCCGAACCTCGAGATCGAGACCGGCGAGATCAAGGGCGCTGGACACGCCTCGGCCACCGGCCGCTTCGACGACGAGCAGCTGTTCTACCTGCAGTCGCGAGGTGTCACCGAGGACGAGGCCAGGCGACTGGTCGTGCACGGCTTCTTCGCCGACATCATCCGCAAGATCGGCGTACCGGAGGTCGAGGATCGGCTGATGGCCGCGGTCGAGACCGAGCTCGCCGAGTTCGTCGGTGCTCCCTCTGCGTCAGCGGTGCCGTCAGCATGACCCAGTTTCACCGCGCCTGTGCGCTCGCCGACGTGCCCGTCGGCGGAGTCGGCGCGTTCGACGTCGAAGGTGTCGACGTAGCGATCATCCGGACCGACGACTCTGTCGACGGAGTCTTCGCCATCCGAGACGAGTGCTCGCACGCCGCGATCGCGCTGAGCGAGGGTGACGTAGACACCGAAGGCTGCGAGATCGAGTGCTGGCTGCACGGGTCGAGGTTCGACCTGCGTACCGGCAAGCCGACCGGGCTGCCCGCCTACGAGCCGGTCGCCATCTACTCCTGCAAGGTCGAGGACGGCGCCATCGTCGTCGATGTCGACCGCCCCCTCAACGAGACGGAGCTGTAAACGCATGGCCACCCTGGACATCAAGGACCTACACGTCGCGGTCGAGACCGAGGACGGTCCGAAGCCGATCCTGCGCGGTGTCGACCTCACGGTGAAGTCGGGTGAGACGCACGCCATCATGGGCCCGAACGGGTCGGGCAAGTCGACCCTGGCGTACTCGATCGCCGGTCACCCGAAGTACAACATCACCGGCGGCACCGTGACGCTCGACGGCGTCGACGTGCTGAGCATGACCGTCGACGAGCGGGCCCGGGCCGGTCTCTTCCTCGCCATGCAGTACCCCGTCGAGGTGCCTGGCGTGTCGGTGTCGAACTTCCTGCGTACCGCGAAGACGGCGCTGGACGGCGAAGCACCCAAGCTGCGTACGTGGGTCAAGGACGTCAACGAGGCGATGGACAAGGTCTCGATGGACCGCGACTTCGCGACCCGCAACGTCAACGAGGGCTTCTCCGGTGGTGAGAAGAAGCGGCACGAGATCATGCAGCTGGAGCTGCTCAACCCGAAGTTCGCGATTCTCGACGAGACCGACTCCGGTCTCGACATCGACGCGCTGAAGGTGGTCTCTGAGGGTGTCAACCGCTTCCGCGGGCAAGGTGACCGCGGCGTCCTGCTGATCACGCACTACACCCGGATCCTGCGCTACATCGAGCCCGACTTCGTGCACGTGTTCGTCGGCGGGCGGATCGCAGAGCAGGGCGGCGCCGAGCTCGCGGACGCGCTCGAGGCCGAGGGCTACGACAAGTACGTCAGGGCGTCGGTCTGAGGACCGACCACGAAGGGACAGGGAGCCGCGGATGACTACGATCGACCACGACCTGACGGGTCTGCTCGACACCGAGCGGATCCGCGCCGACTTCCCGATCCTGTCGCGACGGCTCGAAGGTGATCGCCCGCTGGTCTACCTCGACAGCGCGAACACTTCGCAGAAGCCGCACCAGGTCATCGATGCGATGTCGTGCCACTACGAGCAGATCAACTCCAACGTAGGCCGGGCCGTGCATCAGTTGGGTGACGCGTCCACACAGGCTTACGAGGCAGCACGTGCGACGATCGCCGGCTTCATCAACGCGCCCGACGTCGCTGAGGTGGTCTTCACCAAGAACTCCTCCGAGGCGCTCAACCTGGTGGCCAACACGCTGGCCTGGGCTCGAGGGGAGTACGCCATCGGCGAGGGCGACGAGGTCGTCATCTCAGAGATGGAGCACCACTCGAACATCGTTCCGTGGCAGCTGCTCACCGAGCGAACCGGGGCGACCCTGCGCTGGTTCGGCATCACCGACGAGGGCCGGCTCGACCTGTCGAACATCGACGACCTGATCACCGAGCGCACGAAGGTCGTGTCGCTGGTCTGGGTCTCCAACATGTTCGGCACCGTCAATCCGCTCGATGTGATCATTCAGCGGGCCCACCAGGTGGGTGCTCTCGTGGTCGTCGATGCCTCGCAAGCGGTGCCACAGCTGCCGGTCGACGTCCAGTCGCTGGGTGCAGACTTCGTGGCCTTCACCGGCCACAAGATGGTCGGACCTACCGGCATCGGCGTTTTGTGGGGGCGTCGCAGCATGCTGGAGGCGCTGCCGCCGTTCCTCGGTGGCGGGTCGATGATCGAGACCGTGTCAATGTCCGGCTCGACGTGGGCACCGCCGCCGGCGAAGTTCGAGGCCGGCACGCCGCCGATCGTCGAGGCAGTCGGGCTGGCGGCCGCGGTGGACTACCTCTCCACCATCGGGATGGAAGCGATCGCCGCTCACGAGCACGCGGTCACGGCATACGCCCTGGACCGGATGCTCGAGGTCAACGGCCTTACGGTCCTCGGGCCGACCGAGGCGGTCGACCGCGGCGGTGCGGTCAGCTTCGAGCTCGCCGGCGTCCACCCGCACGACGTGAGCCAGGTGCTGGACTCGCTCGGCGTCGCGGTCCGGGCCGGGCATCACTGCGCCAAGCCCGCGCATGCGCGCTTCGGAGTCCAGTCGTCGACCAGGGCGTCGTTCTACCTCTACCCGACGCCGGCGGAAATCGATGCGCTCGTCGACGCGTTGGAGCAGACGAAGCGCTTCTTCAAGGTCTAGGGGACGAGCAACCGACATGGACATGCAGAGCCTGTACCAGGAGATCATCCTGGACCACTACAAGGCACCCCATCACGCGGGTCTTCGTGAGCCCTACGAGGCGGAGGTCCACCACGTCAACCCGACCTGCGGCGACGAGGTGACCCTGCGCGTGCACATCGCCGACGGGATCGTCGAGGACGTGTCGTACGACGCCGAGGGCTGCTCGATCTCGCAGGCCTCGACCTCGGTGCTGACCGACCTGCTGATCGGTGCCAAGGTCGACGACGCGCTGCGGATCCACGAGACCTTCGTAGAGCTGATGCAGGGACGCGGCCAGGTGGAGCCGGACGAAGACGTGCTCGAGGACGGCATCGCGTTCGCGGGCGTCGCGAAGTTTCCCGCGCGCATCAAGTGTGCGTTGCTGGGATGGATGGCCTGGAAGGATGCGACTG
This sequence comes from Propionibacteriales bacterium, assembly GCA_038259225.1. Lineage (GTDB taxonomy): Bacteria > Actinomycetota > Actinomycetes > Propionibacteriales > Nocardioidaceae > JANLYC01. Next base: position 5,173 of record JBBSPA010000004.1, read on the forward strand.
CCGCGGCGTTCGCCCAGGAGAGCAGAGCCGACGAGGATGGAGACACCCGATGACCCACGACACGACCGACCTGCCCGAAGTCGACCTGAACGCCGACCCGGCGCCGGTGTCCAAGGACGACGTGATCGAGGCGCTCAAGGACGTCGTCGACCCCGAGCTCGGGATCAATGTCGTCGACCTCGGCCTGATCTACGACGTCGCCGTCGACGAGGCCACGGTGGCGACCATCGACATGACACTCACCTCCGCGGCCTGTCCGCTCACCGACGTCATCGAGGACCAGACGAAGACGGCGCTCGAGGGGCTGGTCAACGACTTCCGGATCAACTGGGTCTGGATGCCGCCGTGGGGACCGGACAAGATCACCGATGACGGCCGCGAAATGCTGCGCGCACTCGGGTTCAACGTCTGAGCCGGGCCGTCCGAGCCTTGCCGCATGAGCGCCGCGGGCCGCACGACCTCGTTCACCGGGCGCGCACCGGCTGGCCGCCCGGCTCTTCGATCGGCGCGGCGAGCACCTGGTCGGCCGCCTGCGGTCCACCCCGCCCGGTCGGTTCGAGGACCGTCATCAGCGCACCCACCAGCGGTGCGGGGTCCTTCACGCCGAGCACCCATCGACAAGTGCCGCCGGTCTCGAGCGGTTGCTGACCGAGCAGCGCCGAGGCCACGCGGAGCGAGCGGGACCCCGACCGGGCTCGGGGGCCTGCGGCGTCGTAGTGCAGACCGACCAGGCTGACCGCCCGGGTGGAGTACACCGCCGTCCGCATGGTCGGCTGTCCGTTCTGGTGCAGGCGCTGGTTGATCCGGTTCGCGCGCAGGTGCACGGTGGTGCTGGCTGGATTGATCGTCTCCACCGGGATCACGTACGGCCTCGCGCCGGGCCAGGTTGGCCCGAGGACCAGCGCGCGTTCGTACACCCGGTGACGTTCCAGCCAACCAGACCCGGCAAGAGCGGCAAGGAACACCAGATAGGCGCCGCCGGCGATCGCAGCGGTCCACCAGGTCCGCGGCGGCGCCAGCGCGCCTAGGGCGGTGAACAGCACCGCCGGGGCGAGCATCACGGCCCAGGCACGGGCGGTCGGCGTGGGTCGGACGGCGTACACGAGCCGGCCGAGATCAGCAGGTGCGGACGACGACATGCGACGACAGTATTACGCGACGGACGGGGACGTCGGTCCAGCCTCGGCGGGCGGCTCGGGGCTGTGCGGTGCGGACCCGGACAGGCCACGCAGGAGGTCGATCACGGTCTGCTGGGTGACATCGCGAATGCCGAGGCCGTCGTGGACAGGCAACCCGGCGACGACGCGGTCCGGCAAGGCGTACAGCGACATCCGGCGCTCGACGACATCGCGGCCCGAGCGACTCACCCCGGCGATCACGGTCGCGGCCAGCGCATCCCCGAGGCCTGGCGGTGTGTCGGTGACCCACTCGCTCTGCTCGAAGACCGTGACGGGCCCGTCCTCGTCGGCGTACTCGCCGGTGGGCACCGAGAACTCCAGCAGAGCCTCGAAGGCTGCCTGCGGCGACATCGTGGTGAAGCGGTGCAGGCCACAGCCGTCGACGGCTTCGGTGAGCACGCCGAGGCTGCCCTGGCCGTAGATCACCAGGCAGTTCACACCGAAGGAGGCTTCCTGCTGAGCGATGACGATCGCCGACGATGCCCGACGAAGGTGAAGCACCGCCTGCACCTGAAGGCTCACGTGCAGGGTCTGGGCGGCCTCGTATGCCGTCGCGGCCAGCCCGCGCGCGGCGAGCTGACGCCAACCGAGCTCGGCGGCGAGTTCCTGAGTGGCCCGATCACGACCGCCGAGCCAGGGCAGCGGTGCCACGTGCTGGGCATCGACGCCGTCGAGCGCCAGCAGGTCGGCATCGGTCACGACGACGACCTCGCGGGCCTGGTCGCGGCCCTGGTGGAGGAGCCGGACTGCCATCTCGTCGACCGACGGTGTGTGGTCCGTCGTCGTCATCCGAAGACTCCGTGCCAGGCGCCGCTGATCCCGTCGCCGATGTCGTCCACGACGTCGCCTGCACCGTCGACCAGGTCGGAGGCCTTGTCCCCGACCCAGTCCGTGGCCGCGTCCACACCGTCGGTGATGTCGTCCCAGTGGTCGTAGATGTAGTTGCCGGCCGCCCAGGCGGCGGTGACTCCGCCGGCGACCGCGATGACCGTCAGGCCGACCGGGGTGACGGCGAGGACCCCGGTTGCTACGGCAAGTCCGGCGCCGGACGCGCCGATCCCGACGACATCCATCCCGATGTCGACGCCTCGACGCGCGCCGGAGTGGCCGTCGGGGTTTGCGAACAGGTCGTACCCGGACGTCAGGATCCCGAGCCCCGCCATTCCCTTGGCGAACTTCGACATCGGGATACCGGCCCGCGCGGCGTTGGCGAGCCACTCCGAGTTGCGCATCTGCGCGTACAGGGCCATGTAGTCGTCGCCGTTGTCGAGCTGACCGAACACGTCGACGACGTCGTCGAACGTGCGGGCGAACGGGATCATCGATCGGCCCGCGTCGAGCTCGTTCCACGCCTGCACGGCGAGCTTGGCTGCTTCGATGTTCCCCTTGATGCGCAGCACCTTGGAGTAGACCTTCCAGGCGGTCAAGCCGCCGTCCTTCAGTGCCTTGAGGAAGCTCGGGTCGATGCCGGGGTAGGCCAAGGCGACGTTCGGCGGGATCGCGCCGGCAGCGGTCAGCTCGTAGACGGCATCGACCGACGGACCCTTGCGCAGCATGGCTGCCACGTGCTGGGCGTCCTGGTCCAGGGCGTCGTCGAGCTTCTGCTTCTCGGCCCGTAGTGAGGAGATCAACGCTGACCTGGCGCTCGCGACCGCGTTGTCACAGGCTGTCTGCCGTTGCGCCGGAGTCTGGTTCCCGTGCATCCAGAAACGCTCGGTGTCGACGTTGAAACTGGCCGCCTTGGCCGCGGCGTACCGCTGGTTCAGCGCATCTATCCCGGTGTTGTACTTCTCGATGTCGGTCGCGAAGAGATTGGTGGCGCCACCGGCGAGCGTGGCCGCCTGGTTCGTGCTCTGCGCGGAGTCGCGCACCGGCTTGGGTGCTGTGAGCAAGGGCATCGCCAGGAGTCCGTCGACGACGGAGACGGCGCCGCTGTGCGCACGATCGACATCCTGTGCCACCGCGGTGACCCGGGTGCCCGCGCTGATGATCGCCTTGCCACGGCTACGCACGCTGCCCGGGGTGGCCGGGTAGTGCTCGAACAGTGTCATCGCGGGATCGTCCGTCTCAGATCGGGGCTCGTTCGGTCACTATTCTGGGTCATCAGGGGGTCACCATCGCGGCGAGCGGACCCTCGCGGGGTCATGGCGCCAAGATCCGCTTGGCCCACCTACCGCTGCGCTGAGCGGCCAGATCCCGTCGCTGAGCAGGGTTTCCGGGCGTGACCCCCTGGCGTTGTAGCGTCGTTCACGGCGTCGGCGAACGGTCGACGGGAAGTCTCAAAACTCCTGGAGGAGATATGTCGAACAACGCAGTTGGCCTGGAGCAGGTCGGCGGTGTCTCCCAGGCTGCCAAAGGCATGGTGGAGAACGCTGACTCCCGTGTTCAGGCAGCCAAGACGCTCCAGAGCGTCTCAGAGGCGACGAACGGCCGGATGGTCGGCCCCGCCGGTGACATGATGCGCAGCGCGATGACCACCAACTCCGGAGCATCCGGCACGGCCGGCGTCCGCGGCGCCGAAGTCGCCGCAAGTTTCGCGCACGGTGAGAAGGCCGTCGTCCAGGGCACCACCGATTCGCTGCAGCAGCAGAAGGTGTCGGCCCAGGAGGGCGAGAACACCTTCCAGCACCTCAACAAGTCCATCGAAGCCTGACCGGCTCATCCCCGATCTCACGACAGCCCGAGAGGAACCCATCATGAGTGGTAACAAGGTTCGCCACGACTTCGCCGCCGGCGATGAGACGATCAGCGCCGGTTCGACGCACCACGGCTCGCTGTCCGAGGCGCGTGACCAGTCCTCGACCCTGCACAAGACCAACCAGGCCGCCCTCGGCCAGGATGTGTCCGGCTCGGAGCAGGTCGCGAGCATCGCCAAGCAGCAGTTCGAGCGGGACACCACGAGCATCGACTCGGCGGCGAAGATGCTGAGCAGCAACCAGAAGAGCCAGGACATCCAGCAGGGCGCGGCGCAGCAGGCCACGAAGTACTTCGGCAACCGCTGAGCCGGCGTACCACGGGAGTCAGGAGGGTCCGATGAACTACTACGCGATGGACACCGGCGTGGTCCAGTCCAGCGGCAAGAGCGTGTTCGGGCTCGGGGGGGAAGCCGACTCGGCCGTCCGCGCCGTCCTGAACTCCTACATGGACGCCTCCGGGGCCGTCCACCACCCGTTGGTCAGCCAAGCCCTGAGCAGCTACCACGACACTCACCAAAAGAGCCACCTCCAGCTCCCACAGGCAGTGCGTGCACTCGGCTCGAACACCGCGAACGGAGGCCGGACGGTCGCCGCCGGACAGAACGAGTGCACCGCCGTGCAGGCGGGGAACCTGTCCGCGCAACAGGGTCTGACCCGCGACATCAACGTCCAGCTCGGCGGCTGACAGATCCTGGTAGGACCGACAAGCGACGTGACCATCACGGTCACGCCGCTTCGTGGGCTGCTGGGTAGGCGAGTCTCCGGAGGGTCAGAGCGACTCGCTGTCGTCGAGCGCGGTCTGCACCTGACCCACGAGCCCGTTGCGATTGGCGTAGAGGGCACGTCCCAGCGGCAGCCGCTGTGCAGTCACGCCACCGACCACGCGACCTTCCATCCGGTCCCCGGAGAAGATGAAGCCCGGCACGCTCAGATCGGTCAGACGCTGGACCATCGGCTCGAACTGGGCGCGGGCGAAGCCTCCCATCCGGCGGGCCATCACGAAGTGGAAACCGAGGTCCGTGCCCTGCGCGAAGAACTCGATCAGCGGACTGAGCGGGTTGCCGGTGGAGGTGGAGACCAGGTCGTAGTCGTCCACGACGAAGAGCACTTCCAGACCCTTCCACCAGCTGCGCTCACGCAGCTGTTGTGAGGTGACGTCCTTGCCGGGTAGACGCCTGCGCAGGGACTGGGCGATCTCGGTGGAGACCCCGAGCGTCTGTTCGTTGTCGGTGGAGTACGCCAGCAGGTACTCCTCGGGCACGATGTCGAGCAGGCTACGCCGGTTGTCCACGACGACGATGCCGAGCTCGTCGGAGGACTTCAGCTCCATGTAGCCCTTGAGCAGCAGCTTGAGCATGTTGGTCTTGCCGGTCTCGCCGTCACCGAACACCAGCAGGTGCGGAGAGCTTCCCTGGAGCAGGTCGACCGAGGCGGCCCGCAGGTTGCGGTCCAGCACCCCCACCGGAATCTCGGGGTAGGCCGGCTCCACCGGCGGGAGCTCGCTGCGCAGGACCTGTTCGGGCAGGACCTGGACCCGAGCCACCGCACTGTCCGGCCACTTCGCGGCGATCGTGGAAACGAGCGCCTGCTGGCCGTCGGACAGGTCGTCGTCGTCCTCGACGCCATCCACCCGCGGCATCGCCGTCTGGAAGATCAGCGCGGGCTCGACCGCGCCACGGCCCGGGGTGTCCTTCGTGATCTGCTGGGCGACGGCGCGACCGAAGTCGGTGTCGAAGACGTCGTTGAGGCGCAGCTCGATCCGGCCGCCGAAGGCGGGCTGCATACGCATCCGCACCTCCATCGACTGGCTCACTGTGATGACCACGTGCACGCCGTAGTTCAGTCCGCGGGCCGCGATGTCGGCGACGGTGTAGTCCAGAGCGTCGTACTCCTCACGGAACGAGCCCCAACCGTCCACCATGAGGAAGATGTCACCGGGTGCCGCGACCTGGATCCGGCCCTGTGCTTTCGCGCGGCGGAACTCCTCGATGCTCGAGACACCGTGCTCGCGGAACAACGCGTCGCGGCTCTCGAGCTGGGTCATCACGTCGTTGACCGTCCGACTGACCCGTTCGACGTCGGTCCGTGGGGTCACGGTGGCGACGTGCGGGACGTCGACGAGACCGCGCAGGGTGCCGCCGCCGAAGTCGAGGCAGTAGAAGACGACGTCGGAGGGGGGGTAGCGCAGGCACAGTGCGGCAATCAGTGTGCGCACCAGCACGCTCTTGCCGGACTGCGGCGCTCCGACCACCATCACGTTGCCGGCCGCACCGGCAAAGTCCCATTCGAGCGGGAACTGCCGCTGCTTGGCCGGCTCGTCCACGAGGCCGAGCACCGACTTCACCGTGGCGGCCTCGCCGTTCTGCTCCGGGTCCAGCACCCGGTCAAGCGGCAGGTGCGGGGACAGCGGGTCCAACCACACGGGACGGACCCGGTCCGCGCCCGGGACGAGGAGCCGGCCGCAGACGACGTCCAGCACGGAGCGCTCGCTGCGTCCCGACAATCGTCCGGAGCTGTCCTGCGCGCTGGCGGCTGCCTCGGCTGCGGCGTTCAGGTCAGCGATCCAGGCGCCGAGCCCGTTGACTGCGAGGAACGGCACTGCGGGGACCTCGGTCTTGGGCCCCTCCGTGGGCGGCGTGTAGGGGGAGGACACCAGTGCGGCCTTGAAGCGCTCGAAGACGGTGGTGTCCACCTTGAGGTAGCCCGATCCCGGTTCGGGTGGCAGGTGATACGCGTCCGGGACGCCGATGGCGTCACGCGACTCGGACTCGGAGAACGTGCGCAACGAGATCCGGTAGGACAGGTGTGACTCCAGGCCACGGATCTTGCCCATCTCCAGCTTCTGGGTCGCGAGCAGCAGGTGGACGCCGATCGAGCGCCCGATCCGACCGATCGCGACGAACAGCTCGGCGAAGTCCGGTTTCGCGGTGAGCAGTTCGGAGAACTCGTCGATGATCACGAGCAGGTGGGGCAGCGGCTCGAGGTCCTCGCCCGCGTCGATCAAGTCCTGGTACGCCGTGACGTTCGGCAGGTTGCCCGCGCCCTTGAGGATCTCCTGCCGGCGTTGCATCTCGCCGAACAGGGCGTCGCGCATCCGGTCGACCAACGTCAGGTCGTCCTGGAGGTTGGTGATCATCCCGGCGATGTGCGGGATGTCTTCCATCGCAGCGAACGTGGCGCCGCCCTTGAAGTCGACCAGCATCAGGGCGAGCCGGTCGGGACCGTGACTGATGACCAGCGACGACACCAGAGTTCTCAGCATCTCCGACTTGCCGGACCCGGTGGCCCCGACGACCATGCCGTGCGGACCCATGCCGCCGTGCGCGGACTCCTTGAGGTCGAGCAGGACGACACCGCCGTTCGCCCCGATGCCGATCGGTACCCGCAGCAGGTCACGCAGCGAACGTTTGCGCCAGGTCACCCGCGCGTCCAGGCCGGCCGGGTCCTCGACTCCGAGGATCTCCGGCAGCCCGACGGTCGTCTCGAGCGACTCGTCACCGGATCGTTCCTCGACCGAGATCCGCAACGGGGCCAGCTGCCGGCTGACGAGGACGGGGAGGCCGTCAGGGATCCGGTCCACGGTGAACGGGGCGGGTCGTGATGCCTGAAAGGCGGTCAGGTCGGCGCGGACCTCGATCCGATCGTCGACGACTTCCGGCTCGTCGCGACGTTCGGCCAGCAGCAGCACGACGTGGACGCCGAGCTCGGCCAGGCCAACGTTGGCATCGGGCGACTCCAGTCCGCGTACCGTGTTCAGCCCGTCGCCGTCGACGATGACGACCAGCCGGTTGCGCGGGTCGGGCTCGCGTCCCCGGGTCCGGGCGCGTTCGGTGAGGCGACGCTCGAACTCACCAGTGAGCAGCTCGGCCATCGCGCCGACCGAGGTGGTGATGAGTCGCGCGGGCACGTCCCCGTCCATCGCGGCCGTGGACTGGCAGTGCGGCAGCCACTTCGCCCAGTCCCAGTCGTCGGCATGGTCATCGGATCGCACGACCGCCAGACTGACGTCGGAGGGTGCATGGAAGGTGACCAGCTGGAGCGCCAGCCCGGTCGCCAGCTCGCGGGAGGCGGCGGCGTCCCCGAGCATGCTGAGCACGCTGCGTCGACGAAGATCCACGGTCACCGGCTGGTCGTGCAGCACGGAGTACCGGGTTTGGAGGTTGGCCGCCGCGTCCAGACACACCGGGTCGAACTGGTTCAGTGGCCCGGTGTCGGCGTTCATCGTGAGCGCGGCTGCGATGGGCTGGTCGCCGGTTCCGATCCTTAGCACCAGATGATCGGAGTCGTTGCGGCGTCGCTCCCATCGCCGCGTGCTGGTGCGCGCCAGATCGGGCAACAGCTCGGGGACGGGGTGCCGCCAGGCTTCACTCCGCTTCTGCGCCGACAGCGTCTCCCGCAATGAGTGCCGCAGGTCCTCCACGTAGTCGAGGTAGCGCTCCCTGCCTTCCCGCAGCAACCGCTTGGGACCGGTCCGCTGGGAGATGATCATGATCGCTCCGACGGTGATCGACCCGACGAGGAAGATCAGTCCCCCGACGGCCAGCATCGGGTTGCCGCGGTTGGCGACCGCGGCGGTCAGGGAGCCGGCCCCGCTCATCACGGGCATCAAGATCATCGTGGCGCCTGCGGCGGCCGGCGGGGTCTGCTGTTGGGTCGGCGGGTCGGCAATCGTGATCTGGTCGGTCGGCACGGTGGGTGGAGCGATCCGGGCCGGTCGCTTGACCAACGTTGTCGTCACGCGCGCCTCCAAGCGATAAATGACCTGTCCGAGCGGATATGCTCCCTCACGATTGTTTCCTGTCCAACCCACTCGCTCAATAGGCGCCACCTGTCCGTGCCGTGAAACGATCTCGGCATCCGCTCGGAAGGACGTTCGTGCTCACGTCGTACAGCCGAATCACGGTCGTCAGTGGCACGCGTCGAGTCGACCTTGCGCTACCCAGCGGGCTGCCGGTGGCCGATGTGGTGCCGCAGGTCCTGCGCTTCTGCGCACCGGAGGACTCCTCGGGTCAGCCGACGGAGTTCACCCTCGCTCGGATCGGCGGACAGTCGCTGGCGTGGTCGCAGAGCCTGGCCGAGGCCGGGGTGCACGACGGCGACGTCATCGAGCTGCGCGCGTTGTCGACCCAGGCGCGAGCGGCGTTCGTCGAGGACGTCCGGGACGCGATCGAGGACTCCGTCGACGGAGCCGGTGGAGCGTGGACGTCGCAGTCGACCGTGACGTTCACGATCATCGCCACGTGCGGCGTGTTGGTCCTGCTGCTCCTGAGCCTGCTGATCGACCTCTGGCTGCGGGTGATGGAAGGTGGTCCGGCCTTCCTCCAGTCCAGCTCGACCGTGGAGACCGAACGGGTCGCCAGCGCCCTGGCCACGGCCGTGATCCTGGTCGGAGCGACCTGGGTCGGGACTCGCTGGGCCGCGCGGTGGACGCCCTACATCTCCTTGACGGTGGCAGGTTTGTGGGCGTTCGTGGCCGGCGTCGAGGTGACGGCGCGCAACTCGTCCGACACGGTCATCGCGCTCACCGTGGGTGTAGCAGCGGCGACCGTGGTCGCCGGTGTCGGGAGGTTGCTCACCCCGAGGGCGACACCGCTGCTGGCTGCCTGCGCTGTTGTCCTGGTCGCTCTGGTCGCCACCATGATCGCCGACGCCTCCGGTGCCGACGTCGGTGTCGCGGTACGCGTGGTCGCGGCCCTGGCGGTGCTCAGCATCGGCGTGATGCCTCGCCTGTCCATTGCTGTCGGAGGCCTGTCGAGTGCCGACTATCGGGTGCGCAACGCGGGTCGGATGTCGGCCCAGGCCTTGGCTGCCCGCTTCCAGGAGAGCACCGGCCTGCTGCTCGGCAGCGTGATCGGTGTCAGCCTCGTCGCGGCACTAATCGGCTTCCGGCTCGGCATGCACGGCAGCGACACGAGTCAGGACGTCTGGGACCGGCTGCTCAGCCTCAGCCTGGCCGCCACGCTCCTGCTCCGGTCACGTGTCTTCAGCCGGATCCAGTTCATGCTGCCACCACGCTTGGCAGGGGTCTTCGTGCTGCTCGCCAGCGTGGTCCAGGTCGCGTCCGACAACGAGGCGCTCGACCGGTGGCTGTATGCCGCGATCGCTGCGGTCGGTGCCGCGGCCGTAGGCGTCAGCATCGCGCGGTTGTCGGACGTGACGAGAGCGCGGACCAAGAGGATCCTGAACCTGGTCGAGTTCGTCGTCGTGGTGGACCTGGTCGTGGTGACCATGGGAGCGGTCGGGCTGTACGACTATGTGAAGGGCAACTGACGTGGAGACGCATCGGACGGAGATCTGTCGATGAGCGACGACCTCTCGCCTGAGGAGGCGGCAGAGCAGGCCGCGGCGCGACGCCGGTCCTCCGCGCAGAGCGCGGCTGGTGACCTGGCGAGGATGGGCATCGACCCGCGCGCCCTGGGCCTTCAGGCTCCGGCGCCGGCGCGACCGGCGCGGCATTCCTCGGACCCCGACCAGCAGGACGGTCCTCGCGCCGACCCGGCGTCGGGACCTCCGGCAGAGGCCCACGAACCGGTCGTGGCAGCCAACGTGGTCCCGCTTCGACCCGGTGGGCAGCCCCCCGCCCTCCCCGAGTCGGGAACGAGCTACGCCTGGTCACCGGCTCCACCGCCGATCGCCCCCGGAAGTGACGGCGAGACCGAGCCGCGCGTCGTCCCACTGGAGTTCCTGCTGGGCCGTGAGGGGCGTGGTGAACCACAGCGGGCCGGGTTCTCCCAACTGGCCCGGGCGGTCACGTTCGGGATGCTGACTCCGGATGCGGCCGACGCGGCGGACCGTGAGCGCGAGATGGTCAACCGGGTGCGGGCCAGGCAGACCGAGCCGCGTTCGGTGGTGTTCTTGGCGGGCAAGGGCGGGGTCGGGACCACCTGCGTGGCGACCGGCGTCGGCTGCGTGCTGGCCGCCTTGCGCGACGACACCACCACGCTGGTCTCCCTCCGTCCTGGTACCCCGTCCCTGGGGTTGGCCATGGCCGGTACGAAGGCGCCGAACGCCCGCGACCTGGCGCGTGCGGATGCCGAGCTGAGTCCGCTGCGGCTCGACAACGGGCTGCAGGTGCTCGATGGTCCGCGCTGGGGTACGCCGGTGCGTCGAGTCGACGTCCCCGCGATCGTCGACCGGCTCGGCCAGTCGTCGGCATTCTCGCTGTTCGACGTCGGCAACGATGCCAGCGAGTCCGGCCACAGCATCCTCAGTCGAGCCGATCAGGTCGTCATCGTCAGCGGTTCCGGACCGGACGGCGTCGACGCGGCACGGGTGGCCGCCGAGCGTGCTGCCGAGATCGATCCCTATCTGCTCGACTCTGCGATCTATGTCGTGGTCTGCCAGCGCGAGGCTGCGCTCCGCACGATCGTGAAGGCGATGCGCGAGACGATGCCTCAGGGTGCCCGGATCGTGGCCGTGCCACCGGAGGAGCTGCTGGCCGAAGGGGTCGCCTTCGATCCGTCTCGGGTCGCTGTCGCCACCCGGCTCGCCATGATCGACATCGCTGGTTTGGTGGCGCTCGGTTCGATGGCCCAGACAGCGAGGCGCTGAGTCATGTCGGGACCGTCCTGGACCCCATCGCCGGGTCAGCCGCCCGGCGACGGCGACCCGCCGCCGGCGCCGACGCCGTGGATGCCGCCCAACGCCGGGACCACACCGAACGCCGAACGCTATCTCCTGGAAGCCGATGCGCTGCGGCGTCGACAGCTCCACTCCGCCCTGCTGCATGGTTCGAGCCGGACGTGGCGAGATCAACGACGGATCTGGCCGGCGATCGTGGCCGGCATCGTGGTGGTGGCTGTCGTGCTGGCGACGTTCGCGGTCATCAAGGCGTTCAAGAAGAGCGAGGAGAACAACCCGCAAGGGATGTCTGCAGTGGTTCGGTCAGTACACCCGATGGGTGAGCGGCTCGATCGGTGAGGCGACCGAACCCCCGTCCGATCAGCCGGATTAGTGAAGTTCGTACACCTGGACTCCGCAGCACCGAGAACGAAGTAGAGTTTGTCCGGCAACGAGCCGGCACCACGGGGAGTGCTGGCCTCGACAGAGGGGAAGCACAACCCAGATGACCATCACCAACCAGCCACCCCCTGGTGGGCCACGTGGGCGCGGAGCGAGCACCCCCACCTCGACCAGGCTGCCCTCGTCGCGCGAGCGTCGGCCGGCCCTGGCGGCGCTGGCCGTCCTGCTCATCGCCGGTGGTGCCGTGCTCGCCGGATGGCTCGCGCTGCGGCAGAGCCAGACCGAGTCGTACCTCGTCGTCGACCAGCCGATCCACTACGGCGAGCAGATCCAGCGCGGCGACCTGCGCACGATCGACCTGCCCGCCGGCAGGGGGAACTTCATCCTCGCCAGTCAGCGCGAGGACGTCGTCGACAGCTACGCACGGGTCGAGTTGGTCCCGAACACAGTGATTGCCGGCGGCATGTACGGCGACGCGCCCGAGCTCGGCGACAACGAGAACATCGTGGGGCTGGACCTTGATCCCTCGCAGTACCCCAAGACGCTCAAGCCGGGCGACTCGGTCGTTGTCGTCCGGAGCAATCAGGACGGCACCCCGGTCCTGCTCTCGAACGGCGTGGTCCGCGGATCCCGGAGCTCGGAGACCGGTGGCGGGACGGTTCTCGACGTCGTGATGTCGAACAAGTGCTCCGCGGAGTTCGCGTCGTCGTCCTCCTTCAACGACGTCGAGGTCGTGGAGGTGTCGCCGAACGCGCGCACGATTCAGTGTGCGACGCCTGACGAGGTGGCCAAGCTCCCCAAGGAATCGCAGTAGATGGCGCTGATCACGGTCGCGGCCGCCAAGGGGTCTCCCGGGGTCACGACCACAGCGCTGGCCATGGGGGCGCTGTGGCCTCGGCAGGTCCTGGTCGCGGAGTGCGACGCCGCCGGAGCAGACATCCCGCTGCGGATGTCGGCCGACGACGGTGGCGTGCTGGACCCCGAACGGGGCCTGCTCAGCCTGGCCGCGGCCGGACGCAAGGGACTGAGCTCTGACCTGGTCCTGGCGCACAGTCAACGGGTGCTCGGTGGTCTGGAGGTGCTGGTCGGCGCTCGAGTGCCCGAGCAGGCAGCCGGACTGACCAACCTGTGGCCCCAGCTCGGGCCTGCGCTGGACGGGATCCCTGGCTATGACGTGATCGCCGACTGCGGACGGATCGGGGTCACGACGCCCCAGACGACGCTGATCCGCGCCTCGCGTCTGTTGGTCCTGGTCTGCACGATCGATCCGAGCTCGGTACTCCATACCCGGGAACGCTTGGTCGCCCTGGCACCCAGCCTCGACCCGTCGTCCCCGGTCGGCACACCCATCGCACTCGCGGTGATCGGTGAGCCGAAGGCCCGGGACGCCGTCGCGCAGGTCCGCGAGTCCTTGGAGCGTACGGAGATCCCGCTCAAGGCCGTCTGGCACATCGCGGCCGACCCGAGGGGCGCGGGATTCTTCAAGGGCCAGGTGGTCGGACGCGCCGAGAAGACGCTGCTGGTCAAGACGGCCCGTCCCGCGACCGAGCAGGCCGCTGCCCTGGTCGAGCCGTTCTTCGACCCGCTGCCCGAGGAGGTCGCCCCTGAGGGACAGACAGGGGAGTGGGGGGACTTCTCCTTCGCCGACGAGCCGGCCACGGAGCCCTCGGGCTGGCAGGACGACCGTGGCGGCGCCCAGGCTGCACCCGGGGGGACTGGCCGATGATCGACCACGATCTGGTCCGTCAGCTGCGCGTGCACGTGGCGGACCGTCTCAACGACCAGCGTCGCCGTGACCAGATGAACGGCGTCGCACCGATGTCGGCGGAGGACGAGCGGGAGTACTCCCGTTCACTGATCATCCAGATCCTCGAGGACCACGCGAGGATGGAGATCGCCGACGGCCGCACTCCGCCGACCCCGGAGGAGGAGGCCGGGCTCGCATCGGCGATCCACTCCGCACTGTTCGGTGTCGGCAGGTTGCAACCTCTCCTCGACGACCCGGACGTCGAGAACGTCGACATCAACGGCTACGACCACGTCTTCGTGCAGTACGGCGACGGCCGGGAGGAGCGGCACGGTGACGTCGCCGAGTCCGACGAAGAGCTCGTCGAGCTGATCCAGGTGCTGGCAGCACACACCGGCCTGGCTAGCCGGCCGTTCGACTCAGCCAACCCGCAGCTGGACCTCCGCCTGCCCGACGGTTCTCGCCTGTCAGCCGTGATGAACGTCTGCTCCCGCCCCTCGGTATCGATCCGCAAGTCGCGGCTGGGACGGGTGTTCCTCGACGACCTGGTGGCCAACGCCACGATCACGCCGGAGCTCGGCGAGTTCCTGAAGGCCGCTGTAGCCGCGCGCAAGAACATCATTTTGGCGGGCTCGACCAACGCGGGCAAGACGACACTGCTGCGGGCGCTGGCCAACGAGATCCCGGCCTGGGAACGCCTCGTCACGGTCGAACGCGCCCTGGAGCTCGGACTCGGTGAGTTCGCCGACCTGCACCCGAACGTCGTCGCGTTCGAGGAGCGGCTGCCGAACTCCGAAGGTCTCGGAGGAGTCTCGATGGCTGAGCTCGTACGCCGTTCGCCGCGGATGAACCCCTCACGGGTGATCGTCGGCGAGGTGCTCGGAGACGAGATCGTGACGATGCTCAACGCGATGAGCCAAGGCAACGACGGCTCGCTGTCCACGATCCACGCCAACTCCTCCCTGGAGGTGTTCAACCGGATCAGCACCTACGCCATCCAGTCCTCAGAACGGCTCCCGATCGAGGCCACCCAGATGTTGATCGCCGGCGCCCTCGACTTCGTCGTCTTCTTGCGCAAGCGCAACGACTACGCCGAGGGCGGCGGCATGGCGCGTGTCATCGAGAGCGTGCGCGAGGTGGTCGGTCACGACGAGCGGGTGCTGTCCAGCGAGGTCTTCGCACCGGACGCCACCAGTGGTCTGGCCGTGTCGCACGCCCCGATCCAGTGCATCGGCGACCTGGAGCGGCACGGGTACCGTCCGCTGGTACACGGCGGAGGGTGGTCGTGATGCAGGTCGACTCCTTGGCCGTCTTCCTGACGCTCGGTGCGGCGATCGGTGCCGGCGTCTTCGTGCTGGTGCTGTTCTTCGTCGGCCAGGAAGCCGGTGCCGTGGCCGGGACCCCGACGTCGTCCTTCAGGCTCCAGGACATCGACCTCCGTGGTGGCACCATCCGACTCGCGCTGGGGGCCATCACGTTCCTGGGCGTGATGGCGGCAACCGGATGGATCGTGCTGGCGGCCGCCCTGACCTTGCTGGTCGTCTTCTGGAAGCGGATCTTCGGCGGCGCCGCGGAGGAACGGCTGGCCATCGAGCGGGTCGAGGGCCTGACCGCCTGGACCGAGGCGCTGCGCGACACCATCGCCGGTGCCGTGGGGCTCGAGCAGGCCATCCCCGCGACCACCGTGAACGCCGCCCCGGTCATCCGGCCCAGCCTGAACCTGCTTGTCGACCGGCTCCGGGTCCGCGAGCCGCTACCGAACGCGTTGATGAAGTTCGCCGACGATCTCGACGATCCCTCCGCCGACCTGATCATCGCCGCCCTGATCCTGAACTCCCGGCTGCGCGGCCCCGGCCTGCGGGATGTCCTCGGGGCGCTGTCGGAGTCCGGTCGGGAGGAGCTCGACCTGCGGCGCCGAGTCGAGGGCTCACGGCGCAGTACCCGGCGCAGCGTGCAGATCGTCGTCGGCGTCACGCTCGCGGTCTCAGGAGCCCTGGTCCTGTTCAACCACAAGTACCTGACCCCGTACGACTCCGCGTCGGGGCAGATCGTCCTGGTCGGAGTGATCTTGCTGTTCGCCCTCGGGGTCTTCTGGCTGCGCAGCCTGGCCGGAGTCGAGGTGCCGGAGCGCTTCTTGGTCCAGAGCCATCGCCGGGGCTCTGAACGCCTCGAGTCCGTCACCGGTGGAGGTGTCTCGTGATCGCCGTGATGCTTGCCGGCGCGCTCGCCGGCCTTGGACTGTTCCTGCTGGTCCGCGTCTTCGTCCGGCCGCGACCAGGCGTCGCGGCGACACTGGCCCGGATCGACGCCGGTCGGCGAGTCTCCGCCCCGGCGCCGAGCATGGTGGACACCGGCGTACAGCCCGGACGGCTCGAGCGTGCCAGGCTCAACCTCGGCTCGCGGCTGGAGGCCGAGGCGGCGGTGCGCGGCTGGAAGTTCGAGAAGTCGCGGAGCAACCTGGCGATCATGAACCGACCCTTCGCCATCCACCTCGGCACGAAGGTGCTGCTGGCGTTCGGTGCGCTCTTGTGGGTCCCGACCGTCGTGACCGTGGCCGGTCTGTCCCCGACCCTGTCCACGATGCTGACATTGAGCAGCACGGTGTTCGCGTTCTTCATCCCCGACCTGGCGCTACGCAAGGAGGCCGAGGCGCGACGCCGGGACTTCCGGCACGTGGTCGGCTCGTTCCTCGATCTGGTGGCGATGAACCTGGCCGGTGGCCGCGGTCTGCCTGAGGCGCTGATGGCTGCGTCGTCGGTCGGCGACCACTGGGCGATGGCCCGGATCCGGCAGGCACTGAGCAATGCCCGGGTCGTCGGCATCACGCCGTGGGAAGGCGTCAGCCGGCTCGGTCGCGAGCTCGGGGTGGACGAGCTGCGCGACCTCGCCTCGGCCCTCGCGCTGGCCGGCGACGAAGGTGCCAAGATCAAGCTCTCGTTGATGGCGCGCGCGGAGTCGATGCGCCGCAAGGAGCTGGCGGACGTCGAGGGCCAGGCCGGCGAGCGCTCGCAGTCCATGCTGGTGGCCCAACTGTTGATTTGTGCCGCTTTCCTGCTGTTCCTGGCGTATCCTGCGACTGCCCAGATTCTGAACAGCTAACCCATGACGACGCACGAACCCGCCGGTCGAGAACACAGATGTCGGATTCGTCGTCATACGCACTAGCACGTATCGTCTGCTTCGAAAGTTTGTCCGTAACGACACGGACCGGGGAGAAGGGGTCACACCAATGCCAGCAGAGTTCCGGCTCGTTCAGCAGCTGTTGCACTACGCCGCGTTGCGCCGGGAGGCGCTGCGCTACCGCAAGGACAACAGCTGGGGGGCATCGGCGATCGAGTGGGCGGTGATCTCCGCGATCGTCGTGGCCGCGGCGGTGCTGATCGGCACCACGATCAGGTCGCTGGTGACCAACAAGAAGGACGAGCTGTGCAACCAGTCCGACGGGGGCTGTTGAGCCCGGTCTCGGACTGAAGGATGCCAGCCAAGCGGGATGACCGGGGGGCGAGCGCCATCGAGATGGCGATCGTCGCTCCGTCGTTCCTGCTCTTCATCTTCGCGATCATCGAGGTCGCGCTGTGGATGCATGCCCGCGACGTCGCCCTGGCGGCAGCCCGGGAGGGGGTCGCGGAGCTCCGCACTGTCAACACCCAGGACAGCCCGAGTCGCTGGGAGCGGCAGGTCGAGCAGAAGGCCGAGGACTCCGCCAGGAAGCTTGGCGACGTGCAGGACCCCACGGCGAACGCGAACTACGACGACGCGTCCAAGCGGGTCACGGTCACGGTCAAGGGCGGCGTCATCGACCTGATCCCTGGGTGGACGATCACGGTGTCGGGGTCGGCATCGGGCCTGATCGAGGACTTCCAACCCGACCAGGGGCAGCCGTGAGGGCGCGACCGGGGGAGTCGGGCAGCACCTCCCTGGAGCTCGTCCTGCTGGCCCCGATGCTGCTCGCGATCATGCTGCTCGTCGCCGCGTTCGGCCGGCACGCTCACGTGCAGGGGTACGTCGACCAAGCGGCCCGGGATGCCGCCCGGACGGCCACCGCGACCCGGGACGGCCAGACGGCCAAGAAGGCCGTCGAGGACACGATCGCGGCCGACCTCGAGTCAGCCCCGACGAGTTGTCGCGACTCGGCCACGCACAAGGTCTCGTCCTCGACCGGAAGCTTCCAGACCTCGAGCCCGTACAACGCGGCGCCGATCGGGGACGACCCCGGGCTGGTCGTCTTGACTGTCACCGTCTCCTGCAACGTCGACGTGGACGACCTGAGCTTCATCGGCATCGGCAGGCTCCGGCTCACCAGCACGTTCTCCAGTCCGATGCCCGCACTGTTCGGTGTCTACTGCGACCCGATCTGCGGGTTCTGAGCATGGGCCACCTGTCACGGCTTCGAGCCGCACTCTGCCGCGTCCGCAGCCGCGACGATCACGGCGCACTGACCCCGGCCGTGATCGTGATGGCCGTCGGGCTGCTCCTGCTCGGCGGCCTCGTGACCGACGGCGGTCGCCAGCTGAACGCCCGGCTGCGGGCCCAGGCGTCTGCCGAGGAGGCGGCCCGGGCAGGCTCGACGATGCTCGACCTGCGCGAGACCGACGCCGTGATCGACCCGAACAAGGCCCGACAAGCTGTCGACCGCTATTGCGACCTGGCCCGCCAGCAGGACGACACCATCACGACCTGCGAGGTCTCCGACATCGGGCACGACAAAGGGACGAACGCGGACTTCGTCGAGGTACACGTCGAGATCACGATCAGTCCGCTGCTCTTCGGCCTGATCGGGGTCGGCGATCTCCACGCCAACTCCACGACGTCCGCGTCGGCGGTCCAGGCGGTCACGGATCCCTACAACGACCGAGCCTTCCCCGAGTTCACGCCGACGCCGGATTACCCGACCGAGACGATCACGACCCAGACCGACAGCAGCGACCCGCCGACGATCCCGATCACCCCGCCGGGCAGCTACCCAACGACCGTGTGCGGCCAGCCGACCGTCTTGCCGACCGACGTCGGCGCGACCTGCTCGACAACGACGGTCACGCTGCCGCCGAACGCGCCACCACCGCCCCCCACGGCCACCGAGACCACGACCACGGTCTCGACCTACCCGACCCAGGCGACCCCGTCGTTTTGATCACCGCTCCTTATCGACGTGCCGCCGGCTGGCGCCGGTGGATGACCCTGGGTGCGGCCATGGCCCTGCTCGTCGGGTGCAGCTCCGAGGCGACCCGGCCGGACGCGGCGCCCGTCCACGTGCCGGGAGGCCCGTCGCCGGCCACCACGACGTCGAGCGACCCCGCTCCCCACGCGCAGAGCGGACCGTCGTCCGCGATCGTCACGACCGGACCCGTCCGGGTCTCGGTCCGGATGCGGGCCCGGTCAGGGCCGGCCGGGGACGCGCTCAGGACTTTCATCCTCGAACGGACCCGGTCGATCATCGCCGGGGATGCCACGCCGCGGCTGCGGAAAGTCAGCTCCGCGGCGGAGTACGCCCGTCAGCGGCTGGTCATCGGTGACGCGGCACAGCGAGGGCTGACCGTGCCCACCCGGCCGCTGGCGGTCGTGGTGAGGGCGCAACGTCGGCGCGATGACCGCATTTTGCTCGGTGTCTGTCTGTGGTTGCCGTCGACGGAGTTCGTCGACGAGGTGACCGGAGTGTCTCCGGCGGGACCGGTCCCGCCGGAGTGGCTGGCCGCGGTCGCCCACGCCTCGAAGCAGCCGATGACCTGGGTAGTCGATAGACTGACGTCACCAAGAACCGCGTTCGTACCTGATTGTGGGGGTTTGTCATGAGTGCGACACGTGTGCGCACCCGCGCGGCCGCAGCCGTGGGCAGTGTGGTGCTGCTCGCGTCCGGGCTCCTGGGAGCCTCGGCGTCGGCGGTGCCGACCGGCTCACCGCGCACCGCCACGACACCGGCCGCCGCCGGCTGGACCGCGGGTGGCCTGGTCAGCGGCGTGAGCGCCCCTCGGACCGCGGCGGTGACCGCGAGCAGCGGCGGCTCGGGGATCGCGACCGTGGGCGGCTGTGTCTTCTACGCCACCAGTTCCAGTGCCGGCGGATACTGCCCCAGTGGCGGCACCGCGACCGGCGTCCCGGAGTCCTTGCAGCACTTCCTGCACCGGCACGGTGTGCCGTTCACGCCCTGCCGCTTCTTCCCGCTGCCCGAGGGCATGGTGATCAACCACGAGGAACCGCCCGGCGGCCACTTCATGATCAAGGCCTGCCTGTCGCACGTCGATCTCGAGAAGCCGTGGGGCGGGCCGAACGTGGACGTAGTCATCTACGTCCAGTGGGTGCCGAAGGACAAGAAGCAGCAGTGGGTCGACAACGTCCCGCAGCCGATCAAGGACCTGTGGGGTGAGATCGGTCAGGGCAACTACTACCCGCTGCCACGGATCGGGTCCGGACCGGCCTCTCCGGTGCGGGTGGGCTCCTACCAATACTTCTGGACCACGTGGGTGCAGGCGATCGACAGCAGCAAGTCCGCCGAGCCGAACTTCGACTTCGACTACAACACGTTCACGCAGGGCACGGTCACGCTTCATGCCGAGCTGGCGAGCTTCGTGATCGACCCAGGCCAGGATGGTCTTCCCGACATCCCGTGCGGAAAGGCAGACGTCCCGTTCGACCCGAACGAACGTGACACGGTGCCGCGCTCCGAGGGCGGGTCCCAACCCAGTGAATGCTGGACGGTCTACCAGCACTCGTCGTCGTCGGAGGAGAACGAAGTCGTCAAGCTCACGGGCAAGGCCACCTGGCACGTCGAGGTCCGCCAGGGTGGACAGCAGCTCGCCGATCTCGGCCTGCACAGCTACACCGTGAGGCAGCGGCTGGCCGTCGGCGAGGTGCAACCTCTCACCGACTGGTAGACACGCTGCGAGACCGAACCGATGCACCGAAGCGGCGGCGACGATCCGACTGGGACCGCCGCTCGGACCGTTTACTGCCCGGTGACCTCGTGGTGCTGCACAATGGCCGGAGCCGGCAGAACCGGCGCCGACACCAGAAGCGACACCAGCACCGACACCCGGACAGAGGCTGAGTTCGGACAGCTCGATCAGCTCGATCAGGTCGAACAGATGGCCTAGGAGGGAATGCCAGATGGTCGCCACGCGCACCGCACCACACTCGCGGCTGCCCGGCGGGGAACCGACCGGCAGCCGGCGGGCCGAGATCTTGCGCGGTCTGCTCGCCCTGCTCGCCATCCTGGTCATCGTCGTCGGAGTACCGGTTGCCTTGTCTGCCGGGTTCGGCACGCCCTGGCCGGACCAGGCTCCCTCGAGTGACTGGATCTACGCCGACTTCACTCCGCGCGACGTGCTGGCGATCCTGGTCGGAGTCGTGTGGTTGGCCTGGCTGCACTTCTGTGTCTGCCTGATGGTCGAGTTCGTCGCCGAACGCCGGGGCCGCGGCCTGTCCCCACACGTGCCAGGTGGCTCGGTCGGCACCCAGCCGTTGGCCCGACGTCTGGTCAGCGCGGTTCTGCTGCTGGCCGGAGGGCTGGCCGCGACGATGCCCGCCGCGACCGCGGTGACCTCGGGACTGCACGCCGAGGACACCCAGGCGCGGCCGTCGGTGATCGCTCAGGCGGCGCCGGACGCCGGCGGGCTCGGCAGGGCTGACACCGCTCGGCATCCGGCCCCGGACCGGCAGGACGGTCCGGCGGCGTTCACCGAGGCGGACGGGAAGGGCCTTCACAAGTACGTCGAGGTCCAACCGCCCGAGGGACGGCACTACGACACGATGTGGGGGATCGCCGAGCGCTACCTCGGGAACGGACTGCGCTACAAGGAGATCGTCCGGCTGAACGAGGGAGTCACCCAGCCTGACGGGACGACCTTGAAGAATCCCGACCTGATCTACCCCGGGTGGATCCTCAAGCTTCCCGCTGACGCGACGGGGCCGGGTCTGCGTTCGGTCGAGCACGAACCCAGGACCCAGGACCCCGGTCCGAAACACGACGGGCACGGCCGGCACGACGCCGGCGATCGCGACGGGACCCCGACAGTGAGCAACCCCGACGCCGGGCCGGGTGACGGCGGCGGCGGCACGGAGCAAGGGGGCGGCGGCTCCAACGACGCCTCGATGACCGCGATCGGCGGCTTCAGCACAGCTGGGGCGCTGCTCGCGGCCGGGCTGCTCCTCAACCTGCGTCGCCGTCGCGGCTGGGACGGCGGCCCCAGCCCGCGGGGCGGCAAGCAGCTCGACCACGAGTTCGACCTGCGCGGTACCGCCGACGAGTCGTCGGCCACCTTCATCGACCGGGTCTTGCGCAGCCTGGGCCAGGCACTTCCGGACGGGCACTCGCTGCCCGCGCCGACCAGCGCCGTCCTCGGCGTCGACGGGCTCGCGGTGACGTTCCCGGCCGAGACCCGGGTCCGGCTCGCAAGCCCGTGGGCGGGCGATGTGGGCGGCCGGACGTGGGTAGTCGATCGCTCCGACGCCCATGGACTTCGGCCTGAACCGGGCGCGCTCAGCCCATTGCCCGGACTGGTTGCGCTGGGACGTCGCGGCGACGTGGAGACGTTGATCGACGTGGAGTCGGTGGGCGGTGTGATCAGCATCAGCGGCGACCTGTCCGTCGCCCGCGACATCGTCGTAGGTCTCGGTCTGGCTCTGGCGACCAACCGCTGGTCGGACTCACCCCGCGTCACCTTCGTCGGCTTCGCCGACGATCTCTCCGAGCTGGCACCGGGTCAGATCCGCCACTATGACGAGCTGCCGGAGGTGTTCGAGATCATTGACGCCAAGCGACGTCGTCAACACTCGGCCTGCGCGGCCCATGGCTTCGACTCGGTGCGCGCCGGTCGGGTCGAGGACGCCGATGCCCGGCTGTGGGCGCCGGAGTTCGTCATCCTCAGCGGCGTGCCCGGCGACGCCGACGTCAAGCGTCTGCACGACATTGCCACCGATCCTCGCAACGCCGTAGGCGTGATCGCCGTCGGCGACGTCAAGGTGTCGCCGGCCCGGATGGTGGCCGCCTCGGACGGCACGCTGTGGTGCGGGCCGCTCGGCATCGATGTCGCGGCGCACCGAGTCTCGGCCGAGACGTACCGTGACGCACTGAGCGTCTTCGACGCCGAGTTCGCGACCGGCGGCTCCGGCGACGACCCCAACGACCCGTCACCCGCGGCCCTCGCGGCCCCGGTCGTCGACCCGGACTGCCTCGATGTCACCGAGCCGATGGCGGTGGAGATCACCAGCCTCGGGCACGTGCGGGTGACCGGTCCGGGTGAGGTGGACGAGGCACGTCGAGACCTGCTCACCGAGCTGATCGTCTACCTCGCGCTACATCCCGAAGGCATCCACCCGAACGTGTTGTCAGCGGCCATCTGGCCGCGCGGAGTCAGCGACGACGTCCGCGACTCGGCCCTGGCGCAGGTAGCCACCTGGCTGGGCACCGACGAATCCGCTACACCGCGGCTGAACATCGACGCGCAGGGGAGATGGCGGCTGGCCCGCGGTGGACTGCGGTTCGACTGGGACGTCTTCCGCGCTCTCGCAAACCGGGCCGCAACCGGGTCTGACGCCCTCGGCGACCTCGAGCTTGCGCTGACGTTGGTAACCGGCGCGGCGTGGACCGGACTGCCGGCCCGGCGGTACGGCTGGCTCGCCTACGAGACGGTCGAGGCAGACGCGCGGGTGGCGGTCGTGGCGGTGGCTCGTCGGCTCGCCCAGCTGGCGGCTGCGGCCGGGGACCCGTTACGGTCGCGCAACGCGCTGCTGTCCGGACTGCGGATGTCACCGGCCTGTGAGGAGATCTGGCGCGATGCGCTGTCGCTCGCCAACCGGTACGCCGGTCCGGCGGACGTACGCGCCGTGGCCGACGACATGTACGCCGCGATCTCTCGCCAGGGTTCACTGCGCGGCCCACAACCGGAGACCGATGCTCTGGTCGACGAGCTGCTGCCCGGCTATCGCAGGAACCCCGCTGCCTGACGCGTCTCACGGCCCGTCCCGCGATCCGTCTTCGCCGGCGCGCGTGGTCACTGTCGCGTTCGCCCGCCTCGCCGGGTGGATCGAACGCTACGACGCTCGGCATCCGGACACGGTGTGGACCATCGAGCCCTCCGCCGTCCGCGCGGTGAGCCCCGATGGGGCTCGGGCGTCGTGGCCAGTGCCGTTTCCGCCGTTGGCTCGGACGGACCGCTCGGGACTACTGGCGCACCTCGGGGAGCCTCGGCGGATCGGTGTCGTGCTCGTACGCCGCGGCGGCTTCGCGGTGGCGCACGTCGTCGGTGCCGAGATCGTCGAGGCGAAGGTCGGCCAACGGCACGTGCAGGGCAAGACCAAGGCCGGGGGCTGGTCGCAGCAGCGAGTCGCCCGGCGCCGGGACAACCAGGCGCGTGAGGCCTACGCGGCGGCCGCCGGGCACGTGGCGCGCATCCTCGGGCCGGTCGCCGAGAAGCTGGACGAGATCGTCATCGGTGGCGATCGGGCCGGCGTACAAGCAGTTCTCGACGATGCCAGGGCTGCGCCGCTTGCCGGGATCCCGCAGCACTGGATCGGGGCAGTCGCGGACCCGAGACGGGCAGTCCTCGAGGCGGCCGTGCAGCAGGCTCGCTCGGTGCAGGTCACCGTCACCGACAGCACCCACTGCGTCTGACAACTCAGAGGGAGGAGGCGGAGAAGGTGTCGCAACCGTCGACGGCGCCGTCCTGATAGCCCGTCATGAACCAGCGCACGCGCTCCTCGGCGGACCCGTGTGTCCACTGCTCCTCGTTCACCCGCCCCTGGGTGCGCTGTTGGATCCGGTCATCGCCGACGGCGGTCGCAGCGTCGATCGCGCGCTTGATGTCGTCATCGGTCAGGTCGGTGATGAAGACGTTGCCGGCGGAGTCCTTGACCGTGGTGGCATTGTGCGCCCAGACACCGGCGTAACAGTCGGCCTGCAGCTCGAGCCGAACCGACGGGCTGGTCGGACCGGTCTCGCGGCTCTGCGCCTTCGCCATCGTCCCGAGCAGGTCCTGGACGTGGTGGCCGTACTCGTGGGCGACGACGTACGCCTCGGCGAAGTCACCGCCCTGCGCTCCGAGCTGTCCCTTGAGCATGTCGTCGAAGAATGTGCTGTCGATGTAGACGTACTTGTCGGCGGGACAGTAGAACGGGCCCATCGCCGACGATGCCTGCCCGCAGCCGCTCGACGTGCTGCCGCTGAAGATCTGCATCTGCGCATCGGTGTACTGCACGCCGGCCTGGTCGGGCAGCGCCGTGGCCCAGAAACGCTCGATCACCGAGACGAACAGGTTGAGCTTGCAGTCTTCGGACTTGGTGGCGTCCGCACCGCTCTCACAGTTTGCGACCTGGTCGCCGCCGGTCGTGTCGCTGCCACCACCCGTACCCGGCAGACCACCACCACACTGGGCCATCACGACCAGAACGATGATCACCACGACGATCCCGGCGATCCCGCCTCCGGCCGGGATGGGCAGACCGCTCCCGCCCCCGGTTCGTCCGCCCGACGGCATCGGAAAGCCGCCGCTGCGACCGCCGCCGCGGCGCACACGGACGCGGCCACGGTCGATCCTGGCCTTCGGGTTGATTTTCATGCAGGGGTCCTCCGGACGGTAGCCTGGGCCCATGATGCCGTGATCTGAGCAGCCACGCTCCACCTGGGCACCGGCCCATCCATCCGCTGACGTCGAAAGTTCTGCTTCGCCATGATCACCGCTCACCATCTCCACATCCGCGTGGGCGCCCGGGTGCTTGTGGAGGATGCGTCATTCCGGATCGGACCCGGCGACAAGGTTGGGCTGGTCGGTCGCAACGGCGCCGGCAAGACGACGATGACGAAGATTCTCGCGCGCGAGGCACAGGCGGCCGGCGGCGACGTGACCCGCACCGGGGAGGTCGGTTATCTCCCGCAGGACCCGCGTACCGGCGACCTGACGGTGCTGGCTCAGGACCGGATCCTGTCCGCGCGTGGCCTCGACGACGTCGTACGCCGGATGCGCCTGGCCGAGCACGACATGGGTAGTGACGACGATGCCGCGCGAGACAAGGCGATGCGCCGATACACCCAGGCCGACGCGGAGCTGCATGCTGCCGGCGGCTTCGCGGCCGAGTCGGAGGCGGCCCAGATCGCGTCGAGCCTCGGCCTGCCGCAGCGGGTGCTGAAGCAGCCGCTGAAGACCTTGTCGGGTGGACAGCGGCGTCGGGTGGAGCTGGCGAGAATCCTGTTCTCAGGCGCCGAGACGCTGCTGCTGGACGAGCCGACCAACCACCTCGATGCCGACTCGATCGTCTGGCTGCGGGACTTCCTCAAGGGGCACAAGGGCGGGCTCGTGGTGATCAGCCACGACGTCGCCTTGTTGGAGGAGACCGTGACCAAGGTGTTCCACCTCGATGCCAACCGTGCGGAGGTGGACGTCTACAACGTCGGGTGGACGGCCTACCTCCAGCAGCGCGAGACTGACGAACGGCGGCGGCGCCGCGAACGTGCCAACGCCGAGAAGAAGGCCGGCGCCTTGCTGGCGCAGG
Source organism: Propionibacteriales bacterium (assembly GCA_038259225.1). Lineage (GTDB taxonomy): Bacteria > Actinomycetota > Actinomycetes > Propionibacteriales > Nocardioidaceae > JANLYC01. The sequence goes on from JBBSPA010000004.1 coordinate 31,236, forward strand.
CCGACAAGATGCGTGCCAAGGCCACCAAGGCGGTCGCTGCCCAGAACATGGCGCGGCGCGCGGAGCGGCTGCTCAGCGGCCTGGAGGCCGAGCGACGTCAGGACAAGGTCGCCAGGATCGCCTTCCCCAAGCCGGCTGCCTGCGGCAAGACGCCGCTGACGGCCGAAGAGCTGTCGAAGTCGTACGGCTCCCTCGAAGTCTTCACCGACGTCGACCTGGCGGTGGACCGGGGGAGCCGAGTTGTCGTCCTCGGCCTGAACGGCGCCGGCAAGACCACCTTGCTGCGCATCCTCGGCGGCCTCGACCCTTCGGACACCGGCACCGTGCTGCCCGGCCACGGGCTGAAGCTCGGCTACTACGCGCAAGAGCACGAGACCCTGGACCTGACGCGTACCGTCCTGGAGAACCTCCAGTCGGCCGCGCCCGAGCTGACCCAGACGCAGGCCAGGTCCGTGCTCGGCTCGTTCCTGTTCTCCGGCGACGATGCGCAGAAGCCCGCGAGCGTGCTGTCGGGAGGGGAGAAGACCCGGCTCGCGCTGGCGACGCTGGTGGTCTCCACCGCGAACGTCTTGCTGCTCGACGAACCGACCAACAACCTCGACCCCGCCAGTCGCGAGGAAGTGCTGGCGGCGATCCGCGGCTACGAGGGCGCGATCGTGCTCGTCACCCACGACGAGGGTGCTGTCCACGCGCTGAGTCCGGACCGGGTGTTGATCCTCCCCGACGGTGTCGAGGACCTGTGGAGCCCCGAGTACGCCGATCTCGTCGCGCTCGCCTAGCAACCGCCCGCCCAAGGATCCGAGGGTTGCCATCCCTGGGCAGGGCAAAAGTCGGATCTTGGGGGCACGTGCCAGCGTCTAGGCTGCGGCCATGACGGACTCCTACGCCGATGCCGGGCTCCGGCTCGACGTCGACGGGCCGGTCGCCCGGGTGACGTTGTGCCGACCCGAGAGCCGAAACGCTCAGTCGCCGCGGATGTGGGAGGCGCTTGCCGAGATCGGTGAGACGCTCGGGGCAGAGGTCAAGGTTGCGGTCCTGCGCGCCGAGGGGCCGTCCTTCAGCGCCGGGCTGGACACTCGGATGTTCACCCCGGAGGGCATTCCGGGCGACACCTCGTTCGTCGAGCTGGTCGAGCTCGACGACCTCGCGCTGGCAGAGCAGATCTCGTCGTTCCAGGAAGCGTTCAGCGTCTGGCGTCGCCCGGACCTGATCAGCGTTGCCGCGATCCAGGGCCATGCCGTTGGCGCGGGCTTCCAGCTCGCCTTGGCGTGTGACCTGCGCGTGTGCGCCGACGACGCGCGCTTCTCCATGCGAGAGACGTCCCTCGGGTTGGTCCCCGACCTGGGTGGGACTCAGCCGCTGGTCGAGTCCGTCGGCTACGCGCGGGCCCTGGAGATCTGCGTCACCGGCCGCTGGGTCGAGGCCGCCGAGGCGCACGCGATCGGGCTGGCGACCATCGTCGTACCCCGAGAGCACCTGGACGACGCCGTCGCCGACTTGGTCGCTGCCGTGACCGCACCCTCGCACGGCGCCGTGACGGCCACCAAGGCGCTGCTACGGACCGCGGGCGGGCGCAGCTTCCACGGCCAGCTCGGCGCCGGGCGGGCGGCTCAGGTCCGGCGACTCCGTGCGCTGGTCGACGCGATGACCGCGTCCGCCGGGAATACTGTGCCTCATGGGAACACTCCCCCCCGCTGGGAACACTGTTCCCCACGGGAACACTGTTCCCACGGGAACAAAGGGGACTGACCTGGTGTTTCGACCTGACGATGGCTAGTTCCCCCAGTCCGATGCGGATGATGCACCAGTTCTCCCGCGAGGACCCGACCAAGAATCGCGATGGTCTGACCCCCGGTACGACCCGGCGCGTGGTCTCGTTCGCGCGCCCGTACTCGCGCCAGGTGGTCGGCTTCCTGGTGCTCGTGGTGGTCGACGCGCTGCTGGTCGTCGCCTCACCGCTGCTGTTCAAGAAGATCGTCGATGACGGCATCTTGAAGAGCGACGGTGGACTAGTCACCCAACTGGCACTGATCGTCGCCCTGCTCGCGTTTGCAGAGGCTGGTCTGACGCTGGCGCAGCGCTGGTACTCCTCCCGGATCGGCGAGGGCTTGATCTACGACCTGCGCACCCAGGTTTTCGGGCACGTCCAACGGATGCCGCTGGCGTTCTTCTCCCGTACCAACACCGGCTCACTGGTGTCACGTCTCAACAACGACGTGATCGGGGCCCAGCGGGCCTTCACCTCGACCCTGTCCGGGGTGGTCAGCAATGTGATCAGCCTGATCATGGTCGCCGCGTTCATGTTCCTGCTCTCCTGGCAGATCACTCTGATCGCCTTGGCGATGCTGCCGGTGTTCCTCTTGCCGGCGAAGTGGGCCGGGCGCAAGTTGTCCGGCCTGACCCGTGAGCAGATGCAGACCAACGCCTTGCTCTCGGCCAACATGACCGAGCGGTTCAACGTCGGTGGTGCCTTGCTCGTCAAGCTCTTCGGGCGTCCTGAGGAAGAGCAGCGTGACTTCTCCGAGCGCTCCGCGACCGTGCGCGACCTCGGGGTCAAGATCGCGATGACCGGCCGGATCTTCTTCAGCGCGTTGACCCTGGTCGCCGCGCTGGCGACGGCGCTGGTGTACGGCGTCGGGGGTCATCTCGCGATCAGTGAGGCCGTCACGGTCGGCGACCTGGTCGCGCTGGCCACCCTGATGGGGCGCCTGTACGGCCCGTTGACGGCCCTGTCGAACGTGCGCATCGACATCATGACCGCGTTGGTGTCGTTCGAGCGGGTCTTCGAGGTCCTCGACCTGGCCCCGATGATCCGCGAGGCCGACGACGCGGTCCCGATCGACACGGCTCCTGCGAGCGTCGAGATGCGCCACGTCGACTTCGCGTACCCGACGTCCGACGAGGTGTCGCTGGCCAGCCTGGAAGTGGCTGCGATCGTCGACGGTCGCACCAGCATCGAGGTCTTGCACGACGTGAGCTTCCGGGTCGAGCCCGGCCAGATGCTGGCCCTGGTTGGCCCGTCCGGCGCCGGCAAGACCACGCTCACGCACCTGGTGGCCCGCCTGTACGACCCGACGTCAGGTGCTGTCTTGGTGGGTGAGCACGACGTTCGGGGCGTCACCGACGCTTCGCTGCGCGACACCGTCGGTTACGTCACCCAGGACGCGCACATGTTCCACGACAGCATCCGGGCGAACCTGCTCTATGCCCGCCCGTCCGCGACCGAGGACGAGCTCGAGGGCGCCCTTCAGGCAGCGCAGGTCTGGAGCCTCGTCTCAGGGCTGCCCGACGGACTCGACACCGTCGTCGGTGACCGCGGTTACCGGCTGTCGGGAGGTGAGCGGCAACGGCTCGCCATCGCCCGGCTGCTGCTCAAGGCACCGCGGATCATCGTGCTCGACGAAGCCACCGCGCACCTGGACAGCGAGTCAGAGGCTGCGGTGCAGCGCGCCCTCGACACCGCACTCGAGGGTCGTACGTCGATGGTGATCGCGCACCGACTCTCGACCGTACGGAGCGCGGACCAGATCCTCGTCGTAGAAGACGGTCGGATCGTCGACCGCGGCACGCATCCTGAGCTGCTGGCCCGTGGCGGCTTGTACCGACAGCTCTACGACACCCAGTTCGCGTCCGACGCACCGGCGCAGACGGAGACGGCCGACGGCGTACCGGACGACCTGATCGGCGACGAGCCGAGCGGCCGGGGCACCGAGCCCCAGCTCAGTCGCTGAGCGCAGCACCACCGCATCCGGCGCGTCGTCCGGCACGACGGCACAATGGGCCGCATGGATCTCGCACTCAAGGACCGTGTCTACATCGTCACCGGCGCCAGTCGTGGGCTGGGCCGGGCCAGCGCGGAGGTGCTCGTGGCCGAGGGCGCCAAGGTCGTGGTCTCCTCACGCGACCGAGACAACGTCGACGCCTGTGTCGTGGCGCTGGGGGCGGAGTCCGCGTACGGCATCGTGGCCGACAACGGCGATCCCGGTACGCCGGCAGCGCTCGTCGCGGCGGCACGCGAGACCTACGGAAGGCTGGACGGCGCACTGATCAGCGTCGGAGGGCCTACGGCCGGGCCGGCGATGGAGCGTACCGACGAGGAGTGGACCACTGCCTTCGAGAGCATCTTCCTCGGAGCGGTGCGGCTGGCGACCACGCTGGGACGGGAGCTGGGGGACGGCGGATCCATCGCGTTCGTTCTGTCGACATCGGTCAAGCAGCCGATCAGTGGCCTGGCGATCTCGAACGGGCTGCGACCGGGCCTGGGCATGGTCGCCAAGAACCTGGCCGACGAGCTCGGCCCGAAGGGAATCCGTGTCAACGGTCTGCTGCCCGGTCGGGTGGACACCGAACGGGTTCGTGAGCTCGATGGCATGTCCGATGACCCGCAGGCCACCCGAGAAGCGTCGATGGCGATGATCCCGCTTCGCCGTTACGGCCGGCCCGAGGAGTTCGGCCGCGCGGCCGCGTTCTTGCTGTCACCCGCCTCGGCGTACATCACTGGCGCGATGTTGCCGGTGGACGGGGGGCTGACGCGCGGTCTGTGACCCGCCTGGTCGGGTGCCGCTCGGCGTACGCGAAGTAGCCCCAGAAGCCGATCGCGAGCAGCCCGAAGAACCACCACTGGACGCCGTAGAAGAAGCTCGGCCCGGCGCTCAGGTCGGGTGGGTCGGCCAGCTCCGGACTGGGCTGGACCGACGGCGTCTCGTCGGCGAGATCGAGGAAGCCGACGTAGAGGTCGTAGGGGACGGTGGCGGCGATCGCCCGTGACGAGATCGAACGGACCGAACCTTGCGACGGCGTCACCCGGTTGCCCGTGTCGCCGGTGTCCAGGCGCAGCCATCCGGTCACGGTGACCATTCCGGTCGGCGGGTCGGGAACGTCGACCATTTGGTTGCCGTTGCCGATCGTCTGGACCCAGCCACGATCGACGAGCACGGCCACCCCGGAATCGGTGACCAGGGGAGTCACGACATCGACGCCCGGTGTGCCCTGGCGCGTGCGATAGCTGACCGTCAGCTGGTGGTCCACGTCATAGCGACCCGACGCTTCGACCCGCCGCCACTGGTCGCCGGCGTTCGCTGCCGTCCCCGGGTTCATCAAGGAGTCGAGGGGGACCGGAGGTATCTTCTGGTTCGTCCGGGTCGTCGCGTTGCGGTCGTGCCGCTCGTCGTAGCGGTGGAACTGCCAGCGGCCCAACGCGTAGCAGGCCAGCGCCACGACCAGGACGGCAAGCAGCAGCCCGAGCCAGCGTCGGGTGAGCAGAAAGCGGTACGACGCAGGCACCTGTGGGGGGTCGGGGAGATCGGGTGGGGACACAGCGAGGCCAAACTACCTCGCTCGAATCCGGGAGGGCGGGTCGGCGTCGTTGATCAACCCCGTAGTCTGGGACCTGTGACGAGTTCGCTGACTGACACGCTGCCGCTGCTCGACCAGTACGGTCGCTCGGCGACCGACCTGCGGGTGTCCCTCACAGACCGCTGCAACCTGCGCTGTTCGTACTGCATGCCGGCCGAGGGTCTCGACTGGCTGCCCGGCGCGGACATCCTGACCGACGACGAGGTCGTACGGCTGATCCGGGTGGCGGTCACGCACCTCGGTGTCGACGAGGTGCGTTTCACCGGTGGGGAGCCGTTGATCCGGCGCGGATTCACCGACATCGTCACGCGTACCGCTGCGCTCGAGCCCAGGCCACGGATCTCGGTCACGACCAATGGCATCGGCCTGGAGAAGGTGGCGCCGGCGCTGGCAGCCGCCGGCCTGGATCGGGTCAACGTCAGCCTCGACACGGTCCGGCCGGACACGTTCGAGACGATCACCCGTCGTAAGCGCTTCGCCGACGTGGTCAGGGGGCTCGAGGCGGCACACACAGCCGGACTTACGCCGGTCAAGGTGAACGCCGTGCTGCTACGCGGAGTCAACGACGACCAGGCGCCGGAGCTGCTCGAGTGGTGCCTCGAACGTGGCTACGAACTGCGCTTCATCGAGCAGATGCCGTTGGACGCTCAGCACGGCTGGAGCCGGGAGGCGATGGTCACCGCCGAGGAGATCCTCGCGGCCCTGGAGTCCGCCTTCGTGCTGACGGCGCACCCCGACGAGCGCGGCAGCGCCCCCGCCGAGCTCTTCGTGGTCGATGGCGGACCCGGCACCGTCGGGGTCATCGCGTCGGTGACCCGGCCGTTCTGCGGTGACTGCGACCGGGTCCGGCTGACGGCCGACGGCCAGGTCCGCAACTGTCTGTTCGCGCGCGAGGAGTCAGACCTGCGAACGGCGCTGCGCGGCGGCGCCACCGACGAGGTGATCGCCGACCGCTGGCGTGCGGCGATGTGGACCAAGCGGCCAGGGCACGGCATCAACGACGAGTCGTTCCTGCAGCCCGCCCGCCCGATGTCCGCCATCGGCGGCTGAGCGACTTCCCCTCGGGGCTAGGGGGCTAGGGGCTCGGTCTCGCGGAGGAAGCCGCGGGCGGCCAGGAAGCGGCTGAGTGACTCTTCGTGCGCTCCGCAGGCCGCCCAGGTCTTGCGCCGCTGCGGGGTATGGAGCTTCGGGTTGTTCCAGAGCAGCGCAACCGTGGCCGGCTCCCGGCATCCCTTGGCTGAGCAGACGAGAACCTCTGCGGCAGCGTTGTCAGCCGCTTCGCTAGCCGCGTTGGCGGCGGCTTTGGCGGCGTCCGCTGCGTCGTGACCGGCCGCGGCACCGGCGGTGTCGGGGGTCTTGTCAGCGGCTGGGCTCACGGCACACTCTGGTCGTCGCTCTCGGGCAGGTCCGGACAAGGGCGATGCCGGACAGCCACGGGGGGAGGCTGCCCGGCATCACGACAGGCTCTCCGACGGGGGAACCGGATCGCCTTCGGCGCTCAGTCTGACACGCTCGGGTGGCATCGTCCAGAGCGTCAGGTCTTCTCCGTGCGGTCCGGCACATCGACCGGCTTGGCCTCGATCGCGGGGCGATCCTCGGTCAGAAAGCTGGCCGGCCCCGCATCGGTCCGGCGGTCGGTGGCGTTGGCCAGCACGACTGCGACGTACGGCAAGAAGACGGCGCCGGCGACCAGCGTCCAGCGCAGCGGGCCGTCGGTGACGATGGCGAGCACGAAGCAGACCGTCCGAATGCCCATGGACAGCAGGTAGCGCACCTGCCGCTTGTGCAGGTCGTCGCTGTGGCTGGTGCGGGCCGACGTGATGCTGACCGGGTGTTCCTGGTGCTGAGTCACGGGTGTCCTCGTCTCCTCACCCCCACGGTACGCCGGTGGGGCGTCTGACCCATGCGCACCCTGGTGATGCACAAGTTCATCTCGCACCGCCCCGGACTGCCATCGCTATGCCGGGAGCGCCATGATGAAGGGACAGCATCACCGACCAGGAGGTTCTTGCCATGTCGAACCGTACGGACCGCGTCACCGAGGTGGTCGGCACCTCGCCCGAGGGTGTCGATGACGCCATCCGCAACGCGATCAAGCGGGCTAGTCGAACGGTGCGTCATCTGGACTGGTTCGAGGTCACCCAGGTCAGAGGGCAAGTCGTCGACGACCAGGTGGAGCACTTCCAGGTCGGCCTCAAGCTCGGCTTCCGCCTCGAGGATGACGAGTGAGGAGCCGGTCGCGCTTCGGGAGCCTGCGACCCCGGAGGTCGAACACTGGCTCCGAGGGGACCACCTTGCTGCCGCTCGATGAGTGCATCGAGGTTTCGTCGTACGCGGCCGGACACGATAGCGTCGGGCGGCGACACAGCCTCTGAGGAAGTCGAGGGAACAGGTTGAGCAGATCGGTGCTCGTGACCGGCGGCAATCGTGGCATCGGACGAGCGATCGCCCAGGCGTTTCTGGACGCCGGCGACCAGGTCGCCGTGACGTACCGGTCCGGGGAGCCGCCGGAGGGCTTCCTCGGCGTCCAGTGCGACGTCACCGACGCCGATCAGGTGGAGGCGGCCTTCACGACGATCGAGCAGGAGCACGGACCGGTCGAGGTGCTGGTGTCCAACGCAGGCGTCACGCGGGACACCTTGCTGCTCCGGATGTCCGACGACGACTGGGACACGGTGATCGACACCAACCTGACCGGGTCGTTCCGGGTCGTGAAGCGTGCGGCCAAAGGCATGCTCCGACTGCGTCGCGGACGGATCGTGCTGATCTCGTCTGTGGTGGGCCTGCTCGGCTCGGCGGGCCAGGTCAACTACGCGGCCAGCAAGTCCGCGATGGTGGGAATGGCCCGGTCGATCGCTCGTGAGCTCGGCAGCCGCTCGATCACCGCCAATGTCGTGGCACCCGGCTTCGTCGACACCGACATGACGGCAGCGCTTCCCGACGACACCAAGAAGGAGTACCAGGCGGCCATCCCGCTCGGCCGTTTCGCGACCAGTGAGGAGATCGCCGGTGTCGTGAGGTGGATCGCCTCCGACGAGGCCGGTTACATCACGGGAGCCGTGATCCCGGTAGACGGCGGCCTCGGCATGGGTCACTGACCCACCAACGAACGTGAAAGGCTCGACCCATGGGAATCCTCGACGGCAAGCGCATCCTGGTGGCCGGCGTCACGCTGGACTCGTCCATCGGCTTCGCGACGGCCAAGGTGGCGCAGGAACAAGGCGCCACCGTGCTGGTCTCCAACTTCGGTCGAGCGCTGTCGATCACCAAGCGGATCGTCAAGCGGCTCCCGACCGAGCCGCCGGTGCTCGAGCTCGACGTGAGCAACGACGAACACCTCGCCGGCCTCGAGGCGGCCGTACGTGAGCATGTCGACGGGTTGGACGGAGTCGTCCACGCCATCGCCTACGGCAACCCGGAGACGATCCTGGGTGGCAAGTTCCTGGGCGGCCCGTGGGACGACGTCGCGCATGCGGTCCGTGTTTCGGCGTACTCCTATCAGTCTCTCGCGATGGCCTGCCTGCCCCTGATGCAATCCGGCGGCAGCCTCGTCGGTTGTACGTTCGACGCATCTGTGGCGTGGCCCGGTTACGACTGGATGGGCTTCGCCAAGGGGGCACTCGAGTCGTGCAACCGCTACCTGGCGCGTGACCTCGGACCGCAAGGCATTCGGTCCAACCTGGTGTCGGCGGGCGCGCTCAAGACCCTGGCGGCCAAGGCGATCCCGGGCTTCGAGCTGTTCGAGGAAGAGTGGGCCAAGCGCGCTCCGCTGGGCTGGGATCTCGACGACCTGGAGCCCACCGCCCGTACGATCGTCGCGCTGCTCAGCGACTTCATGCCCAAGACGACAGGCGAGATCGTGCACGTCGACGGCGGCTACCACGCGATGGGCGCGTGATCCGGCGCCGGAGTGGTCACTCCTGACCCGGCCGATGCCGATAGCGTGACCGCCGTGAGCGAACCGACCGCGGCTGATACGTGTCTGATCGAGCTGCGGATGCTCGAGGGGCCCAACCTGTACTTCCCCCGCGCCGCGGTGAAGCTCACGCTGGATCTGACCTCGCTCGTCGAGGTTCCCTACGAGGCTGCACTGCGCTTTGCCCGGCGGATCGGTCTGACCAACGCACGGCCAGGGGACGCCGGTTCGGGCTTTCGGCAGCGGTTCGCCGCCCGCGCCGTGGCCCGGCTGGTCCGCCAGGTCGCGGCCGAGGTCGGGACGCATCGACTCGCGGTCCGGGTCCGTCCGACCAGCGACGTACGCCGTGTCGTCGTCGCCTATCCCTGGCGCAATCGCGACCGCGCCGAGGCCCTCGGTCGCGCCGTCGCCGCCGTGCTCGACGCCCTGCCGTCGAGTGACATCGATGCGCTGGTCAGCCAGGTGGCGGCACACGTACGCCGGGTAGACCCTGGCCGCGGACCCACCACGATCAAGCCGGCGATCCCGGTCATCGCGGTGACGGGTACGAACGGCAAGACCACGACCGCGCGGCTGATCGGCCACATCGGCCGGAGGGCGGGTCTGCACGTCGGCTGGTCGTCGACGGACGGCATCTACCGGGACGGCGAGCTGGTGGAAGCCGGGGACTACTCCGGACCGAGCGGCGCCGGCCGGGTGCTGAGCCAGCCGGACGTCCAGCTGGCCGTGACCGAGACGGCGCGCGGTGGCATCCTGCTGCGCGGGATCGGGGTCCGTCACAACGACGTCTCCGTCGTCACCAACGTCAGCGCCGACCACCTGGGACTGCACGGCATCGACACCGTGGATCAGTTGGCTGAGGTGAAGGCGGTGGTCCCGCACATCACCAAGCCGAACGGCTGGGCTGTCCTCAACGGTGACGACCCGCGCGTGCTCGCCATGCGTTCGACGATCACCGCCCGCGCGTGGGTCTTCAGTCGGGACCCGGACTCGCCCGGCATCCGCGAGGTCCTCAACGCGGGCGGCCGGGCGACGACGGTGATCGACGGCTGGATCTGTGTGCTGGCGTCAGACAGCGACCCCGACCCGCTGGTCGAGGTGCTGGACGTGCCCGTGACGTTGGCCGGGCTCAGTCGGTTCAACCTGGAGAACGCGCTGGCCGCCGCGTCAGCCTCGCTAGGAGCTGACCTGCCCCGTCAGGCGGTGGTCGACGGACTGAAGACGTTCGTCCCCGGTCCCGAGCTCAATCCCGGGCGGATGAACGTCTACTCCCTGCGGGACACCACCGTGATCATCGACCTCGCCCACAACGAGGCCGGACTCGAGGCGCTGATCGAGGTGATGGACGGGATCCGTAGCCCCGGCGCCCGCACCCTGCTCGCCCTGGGAACGGCCGGGGACCGGACCGACGACCTGCTCCGCAGCCTTGGTGAGATGGCAGCGCGCGATGTCGACGTGGTGGTGGTCGTGCACAAGCGCGACTACCTGCGTGGACGCGACCTCGACGCGATGACGGCGATCTACCGGGAGGGGGCGGAGAAGGTCGGCGTGCATGACCTCCAGGCGTACGACTCCGAGCTCGATGGGCTCGAGGCGCTGGCTATGCGGGCCGCTCCAGGAGACGTGATCGCGGTAATGTGTCACCAGGACCGCGGCCTGCTCGACGGGTGGCTCCTCGACCAGGGCGCGAGCATCGACACGCCGGACGTGATCCGCGACAAGGTGGTCCTCGCGACATCCACCACCCCGCACCCCTGACAAACCTCTCCCTCCCGCCATGCCCCGCTGCGGGTTTCGCGCGCCTCCGCCGCGGTTTGCCTAGTGGACAAGCCGGCTGCATAGTTCACTAGGCAAACCCGCCTCGGTCAGTGGGGGTTTGCCTTGGTCACTTCCCGGGACAAATTCGAGACCGACCACGACGGTCGTGCCAGCTCAGTGGGCCACTGACTGTTCAGGTACGCCGTCTGAGGCGTTCTGGCGCTCGGCAGCCGGGTTGTTGACGAGGTCGGGGTCACCGATCAGCTCGTCGTCGACGGCTCGGGCTCCAGCCTGGGCGTGGTTCGACCAGGACTCGAGCTCGGCGAGCGCCGCGTGGTGCTTGTCGACGCAGAGCACCACGAGATCACCTTTGTTGGCGCGCGCCATCGCATGTCGGATCGCAGCGATCTCGTCCAGCACGACCTCCACCTGCTTGCAGCGGGCGCCGGCCGCGATCCGCGCACGGACACCGTCGGCGACCAGGGCGGCGACCGCCCCGCGGTCGCGTCCTCGCAGAGCGACGTCCTCCCGGACGACGATCACGTCGAAGTGGTCGGCGGCGATCGAACCGAGCTCGACCATGTCCTCGTCGCGGCGGTCACCGGCGGTCGCGATCACGCCGATCCGTGATGGCTTGGCCAGGTCGCTGACCTGCATCAGATCATCACCGACCTTGTCGACGAAGTCACCGAGCATCCGCATCCCCGGCGCGTTGTGGCAGTAGTCCACGACCACGTTGACGCCCTCGACCTCGATCTCGTTGAGGCGGCCAGGGGAGAGGTAGTAGTTCGTCGAGAAGGTCCGCAGCCCCTGCCGGATGTCGTGCAGCGGCGCTCCCGCGGCGAAGGCGGCCGCAGCGGCTGCCAACGAGTTCTGCACGTTCATCAAGGCACGGCCACCGAACGTCGCCGGGAGCAGGTGTGTCCACGCCAGCTGCATCTCGCGGGAGCCATGGCGTACGACGATCATGTCTCCCCGGTCGCTCTTCTCCAGCACCACCGCCTTGCCGCCGCGGCGGCAGTGCGCGTCGATGAAGTCGCGGACCTCGCTGCCCTTGGACTCCATGCTGAACCACACGACCTCGCCTGAGCAGCGGCGTCGCATGGCTCGGACCAGCGGCTCGTCCGCGTTGAGCACCGCATGGCCGTGCCGTGGCACAGCCTCGACCGGGACAGCCTTGACGTCGGCGAGCTGCTCGACGGTGTTGATGCCCCGCAGCCCGAGGTGATCGGGCTGCACGTTGAGGACGACGGCCACGTCGTTGCGCTCGTAGCCCAGGCCCTCGCGCAGGATGCCGCCGCGGGCGACCTCGAAGACCGCGAAGTCCACCCGCGGGTTCTGAAGCACCATCCGGGCCGACTTGGGACCCGAGGCGTCGGCCCGGATCACCAGACGCTCGTCGATGACGACTCCGTCGGTGGAGGTCATGCCGACCTTGCGGCCCATCCCCTTGAAGATGTGCGCGATCATCCGCGAGGTCGTCGTCTTGCCGTTGGTCCCGGTCACGGACACGATCGGGATCCGGCTCGGCGCCCCGGGTGGGAAGAGCATGTCGACCACGGACTTGGAGATGAACTGCGGGTCGCCGATGGTCGGGTGGGTGTGCATCCGGAACCCCGGTGCAGCGTTGACCTCGCAGATCGCTCCGCCCGTCTCGCGGACGGGCTCGGTGATGTCCGGGCAGATGAAGTCGATGCCGGCGATGTCCAGCCCGATCACACGGGCCGCCTCCTCCGCGATCTCGACGTTCTCCGGGTGCGCCTCGAAGGTGCGGTCGATGGAGATGCCACCGGTCGACATGTTGCCGGTCATGGTGAGCTTGACGACGTCACCCGCAGGAGGAACGTCATCCATGGCGTAGCCCTGCTCGGTGACCAGCGCGACCGCGGCCCCGTCGACCTTGATCCGGGTCAGCACCTTCTCGTGGCCGACCCCGCGCCGCGGGTCAGCGTTCGTCTCGTCCACCAACTCCGCCACGGTATGCGTGCCGTCCCCGACCACGTGCGCTGGCACCCGCTCAGCGATGGCGGCGATCTTGCCGTCGATGACCAGGCAGCGGTAGTCCTTCCCGGTCACGAACGTCTCGACGATCACCCAGCCTCGCCGAGACTGCTCTTCCGCGATCGGGAAGGCCGCGCGTACGTCGTCGTCGTTCTGCAGGTCGAGGCAGACGCCGCGCCCATGGTTGCCGTCCAGCGGTTTGCACACGACGGGATACCCGATCCGGTTCGCGACCGTCACCGCTTGGTCGGCCGTACGGATCGACTCGGCCTTCGGCACCGGGAGTCCCGCGGCGCTGAGCAGTCGGCCGGTCAGGTCCTTGTCACTGGCGACGTCGACTGCGATGGCTGAGGTGTTCGACGTCATCGTGGCGCGGATCCGTTTCTGGTGCACGCCCTGCCCGAGCTGGACCAACGAGTGCTGGTTCAGCCGGATCCAGGGGATGTCACGGGACACCGCCTCGTCCAGGATGGCCTGCGTCGATGGGCCGAAGGCCGTCCGCTCTGCCCGGACGATGAAGTTCTCCAGCTCCACCTCGAAGTCGAACTCCGGCTCGTCTTGGACCAGATGGTTGACCAGACGGACGGCGAGTCGACCGGCCGAGATCCCGACGTTCTCGTCGACGTACCCATAGATCACGTTGTAGCGTCCGCGCTCGCCCGGAACCTGCCGCGTCTTGCCCCGACGCAGGTCGTGCCCGACCTCTTGCTGGAGCTGGAGCGCGACGTGCTCGGAGACGTGGCCGAGCCAGGTCCCCTCGGTCAGCCGCTCGACGAAGCCGCCCTTGCGGCCGCGTGAGCAGGAGTGGTTCCGCAGGCCGGGCAGCATCGCGAGCAGCCGCTCGGTGAAGCCGGGGAGTCGGTCGGTCGGCCACTCCTCGAGGACGCCGAGGTCGACCACCAGGTGGATGGCTGTGCCGTAGGACCAGATGTTGGCACCGCGGTAGACACGGGTCTCGATGATCGCGAGTTCTGGAGCAGGGGACTGCGACGCTACCGGGCTGCTGTCGCCGAGCTGCTCGGTCGCGTCGATGTCGGTATCACTCATGCCGTGTCGTCCTCTCGCTCGGCCGACGTACGCGCGCGCTGCCGTCGAAGGTGGGTGGGGGAGACCCCCTCGGCCGCGATGTCGCTGGCCAGCCGGCGAAGGTCGGCGCCGGCCACCTCGAGCTCCTCGGCCTCGGTCGGGTCGATCTGAGCGTCAGTGGGGACCAGGACGCGCTTCGTCAGGTCGAATCGTGCGGCGGCGGGCAGCACGTGCATCCGTGCGCCGGACACCAGCAGCGGCTCGGTGCGTTTGGCCTCGTGCGCGTTCGACACCATGTCGGCACCGTCGATGATCGTCACGACGCCCCGGCCGATCACCTTGAGCTCGCGGTCGGCCGTCACGACTGCGGCGGTGTCCTCATCGACCCCGAGTCCAAGCAGGTTGGGGGACTGAGCGACGAGCATCAGCAGCCGACCGTACCGGTTGCGCTGGGCGAAGTGCTGGTCGATGACGCACTCTTTGACGAGTCCGAGGCCGGAGGCGAGCTGCGTCATCCGCTGCTTCGGCGTCGACCCGCCCGATCCGAAGGCCACCATGTGTGAGGACTGGATGCTCGCGCCGGCCGACGTACCTCCGATGGTCACACCGCGCTGATGGGCGGCGCGGATGGCCTCGCCGAAGCCGGTCCCGTTGATGATCGCCGACAGCTTGAGCTGGTTGCCACCGGTCATGAAGATCCCGGTCACGTCGTCGAGCTGGTCGATCAGGGCGGGGTCGTTGGCCGCCTCACGCGACTCAGGACGTACGCCGATCACCGACGCAGCGCCGAGTCGCTCGAACAGTGCGGCGTAGATCTCGACGATCTCGGGTCCGAGCGACGACGCCGTGGGGACGACCGCGATCCGGGAGTCGGCGCCGCCACACGCTTGCACGAAGTGCCGGAGGACCGTACGCCGTTTGAGCTTGTCCTCCGCTCCGCCGATGACATACAGGGAACCCACCGGCGTGGCTGAGCCGGACGCGTCAGTCATGCGCAGCACCCTACGGGGTCGCGGGGGGAGCGCGTGCCCGCCTCGACCCGGCCGGGCAGGATGAGGGGATGACCGAGACCTCCCCTGCCGGCCTGACACTCCTGGTGATGCGGCACTCCAAGACCGAGCAGTCGGCACAGACCGACCACGTCCGGCGGCTGACCGACCGTGGCCGCAGTGACGCCCGGAACGCTGGTGCCTGGGTGGCTGCCTCTGAGCACGTACCGACGCTGATCGTGGCCTCCTCGGCCGCCCGGGCGGAGGAGACCGCCGAGCTCATCGCATCACTGTGTGGGGTGCGGCGGGTCGAGTTCGTCGACGATCTCTACGGCGCGGACGGTTACGAGGTCTTGGACATCCTGGCTGCTGAGGTACCCGATGACGTGCGGACCGCGATGGTCGTCGGCCACAACCCGACGATGGCCCAGGTGGCTGCGCTGCTCCAGGGCGAGGGTGCCGACGAGGTGCACTTCCCGACCTCGGGAGTCGGGGTCTTCGGTCTGGACGTGGACTCCTGGGCTGACCTCGAGGAGGGGCACGGCCGGCTGCTGGCGGCGTACACCCGCGACGACTGACGGGCCGAGCGGGCGGTCGGGCGGGCACCGATGTCAGCAAGGCAAATCCCCACTGAACAAGGGGGGTTTGCCTAGTTAACAAGCCTTCGGAATAGTTCACTAGGCAAACCGCGACGGGCACACGGGCACACGGGCACACGGGCACACGGGCACCCGGGCACCCGGGCAGCGGGTACATGGGAGGGGTCAGGAGACGGTGGGCTGGGGGGTGGTGATCCCGTGCTCGGCGTCGGCGGCCTCGATGTCCTCGCGGCTGATTCCGAGCAGGTAGAGGATGGCGTCGAGGTACGGCACGTTGAGCGCAGCGTGGGCCGCCTCCTGCACGACCGGCTTGGCGTTGAAGGCGATCCCGAGTCCGGCGGCCGCGAGCATGTCGAGGTCGTTCGCCCCGTCCCCGATCGCCACGGTCCGATCGAGGGTGACCTTGGAGTCGTGAGCGAAGTCGCGCAGCGCGTCCGCCTTGGCGGCCCGGTCCACCACCGCCCCGACGAGCCGACCGGTGAGCTGCCCGTCGACCACCTCCAGCACGTTGGCGCGCGCGTAGTCGATGTCGAGCTCGGCCGCGAGTCGGTCGGTGAGCTGGCTGAAGCCGCCGGACACGATGCCGAAGCGGTAGCCGAGTCGTGTCAACGTGCGGACGAGGGTGCGTGCGCCCGGCGACAGGTCCAGGGCGGCGTACACCTCGTCCAGCGCCGACTCCGGCAGGCCACGAAGCAAGGACACCCGCGTGCGCAGGGACTCCTCGAAGTCGATCTCCCCGTTCATCGCCTGCTCCGTGACGGCACCGACCTCGTCCGCCACGCCTGCCCGCGCGGCCAGCAGGTCGACCACCTCGCCCTGGATCAGGGTGGAGTCGACGTCCATCACGACCAGCCGGCGGCCGTGCCGCAACAGCCCGACGTTCTGCACCGCGACATCGACGTTCTGTCGAGCAGCTTCGGTGGCCAACACCTCACGCAGCCGACCGATCTCCGCGCCCGAGACGTTGAACTCGATCGCAGTCACGGGGTAGCGCGCCATCCGGACGATCCGGTCGATGTTGGCCCCCGTGTCGGCGATCCGGCCGGTGATCGCGGCGACCGCATGGGGGCGCAGCGGACGACCGAGGACGGTGACGTGCGCCCGACCTTCACGGCGCGGCCGGTTGTCTCCCTGCCCGGCGACGACCTCGATGTCCATCCCGAGCGCGGCAGCGGTCCGTTCGGCCGCCGCGGTCAGCTTGCGTACGTCGCGTGGGGCGGTCACCAAGATGCCGAGCACCAGGCGCTGCCGCAGCACGATCTGCTCGATATCCAAGACCTCGACGCCGCAATCGGCGAGCGTGCTGAACATCGCCGCGGTGACTCCTGGACGGTCGCGCCCCATCACGGTGATCAAGATCGTCTTCAGCTGTTCGGGGGGGCTCACGGGGACAACCTAGTGCCGGGGCACGGGGGCTGTGGCTCTCCCGTCGCGGCGATTCGGGCGGGTAGGCCCGAGGTCGGCCGAGCCGGGATGCCCTGGTCGTCTCATTGCCCATCAAGGGAGGAGCAGGCGGCGACGATGGCGGCCCGGGAGGCGCGTTGCAGCGGCAGCAGCGCCGTCCGACGCTGTTGGGACTCCCAGGACGAGACAGCGCCGCCGTCGTCGGCGAAGGCCAGCTCCACGATGTGCTGGCACCGGAACCCGCTTACTGCCGTCCTGGCGGCGGCACCTGAGGCGAAGGACATCGGGGCGTCGAGCTCGGCCGGTTGGCGCAGGTTCATCAGGGCATCGGCCACGTCCGGGTTCCACGAGGCGACGTCCAGCTCGGCCAAGGCGTTCGCGGCCTCGGTCAGCGCGCTGCGCAGCGCCCGGTCGGCGCCGGCGACGTCCGGCAGGTGACTCGGGGGCGAGGCCGGAGCCGCCTCCCATCGGGTGGACCGGCCGGTCGTGCGCGGTACCAATCCAGTCTCCACGCCGTACAGAACGAGTGCCTCACCGACATCGAGGGCATCGGCGTTGAAGCTCACGGGGCCGCCGAGCCCGAGCGGATCGCCGGGGCTGGGGAGGGCCGCACCGACCTGGGTCACACCGTGCTTGCGCAGCTCGCCGAGAAGCAGTGCCGGCGAGAGCCCCGGCCCGTCGTGCCCGAACACCACGAACTCGATGTGCGCCTGTCCACCCATCAGCCCGGTGATCACCGCGTCGGCGCTCTCCCTGCCGGCCAGCCAGGCGTTCAGCCAGCACGCCGTGCGAGCAGCATGGGGGACGGCGAACACGTCCTAACGGTACGGCGGTGCAATAGGTTGGACCTGCACAACCCCACCCCTCACAGCAAGGAGCACGATGGCAGCGGTCATCGAACTGGCTGACGTCTCGGTCGTCCGTGGCAGCAGCCGGCTGCTGGACAACGTGTCATGGCGGGTCGAGTCGGAGGAACGCTGGGTAGTGATCGGTCCCAACGGGGCCGGGAAGACCACCTTGCTCCAGGTCCTCGGCACACAGCTGTACCCGACGGACGGCATCGTCGGGATCCTCGAGGAGATCGTCGGCACGGTCGACGTGTTCGAGCTGAGGCCGCGGATCGGGCTAACCAGCGCGGCGCTCGCCGAGCGGATCCCGCGCAGAGAGAAGGTCAGCGATGTCGTCGTTTCGGCGTCGTACGCCGTCCTGGGCCGATGGCGCGAGAGCTACGACGAGCTCGACCACGAACGCGCCGCCGAGCTGCTCGCGGAGCTCGGCGTCAGCCACTTGGCTGAGCGCACCTTCGGCACCCTCAGCGAGGGGGAGCGCAAACGCGTCCAGATCGCTCGGGCGCTGATGACCGATCCGGAGCTGCTGCTGCTCGACGAGCCGGCGGCGGGTCTCGACCTCGGTGGCCGCGAGGACCTGGTCAGCACGCTGACGGCGCTGGCCCTGGACCCGATGTCCCCGACGACCGTTCTGGTCAGCCACCACGTTGAGGAGATTCCGCCCGGGTTCACGCACGTCTTGATGCTCAGCCAGGGCGCGGTCGTCGCGGCCGGCCCGATCGAGGACACCCTCACCGAGGATGCCCTGACCGCGACGTTCGGGCTGCCGCTGCAGCTCGATCACGCTGAAGGGCGCTTCAGTGCACGTCGCCAGCTGGGCTCGCATCGCGCCCGCCGGGCTGAGACCCAAGGGGCCTAAGGTCCCCCGCCGCGAGGTGTCCGAC
This sequence comes from Propionibacteriales bacterium, assembly GCA_038259225.1. Taxonomy (GTDB): domain Bacteria; phylum Actinomycetota; class Actinomycetes; order Propionibacteriales; family Nocardioidaceae; genus JANLYC01. The sequence continues at coordinate 50,016 of JBBSPA010000004.1, forward strand.
GGGTAGGCTTCTCAGCATGGACTGGGTGCAGAACCACGCGTGGCAGACCTGGCTGATCGCGGCCTTGCTGCTGGCCGGGGCCGAGCTCGCGACCCTCGATCTCACCCTGCTGATGATGGCGATGGGCGCGTTGGCCGCCTGCCTGGTCGCGGCCGTCGGGCTCAATGTTGTCGTCCAGGTGCTCGCGGCCGTCGTGGTCTCGGTCGCCATGCTGGCCTTCGTCCGCCCCAACATCGTGCGTCGGCTGCACGCCGCCCCGACGCTGCACAGCGGTCCCGAGGGCCTCGTGGGGAAGAGCGGGCTGGTGCTCGAGCGGGTGACCGCGCAGACGGGCCGCGTCAAGCTGAGTGGTGAGGTGTGGTCGGCACGGACGTTCGACGAGAGCGTCGTCGTCGAACCCGGCCAGAAGATCGGCGTCGCCGAGATCGACGGCGCGACCGCGGTCGTCTACCCGATCGCCTGAGCTTCGGCACGTCCCACGGCTCTTGACAGCCCGGCCTGAGTAGCGTCTGAGTCGCGTCTGAGTAGGGTGTGAGCGACATCCGATGTCGTCATGCGGTCTGGCGTTGCCAGGTCGGCCACGGCGACCGGTCACCGTCCCACCAGGGGGTCTGGCACATGTGGTTGCTCATCGTCCTCGGCATCATCTTGCTGCTCGCGGCGATCGTGCTGTTCAAGTCCGTGCGGATCGTTCCGCAGGCGCGTGCCGGCATCGTCGAGCGGTTCGGCAAGTACCGCACCACCTTGTCGGCCGGACTGAACATCATCACTCCGTTCGTCGACCGGGTCCGCTATCTGATCGACCTGCGTGAACAGGTCGTCTCGTTCCCCCCACAGCCGGTCATCACCGAGGACAACCTCGTCGTGTCGATCGACACCGTCATCTACTTCCAGGTGACCAATCCGGTCGCGGCGACGTACGAGATCGCCAACTACATCCAGGCGATCGAGCAGCTGACGATGACGACCCTGCGCAACATCATCGGTGGTATCGACCTCGAGCAGGCCCTCACCAGCCGTGACGACATCAACGCCTCGTTGCGCGGCGTCCTCGACGAGGCCACCGGTCGCTGGGGGATCCGCGTCAACCGGGTCGAGCTCAAGGGCATCGATCCCCCTCCATCGATCAAGGACTCGATGGAGAAGCAGATGCGGGCCGACCGTGACAAGCGGGCGGCCATCCTCACCGCGGAGGGCATGCGCCAGTCGGCCATCCTCACCGCCGAGGGACAGAAGCAGTCCGCGATCCTCACCGCCGAGGGCGAGCGAGAGTCCCTGATCCTGCGGGCCCAGGGTGACCGAGAGTCGCGCATCCTGCGCGCCCAGGGTGAAGGACAGGCCATCCTGACGGTGTTCCAGTCGATCCACGATGGCTCCCCGGACCAGGCGCTGCTGGCCTACCAGTACCTCCAGATGCTGCCGAAGATCGCAGAGGGTGACGCGAACAAGGTCTGGATCGTGCCGAGCGAGATCGGCCGAGCCCTCGAAGGGCTGGGTAGCGCCGTAGGCTCGATCCCGGGCATTCCGAGCGACAGCGGCGGTCCGAACAAGCGGGTCGACTACGGCGAGCCGGTGCCCGAGGACCTCGGGAAGCGCGACGACGCGGCCGTCTCAGCAGCCCAGGCGGAAGTGGCCGAGGCGATCGCGTCCGCAGAGGCCGCCGCCAAGCCGGGCCGCAGTGGTGGCAGTGGTGGCGTCGGCGGGGACTTGCCTACCACGCCCGGGGCACCTGGAGACGCGCCGCAGCCGCCGACCGGCCAGCCTCCGGCGACCGATGGCCCCGACGGCTCCGCTGAGCAGCCCCCGCCGGGTCAGCCCCCCGCGCCGTCTGGTCGGTGACGCTGCTCGAGGCGCTCGCGCTCTTCGCGGCAGGCATCGCCGCTGGTGGGATCAACACCATCGTCGGGTCGGGGACGCTGATCACGTTCCCGACCCTGTTGGCGATCGGATACCCGCCGGTCCTGGCCAACGTCTCCAACACGGTCGGTCTGGTGCCGGGTTCGCTGTCCGGCGCGATCGGGTACCGCCGCGAGCTGAAGGGACAACAGGCCCGCCTGGTCAGGCTCGGCGTGGCCTCGCTGCTCGGCGGGATCACCGGTGCCGTGCTGCTCTTGAAGCTGCCAGCGTCGGCGTTCAACGCCATCGTGCCGGTGCTGATCGGCGTAGGCTGTGTCCTGGTCCTGGCCCAGCCCTGGATCTCCCGGCGCGTCCAGCCACCAGTCGAGGCGCCTCCGCACGGCTCCTGGCTGGTCTGGCTTCTCGTGTACGCCGCCGGCATCTACGGCGGCTACTTCGGGGCCGCCCAGGGCGTCTTGCTGATCGCGATCCTCGGGCTAGGACTGGCCGAGTCGTTGCAGCGGATCAACGCGGCCAAGAACATTCTTGCGCTGCTCGTCAACGCCGTCGCCGCCGTCGTGTTCATCGTCATCGCCGACGTCTCGTGGCAGGCCGCCGGGATCATCGCCGCCGGCTCCGTGATCGGCGGCCAGCTCGGCGCCACCGTCGGCCGTCGCCTGCCGGCGCCAGTGTTTCGCGGCTTCGTGGCGCTGGTCGGCGTGGTCGCGATCGTCAAGCTAGTCTTCCTGGACTGAGTCGCCTTTTCCGCAATTGCGGGGAAGTTCAGGTCGGGTACGGCGTGTCGCCCTGCGCTTTCGCAAATCGCGGAGAGGGAGAGGGGTGCTCGCGGAAGGGGAGACACACCACTAGGGGAGGGCGTAGCCGAGCCAGCGGGTGATCTCGTCGAAGGCATGCTCGCGAACGTCCTTGCGGGAACACAGCACGTCGTGCAAAGCCCCTTCTACGCGTACGACCGTGACGTGCGGCCCGAGCTGGTGGGACCACTTCGCGATCTGCTTGACGTCCAGCACGGTGTCGCAGCGGGTGGCCTCCTCGCTCCAGCCCTGCGGTACCAGGCTGGCGGTCGAGCTCAGCGACAGGACCGGTGCCCCGACGTCGATGCCTCGGTGCACCCGTCGATGTCCCATCCGGACGGCCCGTAGCCAGCCCGCACGGACCGGGAAGGACTCCTTCGGCTTCCAGGCCAGGTCGAAGTCCCACTCGCCACGCAGGTCGCGGTGCAGCGTCTCGGCGAACACCCCGCTGACGTTGCGTGGCACGACGGCGTACGGTCGGCGTTGCCCGAGCCGGTTGATCGCCTCCGTCCCGGCGGTGCGCAGGAACAACGAGCCCTGAAGATCCAGCCACGGCGAGTTCAGCACCATCGCGTCGGCCACCAGCACCCCCTCGGCGTACCGGTCCGCCGCCCACAGCGAGGTGATCAGACCACCGGTCGAGTGGCCGCTGATCAGCAGCCTGGTGTGCCCGTCCCGTTCCCGGATCCGCTGGACCGCCTGGTCGAGCTCGGGGTGGTACTCCGCCAGGTCGAGGCAGAAGTTCGGCGTCTGGTGCGGGAGCAGCGAGCGACCGTACTTGCGCAGATCGAGGGCGTAGAAGTCGTAGCCGGCAGCCGCGAAGAACTCCGCCATCGCGGTCTGGAAGAAGTAGTCGCAGAAGCCGTGGACGTGTAGTACGGCCCCACGGTGCTTCCTGGTCGTTGAGGGAAGCCGTACCAAGGTGGCCACGACCGGGCCTTCGGCGTCGTCGGGCAGCGTGATCGTCTCGCGCGTGTACGGCACACCGAGCAGGTCGGTCGTGATGGTCGACGTGGTGGCCATGGCACCAGTCTGCCGTCTGAGTCCCGGGTCAATGCTGGTAGGTGCCCACCACCTGCGCGCGACCCAAGGTCTTGAACGCCAGGTTGAACGACACCACCGCCGGCGAGGCGTCCTTGTCCACGCCGAGGCTCTCCTCACCGACGGCGTGCACGACGAAGTAGTAGCGGTGCACGTGATCTCCCTCCGGGGGTGCGGCGCCCCCGAACCCGTGTTCGCCGACGTCGTTGCGGCAGTGGAACGCGCTACCGGGCAGGCCGTCTGCGGCCGCTCCGGTCGCCAGCTCCGTCACGTCTGCCGGCAGGTCGACGGCGACCCAGTGCCAGAAGCCGGACGGGGTCGGAGCGTCGGGATCGAAGCAGGTCACGACAAAGCTCTTGGTGCCCTCGGGGAAGCCGCTCCAGGTCAGGTGGGGTGAGGTGTTCCCCGCGTCGGCCACCTGGTCGTCCTTCAACGGTTGGCCGTCGGTCACGTCGTCGCTGCGGACCGAGAAGGTGTCCACGGACGGCAGCTTGGCGTACGGGTCTTCGGCAATCGGTCGGTCAAGGCTCATGGGTCAATCTTGACGCGGCGTTTCGATCCGGCAACTCGGCCCGGCGCGGCCGGCGACTGATCCGTCTGATGAGACGTTCGCCGAGCCAGCGCAGCGGCCACCTAGCGTGATCGTGATGCCGCCTTCCCTCCAGCCCGACCGCCCCGACCTCAGCGGGCACCCGGACCACGGAGGGCACCATCTGTACCCGGCCGGGCTGCGTCTCGCCGGGCGGCGCGTGGTCGTCGTCGGGGGAGGTCGCGTCGCTCAGCGGCGGTTGCCCGGGTTGATCGCGGCGGGCGCCGAGGTGGAGCTGATCTCCCCGGTCACCACTCCAGCGGTCGAGGGTTATGCCCGCTCCGGCGAGATCAGCTGGCACCAACGCGGCTACCTGCCGGGGGACCTCGACGGCGCCTGGTACGTCGTGTGCGCCTGCGACAACCGTGCGGTCAACGACGCCGTGTCCCTGGAGGCCGAACGGTTGCGGGTGTTCTGTGTCCGCTCCGATGACGCGGAGGCGGCCACCGCATGGACCCCCGCGGTCGGTCGGCACGGTCCGCTCACGGTGGCTGTCCTCGGCAGCCGTGACCCGAAACGCTCAGCCTCGGTCAGGGACGAGATCGTGAACCGGCTCCGTAACGGGGAGATCGTTGCGCCGAAGGACCGGATACGCCGCCCCGGCGTCACGCTGGTCGGGGGTGGCCCCGGGGATCCGGACCTGATCACCGTCGCCGGCCGTCGGGCGCTGCAGGAAGCCGACGTGGTCATCGCGGACCGCCTCGCACCGCGAGAGCTGCTGGCCGAGCTCGCACCCGACGTCGAGCTGATCGATGCCGCGAAGCTGCCTCGGGGGCGCTCCGCGTCCCAGCAGACGATCAACGCGCTGATGGTCGAACGGGCGCAGTCCGGCCACAGCGTGGTGCGCTTCAAGGGCGGCGACCCGTTCGTGTTCGGGCGAGGCTTCGAGGAGGCGCAGGCGTGCGCCGAAGCCGGGGTGGAGCTCCGGGTGATCCCGGGCATCACCAGCGCAGTGTCGGTTCCGGCTCTCGGTGGCATCCCCGTCACGCACCGCGGCGTCGCCCACGAGTTCGTCGTGGTGTCCGGGCACGTGCCGCCCGGGGATGCCCGTTCGCTCGTGGACTGGGTCGCGCTGGCCCGGCTGCGCGGGACACTGGTCCTGCTGATGGCTGTCGACAACCTGGCTGCGATCACGCAGGCCCTGATCGCGAACGGCCGTGGCCCGGACACCCCAGCCGCGGTCGTCCAGGACGGCTCGCTGACGTCGCAGCACGCGGTCTTCTCCACGGTGTCGCAGGTCGCGACCGCCGTCGCCCGCGAGGGACTGCGGCCGCCGGCCGTGGTGGTCATCGGCGAAGTCGTTCAGGTGGCGCGGGACCTGGCCGGCGTACGCGAGGCCCGGGCGCCCGCACCGGCCGCCCGGACCTGAGATCATCAGGCGTGGCCGAGCTCATCCGGATCGAGGATCCGACCGATCCACGCCTGGCCGACTACGTGTCGCTGCGCGACGTCCAGCTGCGGCGCCACCTCGAGGCCGAGCACGGCTTCTTCATCGCGGAGGGCGAGAAGGTCGTCCGGCGCGCGGTGGACGCCGGCTACCCGGTCCGGTCCTTCCTGATGGCCGAACGCTGGCTGGAGGGCCTGAGCGGCGAGCTCGCGGCCAGTCCCGACGCGCCGTGCTACGTCGTCACCGAGGACCTGGCGGAGCAGGTCACCGGGTTCCATGTGCACCGCGGCGCGCTGGCCGCGCTCGAACGCCGTGCACTGCCGCCGGTGGACGCCGTGCTGGAGGGGGCACGACGGATCGTGCTGCTCGAGGACGTGGTCGACCACACCAACATCGGGGCCATCTTCCGTTGCGCGGCCGCGCTCGGCATGGACGCGGTCTTGTTGTCCCCGCGCTGTGCGGATCCGCTGTACCGGCGTTCGATCAAGGTCGCGATGGGAGCGGTCTTCTCGCTGCCGTGGACTCGGCTGGACGACTGGTACGACGCGGTGCCCGCGCTGGAGGAGGCCGGGTTCGTGACGATCGCGCTGACTCCCGACCCGGAGGCCCAGGAGCTGGCTGAAGTGGTGGATCGCGGGACGAATGGCAGGGTCTGCCTTATCCTTGGGTCGGAGGGTCCGGGCTTGTCTGCACGTTGGCTGCACAGCGCACAGATCAAGGCGGGATTCGCGATGGCTCACGGTGTTGATTCGCTCAACGTCGCTGCGGCTGCCGCGTTGGCGTTCTTCGTCATCACACGGGACTGATGGGGTAAAGGGGCGGGTTGTGAGGAGTGAGCGCTCGGGGCTCGCGGGGGCTGTCCGCAGGCTGCACAGCACCCTGTCGGTGCTGCACGACGCTCCGACGCCGCGCAAAGCCTTGCCGGACATCTGTGCCGGGCTTCGCGACGTGCTGGACGCTCGCACGATCGTGGCCCACCTCGTCGACGGTGACCAGGTCGAGGCCGTCGCGTACGCCGGGGATGCCTCGGCGGAGGACCTGATCGGCCAGCGGAGCCCGCTCTCGGACTGGACCGCCCTGCTGGACAACTCACCGGACGTCGACGGAGTCCACGAGTGCATCGACCCGCGGGCCTTCCTGGACCACGTCGTGCACGAGCACGTCGACACCGAGCCCGCGATGCACGGCAACGACGAACAGTGGGGCGCGCTCAACCTCTTCATCGCTCCGATCTGGGCGGCCGACCAGATCATCGGCCTGATGACGGCGACCTATCCTGCGGGAGCTGCCCGACCCGATCCGGCTGCGGTGCCGCTGATCGCGCTGGTCGCGGGACAGCTCAGCGTGGCGTTCCACCACCAGACCTTCGTGCAGCGCTCGTCAGACGACCACTTGGCGTTGCGACTCAGCGAGGAGCGCTTCCGGCTGGCCTTCGACAACGCTCCGATCGGCATGGCGGAGTTTATCGAGGGCCCCCAGGGTCTCGAGGTGGCGCGGATCAACCGGGCGGCCGGGCTGATGTTCGGTGTGAGCGTCCTCGGCGCCCAGCACGAGCCGGTCGACCGGGTGCTGACCGTCGTGCAAGGCGAGCCACTCGGCGACCTGATGATCCGGCTGCTCAAGGACGACCGCCGAGGACTCCGCTTGGAGGTTCCGTTCGTCGGCGCCGACGGCGGTGAGTTCTGGGGACTGGTCGAGGCCGCCTTGCTGATGGACGGAGGCGGTCGGCCCGGCGTGTTGTGCCAGATCGTCGACATCACCCAGTCGAAGGCCGACGAGCGCGAGCTGACCATCCGGGCACAGCACGACCCGTTGACCGGGTTGCCGAACCGGCTTACCGTGCTCGACCACCTGCAGACGGCGGTCCGCGATGCCCGAGCGACCGACCAGCTCGGTGCGCTGCTGTTCTGCGATCTCGACAGCTTCAAGCAGGTCAACGACCGACACGGTCACCTGGTGGGCGATGACGCACTCGCCTCGATCGCCACCCGGCTGCACCAGACAGTCCGCAAGTCCGACGTCGCGGGTCGCTTCGGCGGCGACGAGTTCGTCGTCGTGGCGTTCCCGGTCACCCAGGAGGAGGCGCAGGCCCTGGGCGAGCGGATCCAAGCCGCGCTCTGCGAGCCGATGGTGCTCGACGGCGCCGCGCTCCGCGTCGGTGTCAGCATCGGGATCGCTATGATCACCGGGGCGGTGGAGGCGTCGGAAGTACTGCGCCGGGCCGACGCCGCGATGTACGCGGTCCGAACCCACCAGCGCCGGCCGAGCTTCGTGGTGGACACCGCCTGACCTCGTGACGGCGTCGCGTCGAGGTGCGGCGAGGAACATCGGGGACCCGCCTCGTCAGGACTCGGCGGGCCAGCCCGGCGGGAAGTCGTCGGCGTACTTCTCGGCCTCCTTGAAGAGCTTCTTGCGCTGTCGGGTGGACAGTCGGTCACCGAACACGGTGCCCTGGAGGTGGTCGGCCTCGTGCTGGAGGCAGCGGGCCAACAGACCGGTCCCGGAGTAGGACACCGGCTGGCCGTGCTCGTCGAACCCGCTGACGGTGGCCTGATGGGCGCGGGGACAAGAGACGAAGGCGCCGGGTAGGGAGAGGCATCCCTCGTCGTCGTCGTCGAGAATCCGGTCCTTCCCTTCGGGCACCACGACCGTCGGATTGCAGACGACGCCTCGGTGAGAGATGTGCTCGTCGTCGGGACAGTCGAAGACGAAGACGCTGCGTGAGACGCCGATCTGATTGGCAGCCAGACCGACGCCGTCAGCGGCGTACATCGTGGCGACCAGGTCCGCGACCAGGCTGCGCAGCCCGTCGTCGTACGCCGTCACCGCGTCACAGGGCCTGTGCATCACCGGCTCGCCCCAGCGGGTCATCGGCCGGACGGTGCCACCGGCGGGAAGGTCGCTCACGCCGGGACGCTATCGCAGCGCTGCGGGCCTTGCGCGGCTCAGTTGAACTGCCACGACCGCTTGGACAGGCCGTACCAGAAGCCGTCGATGACCGACCGTCCCTCCTGAAGTCCCTCGATCGCAGCGCCCAGGCTCACGAACAGGGGTGCGAAGTGCTCGGTCCTGGGGTGTGCCAGGGAGGCGGCCGGGGCCGTGTGCAGGAAGTCGATGACGGCATCGACGTCGCGGGCGGCGATGGCCTGGTCCGCCCAGTCGTCGAATTCGCGCGACCACGTCGGGGCCGGGGCGTCGCTGGGCTGCTGGAGGGAGATCAGGCCGAGGTTGTGCGTGGTGAAGCCGCTGCCGAGGATCAGCACACCCTGGTCGCGCAGTGGTGCGAGCTTGCGCCCGACCTCGAACAGGGTCGACGGGTCGAGCGTGGGCATCGAGATCTGGAGTACCGGGACATCGGCCCCGGGGAACATCTCGACCAGCGGCACGTACGCCCCGTGGTCGAGCCCACGGTGCGGTGCGTCGTGCACGGCGTGCTCGGGGGAGCGCAGCAGCGCCCGGACCTGGTCGGCCAGGTCGGGAGCGCCCGGTGCGGCGTACTGCACCTGGTAGTAGCGCTGCGGGAAGCCCCAGAAGTCGTAGGTGAGCGGCACCGTGGTGGTGGCGCCGAGGGTGAGGGGGGCCTCCTCCCAGTGGGCGGAGACCACCAGGATCGCCCGGGGGCGGGCAAGCCCGGCCGACCACTGAGCGAGCTGCCCGGTCCAGAGCCGGTCGTCGGCGAGAGGAGGAGCGCCGTGGCTGAGGTAGATCACCGGCATCGGCTCTGTCATCGACCCTCCTGGGTTGGCGTCGGGATTAGTTGAGACTTCAACTATACCACCTTCCCGCAATTCGCGGAAATGGGAGGGGCGGAGGGGAAGGAGGGGGAGGGGAAAGGGTCAGCCTTTGACGTAGGAGAACTTCTCGCAGACCTTGCCGTCCCGGAAGCGCAGTACGTCGACGCCCCGTACATGCCCGGCTGAACCGTCCGGATTCGTCCACCCGAAGCGCCACCGCTGCACAGCCCGGTCGCCGGCCACGATCGACTCCTCCTCGGCGAAGTCGAGATCCGAGGTGTCGCGGAACAACCGTTCCCACACCGCCCGGACCTCGGTCGCCCCGACGTACCGCCCGCCGTCCGGTGCTGGCGAGGTCGACTCGAAGACCACGTCATCGCTGACCAGCGCCATGGTCGCCTCGAGGTCGCTGCTGGCGAAGGCCGCCCCGAAGCGCGCCAGCAACGCCTGGTTGGCGTTCCATCCCGGACGCCGCCCCGACGCCGCCAGCAGATCCGACTGCGGGTCGCCTGCTCCCGGGACGCGAGGTCCGACCAAGCCGGCCCCGCGGTACAGCTCCTCGCGATCGGCGAACCAGGCGGCCACCTCGTCGACCACCTCGCGGTCCAGGTCCAGGTCGGCTCCGAGTGCGGCCGCCAGGTCCCAGCTGTGGATCAGGTGGTCGGCGACGAGCTGCCGGACGTACTCCTCGGCGTCTTCTTCGCCGTACGACAGGTGGACCTTCTGGCCGCCCAAAGACCCGTCGACCGCGTCGCTCACCTCCGCCGCAGCCATGCGGGCGACGGATACCGGATCGCTGCCGAGCAGGTCGCCGTCGAAGCGGTCAGCGACCTGCTCGATCGTCTGACCGCCGAGCAGCGGCCGCGTCCACAGCTGTTCGCCGACCACGTGGTTGACCAGGTCGCGGACGGTCCAGTCCTCGCACGGCGTCGGGTCGTCCAGCCGATCCGGCCTCAGGGCGTCCAGCCGGGCCATCCAGCCCTCCAAGGCTCGGCGGTACTGCGTCGTCAGGTCCATGCCTGGTTCTCCTCGTCTCCCCTCGCGAGAGTGCTCCTTGAAGAGGCGCGCGTCCACATCAAGGCTGGCCAGCACACCCACCACTCGGCGAGCGTCGTCGTCACGCGACCAGGTGTTTGAGGGCTTCCCGTTTCGACAGTGGCGACAGGGAAGCGTCGTGCTCCGCGACGAAATGGCGCACCCAACCGGGGTCTGTCCTGGCGTACTCCCGCAGAGCCCACCCGATGGCCTTGCGCAAGAAGAACTCCCGCTCGTGCATCGCCGCCTCGATCGCGTCCGCGAGGAGAACGACGTCGGTGTGTTCTCGGTGGCCGAGCTGAGCGATGATCGCAGCCCTTCGCAGCCAGGTGTCCGACGATCCGACCCACCTGCGGAGCACGGGCTCGGTCCCTGCCGCGTCGCGGGCCAGCACGTCCCCGACGCGGTGGGAGGCGTCGTCGACGATGTCCCACCAGGCGCCTTCGACGATGACGTGCTCGAGCAGGGGAAGGGCCTTCGGCGTCAGGAAGTGGGCATGCCGGCGGTGGCCGAGCAGCACGAGCGCGGCGTAACGCTCTTCGCGGTACGTCGCTTGGTCGAACAACGCGAGGACGGTCGCCTGCCAACCGTCGACGTCGACCAGCGGGTGCTCCGCGAGGACCGCCCTGGTGAGTCGTCGGGTCTCCGGCATCCTCACCCCGCGATAGGGCATCGCGGACTTCATGTAGCGCTGCATCTGGAGGGCGTCGGACCGATCACCGCGCACCGCAAGCGCGTGTCGGATCGCGTCGACCAGGTCGCGATCCGCGGCGGTCACGTCAGGCTGCGGTACAACGCCACGGTCTGGTCCGCGATAGCGGCCCAGTCAAACGACGCCACGGCCCGTTCGCGACCTGCCCTGCCCATCTGGTCGGCCAGGTCCGGGTCGCGCACCAGCAGGTTGATGCGGTCCGCGAGCGCGGCCTCGAAGCCGACGACATCGTCTGGGGTGTACTCGACGAGAAGGCCGGTCTCACCGTCCACCACGACCTCCGGAATGCCGCCGACTGCGCTGGCCACGACCGCGGTCTCGCAGGCCATCGCCTCGAGATTCACGATGCCGAGAGGTTCGTAGACCGACGGGCAGACGAACGCCAAGGCGTGGCTGAGGACCTGGCGCACGCTCTCACGCGGCAGCATCTCGTTGACGACGATCACCCCGTCGCGCGCGTCCCGCAGTCTGGCGATGGCCTCGTCGGTCTCCGCCTTCAGCTCCGGGGTGTCGGCTGCTCCGGCAAGAAGGACGAGCTGGACGGAGGTGTCGAGCTGGAGCCCGGCGCGCAGCAGGTGGGGGACTCCCTTCTGCCGGGTGATCCGTCCGACGAACGTGACGTACGGGCGAGACCGATCGATACCCAGCTGGTCGATCACGTCGCTGCCGGGGTCCGGCCGGTAGAAGTCCGCGTCGATACCGTTGTAGATCACGTGGATGCGGCTCGGGTCCACGTCGGGGTACGCCGAGCGCACGTCGGCCGCCATACCCTCACTGACCGCCACGATCGCGCTGGCTCCGTGGTACGCCGTTCGCTCGGCCCACGACGAGAGGCGATACCCGCCCCCGAGCTGCTCGGCCTTCCACGGTCGTTGCGGCTCCAGAGAGTGGGCGGTGACCACGTGCGGGACGTCATAGAGCAGAGCGCTGAGGTGACCGGCGAGATTGGCATACCAGGTGTGCGAGTGGACCAGCTCCATGCCTTCACAGACCGCCGTCATCGCGGTGTCCGCGGAGAGGATGTGCAGCGCCGGGTTCGCGGTCGGGAAGCGGCCGTCCTGCTCGGGGATCGCGATCGCCCCATCGCGCTCGGCTCCGGTGCACACGACGGTGAGGTCGACCCGCTCACGCAGGTGGCGGGCCAGGAAGTCCACATGCACGCCGGCGCCGCCGTACACCTCAGGTGGGAACTCGCGGGTCAGGAGGCCGATGCGCATGGCACGACCCTAGCCGCGCCAGTAGGGTCAGGGGCATGGCCAAGCCCAAGGTGCTCGGGATCGTCCTCGCCGGCGGGGAGGGCAAGCGCCTGATGCCTCTCACACTCGATAGGGCGAAGCCGGCGGTGCCGTTCGGTGGGAGCTATCGGCTGGTCGACTTCGCACTGTCCAACCTCGTCAACGCCGGCTACCTGCGGCTGTGCGTGCTCACCCAGTACAAGTCGCACTCCCTGGACCGGCACGTCTCGGTCACCTGGCGGATGTCGACGCTGCTCGGCAACTACGTGACCCCGGTTCCGGCGCAGCAGCGCCGTGGCAAGCAGTGGTTCCTGGGCAGCGCGGATGCCATCTACCAGTCGATGAACCTGATCATCGACGAGAAGCCCGAGATCATCGTGGTCTTCGGCGCCGACCACGTCTACCGGATGGATGCCTCGCAGATGGTCGACGCGCACATCGAGTCCGGCGCGGCGGTCTCGGTGGCCGGCATCCGCGTGCCACGCAAGGACGCCGACCAGTTCGGAGTGATCAAGACCGCCGCCGACGGTGTCCGGATCGCGGACTTCCTGGAGAAGCCTGCCGACCCACCCGGTCTTGTCGACAGCCCGGACGAGTCGTTCGCGTCGATGGGCAACTATGTCTTCACCGCGGACGCGCTGGTCGCCGCGCTGGACGAGGACGCCAACAACCCGGATTCACGCCATGACATGGGTGGCGACATCATCCCGATGCTCGTCGGACGGGACCAGGCGGCAGTCTACGACTTCAAGCGCAACGTCGTGCCCGGTTCGCTCGGGAACGACCGCGACTACTGGCGCGACGTCGGGACCCTGTCGTCCTACCACGAGGCCCACCTGGACCTGGTCGCGGTCGAACCGGTCTTCAACCTCTACAACAGCCAATGGCCGATCTTCACCTCGAACTCCCAGCTGCCTGGGGCCAAGTTCGTCGAGTCCGCCACCGCCGACGACGCCATCGTCTGCGCCGGCTCGATCGTGTCAGGTGCGGCCGTACGGTCATCGGTCATCGGTACCGACGTGTACGTCGCGACCGGTGCGATCGTGAACCGTAGCGTCATCATGGACAACGTCAAGATTGGTCCGGGCGCGCACGTCCACAACGCCATCATCGACAAGAACGTCGTCATCCCGGACGGGTTCAGCATCGGACTCGACCGCGAGGCCGACGCGAAGGCCGGCTTCACCGTGACCGACGAAGGAATCACCGTGCTGGGCAAGGGTCAGCCGATCCCAGGACGTTACACCGGCGCCCGCTGACGGGCGCTTCGTCGCCTTGCCTCCAGCCATCTCGATCACAGCTCCGCACCTGCCGGCCAGCGTCGCCGCCGGTAATCCGGTCACGGCCGACGTCGGCGCCGCGATCCTGCGGGAGGGCGGGACGGCCGCCGACGCTGCCGTCGCGATGGTCCTGGCAGCCTGTGTGGCCGAGACGGTCTTCACCGGCTTGGCCGGTGGGGGCTTCGCGGTCCACTACGACGCCGCCACCGGCGAGACCACGTGCCTGGACTTCTTTGTCGCCGTGCCGGGGCTGGCGGGACGACGAGGCGCGATGGCGGAGGAGATCGCGATCGACTTCGGCGGACAGCTCGTGCCGTACTCCGTCGGGCCCTCGACTGTGGCCGTTCCCGGGATCCCCGCGGGTCTGGCTGCCCTGCACCAGCGCTGGGGGCGATTGGCCTGGACGGACGTGTGCGCTCCGGCGATCTACCACGCAGCGCGCGGTGTGTCGTTCGCACCGCTGCACTCCAAGGTGCTGGCCACCATCGCGCCGGCCATGCTGCTGGGTGACGGTGCGCGGGTGTATGCCGAGGGCGGACGTGTCCTGCGTGGCGGGGCGCGACTGTTCCACCCCGGCCTGGAGAACGCGGTGCGGACCCTGGCCGACGAGGGCGCGGAGGCGTACTACTCCGGCAGCGTGGCCGAGGCGATGGTGACCGCGATCGCCGACCTGGGTGACCTGAGCGCAGCGGACCTGGCGGCGTACGAGGTGATCGAGTCCGCCCCGCGTCGGGCGAGGATGGACGACGCCGAGGTGGTTGCTCGTGGCGACGACCTCGATGACCTGCTCGGGACGATCGATGCGTTGGTGCTCGCCGCGGACGAGGGGATCCTGGCGACGCGGATGGTCGAGGCGCTGCGGATGCCGCCGCAGCGCGGTGACACGACTGCCGCTGCGGTGGTCGACAGGGACGGAAGCGCCTGCGCGGTGTCGACCAGTCTCGGTCTCGCCTCCGGGGTATGGCTCGGCGAGTACGGCCTGCACCTGAACTCGATGATGGGCGAAGGTGAGCTGGTCCGCGGGACGGAGGTCCCGGGTGCACGCATGGGGTCGATGATGTCCCCGCTGATCACGTTCCGCGACGAGGCCCCGGTGCTCGTGGCCGGAGCCGCCGGCGGAAGTCGGATCCGCTCCTCGCTGCTCCAGGTCGTGGTGAACGTCGTGCATCGGGGCCTGTCTGCCGATCAGGCGATCGCTGCGCCCCGGCTCAACCCGGTCCCCGGCAAGGTGCACGTCGAGCCGGGGCTGTCCGCCGAGGTGTTGGCCGCGCTGGCGGGGCAGGACGAGGTGGTGGTCTGGCCGGGCCTGGACTCCTACTTCGGCGGCGTGGCAGCGATCGATCCGATCGGGCCAGGAGGCGATCCCCGGCGCGGCGGTGCCGTTCACCGCCTGGCGTGACCTGGCATCGGTGGTCCAGGCACGTCACATAGGGTTTGGCGCATGTCGAACAGCAAGCGGCCGAACCGCCCGTCGTCGCTGACGACGCAGTCGACGCCGAAGGGTCAGCAGGCGATGATTGCCGGCATCGTCGTGCTGTGCGTGGCGGCCCTGGTCGTGATCGCGTTGCTCCTGAACGGCGGCGGCAGCGACACCAACGGGGCCGCGTCGTCCCACCCCAGCCCCAAGAGCGCCGACGACGTTCAGTGCGACAACGCGCCGGACGCACCGAGCAACCCTCCTCAGTTCTCGTCGGCGCCGCCGGCCAGCCTGTCTGAGAACACCACGTGGGAGGCGACGGTGCACACGACGTGTGGCGACATCCGACTCACACTGGACGGCAAGGCGGCCCCGCAGACCGTCGCATCCTTCATCAGCCTGGCTCGCGAGGGTTACTGGAATGACGGCCCGTGCCACCGGCTGACCACGCAGGGCATCTTCGTGCTGCAGTGCGGCGATCCCACCGGCACGGGCAGCGGGTCGCCGGGATACGGCTTCGGCGTCGAGAACGCTCCGCCGACCGGAGACTATCCGCGGGGCACCCTGGCCATGGCGCGCGGCAGCGACCCGAACAGCAACGGAGGTCAGTTCTTCATCGTCTACAAGGACACCCGGCTGCCGACGGACACCGGCGGCTACTCGATCTTCGGCACCGTCACCGAGGGTCTTCAGGTCGTCGACGCGATCGCCGCCGAGGGAGGGGAGGACAAACAGCCTGACGCCGCGCCCTTCCAGCCGATCAGCATCCTCTCGGTCGACGTCCAGAAGGCGGCATGACGGGTTCAGACCGCGCGATGTCCCGCGACGTCGCGCGCTTGGCCGCCCTCTTCGCGCTCAGCGGGACGATGCACTTCGTTCGGCCAGGAGTCTTCGAGCGGATCGTCCCGCACGCGTTGCCTCGCCGGCGCGAGCTCGTCCTGGTCAGCGGCGCGGCAGAGCTTGCATGTGCGGCTGGGCTGCTCATCCCACGAACCCGGCGCCTCGCCGGACTGGCCAGCGCCGGACTGCTCGTCGCAGTGTTGCCGGCCAACGTGCAGATGGCGCTGGACCTCGCGCGCAGTCGCCGCCCCCTCGCGATGAAGGTGGCAGCCGTCGTTCGGGTGCCTCTGCAGTGGCCGCTGGTCCGCACCGGGTGGCGCACCTACCGCAGCGGGTGAGGACTCCCGACGAGTCGACCGGCTCGTCAGCTCAGGGGTGGGGGAGGCGTCGGGCCCGCACCAGCGTGTCGAGGGCATCACCGTCGGAGGTCGGACGAGTGACGGTCTCGGCAACCTCCACCACCAGGTTGGGTACGTCGGCGAGCACGTCGCGGACGACCACAGGGTCGTACAGCAGGGACTCGTCCTGCGGACCGGAGACGCCTTCGCGCAGGTTGCGTCGGTCGTGCCCGATGATGATCAGGTGACCCCGGGGCGCCAGCGCCAGGCCTGCTTTCCGGATCACCGGCACGGTGAGCTCCGGCAGCAGGTGCAGGTAGCTGATCACCGCCAGGTCGTAGGCCCCTGGTTCGACGGGGTCGACGGTCACGTCGCCGACCTGCCATTTGAGCCGAGCGATGGTCGCGGTGCGTT
Source organism: Propionibacteriales bacterium (assembly GCA_038259225.1). Taxonomy (GTDB): domain Bacteria; phylum Actinomycetota; class Actinomycetes; order Propionibacteriales; family Nocardioidaceae; genus JANLYC01. Next base: position 66,689 of record JBBSPA010000004.1, read on the forward strand.
CTCGCCTCGTCAGCGCCCCGGCCCGCTCGATGGCCACGGGCGAGAAGTCGATGCCGGTGGCGTGCCACCCGATGCGGGCCAGCCAGAGAGCGTTTCGACCTTCACCGCAGGCCAGATCGACGGCCCTGCCCACCGGCAGGCGCTCGCACTGAGCACGGACGAACCGGTTGGGCTCAGACCCCCAGACGAGCTCGCTGTCGGCGTACCGCTGGTCCCAGGCCTTGGCGTCCACGCCATTCAGGCTACGTCGCGTCCTGCTCCGCCGTCGGCGTGATCACCAACCGGGTGACGAGCGCGGTCAGCTCCGCGTCGGGGTCGGTCGTGAGGCCGCCGTGCACGGGTCCGGGTTGGACCACGGTGCTGCGAGGCGCTGTCAGGAAACCGAAGCGGTCGCGCAGGGTGGCTAGCGCCAGGGCACCCGCGGACGCGCGACCTTCGCAGACCGCCGTGATTGCATCCAGCGCCCGGCGTACGGCGGCCATGTCGAAGCCAGGAGCGAGCGAGGACAGTCGCTGCTCGTCGAGATGACTTCGGCAGCGCAGGAACTCGGCGCGCTGGCTGTAGACGACCACTGCGACGTTGACGAACTCTTCCCGGTCGACGCGCGGCACGCAGCGCAGCACGACGTACTGGTAGCCGAACGTACGCGCACTACTCACGCGGCGCGCACCTGAGGCAGCCAGGCCGAGGCGTGCGCAAGCCGGCTCAGCAGGAAGTCGACGTAGGCAGCGCGAACGTCCTGATCGGTCGACGTGCCCGGCACGACCTCGATCCACTCGCTCGGCACCTGCGCCACGACGTCGGTCAGCACGTCGCGGTCGAGCAGTCCGCTCAGCCGTTCGTGGGCCACCGGTATTCCAGGCGCATAGGCGAGCAGGACGTGGTCGCGGGCGTCGTACGGTTGCGAGGCGAAACGCTGCGTCGCGGTGATCCCAGTGGACCAGCCGTGGTGGAAGTACAGCGAGGCGCCGTGGTCGATGGCCCACACGCGCTGGTGCCAGACCAGCAGGTTGGGATTGCGCCAGGTCCGGTCCACGTTGGCGACGTACGCGTCGAGCCACAAGATGGCGGCCCCGTGCTCGGGCTCGGTGACGCAGTGGGAGTCGTACCCGAAGGCGCCGGGCAGGAAGTCGCTGCCGAGGTTGAGACCCACCGACGCGTTGAGGAGGTCTTGGACCTCTTCGTCGGCCTCGTACTTGGCGATCTGAGGGTCCAGCGTCACCGCTGTCATCTCCGGGACCCGGATATCGAGCCGGCGGGCCAGCTGTCCGACGATCACTTCGGCGACCAGCACCCGCGGGCCCGGCCCGGCGCCCCGAAACTTCACCACGTAGGTGCCGAGGTCGTCCGCCTCGACGATGCCCGGCAACGACCCTCCCTCGCGCAGTGGCGTGACGTACCGGGTGGCCAGGACGCGGGGGATCACGGCGTCACGGCCGCGAGGATCACCGGGTCACTGCACCCGGCAGCGAAGGCCTCGATCCGACGTCGGATGTCGCGACCGAGCAGCCATCGACCGATGGGGTCCGCGACCGGAGCGAGCCAGCCGGGTCGGATCGAGAAGTTGTACTTCCAGCGGGCCAGCGTGCCCTGCTCGTGCGGCATGAAACGCCAGCCGCCACCAAAGACGTCGAAGAACCATGGTCCGGTCTCCATGGTCATCCCGACGTTCCTGCCGGGGGAGTAGGAGACGTAGCGGCTGACCATCGTGAAGCCGTGTCGTGAACGGGTGAAGGTGCGTACGCCCTTGTCTGGCTGCGTCGCACCGTCCATCAGGTGCTGCTCGCGGATGAACGGGTCCCAGCGCAGTCGGGTCGTGCCGGTGGTCTGAGAGATCGCGAAGGCGACCTCGGGGGTCACGGGAACAACGACTTCGGCAGTCACGACGGGCACACCGGCCATCTTGGCAGAGCGGCGATGAGCCGGAGGCGCGCGGACGAGCCGGGGCGTGCGTTGCCACGCCGTGCGTTACGTTGTCGCGCATGGGCTGGGGCGAGAGCGCAGGCGGCGCCCTGTCGGCGGTCGCCGGTGGGATGCGGCGGCGAGACCCGGACGAGCAGCACCGCGCCGCGACGCCGCTGGAGCTGCTGTTCGACCTGACGTTCGTGGTTGCGGTCGCCCACGTCGCGGCCGACTTCGCTCACGAGCTGGTCGACGACCAGCTCGGCCACGGACTCGTTGGCTACTTCATGATGTTCTTCGCCATCTGGTGGGCGTGGATGAACTTCAGCTGGTTCGCGTCGGCGTATGACTGTGACGACGCGCTGTACCGCGTGATGACCGCCGTCCAGATGGCTGGTGTGCTGGTGCTGGCTGCGGGTGTCGACAAGGTATTCGAGGACGAGGACTACACGACAGCTGTGATCGGCTACGTCATCATGCGGGTCCCGATGGTTGCCCAGTGGTGGAGGGCCAGCCTGGGTGATCCGGTGGGACGGGACACCGCACGCCGGTACGCGGTCGGGATCCTGGTCGTTCAGGTGCTCTGGATCGCCCGGCTCGGGCTGCCAGGTTCGATCGGCATGGCGTCCTTCCTCGTCCTGGTGGCCGCTGAGCTGCTGGTGCCGGTGTGGGGGGAGCGTCCGCGGCGTACGACCTGGCACGCCGAGCACATCGCGGAGCGCTACGGCCTCTTCACGATCATCGTCCTCGGTGAGTCCGTCCTCGCATCCAGCAACGCGTTGTCCGCGGACTTCGCTGACGGAGGGCTCACCCTCGAGCTCGCGTTGATCGCGGTCGGTGGCCTGGTCCTGCTCTTCGGGATGTGGTGGCTGTACTTCCTGCACGACACCGGAGAGGCGCTGCGTCTGCGGCCGGACCTGGACTTCACCTGGGGCTATTCGCACTACTTCATCTTCGCTGCGGTGGCCGCCGTCGGAGCCGGACTGGAAGCCTCGATCGAGCATGGCGTCCACCACGTCGAGGCCTCGGCCACGCTGATCGCCGTCGTCCTGGCCTGCGCCGTCGCCGTCTACGTGGTGATGGTGGCGCTGATCCATGGTCGGCTCAGCCCCAGTCACCGTCCCACGCTGCTCCAGGCGAGTGGTGGCGCGGTCGCGATGTTCGTCGTCGCGCTCGTCGTGGCGCCTTCGTCGTTGCCGTTGGTCGTGCTGTTCCTGGGGGTCGTCGTGACGCTGCTGGTTGCACTCGGGGCCAGGCCGGTCCGCGCCTAAGGTCCTGCGGCGGTGTCGCTGTCGCTACCAGGGTGCAGGACGTCGGCGGACCTTTTCGGTCGCCCCCGCGGGTAGATCATCCACCGGGCCAGTACGACGGCAAGGAAGGCCAGTGCGACACCGGCGACGTCGTCGACGACGAAGTGCCAGCCGAAGTAGACGGTCGCGAGCATCACGAAGAACAGGTAGCCGGCCAGGATCCGCGACAACGTCTTGAACCCGTAGTACCACAGCATGAACACGACCATGCACGTGTAGCCGACGTGCAGGCTCGCGAACGCGGAGATGCTGGCGAACGAGTGGGAACCGGACGGGTCACTCAACAGGTTGGCCCGTTGATCGAGGTACTTCGTCTGGGTGTCGGTGATCTCGGTATGAGCCAGCGAGGAGAAGTCCTGCGGTGCGGACGCGAACGGGCCGAGGGTCGGGATGGCGTAGTAGGACACGATGCCGAGGATCCAGACCCAGATCGCCGCCGTGAGAAGTACGTAGCCGTCCCGTATCCGGTGCGCGAACGCCAACGCGGCGACGAAGGACAGCGGCACCAGGTTGGTGAACGACGTGTAGATCGCGGTCAGGACGTGGGCTGCGAGATCACGTCCGAGCAGATCCTGGAGCAAGACGGCGGGACTGTGCCCGAAGAACAGCCAGGACTCGAACCGCAGCAGGTCCGAGTCGCGGGGAGTGTTGAACGCGTCCCAGCTCTTCAGGTTGCGGTAGCAGACATAGACGATGTGGTAGGCGAGCAGTCCCGTCAGAGCGAGGATGATGCGCTCTTTGGTCCAGCGCTCCGCGAGGATCCGCAGGTTCGTCCTCAGCCGCCACCCGCGCAATCCGTCACGCCGCACCGTACGCACGACCGCGTCGGCCAGCGCAAGTACGAAGAGCAGCACCACTGCCGACGACAAACGTCGCCGGAAGATGATCCCGTACGGGTCGCGGAGCGGGACACCGACATGCTCGGACCAGATCGCCGTGACCACGGCGAACAGCGCGACCACGGCCCAGACCCCGGCCACCCAGCGGTAGCGGGTGCGCGGGTCGGCCGACGCGTGCTCGGCGGGTGGTTGGACGCGGGATACCTGTAACGGCGAAATGATGTCCTACTTCGAGCTCTCTGGTACGGCGGCCTCGCGTGATACGGGATCTGCAGCGCCGAACACCCGACAAACGTGAACCGGTCGCTGCACGGGACCGGCAAGGTGACCCTACCAAGCCGCGCAGGGTCGGCGGGAATGCGACGTGCGGCCCGAGATCGTCGGTCGTACGCCGTAGGGTGCGGACCCATGGCACCTGACCTGAGCACCGACCGTCGCCACGTCGCCGACCGGGTGATCGCCGCGATGGCAGGCCCGAGTGCGCGTCTGCGCACCGACCAGCAGACCGCCGTGGCGGCCCTGTGCGAACCCAGCGCCCGGGTGCTGGTCGTGCAGGCAACGGGTTGGGGCAAATCAGCCGTCTACTGGGCCGCGACGGCTATCCGGCGGGCCGAGCGTCACGGGACGACCCTGGTCGTGTCGCCGTTGCTGTCGCTGATGCGCGACCAGGTGGTCGCGGCCGAGCGGGCAGGCCTGGTCGCCGCCACCTTGAACTCCTCCAACGTCGGGGAGTGGACCGCGATCGAGGAGCAGCTGCTGGCCGGCAGCCTGGACGTCCTTCTTGTCTCGCCCGAGCGCCTGGCCAACCCGCGCTTCGGTCGGCGTGTCCTGGACGCGCTGGTGGGCCGGCTTGGCCTGCTCGTGGTGGACGAGGCACACGCGATCTCCGACTGGGGTCACGATTTCCGACCGGACTACCGCCGTGTCGCCGACCTGCTTCAGGGACTGCAACCGGACACACCGGTCCTGGCCACGACGGCGACAGCCAACGCACGAGTCACCGACGACGTGGCGACTCAGCTGGGCCAGACCACCCTCGTGCTCCGGGGGCGGCTGGCTCGCGACAGCCTGCATCTGGCGGTCGTCGACCGGCTGAGCCCCTTAGAGCGGTACGCCTGGGTGGTCGACCACCTGCCTCGCCTGCCCGGCAGCGGCATCGTCTACACCTTGACGGTCGCCGACGCCGAGCGACTTGCGTCGGTGATCCACGGCGTCCACGGTGCTGCCGTACCGGTCGCGGCGTATACGGGGGGACTGGAGCCGCAGACCCGGGAGCGGCTGGAGGACGACCTGCGCGGCAACCGGCTGAAGGCGCTGGTCGCCACCTCGGCCCTGGGCATGGGCTACGACAAGCCCGATCTGGGGTTCGTCGTGCACGTCGGGTCCCCTCCGAGCCCGGTCTCGTACTACCAGCAGGTCGGACGTGCCGGTCGTGGCATCGACACCGCACAAGTGATCCTGCTCCCTTCGTCGGCCGACGAGGGAGTGTGGGACTACTTCGCGACCGCCACAATTCCCGACCAGGCCCAGGTCGAACGCCTGCTGGATGCCTGGGAGCGCCACGAGGACGAGACCACCAGCGTCCCCTCGCTCGAGGCGGTCTCCGGGCTTCGTCGGGGCAAGGTCGAGCTGATGCTCAAACAGTTGGCCGTTGATGGAGTGGTGGACCGGGTGGAGGAGGGATGGCGGCGGACCGGCAAGCCGTGGACGTACGACGTCGAGCACTACGCCGGCATCATCGCCACGCGACGCCGGGAGGCCGACATCATGCGCGCCTACGGCCGGGGCGAACGCTGCCTGATGCAGCTGCTCCAGGAGTCGCTCGACGACCCGACGGCCGAGCCCTGCGGTCGCTGCACGGTCTGTCGCGGCGACCTGCTCACGGGAATCGCGGCGGAGCCTCCGCGCGACACGCTGGCCGAGGTCACCCGGCTGCTCCGGGGTGAGAGCCACCAGCTGGAGCCCCGCAAGATGTGGCCCGGTGGTGCATTCGGTAGTCGCGGCCGGATCCCCGCCGAGCTGATGGCCGACGAGGGGCGGGTGTTGATCCATGCCGATGCACCCGAGTGGCGCGAGTTCATCAGCGCCGGTCTGCACTTCGACACCGCCGCGCCCCGTGAGATCCTCGACGGCTGTGTGGCCCTGATGAGCCGGTGGCGGAGCAGCTGGGCAGTGCGGCCGGAGGTGGTCGTCGGCTTCGCCCCAGCTGGGGCCCGTCGCTTGGTCGACGAGGTCACCAGCCACCTCGCCGAGGTCGGGCGGCTGCGGCGGGCCACGCTGCGCGAGCTGGCCGACGCTCAGCCGGAGGGTCTGGCTTCTGCGGCCGAGGCGGCCTGGTGGCGCGACCGGATCGAGCTACCGGACGATCAATCGGGGCACATCGCGGCTAGCACCGTGCTGCTCGTCGCCGACGCCTCGTCCTCGATGTGGCCGATCACGCTGGCGGCCGCCGCGCTGCGGGGGGCGGGGGCGGATGCCGTCCTTCCGCTCGTCGTTCACCGCCGGGTGGGATGACGACCACGGGTCGCTCTAGGCTCATGCCCATGTCGGACGATCTGGCCAAGCAGGCCGTACTGCTGAAGAGCCTGCACGTGGCCGGTGACCCGGTCGTTCTCCCGACGGTGTGGGACGCCTGGTCGGCCCAGGTCGCCGCACGGCAGGGATTCCGCGCGCTCACGGTCGGCAGTCATCCGGTTGCCAGCGCCGAGGGCCGTGATGATGGCGAGGACCTGTCGCTGGAGGAGATGTTGCACCGCGTCGCAGTCGTCACCCGCTCGGTCGACCTGCCGGTCTCAGCCGACCTCGAGTCGGGCTACGGCGCCGAGCCGGAACTGCTCGTGGAAGGCCTGCTCGCCGCAGGTGCCGTCGGGCTGAACCTCGAGGACACCGTGCACGGCGACGAGGGTCGGCAGCGCACCACCGCGGAGCACGCCGGCTACATTCGCGGCGTCCGCGAAGCTGCCGATGCGCGTGGTGTCGCCGTGGTCGTCAACGGCAGGACGGACATCCTGCTCGATGAGATCGGGCCAGCCCAGGATCGGCTCGACCGGGCGATCGAGCGGTTGGCCGCTCTAGCCCGGGCCGGTGCCGACTCGCTCTACCCGGTCGGTGTGCATGACGACGCCACATGGCGTCGGCTGGTGGCCGAGCTGCCCCTTCCGTTGAACGCTCTGGCGCATCCCGGGGAGGACCACTTCGCCCGCTTCCGCAACCTCGGCGTCGGGCGAATCTCGTTCGGCCCACGTTTGCAACAGGCCACCGGGTTGGCCATGCAGCCGTTGCTCGAGCCCTGGGCTCCGCCCGGTGCGTGAACGCGCACTCGCGCAAGGCCCGGATCACTGGGACCGTCGGGCGTGCTCGGTCGTGGGAGACGTGCTCGACGAGCCGACGTTCGGAACGGCGGCGGTCGCGCGGGGCTGGGTCGCCTTGGAGCAGCCGGGTCCGTGGGGCCGGGACGCCGCCACCCAGAGCCATCTTGACCCGGCGCTCGGCCACGAGCTGGCGCGTCGGACAGCAGACGCCGGCGGGCGGATGGTGCTCGTACGAGGGACCGGACCGCACGCCGACGATCACCACGCCCGACCCCGGCGGGCGTTCGTCGCCAGCTGCGTCCCCGGGCGCAGCTGGCTGCTCACGGCGGAGGTCGCCGACCCTCGCGCCCTGGCCTCGCTGGATGTCGACGCTGTCGTGAACGGTGACCTCGAGGCGACCCGAGCCTCGCTGCCGGAGCTGACAGTGGCGCAGCGCCCGGTCGTCCTGGTGTGCACCAACGGGCGCCGAGACGTCTGTTGCGCCGTCCGCGGGCGACCGGTCGCACAGGCAGCAGCCGCTGCTCGCCCAGGTCAGGTCTGGGAGACCTCGCACACCGGCGGCCATCGCTTCGCGCCAACCGGGGTCCTGCTGCCCAGTGGGCTCACCTTGGCCCGGCTCCGCAGTGACGACGTCGTGCTGGCCCTCGACGCTGCGGGCCGCAACGAGATCCCGGCGCGGCTGCTCGGTCCGCGACACGACCGTGGCCGGTCTGCCCTGACCGGGCCGGAGCAGGCGGCCGAGTCCGCAGTTCGTGCGCTGACCGGCGAGTGGCGGCTCGACGGCATTCGGGTCGGTGGCGTCGAACGTTCCGATCGCACCGACGCCGGCGACATCGGCCAGGTCTCGGTGCAGCGACTGTCGCCGAACGGAGACGTACTTGGCCGGTGGCGGGTCGACGTACGCCGAGACCGGCGCGGCCCGGACCGACGAGTGTCCTGCGGCAAGCCCGTGGAGGAGCAGATCGGCTACGCCGTCGACATCCGGGAGGCATAGTCCGGCGGCCCCGGCGCTAGCCGCCGGTTCCCGAGTGATCCGGACCCTTGCCGGCGGAGATGGTCCAGCCCCCCAGAGCGAAGCCGAAGCAGACCACCGTGACGAACGCGGCAGCGGTGACCACGAGGACACCCGGACCTGGTGACTCGGCAAGGAGCCGGACCACGATCCAGAGGATCGTTGTTGTCACCGCCACGACCGCGGTGTGCTGGAGCCAGATCCACGCCGAGGCAGGGTCAAGCACGGCACCGGCAGCGATCGTCGCTGCACGCGCCGCGGCGACGTGCACGACCAGGACGCAGAGGGCGAGGACCAGTGACCAGGCGGGCGAGAGGGGTTGGACCTGCACAACCCAGCCTGCCGACATCGTCAGGATCAGGGCGAGCGGCGCCGCCGAGTCCGGGGTCGTCACCGCGGCGATCGTCGTCAGGACGAGGGCGAGGCTCACCACGCCGTTGAACCCACCGAGCAGGCCGGCGCTGAGCCAGCAGGTTCCGGCCCCGGCGGCGATCACTCCACGGGTGAGGAGCGAGAAGCGGCCGAGGCGTTCTCCGCGTTCGAGGATCTCGACGATCGAGGCGGGTGCTCTCATCGGTGGACCATCCGCGGGGTCCTGGCCCGACGGGACAGCTCGCGCAGGACCTGGTCGAGGCTGCCTGGCCCGCGCCATGGCACGACGGGGATACCCGCTCGGGTCACGCTGCGAACGTCGGCCTGGCGCTCGAGCATCCGGATCCGCCAAGCGAGCATCGTGCCGGCGTCGTCCTGCTTGTCCGCACTGTCGAGATGGACCAGGTCAGGCGGCAGTGTGTCGATCACGACCACGGTCAGGCCGCGACTGGCCAGGGAGACGACGCGCTGCATCGTGGCCGGCGAGATGAGCGGTGAACACACCAGCACCACCGCTCTGGGGTCGACGCGCAACCTCGGCTCGTTGTGCTCCTCGTGGACCCCCCCCGGGCGCACCTCGGCCAGCGAGCTGAGCATTCGCCGCAGATGGGCTCGCCCGGCCGAGGGTCGCACCCGGATGGGGATAAGGGACCACGCCACCTGCAGTCCGACCCGGTCGCCGCGCCGGATGTAGTGCTCGCTCAGCGCGGCGGCCGCGCGCACGGTCGAGTCGAGCGTGCTGGGCGCCCCGTCGATGCCTCCGCTTCCCCCGAGGTCGCTGGCGGCGTCGACCACGACGACGACCTGGCTGTCGTGGTCGGCGTACGTCGCCGTGACGTTCAAGGTGCGGGAGCGTAGCGATGAGGGCCAATGGATGCGGCGCAGCCGGTCCCCGAGCTGGAACGGGCGGATGCCGGCGAACTCACTACCGTCGCCAGGACGTACGGACCGGTCCACACCGATCAGGCCGAGCGGGTGTGGCATCGGGGCGTGCGCGTCGAAGACCGGCGCAACGGGAATCACCTCGACGTCGCGATCGTCCAGGACGGCCGGGCCCCAGTGGAAGGCGCCCCAGCTACTCGTCACACCGACCACGCCGAGCCCGAAGCCATGGTGACCCCAACGGATCATCCTCGTGACGACGGCGAGATCGGCCACCTGCTGTCGGGGGTCGACGGCCACGGTCTGCACCCCGTGCCTGGGCCGGGTCTGGACCCAGGGATGCTCGCGCAGACTCATGGTCACCTCCCGCGCCCCCGGGGTGGTGGTGACGCGACAGCGGAACGACGTCGCCTCCCCCTCGCGGACAGCGGCCCGGCCCGTCGACGAGGCGACCGAGACACCGCCGTCCGGGCGGGTCAGGATCGACCAGGTAGCAATCACGACGAACGGCGTACTGGCGACCAACAGGTCCGAACGGTGGAACGCCAGCGCCACGAGGGGTCCGGCCACGCCGAGAAGGAGAGCGCGGACGTGGGCCCACGTCGGTCTCCAGCCGCTGTCTGACCAGTCGTGGTCCGCGTTCGACGGGGGCACCTCACACTCGCTGACGCGCCGAGGGTGCGGGCACGGAGCCGAGCACCGCACTGACGACGCTGTGACCGTCGATCGAGGTCATCCACAGCTCGGGCTTGAGCGTCAGACGATGTGCGAGCACGGGACGCGCCACCGCCTTCACGTCCTCGGGGATGACGTAGTCGCGACCGCGGACGACGGCCAGGCCGCGCGCTGCCAGGAGCAGCCCGAGCGCTCCACGCGGCGACGCCCCGACCATCACGTGGCCGTGCTTGCGGGTGGCCGCGGTGAGGTCGACGCAGTACCGCCGGATCGTGTCGTCGACGGTCAATGTCTCGACCGCACGCTGCATGGCCAGCAGCGTCGGCGGATTCGTGATGGCGCGGAGTGTCTGGTCCTCGTGCTGTCGGGCGATCCGGCGAGCAAGGATGTCGTCCTCCTCGTCGGGGCTGGGGTAGCCGAAGGCGATGCGCATCAGGAACCGGTCGAGCTGCGCCTCGGGCAGCGGGTACGTCCCCTCATACTCCACCGGGTTCGCGGTGGCCAGCACGATGAACGGACTCGGGAGGGGGAAGGTCTCACCCTCCACCGTGACCTGGTGTTCCTGCATCGCCTCCAGCAGCGCCGACTGGGTCTTGGGCGGAGTGCGGTTGACCTCATCGGCCAGCAGGAGACCCGTGAACAGCGGACCTTTCCGGAAGGCGAACTGGCCCGCGCTCTGGTCGTAGATGAACGACCCGGTCAGGTCTCCAGGCAGCATGTCCGGCGTGAACTGGGCCCGGCGGAACTCCAGCCCCAAGGTCTGGGCGAACGAGCGCGCCGCCAGTGTCTTGCCGAGGCCGGGGAAGTCCTCCAGGAGCACATGCCCTCCAGCGAGGATCGTGCTGAGCACCAGCTCCAGGCTGTCCCGTTTGCCCACGACTGCGCGGTCCACCTCATCGAGGACAGCTGTGGCGCGCACGGCGGTGTCGTGCACGCTCATCGCGGGCAAGGAACCTGTCGTCGGCGGCCCGGTGACGCCGGCTTCCTCGGTCATAGGGACTCGATTCTGGTGAGGACGTCGTGGAGCTGCCGGGTCTGGAGCTGGCTGCTGTGCGGTGCGTCGTCGATGTAGCCGCTCAAGGTTGGTCCGAGAACAGCGGTAGCTCGTTCGGGCTCGGTCGCGCGGTCGATCTGGTGATGCTCGAGCAATCGGTCGTCGACGATCCGGACCAGAGTTCGGTGCACCTGCCGGCTCACCAGCTGACGGTCAGTCTCCTCGCGGATCAGCCTGGCCAGGCGCAGGAAGCGTGGGTCGCGGCCGTGCCGAACGCTCACCCGGCGGCGCGGTGCGCTGAGGTCGACCCGGGTCACCCGCAAACCGACCTCACCGACCGCCCAGATGCTGGCGTAGCACCCAGCGATCAGGACCGCCAGCAAGACCGGGCGCGGCCGCCATCCCAGCCAGGAAGTGAACCCCCAGGCCGCCAGACCCAGCGCCACCAGCCAGACGGCGGGCTCGATCCCGCGCGGGCGCATCCCTGCCATGCTCACCAGACCTGCCCCGGATTCATACCGGAGACCGCATCGGCCCCCGCGGCCGGGTGTGCCGCCGCGTCGAGGTCGTCTCGCAACGAGTTCAGCGCCTTGACCGCACGGAGCCGATGGCCCTCGTGAAGCGCATGGGCACTGAAGCGGGCCTCGCGATACAGGCCGGCGAGCTCGTCGATGCTCGATCCGGTCACCGCGTAGCGCAACAGCACCTGGGTTGCGAACTCCTCCGACGTCAGGGCGGGGTCGCGGGGCAGGCCGGTGCGCACGACATTGTCCTCGAGGATCGTCCAGCACCGGACGATCGCATTGCGTGGATCACCCTCCGCGAGCCGGGCAAGTCCCTCATCAGCCGACCTTGACAGCCGCTCCGACACAACGCCGTCGGCCCCCTCCTGGATGGCGTCAGGGACGGGCTCGATCGGGCCGGCCGAGCTGCGACGCCGACGCCGTCGCAGCACGACCGCGCGGACCAGGATGGACAGCAGCGCGAGAGCGAAGACGATGAGCAGGATGGTGAAGAAGACGTCCAACACCCTGGGCAGCTCCCCGGGGCGGGTTTCCTGCCGCCGCGGGCTCGGAGCCCGCTGCTGCGAAGCGCCGACCCGGTTGTCGGTCGGTGCGTCCGGGGACGGTACGACGCCACGCAGCGCCGGGACGGAGCCGGCCGTGGTGACCCACGCAGCCAGCAGCAGGGTCAACGCACCCAAGCCGACGACCCACCCGGCACCCCGCTTCATAGCCGCACTATAAGGGTGCAGACGCGCTGCGCGAGGGCACGTGGGACGGCTCTCCCTGTCGTCGCGATGTCGCGCGACGCCTTGTCACAGCAGGCCGAGCAGTCGGTTCGCCTGCCCTTCCACGGTGCCTTTCGGGTTGCGTCGGTGTGCCGGGTTGCCGGGCAGCAGCATGAGCAGCCAGAAGAGGGCGAACATCCGGCGGTACTGCTGCACTCGCGCGCCAGCGACTGCAGACAGGTCGAAGCGCCCCAACAGGGCATCGGAGTCGATCGCAGCGTCGGACCACACGGACACGTGCTCGACCAGGTCAGCGACCTCGTACGCCACGTCACTGACGCCGGCGTCCTCGAAGTCGACCAGCCTCACCCGTTCCCCGTCCCAGATCAGGTTGGCTGCGTTGCCGTCGGCTCGCCCGAAGACCGGATCTGCCGGTGGGCCGCTGAGTGACGTGGAAGCGCGGGTGATCCAGCCGGCGCCGTCCGCCAGCGCGGTGCGGACAGACTCCTCGCCCTCGTCTGTGGACCGACGTCCCTGCTCCTGCAAGGCCCAGTCCTGGACCTCGGTCATCCCGGTGGCAGCGTCCCACCGGCGTACCGGCCGATCCGCCAGTGCTTCCGGGCTCAGGGCATGATGGAAGGCCGTTACGGCGTCCGCGACCGCATCCAGACATCGCGACGGGACGGCACCGCCCCCGCTGACCGGATCGCCGGGGAGTCGGCTCATCGTGACGAACGGCGCCACACCACTCAGATCGCAGTCCAACGGTTGAGGCACCAGATCGGGCAGCCTCGGGTGGATGAGCGTGAGCGCGTCCCACTCTCGACGTGGTTCGCCACGGTCCCACCTGTCCCACCGGGAATACCGTTTCGTGACCGTCGTTGCATCCCAAGTGAGCTCATGCGTGGTGGCGACCGGCACGGGGGCAACGCTAGTGCGTCCCAGGATCGCTCAGGTCGATCAGGACGTATCAGGCGACGGTCCGGTCCATCCTTGGTCGTGCGCGCACCGCGCCAATCGACGAGCGGGCCCGGGCTGCGAAAAACTGTTGCCTCGGACAAGTAGAGTGCTGGGACACACGTGGGGAGGGGTGTCATGAGGTCGGTGTGGAGGGTCGTACGGGAGCTGGTGCTGCTTGCTGTCCTGTATGTCGGATATTCAGCTGCCCGGCTGCTCGCGTCGGACGACACCGCGCTGGCGGTCAAGCACGCCCGGGACATCGTCGGCGTCGAGCGCTGGTGGCACCTCGGGGTCGAGGTCTCGTGGAACTCCATCCTGGCCGATCACGACTTCCTGAGCGTCTTCGCCGGCTACTGGTACGCGTCCATGCACTACGTCGTGACCCCGCTGGTCCTGGTGTTGTTGTGGCGGCACTCGCACGTGCACTACGTCCGGATGCGCAGGGTCCTGGTCGGCGCGACCCTGATCGCGCTGGGGGCCTACATCTTCTACCCGACGGCCCCGCCACGGATCATGGACGGCTATGTCGATGTCTTGGCCACGACCTCGCACTGGGGCTGGTGGGGAGCGTCGGCCTCTGCCCCGCGTGGTCTCGGTGACCTGACCAACGAGCTCGCGGCGATGCCCTCGATGCACGTCGGGTGGGCGCTGTGGTGCACGCTCGGGATCATCTCGATCTCGCGCGCGCTGTGGGTGCGTGTCGGCGCGGTGCTGTATGTCGTGATGACGACGGCCGTCGTGGTCGCCACCGCCAACCACTGGCTCCTCGACGCGATCGTCGGCGCAGCCATCACCGGTGGTGTCTGGTGGGCGTTGCAGCGGCTGTCCCGTCCCGAGGCGGCATCGACGAAGGACGCCTCGCGGCACGACCAGGACGGGCAGGACTCACACCCAGCCAGCGACGATCGATTCTGCGGCGACGGCGAGCTCGTCTCGACCGGCTCCTGACGAGACGCCGCGTGGCGCGACTCGTCCCCGAGCGACCCGGTCCCGGGCAGGAGTCAGCCTGGGACTACCCGCGGCCGCCGCGTCTGGAGCGCAGCGACGAGCGGGTCGTGATCGAGCTCGGAGGCGTCCGCGTGGCCGACACCACATCGTCGCTACGGGTGCTCGAGACCAGTCATCCACCGACCTACTACGTGCCGCGAGAGGCCTTCGTTCCCGGAGCGCTGCGTCCCGGCGAGGGCTCGTCGTTCTGCGAGTGGAAGGGTGCGGCGTCGTACCTCGACGTGCTCGGCGGTGACCGGATAGCCGTCGGCAAAGCCTGGTACTACCCGGAGCCGAGCAGCGACTTCGCCGGCCTGCGCGACCATGTGGCCGTCTATCCCGCGGCCATGGATCGTTGTCTGGTCGACGACGAGGTGGTGAGGCCGCAGGCCGGGGGATTCTACGGCGGGTGGATCACGTCGCGCGTGGTCGGGCCGTTCAAGGGCGAGCCGGGCACCTGGGGCTGGTGAGCCGGCGTCAGCGCGCCGGCAACATCGCCGCCACCGCCAGTACGTCGTCGGGACCGGCTAGATCGGGAAGCGCGACGAAGGCCGTGCTGACCCCGAGCGCGGCCAGCTGCTCGTAGCGGCCGCGCTGCTGAGCCGCAGTGCCGGCGTGGTGCCGGGCTGCGTACGTGGCTGCTGACGCGCGACCCCGCAACCGCTCGACCCGCTTCCACGTGTCGTCGCGGTCGCGACCCACCACCGGGAGGTCGAGCACGGTCAGGGCCACCTCGTCGGGATCGCGGCCCGCCTCTGCACAATGCCGACGTAGTACCGCCGCCTTGCGCTGGAGCGTGGTGATGCCGGCGGGCAGGTTGCACGCGTCGGCCAGGCGAGCGGCGATGCTCAGGGTACGGCGTTCGCCACCGCCTCCCACGATGATCGGGATGTCGGAGACCGGCCGCGGGTAGCAGGTGGTCTCAGGCAGCTGGACCTTCGGACCGGCGTGCGGCTTGGTGCCGCTGGCCCACAGTGCCCGGATCGTCTCGATCGCAGTCTCGCGGTGGTCGAGACGTTCTGTCGTCCCGGGAAAAGGCAGGCCGAACGCCGCGTGCTCCCGCTCCCACCACCCGGCACCTACTCCGAGGAAAGCGCGGCCTCCGGACAGCACGTCCAGGGTGGCGGCGGCCTTGTCCGTGATGCCGGCGGGCCGGAAGGTCACCGGTGACACCAAGGTGCCAAGGCGTAGCCCGGTGTCGAGTCCGGCCAGCATCCCGAGGGTCACCCACGGCTCCGGGATCGGCTCCCAGGACGATCCGACCTGGGGGATCTGGATCAGATGATCCATCAGCGCGAGTCCGGCGAAGCCGGCCTGGTCGGCTGCCTCTGCGATGCTCTTCAGCCAGGACGCCGGGTCGTCATCCCACGGGAACCGCGACACCTGGAGCACCACGTCGAGGCCTGACCGGCCCACGGGAGCCGAGTCCGGACCTGAGGCGGGACGACGGTCGAGGGCGGGGTCCTTTGGCGTGTCGCTGTCCATGACGTTCACCACTGCGTCCCAGCCCTCCCGGTTCAGCTGGTCGGCGGTGGTCCGGAACGAGCGGAGCTGTGCGGTGAGCACCCGGGCAGGAACCGGCGTTTCCCGTTCGGCGTTGCGTTGCCGGCACAGTCCGGCGGGAGTCGCGAAGGCGATCGCCACGGCCGGCAGCCGAGCCGCGCTCGCTGCTTCGAGCAGGCCCTGACGGCGTACGGCATCGAGGCCCAAGGTGTCGACCACGGTCGTGAGCCCGCGCCGCAGCCGTCCGTCGACGATCTGGTCGAGCAGGGCGAACGCGTCGGAGGACGCCGCGAGGTCGTGGGGACCGCTGCCGACCACGGCACGCAGGGCGTCCGACGAGACGATCTCGGCCGAGCGGTAGTTCTGCTCGGCCCACGTGGTCTTGCCCGACCCGGAGGCACCGACCAAGACGATCAGCGCAGGGTCCGGCAGCACGGGTTGGTCCACCATGGCAGGAGTGTGACACGGCGCTGTCCGCCGGTTCCTTCCACGGCGGGCCAGGGAGACCGGCGGCGGGTGGGCGCATCGGTCGCCGGGGTGAAGGCAGGCTCAGACCGGCAGCTCGTCGGTTCTCTCGGCGGTGACGATCGACACTTCCGAGCGAAGCGTTCGGTGCACCGGACACCGGTCGGCGATCTCCAGAAGCCGCCGGCGTTGCTCGTCGTCGAGATCGCCCACGAGATAAATGACGCGCTCCACCTGATCGAGTCGCCCGGTCTGGGTCTCACAGTCGGCGCAGTCGCGGGCGTGGATGCGGGAGTGACACAGGGACACCGTCACCTGTTCCAGCGGCCACTGCTTGCGAGCGGCATACATCCGCACGGTCATCGACGTGCACGCGCCGAGCCCCGCCATCACCAGGTCGTACGGCGTGGGTCCGCTGTCGGTCCCGACCGGGGGCGGCTCGTCCGCGGACAGGAGGTGAGGACCGACGGTGATCCGTTGGCCGAACGGACCGACGCCGTTCTCGGACACCACCACGGTCCGGACCTCGCCTTGCGGCGCACTGTCCGCCGGGTGGCTTCCCGGGTCGCTTACCGGGGGTTCGAGGTACCTGCTCGCCCAGGTGGCCGTCATCGCGGCCGCGAAGTGGGCATCGCCCGGTCCGGTCAACAGATGGTCGGCGCCATCGAGCGCGACGAATGACTTGGGGTGGTGTGCCGCCTCAAAGATCCGGCGGGCGTTCTCGATCGACACCGTGTCGTCGACCGGAGAGTGCATCACCAGAAGTGCCGTCTGGAGGGCACCAGTCCGCTGAGCCTGAGGCTGACTCGAGACGTCGTCCAGGAACTGCCGCCGGATCAGGAACGATCGGGAGGCGAGGCGCACCTCCGCCTGGCCCGTCTCCTCGATCTCGCGCCGGTTGGACTCCAGCAAATGGACCACGTGCTCGGTCCCGGACGGTGCGCCGATCGTGACGACGGTGCGGATCTCCGGCAGGTGCTCGGCGGCTGCCAGCACGGCCGCTCCGCCCAGGGAGTGTCCGATCAGGATCGTAGGGGCGGTGTGATGGTCGCGTAGATAACCCGCAGCATGGACCAGATCGGTGACGTTGGAGCTGAAGTTGGTGTGGGCGAAGTCGCCGCCGGATCCGCCGAGCCCGGTGAAGTCGAACCGGAGTACGCCGATGCCGAACTCGGTCAGCGATCGAGAGATCCGGGAGGCCGCCGCGCCGTCCTTGTTGCACGTGAAGCAGTGGGCGAACAGCGCGAGGGCTCGGGGTCTGGTGCCCGGCAGGTCCAGCCGACCGGCCAGCCTGGCCCCCTGCGATCCGACGAAGTCGACGCGCTCACTGTGCATCGGGCAGGCTCCTCTCGGCCGAAGCGGATCTTCGGTGCTGGGAACCCGGTCCGGTCAGCGAAGATTCCTCACGGCCGAAGGCAGTCAGCCTGCTGGCCCTGCGCCCATCGCGCCGGCGATCGACTCGCGACGCGCAGAATGGGCGCGGCCAGGCCGGTCTCTCTGAGTGTCCGAGGGGGGACTTGAACCCCCATGCCCTAATACGGGCACTAGCACCTCAAGCTAGCGCGTCTGCCTATTCCGCCACCCGGACGTGGATGCCGCGGAGTCGTCGTGACCTCCGTGAGCGACCACCAAGACTAGCAAAGTCCCAGCGGGGTCTCGTAATCCTGCACACCCCGGCGCCGCGGGTGAGCCGTGCCTGCGGGGTGCAAGATGGGCGGTATGACGAAGTCCTACTCGCCCGAGGCCGAGGTGGCCCAGATCTGCCGTGACCTGATCCGGATCGACACCTCCAACTATGGCGACGGCTCGGGGCCGGGGGAGCGGAAAGCCGCTGAGCACGTCGCGGGTCTGCTCAACGAGGTGGGCATCGAGTCCAGGCTGTTCGAGCCGACCCGGGGCCGGACGTCGGTGGTTGCGCACTGGGGTGACCCGAACGCCTCTGACCGGCTGCTGATCCACGGCCACCTCGACGTCGTACCCGCGGCCAAGGCGGACTGGAAGGTGGATCCGTTCGCTGCCGAGGAGTTGGACGGGTACATCTGGGGACGAGGCGCGGTCGACATGAAGGACTTCGACGCCACGATCCTGTCCGTCGTGCGAGCGCGGGCACGCGCCGGGGAGCTGCCCGCGCGGGCGATCACGCTCGCTTTCACCGCCGACGAGGAGGCGGGCAGTATTCACGGCGCTCATCCGCTGGCCGACCAGCACCCGGAGTGGTTCGAGGGCTGCTCGGAGGGCATCGGTGAGGTCGGCGGCTTCTCGACGACGATCGCCGGCCAGCGGGTCTATCTGGTCGAGACGGCGGAGAAGGGCATCGCCTGGCTGAGGCTGCGGGCGCACGGGACCGCGGGGCACGGGTCGATGCGCAATCACGACAACGCCGTCACCGCCGTCGCGGAGGCCGTCGCCGCGATCGGTCGGCACGAATGGCCGATCCGGTTGACCCCGGCGATGGGACAGCTGCTCGACGAGGTCGCCGCGCTGACGGGGTACGACAACGTCGAGGACAACGTCGACGCGTTGATCGAACACTTCGGGCCGGCGGCTCGGATGCTCGCCGCGGTGGTCCGCAACACGGCCAACCCGACGATGCTGGAGTCCGGGTACAAGCACAACGTCGTCCCGGGCGAGGCGACCGCGGCGATCGATGGACGCTACCTGCCCGGATACGAGGACGAGTTCTTCTCGACGTTGCGCTCCTTGCTGCCGGACAACGTGTCGTACGAGATCCTGGTCCAGGACAAAGCGCTGGAGACCCCGTTCGAGGGTCCGCTCACCGAGGCGATGGTTGCCTCGATCCTCGACGAGGACCCGGACGCGAAGGTGCTGCCGTTCTTGATGTCCGGCGGGACCGACGCGAAGGCGTGGAGCAAGCTCGGCATCCGGTGCTTCGGCTTCTCCCCGTTGCGGCTTCCGCCGGACCTGGACTTCACGGCGTTGTTCCACGGCGTCGACGAGCGGATCCCGGTCGAGGCGTTGGAGTTCTCTGCCCGTGTGCTCGACGGTTTCCTGGACCGCGCCTGACGTCCGGCCTTGACCGGATCCGGTAGGTGAGCAAGGCAAACTTCCTGTCTGCCAGGCGGGTTTGCCTAGTTAACAAGCCAGCGGAATAGATAACCAGGCAAACCGCAAGGGGACTAGGCAAACCGCAAGGGGACTAGGCACGACGCAAGGGGACTAGGCACGACACAAGGGGACTAGGCAAACCGCAAGAGGTCAGGGGCAACGGCAAGGGGGTCAGAGGTAGGGGCGGACATCCGCGCCGAGCGTGGAGCGGACCCGGATGATCTTGCGCCGCAGTTCCACCTTGCGGGAGCCGTCGGGGAACAGGCGCAGCCGGGCCAGTTCCCAGCCGCCGTACTCCGCCCGATCGGTCAGCAGGCGTCGCACCGCGGACCGCGGGATCGTCCGCGGTAGCGAGAAGCGCTGGAACTCGTACTCCATCAGGTCCATCGTGGCACGACGACGCAGGCGGCGACCGGCAGACGCGCAGATGTCTGGGAGGTGAGACACCCCGGGCCCCGGAGCCGTCCGGCTAACCTCGCCCTCATGACCCAACCGATCGAGGACTACGCGCTGCTCGGCGACACGGGGACCTGCGCACTGGTCAGCCGGGGCGGATCCGTCGACTGGCTGTGCCTGCCGAGGTTCGACGCGCCCGCGTGCTTCGCCGCTCTGCTCGGCAAGCCCCAGCACGGCCGTTGGCTGCTCGGGCCCAAGGCCGAGGCCACGACGTCTCGTCGCTACGTCGGCGACACGTTCCTCCTCGAGACGACGCACGAGACCGAGACCGGCACGGTCCGGGTCACCGACTTGATGCCGATCGACGATGGTCGCGCGGACCTGGTCCGCCGGGTCGAGGGCGTCAGCGGTTCGGTTGAGATGTACCACGAGTGGGTGGTCCGGTTCGGGTACGGCAAGGTGCGCCCGTGGGTCACCCGTCGCAAGGACGAGGACGGCCGTGAGGTCATCTCGGCCATCGCCGGCCCCGACATGCTGGTGCTGCGTGGCAGCCGGCTGCCCAAGGCTGTCGACGGCAAGCACGCCGACACCTTCGAGGTGCACGAGGGAGACACGCTGCTGTTCACCACGACGTGGTTCAAGTCCCACCGGCCGATCCCGTCGATGCTCGATGCCGAACAACGGATCGCCGACACGTGCAAGGTGTCGGAGGACTGGGCTGCGATGTCGCGGTACGAAGGTCCCTACCGCGAGCAGGTGGTGCGTTCCCTGCTGGTGCTGAGGATGCTGACCCATGGGGGCACCGGAGGCATCGTTGCCGCGCCGACGACGTCGCTCCCCGAGGACTTCGGGGGCAGCAGGAACTGGGACTACCGCTACTGCTGGCTGCGAGACGCCTCGCTGACCCTGGAGGCGCTGCTCGCCGCCGGTTATCACGGAGAGACCAAGGTGTGGCGCGACTGGCTGCTTCGGGCGATCGCCGGTGACCCCAAGGACGTCCAGATCATGTACGCCGTCGACGGTGCCCGTGACCTTCCGGAGCGCGAGCTCGACCACCTGCCGGGCTATGCCGGCTCCCGGCCGGTCCGGATCGGCAACGGTGCCGTGACGCAGCGGCAGACCGACATCTTCGGTGAAGTGCTGGCCGCGCTGGAGATGGCCCGCCGACACGAGGTCAAGGAGACTCGGCACTCGTGGTCCCTGCAGTGCGCGCTGATCCGGGAGCTCGCCAAGCACTGGGACGAGCCCGACCACGGTCTGTGGGAGATCCGCGGACCGCAACGGCACTTCACCCACTCCCGACTGATGGTGTGGGCCGCCTTCGACCGGATCATCAAAGGCGTCGAGGACCACGGCCTGGACGGACCCGTCGAGGAGTGGCGGACGATCCGCGACCGGGTACGAGAGCAGATCCTGACCGAAGGGTTCGACAACGAACGGGGCACGTTCGTCCAGCACTTCGAGACCAAGGACGTCGACGCTTCGCTGCTGCTGATCCCGCTGGTCGGTTTCCTGCCTGGGAACGACCCCCGGGTGCTCGGCACCATCGACGCCATACAGCAGGACCTGCTGCACGAGGGACTCGTACTGCGCTACCGCACCCAGACCGGGGTGGACGGGCTCGACGGCGACGAGCACCCGTTCGTGGCATGCTCCTTCTGGCTGGTCTCGGCGCTGGCGATGGCGGGGCGTAAGGACGAGGCACAGGCGCTGATGCAGCGGCTGCTGATGCTCCCCAACGACCTCGGGCTGCTGTCGGAGGAGTACGACCCGGTGCACGAACGGATGGTCGGGAACTTCCCGCAGGCGTTCTCACACCTCGCGCTGGTCAGTGCGGCGATCACGTTGGGCGCGGGGGACGACGGGGGCGGCGAGCTTCATATCTCCGGGTAGCCGAGCACCGGCGCGGACACGTCGTCGAGCGCCTCTGCGATCTCGTCGGGCAGTGTGACGTCCTCGACCGTCAGCGTGCCTGCCAGCTGCCCTGCCGTCCGGGCACCGACGATCGGCGCCGTCACTCCCGGCTGGTCTCTGACCCACGCCAGGGCGACCTCGGCCGGTGAGAGGTCGAGCCCCTCTGCCGCCTTGCAGACGGCCTCGACGATCGCTGCCGCCCGCGGGTTCAGGTGCTCCCCGACGTAGCGTTCGTAGGTCGGCGAGGCGGCCCGGGAGTCGCCCGGTATGCCGGTCCGGTACTTCCCGGTGAGCACGCCCCGCCCCAAGGGAGACCAGCAGAGGATCCCCAGGCCCAACGCGTGCGTGGCCGGGGTGACCTCGCGTTCGATGCCGCGCTGGAGCAGCGAGTACTCCATCTGGGTCGAGGCCAGCCGGGCCCGACCCGGTGCAACCAGCTGGTGGGTCGCCGCTTGGGCGGTCTGCCAGCCGGAGTAGTTGGAGATCCCGACGTAGCGGGCCCTCCCCGAGGCCACGGCGGCGTCGGCGGCAGTCAAGGTTTCCTCGAGGGGGACGTCGTCGGACCAGGTGTGTACCTGCCACAGGTCGACGTACTCGACGCCGAGCCTGCGCAGGGAGCCGTCGAGGTCGCGCAACAGTGCTCCGCGCGAGACGTCGACAACGCGCTCGCCGCGGGGCCGCCCGATCCCGCCCTTGGTTGCGAGCACGACGTCCTGTCGATCCACCGCCATCCCGAGCAGGGTCCCGACCAGGGACTCGCTGGCGCCGTTGCCGTAGCCGGCGGCCGTGTCGAGCAGGGAGCCGCCGGCGTCGACGAACGCCTTGAGCTGGTCGGCGGCGTCGTGCTCATCGGTGTCGGTGCCCCACAGCATCGTGCCGAGCCCGAGACGCGACACCTTCAGCCCGGTGGTGCCGAGGTAGCGGTGCTTCACGCCGCAGAGGCTAGTCCACCGGATCCGCGCTTCCGGTCCGGTGCGCCGACGACACTCGGACCTCTGGGCCGTGGAGCACCGGCTCGCGGCATCGGCGATACCCTTCGCGGGTGAAACTCGCGCTCAGCCTCGGGTACGTCTTGGGCAGTGGTCCGGCCGGCACGACCGCAGAGGTCGTCGACATGGTCCGGGAGGCCGAGCGGCTCGGCTACGCGGTCGCCTGGAGCGCCGAGGCGTACGGCTCCGACGCGGCCACGGTGCTCGGCTACCTCGCGGCCCGGACCGAAAGCATCGGGATCGGCGCTGCCGTCCTCCAGATCCCGGCACGTACACCCGCGATGACCGCGATGACGGCGGCGACGCTGGACCTGCTGAGCGAGGGCCGGTTCCGGCTCGGGCTCGGGGTCTCCGGCCCCCAGGTCTCCGAGGGCTGGCACGGAGTTCGCTTCGACAAGCCGCTGGCACGCACCCGGGAGTACGTCGAGGTCGTCCGCAGCGCGCTGGCCCGCGAGACGGTGCGGCACGAGGGCGACTTCTTCACGCTGCCGCTCCCGGACGGACCGGGCAAGGCACTCAAGCTGGCCGTCCACCCCACCCGGGAGGCGATCCCGATCTACCTGGCGGCCGTCGGCCCGAAGAACCTCGAGCTCGCCGGACAGCTCGCCGATGGCTGGCTTGCGATCTTCTTCTCACCCGAGCATGCGGCTGACTCGATGGGCCGGATCGAGGCCGGCCGCGAGGCCGCGGGCAGGTCCGGAACGCCGTTCGACGTGGCCGCCACCGTTCCGGTGTCGATCGGTCCGGACGTGGCCAGCTGCGCGGACCCGATCCGCCCGTACGCCGCCCTCTACGTCGGGGGCATGGGATCCCGTACGCAGAACTTCTACAACCAGCTCGCGGTCCGGATGGGGTTCGAGCAGGAGGCCGACGAGGTCCAACGCCTCTACCTCGATCGGCGACAGCGCGAGGCGATGGCCGCCGTACCACTGGACTTCATCGACCAGACCTCCCTGCTCGGGCCGCCCGAGCGGATCACGGAACGTCTGCAGGCATTCGCGGAGGCGGGAGTGACGACGCTGACGGTCTCGTCCTTCGCGCCTGATCATTCGATGAGAATCTCTACACTCCGGCAGGTTGCTGAGGCCCTGGACGCCTCGGGTCTAGCAGACTGACCGCCGTGGACCTCCTCCAAGCCATCCTGCTGGGCATCGTCGAAGGCCTCACCGAGTTCCTTCCCGTCTCCAGCACCGGGCATCTGACGATCACCGAGAAGCTCCTCGGACTCGCGATCGACGACCCTGCCGTCACCGCGTTCACGGTCGTGATCCAGATGGGGGCGATCGTCGCGGTCATCCTCTTTTTCCGCCACGACATCTGGAACATCACCAGCGCGTGGTTTCGTGGGTTCAAGGACACCTCGATCCGTGGATCCTTGGACTACCGGATGGGCTGGTACGTCATTGTCGGCACGATCCCGGTCGTCATCGCCGGCCTGGCCGGGGAAAGCCTGATCACCGGACCACTCCGCAACCTCTGGTGGGTGGCCGGTGCCCTGATCGTGTGGAGCGGGGTGATGGTGCTGGCCGAGCGTGCCGGGCGTCAGGACCGCCACGAGCAGGACCTGACGATGCGCGACTCGATCCTGATCGGCGTGGTGCAGGTCGTGTCCCTGGTCCCCGGGGTGTCGCGGTCCGGCGCGACGATCTCGGCCGGGTTGTTCGCCGGCCTGGACCGGGTCGCCGCCACCCGGATGTCGTTCTTCTTGTCGATCCCGGCGCTGGTCGGTGCCGGGCTCAAGGAACTACCCAGCGCGCTCGGCGGTGACATCTCCCTGGCCACGACACTGCTGGCGACGTTCGTCAGCTTCGTGGTGGCCTACGCCTCGGTCGCCTGGTTGCTCAAGTTCGTCGCCGGCCACTCGATCACCTGGTTCGTCGGCTACCGGGTCGCGGTCGGGGTCGTCCTGGCCGTGCTGCTCGCGACCAACGTGATCGCCCCGACCTGAGCGAGGATGCGGGGGGACGCCGCCGGACCGCAACGTCCTGCGCGCCGGCTGCCCTGGCGACCACGGTGCAGGACGTTGCGGGGTTCGCGGGGGGACCCGGCTAGAGCCAGCCGGACTTCTTGAAGAGGCGATAGAGCATCGCGCAGATCCCGCCCATCGCGAGCAGCAGCCCGGGGTACCCGTAGGTCCACCCCAGCTCGGGCATGTGCTTGAAGTTCATCCCGTAGATGCCGGCGAGCAAGGTCGGTACGGCGGCGATCGCCACCCAGGCTGAGATCTTGCGCATGTCGTCGTTCTGCTGCACGGAGATCTGCGCCAGGTGGGCGTCGTGCGCGCTGGACAACAGGCTGTCAACGCTCTCGATCTGCTCGTAGACCCGGAGCGTGTGATCGGCCACGTCGCGAAAGAACGCCGCGGCCGACTGAGGCATCCCGCCGACCTGGCAGTGTGAGAACCGCTCCATCGGTTCGCGCAACGGAGCCACGGCCCGGCGGAACTCGGCCACCTCGCGCTTGAGCGTGTAGATGCGTTGCGAGTCGTTGGCTCGCTGCTCGGAGAACACCGACAGCTCGATCTCGTCGACGTCGTTCTCCAGCTCGGCGGCCACGTCTTCGTAGGCGTCGACGACCCGGTCGCACACGGAGTACAGCACGGCGTACGGGCCGTGCCCCAACAGTTCGGTGTGCTGCTCGAGGTCACGGCGGGTCACTCCCAGCTCAGCGCCCTCGCCGTGCCGGACGGTGACGACGTAGTTGCCGCCGACGAACACCGCGATCTCGCCGGTCTCGACCGCATCGTGCTCATCGACGTACCAGATCGTCTTGAGGACCATGAAGATCGCCTCGCCGTACCGCTCCAGCTTGGGCCGCTGGTGCGCCTGGACCGCGTCCTCGACGGCCAGCGGGTGCAGCCCGAAGGCATCGGCCACCTTGACCATCTCCTCCTCGGTCGGCTGGAACAACCCGACCCAAACGAAGTCGTCCTCGTTGAGGTTGGCCCACGAGTACGCGGCGGCGATGTCCGCGCCGTCGTCCTCGAGCTGAACCCGCTTGCCGGCGCGGTACAGAGCACAGTCGACGATCACATCGCTCATTGTGAACCCTCGAGCCCTTGCTCGTCGTAACCACCCGCCCGCCTAGGCTTGGGTCATGGCGACCGTCCTGCTCGTACGACACGGCCGATCGGCGGCGAACAGCGGAGGCGTTCTCGCCGGACGGATGCCCGGGGTGCTTCTCGATGACGTCGGTAAGGAGCAGGCACAGGCCACCGGTGGCCGGATCGCACCGCTGCCGGTGCGTGCCGTGGTCTCCAGCCCGCTCGAGCGCTGCCAGAGCACCGCGGAGGCCATCGTGGGCGCTCGCAGTGACGATCTGGAGATCCACACCGACGAGCGGCTGATCGAGTGCGGGTACGGCGACTGGACCGGCCAGGAGCTCAAGAAGCTCTCCAAGGATCCACTCTGGAAGGCGGTGCAGAGCCATCCCAGCGGCGTCACGTTCCCGGGGGGTGAGTCGATGCGTGCGATGCAGGCCAGAGGCGTGGACGCCGTGCGCGACTGGGACCGACGGATCACCGAGGAGCACGGGCCGGAGTCGATCTGGGTCGCGGTCAGTCATGCCGACGTGATCAAGTCCATCGTCGCGGAGGCGCTGGGCACCCACCTCGACAACTTCCAGCGGATCGTGGTGGACCCGGCCTCGGTGTCTGTGATCAGCTACACCCCCCTTCGTCCGTTCGTGGTCCGCTACAACGAGCACGGTGACCTCGCCGGCCTCATCCCGCCCAAGGCGAAGCGACGCCGGACGCGCGCCAGCAGCGACGCCGTCGTGGGAGGTGGAGCCGGCGCGTGAGGTTTGGCCGGACGTCCTAGGCTCGTGTCATGTCGATCGTCGTTCACAACTTCGAGCAGCCGGACCGGTTCGTCGCCGGGACGGTCGGTGAACCTGGTCAGAGGACATTCTTTCTCCAGGCCCGCGAGGGCACCCGGGTGACCAGCGTGGCGCTGGAGAAGCAGCAGGTGTCCGTTCTCGCCGAGCGGGTCGACCTGCTGCTGGACGAGGCGCTGCGACGCAGCGGCGGTGACGCGGCGATCCCGGCGGTCGCCCCGGTGACTGTCGGTGACCAGGAACCGCTCGACCTGCCGATCGTGGAGGAGTTTCGGGTCGGCACGATCACGCTGTCCTGGGACGCCGGCGACGGAAGGGTCGTGATCGAGCTCTTTCCGGTGACTGACGAGACGGTCGTGATGCAGTCCTTTGCCGACGACGACGAGCCCGACGACGACGAGCCCGACGACGGCGAGGCCTCGCCGGCAGCTGCCGCCGCGGGTCTCGACGAGGGCGACGCCGAGGTGGAGATCGAGGTTGAGGTCGAGGCCAGCGAGGTGCTGATCGTCAAGCTCGATCCCGGTTACGCTCGCGCCTTCGTCCGCCGTGCCCTCTCGGTGGTGTCGGCCGGCCGGCCACCCTGCCAGTTCTGCGGCAACCCGATCGATCCCGACGGACACCTGTGTCCGCGCGCCAACGGGTTCCGGCGCATTGCAGACTGACGAGCCGAACGTCCTCGACGACGCGACCATCGAGGCAGTCCTCACCCACGGCGAGCTCGAGCTCGAGGGCCGTCTGGTCTCGGCGTCCAACGCCAGCTTTCTCGGCACGGTGACGCTGGACGGTGTGGCCTTGGCCTGCGTCTACAAGCCGGTGGCCGGAGAGCGCCCGCTGTGGGACTTCCCTGGTGGCAGCCTGGCCGGTCGCGAGGTCTCGGCTCGGCTGGTCTCCGAGGCGGGCGGGTTCCGGGTGGTCCCACCCACAGTGCTGCGTGACGGGCAATTCGGCGTCGGGATGTGCCAACGGTGGGTGCACGTCGATCCGGACCAAGATCTCGTGGACGTCGTCCCGCCCGACTTCGACCAGGCAGGGTGGATCGCCGTACTGGAGGCCGAGGACCACCGCGACCACCCGGTCCTGCTCGTCCACGCCGACGACGACCGGCTGCGTGACATGGCCGTGCTGGACGTCGTCATCAACAACGCCGATCGCAAGGGTGGCCACGTCCTGGTCGAGCCGGACCCATCCGCGCGGGTCTGGGGCTGCGACCACGGCGTCTGCTTCCATGAGGAGCCGAAGCTCCGCACGGTGCTGTGGGGGTGGGCCGACGAGCCATTGCGTGACCGTGACAAGACGATGCTCGCAGAGCTTTCCCGGCTGTGTCGGGACAGCCTCGGCGACGTGTTGGAGCAGCACCTGAGCCGGGTCGAGGTCGACGCGTTGCGGTATCGGGTCGAGATGCTGCTCTCGGCCGGCCGGATGCCAAGCCCGGGTGGCCGATGGCCCGTTATCCCGTGGCCCGCGTTCTGAATCGACACCTACGCCGCACTAGGCTTCCGGCATGCGAGCCTGGGCCTCACCGACGATCCCCGACGCCCCGTCCCGCGCGCTGGGCCCCGCGCCGGCCCTGAAGCTGCACGACACCAGCTCGGGCGAGCTGCGCACGACCTCGCCCGGTGACATCGCCCGGATCTACGTCTGTGGCATCACGCCGTACGACGCGACGCATCTGGGGCACTGCGCCACCTACACGACCTTCGACCTAGCGATCCGGGCCTGGCGCGCCGCCGGTCACGACGTGCGCTACGTGCAGAACGTCACCGACGTGGACGACCCGCTGCTGGAGCGTGCCCGGGAGACCGGGGAGGACTGGGAGGCGCTGGCGGAGCGGGAGACCGAGCTCTTCCGGCAGGACATGGCGGCGCTCGGGGTGATCCCGCCGGATGTCTTCGCCGGCGCGATCGAGTCGATCCCGATCATCGTCGAGCTGATCGAGGAGCTCCGGACGCAGGGCGCGGTGTACGACGTCGAGGGTGACCTCTACTACGCGACCACGGCTGACCAACGCTTCGGTGACGTGTCCGGCTGGTCTCGCGAGCAGATGCTGTCTGTGTTCGCCGACCGTGGCGGTGATCCGGACCGGCCGGGAAAGCGTGACCCGCTCGACGCCCTGGTCTGGCAACGGCAGCGGGACGGCGAACCGGGCTGGGAGTCACCGTTCGGCCGTGGACGCCCGGGCTGGCACGTCGAGTGTGCGGCGATCGCGCGAAGGAGTCTCGGTACGAGCTTCGACGTACAGGGGGGCGGATCGGACCTGATCTTTCCGCACCACGAGATGTCGGCAGGTCATGCGCAGGCAGCCGAGCCGGGCACGGCATTCGCGCAGACCTACACCCACCAGGGCATGGTCGGCTTCGAGGGGCACAAGATGTCGAAGTCGCGGGGCAATCTGGTCCTGGTGTCGCGGCTACGGGCCGAGGGCGTCGATCCGTCCGCCATCCGACTCGCGCTGAACAGCCAGCACTACCGCACCGACTGGGAGTGGACCGCCTCGCTGCTGGACGACGCGACCAAACGGCTCGCCACCTGGCGGGACGCCGTGGCGCGCGACGGCCATGACCGTGCGGCCACGCTGGAGGCGGCGCGTGCGGTACGGGCGGCGCTCGCTGAGGACCTCGATGCTCCCCAGGCCCTGGAGATCGTCGACGGGTGGGCTACCCGGCCGTCCGGCGCCGAGGTCGCATCGAGCCCGACCGAGTCCCTCCGCCCCGGCGACCTGATGGTCGCGGTGATCCAGGCATCACTCGGCGTCGACGTTCGCCCCTGACCGCCCATCGCAACCTCCCTTCATGCCCGCGAATTGCGGGAAAGTTCAGCGCGACACGCCGGTAGAGACCTGCACTTCCCCGCAATTCGCGGGACTGGGAGGGGGCCGGGGAGTAGGGGCAGGAGTTAGCGGTCGTCGTTACGGCGTTTGAGGTAACGCTCGAACTCCCGCGCGATCGCGTCTCCCGTGGCCTCGGGGAGGTCGGCGGTGTCCTGCTCCTCCTCCAACGAGCGGACGTAGTCGGCCACGTCGCCGTCCTCGGAGGCAAGCTCGTCGACTCCGCGCTCCCAGGCCTTGGCCTCCTCCGGAAGTCCTCGCATGTCGATCGGGGCGCCGACCAGGTCTTCGAGCTGACCGAGCAGCGCCATCGTCGCCTTCGGAGCCGGTGGCTGCGCGACGTAGTGCGGGACCGCCGCCCAGTACGACAGCGTGTTCAGGCCGCGGCGGTGCGACGCCTCCTGGATGACTCCTACGATGCCGGTCGGCCCGGTGTATCGGGAGGGCTCGAGCCCGAACTCTTCGGCCAGTCCAGGGTCGGACGAGATGCCGGTGATCGGCACCGGCCGGGTGTGCGGGACGTCTGCCAGCAGGGCGCCCAGGGTGGCGAACGTGGTGGCGCCGATCGAGGTCACGTAGTCGAGCAGCTCGTCGCAGAAGGTCTTCCACCGCAGGTTCGGCTCGATCCCGGTGACCAAGATGACGTCACGACCACCTTCCCCGGCGCTCGCGTGCCAGAAGCTGGTCGTGCGCCAGCTCAGCTCACGCCCGCCCTCGGAGTCGAAGCCGACGTGCGGGCGGTTGACCTGAAAGTCGTAATAGTCCTCGGGGTCGATGGCCGCGAGCAGAGTGGCTCGCCAGGAGACCAGGAGGTGGTTCACGGCGTCGGTGGCGGCCTCACCGGCGTCGTTCCAGCCCTCGAACGCTGCGATCACGACGGCATCGTCGAGGCGGCGCTCGACCTCGATGCTGATCACCCGGCCAGACTACGGCGTACGGCTCAGCGAGGCTGAGATGGTCGTCGGGACCACCCAGAGCGGGAGATACGCTGGGTCGGCCGTGATGATCGTCATCTGGTCGTTCAGGAGGTCTTGTGTCTGCTCAACCCGCCGCCCTTCGCCGTGCCCTGCGCGAACGTGTCGTGGTCGCGGACGGTGCGATGGGCACGATGCTGCAGCAACATGACCTCACACTCGACGACTTCGAGAATCTGGAGGGCTGCAACGAGATCCTGAACGTCAGCCGGCCCGACGTCGTACGAGCGATCCATGACGCGTACCTCGAGGCCGGCGCGGACTGCGTCGGGACGAACACCTTCGGGGCAAACTATGCCAATCTCGGCGAGTACGACATCGCCCATCGGATCCATGAGCTCTCCCGCGCAGGGGCGCAGATCGCGCGCGATGCCGCCGACGCCGCCAGCACCGCCGACCGACCCCGCTGGGTGCTCGGCTCGGTCGGCCCGGGCACGAAGCTGCCCACGCTGGGGCACGTCACGTTCGCGACCCTGCGCGACGCCTACCAGCAGCAGGTGACCGGGATGATCGAGGGCGGAGTCGACGCGATCCTCGTCGAGACTGCCCAGGACCTCTTGCAGGCGAAGGCTGCCGTGATCGGCGCGAAGCGGGCCTTCGCCGAGGTCGGGTATGCCGACCAGGCTGACCAGCCACCCCTCATCGTCAACGTCACCGTCGAGACCACCGGCACGATGCTGCTCGGCACCGAGATCGGGGCAGCGCTGACCGCGCTGGAGCCGCTCGGCATCGATCTGATGGGGCTGAACTGCGCCACCGGTCCGGCCGAGATGAGTGAGCACCTGCGTTACCTGTCCCGGCACGCCACCGTGCCGCTGGCCTGCATGCCCAACGCGGGGCTACCACAGCTCACCGCGGACGGCGCGTACTACCCGTTGACGGCCGACCAGCTGGCGCAGGCCCACGACACGTTCACCCGCGAGTTCGGTCTGTCCCTGGTCGGCGGATGCTGCGGTACGACGCCTGAGCACCTCTCGGCGGTCGTCGAACGGGTGCGCGGGCGTGACGTGGCAGCACGCAAACCGCGGCGTGAGCCCGGAGCCTCCTCGCTGTACCAGCACGTGCCGTTTCGACAGGACACGTCGTACCTCTCGATCGGTGAACGCACGAACGCCAACGGCAGCAAGGCCTTCAAGGAGGCCATGCTCGCCGAGCGTTGGGACGACTGCGTGGAGATCGCCCGCTCGCAGATCCGCGACGGTGCGCACATGCTCGACCTGAACGTCGACTACGTCGGCCGCGACGGGGTGGCGGACATGACGACTGCGGCGTTCCGGCTCGCCACGTCGTCGACCCTGCCGATCGTCTTGGACTCCACCGAGCCGGAGCTGATCGAGGCCGGGCTCGAGACGCTGGCCGGACGCAGTGTGATCAACTCCGTCAACTACGAAGACGGCGACGGTCCGACGTCCCGATTCGGTCGGGTGATGCCGATCATCAAGGAGCACGGCGCGGCAGTCGTGGCGCTCACCATCGACGAGGACGGCCAAGCACGGACCGCCGACTGGAAGGTCCAGGTCGCCTCCCGGCTGATCGACGCCCTGACGGGGGAGTGGGGGATGCGGACCAGCGACATCATCGTCGACTGCCTGACGTTCCCCATCGGTACCGGGCAGGACGAGACCCGGCGTGACGCGTTGGAGACGATCGAGGCGATCCGCGAGGTGAAGCGCCGCTACCCCGAGGTCCAGACCACGCTCGGTGTGTCGAACGTGTCGTTCGGGCTCAGCCCGGCGACCCGGGTGGTCCTCAACTCGGTGTTCCTGCACGAGTGCGTGAAGGCGGGTCTCGACTCGGCCATCGTCCATACCGCCAAGATCCTGCCGCTCGCCCGGATCCCGGAGGACCAGAGAAAGGTCGCGCTCGACCTGGTCTATGACCGCAGGACCGAGGACTACGACCCGCTGCAGACGATGCTGGAGCTGTTCGCCGGCGTGACCACCAGCGACACCAAGGCCAGTCGGGCCGCCGAGCTGGCGGCGCTGCCGCTGTCGGAGCGGCTCCAGCGCCGAATCATCGACGGCGAGCAGAACGGTCTCACGCCCGACCTCGACGATGCGATGGCGTCGGGAAGCACCGCGCTCGACATCATCAACGACGAGCTGCTGTCCGGGATGAAGGTCGTCGGAGAGCTCTTCGGCTCCGGCGAGATGCAGCTCCCGTTCGTGCTCCAGTCGGCCGAGGTGATGAAGAGGGCGGTCGCCTATCTCGAGCCGCACATGGACAAGACCGACGACCGGGGCAAGGGCACGATCGTGCTGGCGACCGTCAAGGGCGATGTGCACGACATCGGCAAGAACCTGGTCGACATCATCTTGTCCAACAACGGATACACCGTGGTCAACCTGGGCATCAAGCAGCCGGTCAACGCCATCTTGGAGGCTGCTGACGAGCACGACGCCGACGTGATCGGGATGTCGGGCCTGCTGGTGAAGAGCACCGTGATCATGAAGGAGAACCTCGAGGAGCTCAACCAGCGTGGTATGTCGGCGCGCTTCCCGGTCATGCTCGGCGGAGCGGCCCTGACCCGCGCCTATGTCGAGCAGGATCTTGCGCAGCTCTTCGACGGCGAGGTGCGCTACGCCCGGGACGCCTTCGAAGGACTACGCCTGATGGACGCCGTGATGGCGGTCAAGCGCGGTGAGCCGGGCGCCGAGCTCCCCGCGCTGCGCGAGCGCAGGGTCAAGCCCCAGCCGGCCCGGGCATCGACCTCCTCCGACCACCAGGTCGTACCCGCCCGCTCCGACGTGTCCGTGACGAACCCGGTCCCGACGCCGCCGTTCTGGGGGGACCGGATCGTCAAGGGGGTTCCGCTCGCGGACTTCGCGTCGTACCTCGACGAACGTGCGACGTTCATGGGTCAGTGGGGGCTGAAGGCATCGCGCGGCGGGGGACCGTCCTATGAAGAGCTCGTCGAGACCGACGGCCGTCCGCGACTACGCGCCTGGATGAACCGGATCCAGACCGAGGGGATCATGGAGCCGGCGGTCGTGTACGGGTACTGGCCGTGTTTCAGCGAGGGCGACGAGGTCGTCGTGCTCGATGCGGCGAACCAGACCGAGGAGATCGCCCGCTTCGGCTTTCCTCGGCAGCAACGCGACCGGTTCTTGTGTCTGGCCGACTTCTTCCGCCCCAAGGAGTCCTTTGAGCTCGACGTCATCGGTTTCCACTTGGTCACGATGGGGGAGCGGGTCAGTGAGGTGACCGCGGAGCTGTTCGCGGAGAACGCCTACCGCGACTACCTCGAGCTGCACGGCCTGTCGGTGCAGCTCACGGAGGCGCTGGCGGAGTACTGGCACGCGCGTGTCCGGTCCGAGCTCGGCTACTCCGGTGAGGACGCGGACGACATGAACGAGGTGTTCCGGCAGGGCTACCGCGGTTCGCGCTACTCCTTCGGCTACCCCGCGTGCCCGGACCTCGAGGACCGGACCACGCTGGTTCGGCTGCTCAGGCCCGAACGGATCGGGGTCAAGCTCAGCGAGGAGCTCCAGCTGCACCCCGAGCAGTCCACCGATGCCCTCGTGGTCCATCACCCCGAAGCCAAGTACTTCAATGCTCGGTAGCGGGGATCCGCCGATCGAGCCCGCCCCGCCGATCGAGCCCGCCCCGCCGATCGAGCCCGCCCCGCCGATCGAGCCCGCCCCGCCGATCGAGCC
>JBBSPA010000005.1:0-96747 GCA_038259225.1 Propionibacteriales bacterium
GATCACCGTGATGACGATCGTGATCGCTTCGGCGATCCTGGTGGTCTTCCAGGACCGGGTGACGACGTTCCTGAGCAGCACGCTCAACGACTACATGTGACGATGTGACGCACGCGCAAGCGGAGCGGGTCACGACGCGCCGTCGGCGGTTGGAGGACGGGTCGGCGATCGCGGACTTCGCGTTGGTGTCGGTCGTGCTGGTGCCGTTGTTCTTCGGCATCCTGCAGCTCGCGCTGATCTGGCATGTCAAGACCACGCTGACGTCGGCGGCGTCGGAGGGCGCGCGGTACGGCGCGGCGTACGACCGGACCACGCAGGACGGCGGACGGCGCACCAGCGCGGTCATCGACGACGTGTTCGGGACGGCCTTCAACGACCAGGTCACCGCGCGCGGTACGTCCGTCTCGGGCCACCCCGGTGTCGAGGTGGACGTCGCGGCGCAGGTGCCGGTGCTCGGATTCTGGGGTCCGACGATCACCGTCGAGGTGTCCGGGCACGCGATCAAAGAGGTCGTGCCGTGAGGGCGCCGCATCGACGGTCGGAGACCGGTTCGGCGCTGGTCGAGCTGACCTGGCTCGGCCTGCTGCTGATGATCCCGCTGGTCTACGTGATCGTGTCGGTCGTCACGGTGCAGCGCTCGGCGTTCGGCGCGACCGAGGCCGCGCGGGCTGCCGGGCGCGCCTACATCCTCGCGCCCGATGTCGCGACCGCGCGGGCACGTGCCTTCGACGCGGCGCGGGTCGCGATGCGTGACCAGGGCGTGGACCTCGCGCCGTCGGACCTGGTCATCGTCTGCCGCCCGACGCCGTCGTCGTGCCTGCAGCCGGGTTCGTCGGTGGAGGTTCAGCTGGACCTTCGGGTGAGCCTGCCGTTGGTGCCGTCGATCTTCGGCGAGTCGGCGGCGTCGATCTCGGTGGATGCGTCACACCGTGAACCGTTCGGTGACTACCGGGAGGCGCGGTGAGGCCGCCGGGGCTCGAACGGCGTACCGAGTCCGGGCAGATCACTGCGATGTTGGTGATCCTCACGATCTGCCTGGTCATCGCGATCACCGCCGTCGTCGACATCTCCGCCGGCTACCTGCGCCGCCAGTCCGCGACGTCGTTGGCCGACGGGGCGGCGCTGGCCGCGACCGAGGCCGCCGCGGCCGGTGGCATCTACGCCGGTGCCGACGACTTCGTGCCGATCGACGATGCTGCGGCCGTAGTCGCCGTCGACCGATACCTGCGCGAGGTCGGCGCGTATGCCGACTACCCCGGCCTGGTGGTTGCTGTCGACGTGGTCGGTCACCAGGTCCGGGTAAGGATGGCGATGCCCTACCGGCTGCCGGTCCGGATGCCCGGCGTCGACGCGACCACCACGATCCACGCCCAGGCCTCCGCCGAGCTCCCGATCACCTGAGCGATCCGAGTATCACCTGCTCCTGGCCGGGCAATACTCGGATCTTGGAACGGCCGCGATCCTTGACGTCTCGCCCCAATGGGTATAGATCGGGACTAACGCAGCAGAACTACTGCTGTATCGAGGGGGAGCCGTGCGTCGTCACGTCGTCATCGCCGCCCTGGTCACGATCGGCACGATGGCTGCCGGCGTACCAGGGGAAGCCAGACTCATCGGACCATCCGCGCAGCAGTCGGCGCGCGCGGTGACCTACACAGCCGTGGACCGTGCCGCCGCCGCGGGCCTGCGCGCGTTCCATCACACCTGGGCCGCGACCGAGGTGGACTACAACCGCGACGGAGCACTCGACGTGTGGATCAGCAACCACGGGTCGCAGGCCTCGAAGGTGTGGCGAAACAACGGCAAGGGTCACTTCACCAAAGTGGTTTCGCGGGCATTTTCCAAGCGCAACGCGCGGGGGCGCGAGATCGACCGGCACGACTGCGAGTGGGGCGACGTCGACCACAACGGCCGCCCGGACGCGTACTGCACGACCGGGCGCTTCGAGAACAACATCGTCAAGACCAATCGTGACAACGAGCTCTGGCTGCAGCGGCGGGACGGCAGTTTCCGCGATGTCGGGACCGCGTGGGGTGTGGGCGAGATCTGCACCCGCGGACGCAACAGCGTCTTCCTCGACGTCAACGGCGACGGCTACCTCGATCTGTTCACGGGCACCGACAAGCCACGCCACGTCGCGGATCCGTGCAACAGGCAGTCCGGCCGGGCCTACATCGAGCGCAGTCAGTTCTTCATCAACACCGGCGGACACGGGTTCCGCTACGCACCGCAGTGGTGGGACTTCGGGGCAGGGAAGGGGTCACGCTGTGCTGAGAAGGTCGACTTCGACGGCGACGGCTGGATGGACCTGATGACGTGCGGCAAGGAGAACGACCGGGTCTTCTTGTACCGCAACCGAGGCGGGCACGGCTTCGCCGACGTCTCCGCCGCCCGCCTGCCGAACGACCGGGTCGTCGACGCGGTCTTCGGCGACATCGACGGCGACCACGACCCCGACCTGATCACGGCACGGTACGACGGGTTCGCCTACCACCTCAACGACGGCGGGCAGTTCGGCCCAGCGGTGATGATCGGGTCTCCACCGGTCGGGCAGGGCCGTTCGGTCGCGGTAGGGGACGCCGACCTCGACGGCGACATCGACGTGTTCGGCCTGGTGGCCAACCGCTACCACCCCAACCCCGACGACCTGCTGTTCGTCAACGACGGCCTCACGTTCACGCCGGTCTCGGCTCCGTCGGCCAGCGGGACCGCAGACGAGGTGGTGGCACTTCGGCGTGGTCCTGCCCGTCGTGCCGAGTTCCTGGTGATGAACGGTCTGGGCCGCGGTGAGCCTGGCCCGATCCAGCTGGTCCGCCTCGAGACCAGCTGACGCCCTCGCAACGATCCGACGTCAGCGGGGTCAGCGCCGCGCAGACGTCGGATCGTTGCGCGGCGGCGGGAGGGCAGGAGGGCAGGCGTCAGCCGAGAGCGCGCAGGTCCGGCCAGAGCACCGACCAGGATCTGGTCAGACCGTGGCAGACCTGAATCGGCGTGCCGTTCTCGTCGTTGTCCACCCCAGCGGCGTTCGTGACGGTGCCGACCCGCTCGCAGCCACCGAACATCGCCGTTCGCTCCGACGTGGACCACCCGCCGACCAGGACGACCACGGTCGCGGAGGCCGGCGGCGGTCCGAGGTCCCACATGCTGTTGTGTCCGGAGTAGACGGGCAGCCCCGGTGCATATTTCGCGACCGCGCCCGCCTCCCCGTAGTTGCCCGTCAGCGCGACCGCACGAGCGCGGTCGGCCGGGCTCAGATCGTCGTACGCCGTCTGGACCGATGAGGCGAGCTCGGGCCACCCGACCTGTTCGCCGGCGTCGTAGTTGACCGCGCTGATGGGGGAGGAGTCGATGGCAGAAGGCGGGACGATCGGCAAGAAGAGGTAGGCCGCGGCGGCGAAGCTGACCAGCAACCCGGCAGGCACCAGCAGACGACGGCCGTGCCGCGCGCCCCACGTGTAGTCGGCAGGGGAGCCGGCCGCCAGCAGCACCGGGTACAGCCCGGCGAGGTAGTACGCCTTGCCGCCGGTGGCGAGGAAGACCACCGCCAGCAGCGGGTAGGCCACCGCGAAGGTTCGCCACGGCGCCAGCCGCGGGTCCCGGGCCAAGCGCCACCAACCCATCACCCAGACTGGCACCAGCAGCGGACTGATCAGCCCGAGCTGCAAGAACACGAAGGCGAACGGCGAGTCCGACGTTCCGGAGCTGCCGTCCGCGATTGCCTTCGACAGCTCCAGCTGAGGCCAGCCGTGGTCGGCCTGCCAGAGCAGGTTGGGCAGCCAGATGAGCGTGGCAACCACCGCGGCGAGATAGGGCCAGCGTGACCGCAGCACGGGCCGCGGTCCTACCGCGAGCAGCCCGACGGCCACCCCGAGGAGCAGGAACGCGATCAACCACTTGACCTCGAGCCCGACACCGGCGACCAACCCCGCCCACAACCAGCTTGGTCCGCCGTCGCGGATGGCGCGAACGAGCAGCCACGTCACGACCGTCCAGCCGAGCAGGTCGAACGCTGTGGTTCCCGCGAGGTGCCCAGCCGCCATCGCGATCGACGAGACGGCCATGCACGACGCTGCGAACAGCTGGGCGGGCTTGCCGGCGCCGAGCTCGCGGGCGATGAGGCCGGTCACCACGACGACACCGGCAGCGGCCAGGGCGGGCGGGAGGCGGAGCATGACCAGGGAGCCACCGAAGCCGGCGTCCATCGCGTGGGCCAGGAGGGGCACGAGCGACGGCTGGTCGGCGTACCCCCAGGCCGGATGGCCGCCGATGATCAGGAAGTACAGCTCGTCGCGGTGGTAGCCGTAGCGTCCACTCAGCGAGACGAGCACGACGAGGAAGAGCACGGCCAGCACAGCCAGACCGCGCCGCGCCACCGGATGACGGTCCGCGACGTCCACCACGGGCTCATTCTTACCCTGCTGGCGTCACAAGACGGCAACCATCCGACCAACAGTTCGGGGAGGATCGGTAGGGCCTGAGCCCCGGTGATCCTCCCCGAACCGGTGGGATGGTGCTGGGCGGGTCATGCCGCGCGGTGACTGCGGGCCAATCCCCACCACCACGGGCGCTTCGGCGGGCGCGTGGCGGGCGTGGTGACGGAACGCCGGCGTGCGATCGCTGCGCGGCGCCGGTTGGCGGAGTCGGCGATCAGCTCGTTGCGCTGTGCGTGCGCGATGTCCAAGAGGACCGAGCCGGTGTGAAGCGGGTACATGGTGTCTCCTCGGGTTGGGGCCTTCGTCGTGGTGATGTCTTGACTCTGCTCGTAAGGCGTGGGTCAAGACATCGGGACGATGCCCTATCTCCGGGAAGGGTGGGGGCCTTAGGCCGCGGGACCGCCGGTGGCTACCTCAGACGGCGTACGAAGGCGCCTCTGACCTGGGCATTCGGGCGCGTCGGGGAGTAGTCGGCGGAGGAGGTCGCGCCGAGAGGGTACGCCGTTCAGCGCCCGGCCGCGGAACCTGAGTCGGCCTTGCGTCGGGCCCGGTAGTTACGGGTCTTGACCCGGTTGCCGCAGCCCCACTCGCACCAGGTTCGGGAACGGTTCTTCGAGCGGTCGTAGAACGCCCACTGGCACGAGTCGAAGGCGCAGATCTTCAGCCGCCGCCAGTCGTCGTGCGCGGTGGCATCCAGCACGGCGATCGCGAGTCGGCTCAGGGCGCCGGTGACGCCGTCCTCGACCGGGCCCAGGGCCGGGACGCCTTCGGCGTGCTCCAGACGCAGCGGGAGCCGCCCGGCCAGCCGGTCGAGCGCGGCCGTGTCGCGATCCCCGTCGTGGTGCGCCCGCATCGCCGTGCGCAGCGCGTCGCGCAGAGCCCGGGCCAGCTCGAGATCGGCGCTGCTCGCGGGTGTCCGGCGCGTCACCAAAGCGTGCTGCTGGAGCCAGCCGGTGAGCTCGAGCGGCGTCGTCAGGTCGTCGGTCTGCTCCTCCGCGTCGACGGAGTTGGTGAAGGCCAGCAGCTGTTCGACGTAGGTCGGCACGGCGCGTGAGGATGCTGCCGTCCGGTCAGGTTCGGGGTCTCGACGGGTCGTCACGACACCATCATAACGAGTTTACCGGTTGCACATCCAGCGACACGGGCATAACGTGAACACTGGTGTCGTCGATGACACCCCTCAGCAGAGAGGACCTTGATCGTGCGTTCGTTTATCGATGCCTTCGCCCATCAACAGCTCGACGGGCTGGAAGAGCTGCGCCGCGAGTTCCACCGGCGCCCGTCGTCCCGTCGGCCTGCCGCGGCACCGTCGTCGCAGCGGCAGCCCCGTCTGGATGGAGCCATCCCACCGCGGCCGCGCTCGCGGATCTCTGGTTGGGTGCATGGCCTGGCCGTACGGATGCACCTGGCCGCACGCGCCTGAACTCGTCGTACGTCCGTCTCGCCCTACGGTCTGCGTCTGGGACTTGTGACACCTTCACAGCACGTGTGCAACATCTGCGTCACACCGTGCGCTAGGATGGGTCTATGTACGGAAACGATTTTCAGGCGCCGGGCGAGCACGCTCCCGAGGAGACCGCCATCGACGGCTCGCGGATCCGGGCCCACGACCTCGACGCGCAGTTCCAGGCGATCATCGAGGGCGATGGGCGGATCGAGCCGCGGGACGCGATGCCGGAGGCGTACCGCAAGACGCTGATCCGCCAGATCGCGCAGCACGCGCACTCGGAGATCATCGGGATGCAGCCCGAGGGCAACTGGATCAGTCGGGCGCCGAGCCTGAGACGCAAGGCGATCCTGATGGCCAAGGTCCAAGACGAGGCCGGGCACGGGCTCTACCTGTACGCCGCCGCCGAGACACTCGGCGCCGACCGGGCCGACCTGCTCGACATGCTGCACAACGGACGTCAGAAGTACTCCTCGATCTTCAACTACCCCACGCTCACATGGGCCGACATGGGCGCGATCGGCTGGCTCGTCGACGGGGCGGCCATCGTCAACCAGGTCCCGCTGTGCCGGTGCTCCTATGGTCCGTACGCCCGCGCGATGATCCGGGTCTGCAAGGAGGAGTCCTTCCACCAGCGGCAGGGCTTCGAGATCTTGCACACGCTCTCGCACGGCACCCCCGAGCAGCACGCGATGGCGCAGGACGCGGTCGACCGATGGTGGTGGCCGAGCCTGATGATGTTCGGCCCGCCCGACACCGAGTCGCCGAACTCCGCGCAGTCGATGGCCTGGGGGATCAAGCGCTTCAGCAACGACGACCTACGGCAGCGCTTCGTCGACATGACCGTGCCGCAGGCGGAGGCGCTCGGGTTGACCCTGCCCGACCCCGACCTGACCTGGAACGCTGAGCGTGGCCACCACGACTTCGGCGAGATCGACTTCACCGAGCTGTTCGAGGTGATCAAGGGCAATGGGCCGTGCAACCGGCAGCGGATGGAGCAGCGTCGCGGCTCGCATCAGGACGGCGCCTGGGTCAGGGACGCGGCCGCGGCGTATGCCGAGAAGCAGACGGCCCGCGCAGCCGGTCAGGAAACCGCCGCGTGACCGAGCCGCCGTTCGAGCCGGCCGAGCCGACCCTGGCGGGGACGCAGGACCTGACAGCCGCAGGCGGTCACGGCGCCGTGCCGACCAGCGGCGTACCCACCGAACAGGCACCGGCCGCTGCCGCCCGGAGGGAGTGGCCGCTGTGGGAGGTGTTCGTGCGGGCCAAGCGCGGGCTCTCGCACGTCCACGTCGGGAGCCTGCATGCGCCGGACGCCGCGATGGCGGTACGCAACGCCCGCGATCTGTACACCCGTCGTCAGGAGGGCGTCTCGATCTGGGTGCTGCCGGCCGGCCAGATCACCGCGAGCAGCCCGGACGAAAAAGACGCGTTCTTCGAGCCGGCCGGCGACAAGATCTACCGTCATCCGACGTTCTACGACGTCCCCGAAGGCGTGGAGCACCTATGACCTCGTCCCCCCGCGCCGAGTTGTCAGACCCTGTGCGCGCTGGAGCGACCACAGCGTCTGACACGTCGGAGTATGCGCTGAGGTTGGGGGACGACGCGCTCGTCTACGCCCAACGCCTGGGCGGCTGGATCGCGGCCGCGCCCCAGCTCGAGGAGGACGTGGCGCTCGGCAACATCGCGTTGGACCAGCTCGGCCAGGCTCGGGCGTTCCTGACGTACGCCGGCGAGCTCGAGGGGGCGGGTCGTGACGAGGACGCGCTGGCCTACCTGCGCGGCGAGCGGGACTTCCTGAACGCCCAGATCTTCGAGCTGCCGCGCGGCGACTTCGCCGACACGACGGCGCGGATGCTGGTCGTGGCGGCGTACCAGTTCGAGCTCTACACCGACCTACAGGCCTCGACCGACCCGACCCTGGCCGCGGTCGCTGCCAAGGCGGTCAAGGAGGTCGACTACCACCGCGACCACGCTACCCAGTGGACACTGCGTCTCGGCGACGGCACCGAGGAGTCGCACCGCCGGATGCAGCGGGGTCTCGACGACGTGTGGCCGTACGTGCCCGAGCTGTTCGAGTCCGACGAGCTCGTACGTCGGCTGGCCGACTCCGGGGTCGCCGTTGACCCGCCGACCGTGGACGCGCGGGTGACGGCGTACGTCGACGCCGTGCTCGCCGAAGCCACCCTGACTCGCCCGGAGACGAACGTCCGGCACACCGGTGGCCGCCGCGGGCTGCACACCGAGACGATGGGCTACCTGTTGGCCGAGATGCAGCACCTGGCCCGCTCCCACCCCGGAGCCTCCTGGTGACCACCTCCGCCTGCCGCAGCCGCCTCCTCCCCCTCCCCCTCCCCCTCCCCCTTCCCCTTCCGTCGGGGTTTGCCTTGTTAACAAGCCAGAAGGCTTGTTCACTAGGCAAACCCGCCTTGGGAAGAGGGGACTTGCCATGAGTACTAGGCAAACCACCGGGCCTGGACCTGCCCCCGCCACCAGGCCCACAGCCGCCGCCAGGCCTCCAGCCGTCACCGGGCTCGCCTCCGCCGCCGGGCCTGTCTCCGCCGCCGGGCCTCCAGCCGTCACCGGGCTCACCTCCGTCACCGGGCTCGCCTCCGCCGCCGGGCCTCCAGCCGTCACCGCGGCCAAGGTCAGAGCGATCGTCGCCCAGGTGCTCGACCCGGAGGTACCCGTGCTGACGATCGAGGACCTCGGCATCCTGCGCGACGTCAGCGTCGACGACCACGGCCAGGTCGCCGTCACGATCACTCCGACGTACTCCGGTTGCCCGGCGATGGACGCGATCACCGCCGACGTGACGCACGCTCTGGCCGAGCATGGCTTCGACCAGGTCAAGGTCAGCCTGGTGCTCGCTCCCGCCTGGACGACTGACTGGATGAGTGACGCCGGCAAGCAAAAGCTGCTCGACTACGGCATCGCACCGCCGCAACCGCGCAACGAACGGGCGGTCTCGGTGGCCCTGACGCTGCGCTGTCCTCAGTGCGGATCCCCTGACACCCGCGAACTGAGTCGGTTTGGGTCGACTGCCTGCAAGTCGTTGTGGGTATGTAGCACCTGCAAGGAACCGTTCGACCACTTCAAGTCCCACTGATTCGCATCCCGGGGCCCCGATCAAAAGGCGTACAGAGCTGTCTTGATGAACCCATCTCCTCGCAAGGCCGTCTTTCACACGTTGCGTGTCAGCGACGTGACGCCGCTGACCGACGACGCGGTGTGCATCTCGTTCGCCGTACCCGCGGAGCTGGCCGGTGACTACGACTTCGTCCAGGGCCAGCATCTGACGATCCGCACCGCCTTGGCCGGCGACGACGTTCGCCGCAGCTACTCGATCTGCGCGCCGGCCGGTCACGGCAAGCTGCGGATCGGGGTGAAGGTGCTTCCGGGCGGTCACTTCTCCGGCTTCGCCGCGGGCGAGCTCAAGGTCGGCGACGAGCTCGAGGTGATGACGCCGACCGGGCGCTTCAACACCCCGCTCGACCCGACCCATGCCAGGCACTACTGCGCGATCGCGGCCGGTTCCGGCATCACGCCGATCCTGTCGATCATCGCCACCACGCTCGAGCAGGAGCCCGCCAGCCGGGTCACGTTGATCTTCGCCAACCGGACCAGCCGATCGGTGATGTTCCTCGAAGAGCTCGAGGACCTCAAGGACCGCTACCGCGGCCGATTCCACCTGCTGCACGTTCTCAGCCGCGAGGCCCAGGACGCCGAGCTGCTGTCCGGCCGGCTCGACGCGGCGCGGCTGACCAAGATGACCGAGACGCTGGTCCCGGCGGAGACCGTGGACGACTGGTTCCTGTGCGGCCCGTACGCCATGGTGGTCGACCTGCGTGAGGCGCTGCTCGAGCAGGGCGTCGACCCGGTCCACGTGCACACCGAGCTCTTCCACGTCGAGACCACACCACCCGAGCGGCGTACGACGCAGGCCGATCAGGGCGAGGGCGCCGACGTGACGATCAGCCTCGACGGGCGCCGGTCGACGTTCAAGCTCAAGGGCAACGACGTCTCCGTCCTCGAGGCGGCGCTACGGGTCCGCTCCGATGC
Source organism: Propionibacteriales bacterium (assembly GCA_038259225.1). Classification (GTDB taxonomy): domain Bacteria; phylum Actinomycetota; class Actinomycetes; order Propionibacteriales; family Nocardioidaceae; genus JANLYC01. The sequence goes on from JBBSPA010000005.1 coordinate 9,943, forward strand.
GCCGTTCGCCTGCAAGGGCGGCGTCTGCGGAACCTGCCGCGCCAAGCTCGTCGAGGGCACCGTGGAGATGGATGGCAACTACGCGCTCGAGCCCGACGAACTCGCCAAGGGCTACGTCTTGACCTGTCAGAGTCACCCGACCAGTGACACCGTAGGTCTCGACTTCGACGCCTGAGCGGCAGGCGAACGGCCGGCACAACGCGTGGTGCCCCCGCCCTGCCTCGGCCCACCACTCCCGCGAATTGCGGGAAACCTCAGGTCCCCATCGGCGTGTCGCCCTGCACTTTCCCGCAATGCGCGGGAAGGGGAAGTCCCGCAATGCGCGGGAAGGGGAAGTCCCGCCAATGCGCGGGAGAAGCGTACGGCAGGGCGAGCCACGGTCACGAGGGCACGAGTCTGCACTAGCCTGGCCGCGTGCGGCAGTATCTCGACCTGGTCCAGCGCGTTCTCGACGAGGGCGTGGAGAAGTCCGATCGGACCGGCACCGGCACGCTCAGCGTCTTCGGCCACCAGATGCGCTTCGACCTGCGCGCCGGCTTCCCGCTCGTCACGACGAAGAAGATCCACACCAAATCGGTGATCGGTGAGCTGATCTGGTTCCTGCGAGGCGACACCAACGTGCACTGGCTGCAGGAACGCGGCATCTCGATCTGGGACGAGTGGGCCGACGAGCAGGGCGATCTCGGCCCGGTCTACGGCTACCAGTGGAGATCCTGGCCGACGCCGCAGGGCGAGCACGTCGACCAGATCGCCGCCGTGGTCGAGCAGATCCGGGTCAACCCGGACTCCCGCCGCCACATCGTCAGCGCATGGAACGTCGCCGACATCCCACAGATGGCGTTGGCACCCTGTCACACGATGTTCCAGTTCTACGTCGCCGACGGCCGTCTGTCGTGCCAGCTCTACCAGCGGTCGGCCGACGTGTTCCTCGGCGTCCCGTTCAACGTCGCGTCGTACGCCCTGCTCACCCATCTGGTCGCCCAGGTGACCGGGCTGGCGGTCGGTGACTTCGTCCACACCCTCGGAGACGCGCACCTCTATCTCAACCACCTCGACCAGGCCCGGACCCAGCTGGCCCGTACGCCGCGCCCTCTGCCGGAGCTCTGGCTCGACCCCTCGGTCACCAACCTCGGCGCCTTCGACCTCGAGCACGTCAAGATCGGCGGCTACGACCCACACCCCGGCATCAAGGCCCCGATCGCCGTATGACGCCGACGACCCGACCAGGCGCCGCCCGCATCGCACGGACACGACCGCGGCAGCCCGACGGGTCGATGCGGTGAGCGTGACGATCGTCGCGGCGGTGGCCCGCAACGGGGTGATCGGGTCCAACGGCGACATCCCGTGGACGCTGCCGGGAGAGCAGGCCCGCTTCAAGGCGACCACGATGGGGCACGTCCTGGTGATGGGGCGGGCTACCTACGACTCCATCGGTCGGCCACTCCCGGGCCGGACCACCATCGTGGTCAGCCGGCAAGGCGGCTGGCAACCCGAAGGAGGACTTCCCGATGGGCTGCTGGTGGCAGGCAGCGTCGAGGCGGCGCTCACCTGGGCGGCCGAGATCGACGAACAGGTCTTCGTCGCCGGCGGCGCGCAGGTGTACGCCGAGGCGCTCCCCGTGGCCGACGAGCTGCTGATGACCTGGGTGGACGCGAGTCCGGAGGGCGACACGTTCTTCCCGGCGGTCGACTGGGACGGTTGGCGCGAGGTGTCGAAAGAGGCGCATGAGGGGTGGACCCTGGCGGACTACACCCGAGTCCGCGACCCGCTGACCCCCGCCGCGGAGGGCAGCCCGGAAAAAGATCGGGAAAGCCTGTAACGCTCGGCGGTCGCGCCGCGATACACCTCCCAGAAGCCCCGTTGCTGCCCGGACCCCCGAGCGGACAGCAACGGGGCTCTGTGCTGTCCACGGCGGCGCTGCGTCGAGCCCGCGCGCACCCGGACTGTCGAGGCGGTGCCTCGGCCCGCCGACCGCCGTGGAAGCAGCGGCGAGAGGTAACCTCCTTGCATGAGTCCCGCCATGACCGCGCCGTTCGGTCGGGTGCTCACCGCGATGGTGACCCCGTTCGACGACGAGGGCAATGTCGACCCGACCGCGGCAGCGACCCTCGCCTCGCGCCTGGTTGACAGCGGCCACGACGGCCTGGTGATCTTCGGGACGACCGGCGAGTCCCCGACGGTGAGCGCCGACGAGCAGCAGCTGGTGCTGCGTGCCGTGGTCGAGGCGGTCGATCGGCAGGCAAGCGTGGTGGCCGGGGTCGGTTCCTACGACACGGCACAGGCTGTGGCGCTCACCCGGGCCGCACAGGCGTGTGGTGCCGACGGGGTGCTGGCGGTGACGCCGTACTACAGCAAGCCCCCGCAGCAGGGCATCCTCGAGCACTTCCGGGCGATCGCGGACAGCGCCGACCTGCCCGTCATGCTCTACGACATCCCCGGCCGGACCGGCACCAAGCTCGCAGCCGACACGCTGGCCCGGGCCGGTGAACATCCGCGCATCGTCGCGGTCAAGGAGGCCAGCGGCGATCTGTCCGCCGGCTCCTGGCTGCTGCGCTCCACCGACCTGGCCCTGTACAGCGGTGACGACGCGCTGAACTTCCCCTGGCTGGCGCTGGGCGCCGTCGGTGTGGTGTCCGTCGTCGGCCATATCGCCGGACAGCGGTACGCCGATATGGTGGCGGCCATCGACGCCGGCGACCTCGACACAGCCCGCAAGATCGACCGCTCGCTCCTGCCTGCAGTCCGGGCGATCATGACCCGGACCCAAGGCGTCATCATGGTCAAGGCGGCGCTTCAGCTCCACGGTGTCCTCGCCAACCGGACCGTCCGGCTGCCGCTGCTCCCCGCCACCGACGACCAGGTGGCCGAGCTCCGGCGTGATCTGCTCGACGCCGAGCTGCTCGACACCTGACTGATGCTCCACCAGACACCTGCCGTCGCGCGTTTTGACGGCCTCTACGGCCCGAAACGGTCGACGGCAGGTGTCTGGTCACGACGACAAGGAAGACCTTCCCGATGAGCCATCCGCACCCCGAGCTCGGGCCTCCGCCTGAGCTTCCCTCGCACGGCCTGCGCGTCATCCCGCTCGGCGGGCTCGGTGAGGTCGGCCGCAACATGACGGTCCTGGAGTACCAGGGACGGTTGCTGATCATCGACTGCGGTGTCTTGTTCCCCGACGAGACGCAACCCGGGGTGGACCTGATCCTCCCGGACTTCGACCCGATCCGAGACCGTCTGGACGACATCGAGGCGGTCGTGCTCACCCACGGCCACGAGGACCATATCGGCGCGGTTCCGTACCTGCTCCGCGAGCGCCCCGACATCCCGCTGGTCGGGTCGAAGCTCACCTTGGCGCTGCTCGAGGCGAAGCTGCGCGAGCACAGGCAGACCAGGGCTCCGAAGTTCCAGGTGGCCGAGGGGGACCGGCAGAGCTTCGGGTCCTATGACCTGGAGTTCATCGCGGTCAACCACTCGATCCCGGACGCGCTGGCCGTCGTGGTCCGCACCGAGGCCGGCGTACTCCTGCACACCGGCGACTTCAAGATGGACCAGCTCCCGCTGGACGGGCGGATCACCGACCTGCGGTCATTCGCGCGGCTGGGCGAGGAGGGCGTCGACCTGTTCCTGGTGGACTCCACGAACGCCGAGGTGCTCGGTTTCACGACGACGGAGCGTGCGATCGGACCGGTGCTGCAAAGCGTTTTCCATTCGAGCAAGCAGCGGATCATCGTCGCCTGCTTCGCCTCGCACGTGCATCGGGTGCAACAGGTGATGGACGCGGCGGTCGCTCAAGGACGCAAGGTTGCGTACGTCGGTCGGTCGATGGTGCGCAACATGCAGGTGGCTCGTGATCTCGGCTACCTCGACGTGCCGAAGGACACCCTGGTGGACATGCGCGAGCTCGGCGACTACGCGCCGGAGGAGGTCGTGATCATCTCGACCGGGTCGCAGGGTGAACCGTTGTCGGCACTGGCCCGGATCGCGCACCGCAATCACGACCGCATCCACATCGAGCCAGGCGACACCGTCGTGCTCGCGTCCAGCCTGATCCCGGGCAACGAGAACTCCGTCTTCAAGGTCATCAACGGCCTGACCAGACTCGGCGCCAACGTCGTCCACAAGAGCAACGCGCTGGTGCACGTGTCCGGCCATGCCAGTGCCGGCGAGCTGCTCTACTGCTACAACATCGTGCGCCCGCGCAACGTTCTGCCGGTGCACGGGGAGATCCGGCACCTGGTCGCCAACGCCGCGCTCGCGGTGGAGACCGGGGTGCCGAAGGAACGCGTCGTGGTCGCCGAGGACGGCGTCGTGGTCGACCTGATCGACGGGGTCGCCCAGGTGAGCGGCAAGGTCGAGTGCGGCTACGTCTTCGTGGACGGGTCCTCGGTCGGAGACATCACCGAGAGCGACCTGAAGGACCGCCGGATCCTCGGCGAGGAGGGCTTCATCTCGGTGATGGTGGTGATGGACTCCGGGTCAGGGAAGCTGATCGCCGGTCCGGAGATCCATGCCCGTGGATTCGTCGAGGACGACGCCGTGCTCGACGAGGTGCGACCGCTGATCGAGGAGGCATTGGCGAAGGCGGTGAACGACGGCAACGACGACGCCTACCAGCTCCAGCAGGTCATCCGGCGGACGACCGGACGATGGGTCAACCAGGCTCACCGGCGGCGGCCGATGATCATCCCGGTCGTCCTCGAAGCCTGACGCGATGAGCGACGAACTCACGACGAGCAGCGCCTCGGCCGGGCTCGCCGAACGGGTCCGTGTGCTGCTCGCGGTACCGGTGGCGTTCCTCGCTTCGGCACTCGGTGTCGTGTGCGTGGTCAGCGTCCCGGACGTGATCTCGACCGTGAACGACCTCGCGCTCGTCGACAGACGCTTCGTCGGCTGGGCCGGTGTCGGGATCGCCCTCGGCCTGGCCGCCGCCTGGGCCTCGCTGCTGCTGGTGGAGAGGGTCGGAGCGGGGCCGGCGCTGTCGCTCGGCACCGCTGCGGCGGTGTTCGGGCTGGCGCTGGCCTATGCCGTCACGGACCCGTTTCAGCTCACCCTCGCCCTGGTGCTGCTCGGCGGCGCCGTCGGATGGCTGCTGGCCGGCTCGGCGAGTATGACGTTCGAGCTCACCCCGCGGTATCGACGCGCCGCGATGGCCGCGTGGGCCTTGCCCGTCGTCAGCGCCTGGCCGCTGCTGGCCTGGATCTCACGTCATGTGGACGTGATCACCGCTGCGGACGCTCCACGGCTCACCGTCCACCCGTCCGTGTGGCTGCTCGCCCCGGTCTCGGTGGTCATCGTGGCGTGGAGCGCGTTGACCATGCTGCTCGAACCGCCGCACTCCGGCGTACCGTCTGCTCAGACGTGGCAGTCGGCGTGGACGGCGCTGCTCGCTGGCACGCTGGGCGCAAGCCTGGCCGTCATCGCGCTCGGCTTCGACCCCGGCCTGCCGCTGGGCTGGCTGCGGCCACTGATCCTGTTTGCGTCCGGCGCGCTGATCATCACCCTCGCTGCGCTGACGATGCTGCTCCCGGTCGCCTCGGTGCGGGTCGGCTATGTCTGCTTGGTCCTGGTGATGGTGTGCTTCCCGATCACGGTGCAGCTCCTGATCGTCGTCACCGACGCGGGGAAAACTCGGGTGGCCTGGTGGGTAGCACTGGTGCTGGCGGCCGTAACCGTGCTCGGAGCCGCTCTGGGCGCTCGGTATCCACGTCGGGTCCCGCTGGCGTTGCTCCTGGTGGCCGCGGGCTGCGCCGGGAGCTGGGTCATGCCCGATGACCAGGGCTTCCTGGCTGCCGGGGCGCTGCCGCTGTGCCTGGGCGCGGGAGCGGTGTTCGGAACCGGGGTCCGGCACACGGCGGCGACGGCGGTCGGATGGCGTTTCGGCGCGATGGCGGTGGTGGCGATCGCGGTGCTTGGTCCGGTGCTGGGGATTGCGGTGAGCTGGGCACTGGGTGGGCAGGTGCCTGCCGACGCCGAGTCGGCGCGAGCGGCCGGACGGGTCTTCCTGGGCGTGACGTTCGCGTTGGCCGTGCTCGCCTCCGCGGTGGTCAGTGTGCTCGCGCCGCCGCCGGTTGCCGAGGCGCCGACCGCTCTGCCGGGTGAGGCAGCGGCTGTTCTGCCGGGTGAGGCAGCGGCTGTTCTGCCGGGTGAGGCAGCGACTGCTCTGTCGGGTGAGGTTGGGTCGCGTGAGCCTGTGACACCTGACGGGGCGGGTCTGGACACGACGAAAGGTGGGACGGGGACCCCCGAGCCCGTCCCACCTTCATCGGGTGCGTAGACCCCCGGCCCCCTCAACCGGGTGTCAACGACATTCCGCTCGGTAAGGAGCCGGTGGAAGGTCGCCTGATACCTCCGAGACAGGTTTCTTCCCGGACGAGCCACAGCGTCCTGCCGACTGGTCGCGGCAGCGACCGAGGCGCAGGACATTGGCGGGTGGTCCCGGCGAACGGGGGGCTGACGGTCAGGAGGCGTGGCTCGCTTGGTGCTCGTCAACGGCGGGACGAGTGGCCTCAACCCGGCCGCTGCAGAACAGGCAACGGAAGTGCCGTTTCCCGTCCCGCTCGAAACCCTCGACCTCGGCGTGCTCGGGTAGCCACTCCTGGTCCGGCGCGCCGCCTGCGCCCGCGTGTTCGGGCAACCACTCCTGGTCGGGCGCCCCACCTGCGTCGGCGTTCTCAGGAACCCACTCCTGATCCGGCGCCTCGACACCGTCGCGCTTCGCTACGTCGGGGACCCAGTTCTCGTGCAGTTCTTTGTCGCTCATACCGCGACGTTACCCCTCTGGTGCACCTCCTGAGGAGCCGTACAGTCATTCCTTCGGAGACTGTCATATCCCTTGCGCACGTCACTACGATGCACATGACGACCCAGGGCGTATCAAATCCGACCGGTCCTCACTCCTGGTCGGTGTGAACGCCTTGGCCCGGAGCCATACGAGAGGTCCCCACGTGGCCGTTCAAAGCGCACCTGACACGGGAGACACCGTCTGGGAGCAGGCCGCCAGCCACTTCCGTCGTTGGCGTCGCGGAGAGGTCGGAGCGCAAGACGATCTGGTCCGGTGCCTGACTCCGGTGCTGTGGCATGTCGTGCGCTCGTACGGACTCGATCGGGACCAGGCCGAGGACGTCGTCCAGTCGACCTGGCTCACGCTCGTACGCCGGCATGAGTCCATCGAAGACACTCAGGCCGTCGCGTCCTGGTTGACCACGACGGCGCGACGCGAGGCCTGGCGGGTCTCACGGATGGATGGCCGCGCTACCCCCGTAGGTGACGAGGTCATCGAGGCACGGATCCCGCACCAGCAGGCCGCCGAGGCCGAGGTCGTGCGGATCGACGAGAAGCACCGGCTGTGGGCCTGCGTCAAGCGACTTGACGCCCGGTGCCAACGGCTGTTGCGGATCGTGGCGTTCGACGACCGGCCCGACTACCAGGGCATCGCACGTGACCTGGGCATGCCCGTCGGCAGCATCGGCCCCACCCGGGGGCGCTGCCTGAGCAAGCTGAAGGCGCTACTCGGAGAGGAATCGGGAGCAGACGATGAGTGAGAACGGCACGTCCCTGCGCGACTTGGCGCAGATGTGGGAGCTCCGCGATCCCACCCCTGAGGATCTCGTAGAGAAAGTCCTCGTCGCCATCGAGACCGAAGACCTCGACATGGAGTACGAGATGCTCCACCTGATCGAGCGGACCCGTGAGCTGGCGGGGGCGCGAGGAGACAGCCAGGCCCTGACCATTGCCTTCTCCGGTGGCTCGTTCTCACTGCTGCTGCGCGTCTCCGAGATCGGGACCGAGCACTGCCGCGTCGACGGGTGGGTGACTCCCGCCCAGTCTATGCGGGTCACCGTGTCACAGCACGACACGACCCAGGAGGCCGAGGTGGATGCTCGGGGCCGCTTCGAGATCCCCCGGATGCCCACCGGCCTGACCCGCTTCTTCCTGCGTTCGCAGGACGGCGACCCCAACGGCACAGCCGAAGGGATGTTCGCCACCCCCACCGTCGAGCTGTAGACGCGGCCTCGCACCCGACCCGAAGACCTCCACGAGCCAGGAGTACGACGATGCCATCCAAGCCGTCCACGTCGCCACGTTCGAAGCGGGGGAACCGTCGAGACGTCACCGCACTGACCTATCGTCAGCCGAAGCCGCCCCGCCAACAACGACTCGAGGCGCTAGGTGCACGGTGGCTCGATCCGGCCACTGCCGCCGCGGTTGACGGGATCAACCCGGAGCAGACTGCTTACGTCGGTCGCCACATCGTGGTGGCCGCGTTTCGCGATGAGGACCAGGTGATCGACGACATCAACAGCGTGGCTGGCTTGCTGGGCTGGGTCGTCGCCCGTGATCGTGGCTTCAAGCCTGCTCGAGCCAAAGGACGGACCGGTGAGGCAGATCTCGGGATCACCCGCCTGACGGTCAAGGTCCGTGAAGGGTCGGTGTCCGCGGCACCGGATGCGTGGCGCCTTCTCCAGCAGTGCAGGGTTGAGCTCAGTCCCGAGGCCATGGTCGGTGTCGGCCTCGACCACGTGATGTCGATCTCGCCTCGCTCCGCAGCCAACCCGGTCGAGTCCTCTCACCCGGTGGAGTCCTCCCATCCCGTGGAGTCCTCCCACCCGGTGGAGTCCTCCCATCCGATCGACGTCTTCGATCCGGTGGAGTCGTCGCATCCTGTCGAGTCCTCGCACCCCGTCGACAGCTACGCGGTGAGCACCTACGGTCGTGCCGGCACCGGGGGTCGACAGCCGATCACGTTCGTCGGAGATCGGCCGAACCGACGTCGTAGCGTCGAAGGCCGCCGTCCCGTGGTCGGAATCCTCGATACCGGCTGCGGTCAGCACGATTGGCTCGACGGGGTCGTGAAGCAGGACGTCAAGCTTGGCAACCAGCCCATCGGCTACACAGATCCCGACACCGCCCCGGACTCACTCGGCGATCTGGTGGGTCCGCTCGACGGTGGCATCGATCCTCTTTCGGGTCATGGCACGTTCATCGCCGGACTCGTACACCAGACCTGCCCGGATGCCGACATCTACTCCTGGCGGATCGTGAGGTCGAGCGGTCCGTTGGTCGAGACTGATTGGGTCCACGCCTTGACCCAGGTCGTCGAGCTCGTACGTCGGTACTACGAGGACGAACGGGGCGGTCGGCCCGTCGATGTGCTCAACCTGTCGATGGGCTACTACCACGAGACGCCGGAGGATCTGCACTTCTCACCGCACCTCAGGCACTTGATCAACCTGCTCGGCAAGTGCGGTACGACGGTCGTCTGCTCGGCGGGTAACGACGCAACGGCGCGCCCGCAGTACCCCGCTGCGTTCGCGCCCTGGAAACCGCGCGGGAGACGCCCACGCACACGCGAGGATCGGGTTCCGGTGGTTTCAGTCGGCGCGCTCAATCCGAACGGATCTGTGGCGTTGTTCAGCAACACGGGGCCGTGGGTCCGGGCGTACGAACGGGGCGCTTCGGTGGTCAGCACGATGCCACCCCTCCAGGGCGGACTCGAGCCAATGGCGCGCACCCGCGCCTTCGGACGCGAGCGTGAGGCTATCGATATGGACAACTTCATCAACGGTGACGACGGCGGTGGAGGCTTCGCCGTCTGGAGTGGTACGTCCTTCGCTGCTCCCGTCGTTGCCGGGAAGATCGCGCAGCAACTCGTCGGCCAGTTGCCGAAGGCACGTTCGGAGGATTCCAAGCTGGCAGCAGTGGCGCGAAGCCGCAATGCCGTGGCAAAGGTCACTCCCATCACGCCATGATGGTCCGATGCTGTCTGCGTCCGAGCTGCACCGCCGAGGTCTGCGGCTGAGCAACGCCGGACGTCATGCAGCAGCCAGAGTCACGTTTCGCCAGGCATTGACGAGGACTGACGACCGAGAGCGGATCGCGCGGATCACCGTCAGCCTGGCTCACGTCGAAGCCGAGCTCGGCACCGCCGAGCGCGGACTCGAGCTGTGCTCTCGGGTGTTGCGCAGCCGTAGCCTGCCCTCGGAGGTACGCGGTCTCGCGCTGGGACAGCTCGGCCTGCTTCAGATGCGGACCGGCGACGGCCGAGCCGCCATGACATCGTTCTCCTCGGCTCTGCCGCATCTGGACCATGCGGACTCCGAGGTTGCTCGCGTTCACCTCAACCGCGGGATAGTCCATCTCCAGCGAGGCGAGGCAACGGCCGCGGCAGACGACTTCCAGGCGGCTGCCCAACACTTCCGCGCGGCTGGGCTCCCCCAGGAACGCGCCAAGGCTGCGCACAACCTCGGTTGCGCGCGCCTGCTCGAGGGGCAGCTGGCTCACGCCCTGAGCCTGATGGACGAGGCACGGCCAGACTGGGCCGTGCTCTCACCGGCGTACGAAGCCATCTGCGAGCAGGATCGTGCCGAAGTCCTCCTCGCGGCTGGGATGATCGGCGATGCCGAGGGGGCGCTGCGCCGAGCCGCCCAAGCCTTCGGCTCTCGGCGGATGCGGCAGCGCCAAGGCGAAGCCGAGGTCGTGCTGGCCCGGCTGCTCCTTCGCAATGACGCGGCAGAAGCGGCGCGCACCGCGCGTCGTGCCCAGCGGCGCTTCAACTCGACGGGGAGCGCGGCCTGGGCGACGCGTGCGGAGGCGATCGAAGTTACCGCGCGGATCGAAAGCGGCCGCGCGTCCTCGGCGGTCGTGGACCGGGCTCGGCTGATCGTCACCGAGCTCCGTCGGCAGCGGCTTCTTCGAGAGGCCCAAGCGCTCGAGCTCGAGGTAGCCCGTGCGTGTCTGCGTCACGGTGACATCGAGGCTGCTCGGACACGAGTGGCTCGCTTCCGAGGTGGAGAGGCCACCCCACTGGAGGTCCGCTTGCTCCATCGCGAGGTACGAGCGGAGATGTCCGAGCAGCTTCGACGGCCGGAGGAGGCTCTCGGTCAGATCCGGCGCGGGCTGGCGGACCTGCATGACTGGCAGTCATCCTTCGGAAGCCTCGACCTCCAGAGCTCTCTGGTGGGTCACGGCCGTCGACTCGCCATGCAGGGGATGGGCCTCGCGGTTGAAGACGGTCGACCCGACGTCATCTTCGAATGGTCCGAGCGAGCCCGTGCGCTGGCGAGCCGCGTCACTCCTGTGCGGCCACCCAACGACCCTGAGGGAGCCAAGGAGCTGACCGATCTGCGTCGCGTGCAGGCTGACCTGTCCGCTGCTGAGGCAGCGGGACGCGCGACCACCTCATTGCAACGACGGATAGCTGAGCTCCGACGGCGCATCAGGCAGCGGCAGTGGTACGGCGCGGGGTCCGGCGAAGTGCGAGAGCCCGCCTCGTTGGAGGCCACGTCGGCCGGACTGCAACCCGACGACGGTGCGCTGGTGGCGTATCTGGGTGTTGACGATCGGTTGGTGGCCCTGACGTTGACCGGTCACGGCGCGCGGACCCATGAGCTCACCGACCTGACGACCATTCGCCAGCGGCTCGCCGGCATGCAGGCCGACCTGGACATGTCGGCTACCCGCCTTCCTGCCGCGCTGCGCGCGACCGTGCACGAGGGGCTGCGGGCTCGGCTGGACGAGCTTGCGGTTCAACTCGTCACGCCTCTGCTCGAGGACATCGGCGATCGGCCGCTGGTCGTCGTACCGTCCGGATCGCTGGCCGGAGTGCCATGGACGCTGCTCCCTGGACTGTTGGGACGGCCGGTGACCGTGCCCCAATCGGCCACCACGTGGTTGGCCACGCGGGGCCGAAAAGCGGCTGCGGCCGGCGCCGGGTTCGTTGCGGGGCCTCATGTGGACCGTGCGGTCGAGGAAGTTCACTCGGCCGCGAAGGCCTGGGCGAACGCCACGGTGCTGGTCGGCGATGATGCCGAGGCCGAACAGGTCGGCCGACTCGCGGCGAGTGTCGATGTGTTCCACGCGGCTGCGCACGGACGGCACTCCGCAGACAACCCGCTGTTCTCAGGACTCGAGCTCGCCGACGGACCGTGGTTCGGGTACGACATCGACCAGCTCGAGGCCATTCCCTCGACCGTGATCTTGTCCGCCTGCGAGCTCGGGCGGTCGTCGGTGCGCTGGGGCGAGGAGACGATCGGGATGACGGTCGCCTGGTTGCACGCGGGCGCCCGGACCGTCGTCGCCTCACCAGCCAGTGTCGACGACGACGTCGCCTGCTACACGCTCGCCGCCACCCATCACTACCTCGCAGCGGGTCGCCCGCCCGCCGAAGCCCTCGCGGAAGCGATGGTCGAGGTCGGTGGACCGGTCCCGGCACCGTTCGTCTGCTTCGGATCCGGTTGGTGAGACGAACACGCCGTCTGAGGGTGCCCTAGGGTTTCCGCATGAAGATCCTGGTCACCGGAGGCGCCGGCTACATCGGTAGCGTTACCTGCACGGCGCTCGAGCAGGCCGGACACAGTCCGGTGGTCCTCGACTCGCTGATTCGTGGACGGCGCGAGTTCGTCAGCGGACGGCCGTTCTACGAAGGTGACATGGGGGACCGGGCGTTGCTGGCCAGGATCGTCGAGGAGCACCCCGACCTGGCCGTGACGATCCACATGGCCGCACGAATCTCGGTGCCCGAGTCGGTCGAGCTGCCGTACGCGTACTACCGCGACAACATCGCGAAATCGTTGGAGATGTTCGACGAGCTCGTTACCCGCGGCAAGCCGCGCATCATCTTCTCCTCCACCGCGTCCTTGTACGACGTGTCGCCTGACTTCGAGGTGACCGAGGAGTCGCCGCTGGCGCCCCAGTCGCCGTACGCCAAGACCAAGCGCGTGATGGAGATGGCGCTGGAGGACATGGCTCAGGTCACCGACCTGCGCGCGATCATCCTGCGCTACTTCAACCCGATCGGCTCCGATCCGGACCTGCGCAGCGGGCTGTACGACCGCGAACCCGGGCACGTGATCGGCCAGCTGCTCCTCGCCGCGACCGGCGCCAAGGACGCGTTCACGATCACCGGCAATGACCACCCCACGCGCGACGGCACCGGGTTGCGCGACTACATCCACGTCTGGGACGTCGCCTTGGCCCACGTCGCCGCGGTGGAGAAGTTCGACGAGGCGCTCGAGACCGTTGGCGCGGCCACGACCATCCTGAACATCGGTACGGGGCACGGTGTGACCGTGCGCGAGCTGTTGTCGACGTTCGAAGAGGTGTTCGCCCAGACCGTTCCGGTCCGGGAGGCGCCGCCGCGCCCCGGAGATGCCGTGGGGGCATTCGCCAACGTGGACAAGGCGCGGGCGGTCCTGGGCTGGTCCAGCCAGCTGAGCTTGTCCGACGCGATCCGGTCGTCCCTGGCGTGGTTTCACCAACGCCGCGACGTCCTCGGCTACGCGTGACACCTCCGGACCAGCCGCGCGGACGGCTCTTCGTCACCAGCGACCCGCACGGTCACGTCGACGAGCTGCGTACCGCGCTGACCGGGGCTGAGCTGGTCAACGATCACGGGGAGTGGTCCGGCGGCGCGGCTCGACTGTATGTGCTCGGCGATCTGCTCGACCGCGGTCCAGACGGGATCGGCGTCATCGACTTGCTGATCTCCTTGCAGACGCAGGCCGCGGAGGCCGGTGGCGAGGTCACGGTCCTGCTCGGAAACCACGAGGTGCTGGCCCTCGGTATGCGGTTGTTCGGCACCACCGACATCGATCTCGCTGGTCGGTCGCGCAACTTCGCTGCCAACTGGCTGCGCAACGGCGGGATGGGCACCGATCAGGACCGGCTCACGGACAGCCACGTCCGATGGCTGCGAGCACTTCCGGCCATGGTCCTCGTCGATGACCACCTGCTGATGCACTCCGACACGTTGGAGTACGTCGAGTGGGGCGAGTCTATCGATGAGATCAACGCTGCCGTGACCGCCGTGCTGACGGCCGAGGATCCCGCACAGTGGTGGGACGTGTGGGGGCGGCTCACGACGCGCTACGTCTACAACGGCGAGGACGGGGCCTACCAGGCCCAGGGCATGCTCGCACGGCTCGGCGGCGACCTGATCGTGCATGGTCACAGCATCGTGGCAGACCTGCTCGATGCGCGGTCCGAGAAGGTGGACGGCCCGTTGTTGTACGCCGATGATCAAGTGCTCGCGATCGACGGCGGCATCTACGACGGAGGGCCGTGCCTGGTCGTCGAGCTGCCGGTGGACCTCAGCACGGTAATGCGGCATGACGCCGACGTCGATCCCAGCCGTGACCACCACGCCCGGGATGTCTAGGATGTCGCCGTGACTCTGGAGTTCGGCGACCTCGACATCGCCGATCTGAGCCGGTCCTACGACCTCCGGACCCGGGCGTTCGGGGCGCTGCCTGAGGGAATGCGACCTCAGTGGGAGGCCGACGTCGCGAAGGCGATCGACGAGCACCGGCTGGTCGCGGCGTACGACGGTGGCGTGCTGGTCGGGCGGGCGATGATCCGGCCGTTCACGCAGTACTGGGGCGGCCGCGCGCTGCCGATGGCGGGCATCGCCGGCGTGGTCGTCTCACCGGAGCACCGCGGGCACGGCGTCGGCACCCGGTTGATGACGGCGACGGCCGTGCGGGGATGCGAGCTCGGCTTCCCCGTCTCGGTGCTCTACCCGGCGACGGTGCCGGTCTACCGCCGAACCGGGTGGGAGATCGCCGGTGCGCAAACCCGGATCACCATCACCACCCGGGTGCTGCGTGAGCTGCGGGGCGGCCAGGCGGAGGTCCGCGAGGCCGGTCCGGGTGATGCCGCCGGGATGCTCTCGATCATGCGGGAGCAGTACGTCGAAGGGCGCGCCAACGGACCCCGCGACCACGACCCCGAAGAGTTGGCGAGCGTGCTCGATGACCCCAATGTCATCGGGTGCATCGCCGACGATGGGTTCGTCGTGTACGGCTGGGAGGGCAAGGAGATCGTGGTCTACCAGCTCGTCGCCGGGTCCGCAGCGACTGCGCGAGCGCTGTGGGCGGTGGTCGGTTCGAGCTCATCGGTGGTCGAGCGCATCGACGCCTACGTCGGGCCTGATGACCCGATCCACCAGCTGCTCGGCGAATGTGTGATCCAGGACCTCAAGCAGATCAGGTGGATGCTGCGATTGCTCGACGTCGAAGCCGCGCTGAAAGGCCGGGGTTACCCGGTCGGGCTGCACGTCGACGTGCCGCTGGTGGTCGAAGACCCGGTGATCCCTGGCAACACATTGGCCGGACGACTCCAGGTGATCGACGGCGGGGGAGCCTTGGTGGTCGATTCCGGCGTCGTCGAGGACGCTGACGCGGTCCGGCTTGGACCGAACGGGCTGGCTGCGCTCTACGCCGGTACGCCGATGGCGAGTCTGCGGTCCGCCGGGCTGGTCCATGGTGGGACGCCTGAGGTCTCTGGTCTGCTCGACGCCGCCTTCGTCGGTCGGCCGGCGTACCTGCTCGAGTACTTCTGACCACGCGGGCGCCGCTCTCGCCCCGGTCCGCCGGTCCAGCTTCCTGCGGTTCTGTCGCCCGAACTCCGCCCCCCCATTTCCGCGAATTGCGGGAAGGTGCAGGCTCTGCCCGGCGTGTCGGCCTGAACTTTCCCGCAAATCGCGGAATCGGGGCTAGGTCGGCTCGGCCGGGGCCACCCCGGACAGCTCGAGATGACGCTGCGCCCGCTGAAGGACCTCGGTGACGGTCAGCAGGTCGGTCTCCGGGATCCGGCGTACGTCCCAGGAGTGCTTGCCCATCAAGTGCTGCGCGATCTCCCGCTCGCGGGTCAGGACGCCGACGGCGAGCTCCAGGTCGGTGGTCGTCGAGGCGGCCTCGTTCCTGATCAGGTGTCCGACGTACCACTCCAACCAGCCGTCCGGCTCGCGCGACGCCGCATTGTGCAGCGCGGCCTGGATGTCGGCATCGAGGTAGACCAGCGTGAAGGGGTTCGGGACGAGCGCGTCGGTGCACTCGCTGAGGAACCCGTCGATCGCGATCTCGCCGTTGTCCCAGTCGCTCAGGGAGCGGACGAAGGGGAACAGCGCATCGCAGACCACGATGTCGACCTCGGACTCGGCGCACTCACCCGCGAACGTCGTCACGCACGCCGACAGCGTGTCGATCGCGCAGGTGCCGGTCACTGCCAGCTCCCGGGCCATCGGTGCGAAGGACGCTCGTGTGAGGACCTCGTCCTCCTCGACCAGATCGACGACCAGGCCGCCGGAGGCGAACCAGTCGCGAAGCCCGCTGGCCAGCGTTGACGTCCCTACGGCGGGGGCGACACCGCTTACCGCGACGATCTGGGTCATGCCGCCTATTGTGCAGCGTTGTCCGCCCCGGCCGCGAGTTGCGGGAAGGTGCAGGACGTCTACGGCGTGTCGGCCGTACTTTCCCGCAATTTGCGGGATAGCGGGCGGGAGGGCCGGACGGGATAGGGCGGGGGCGGTACTGGGGAGAGGCGGGCGGGAGCGCAGGCGGGATGGTGGGGGACGGACAGGTGATCCGCGTGGGCGGCGTGTTACACGTGAGACTGATGTGACGTTCGCGTAACCTCGTCGCCATGGCGACCCGCACGTCTTCCCCGCCGCGGTCGCGGAGCTCCAGCAGCTCTCGATCCGGCTCGTCCGGTAGCCAGACCCGACGGTCGTCGTCGAGGAAGAGAGGCGCAACCAGCCGCTCATCATCTCGACGGCCCCGCAGCGGGCCTGGTGTGTTCACGCTGCTCCTGTCCGGGATCGGGCGTGGTCTGCGCACGGTCTGGCTCGGGATCGCCCACCTGATCGGAGCCGTGGTCCGCCGGATCGGCACCACGGCGCGCGACCTGGACCCCGAACACCGCCGTGACGGGATCGGCCTGGGTCTGGTCGGCCTGGCCATCGTCGTCAGTGCCGCCGAGTGGTGGCGGCTGCCGGGCTCGGTCGGCCACGTGATCCGCAGCGTGGTCGAAGGCTCGGTCGGCATCGCGGCGTACGCCGGCCCGCTCCTCCTGCTCCTCGCCGCCTGGCGGATGATGCGCTCGCCGGAGCTGAACGGCCCCGCCGGCCGACCGGTCATCGGGTGGGCCGCGATCGCGCTCGGCGTGCTCGGTCTGGTCCACATCCAGCATGGCCTGCCTCGTCCCAGCGGCGGCCAGGACGCGATGCGCGAGGCCGGAGGCGCCATCGGCTACATCGGCTCCGCGCTGATCGCCGACCTGTTCCGGAGCACTCTGATCGCGGTGCCGCTGTTGGTGCTGCTGACCTTCTTCGGTCTGCTGGTCGTCACCGCGACACCGGTCTATCAGATCCCGGCCCGACTGGCGGCGGCGCGTGACAAGGTCCTGGGTCGTACGCCGGTCGACCCCGACGCCGTACCCGACGTGCCCTCCGACGCGGAGCCCGAGCCGTTGCGGCGCACCCGGCCACGCCGCCGCGTCGGCTCGATGACCGACACCGACCAGGAAGGCGCCGACGCCGCGGAGCACGCGACCGACCCCGTCCTGATGGAGGGCCGCGAGCTCGGCAAGCGCGTCAAGGCCGCGGCGGCCGCCGATGGCGAGCTGGAACCGCCGCCGCACACTCCGCTCCCGCAACGTGTCGAGCAGCTCAGCCTGTCCGGTGACATCACGTACAGCCTGCCCCAGAACGACGTGCTCAAGCCCGGCAGCGCGCACAAGGCGCGATCGCAGGCGTCCGACGCGATCGTGGAGCGACTGACCGAGGTGCTCGAACAGTTCGGCATCGACGCGCAGGTCACCGGGTACACCCGTGGCCCCACGGTGACGCGCTACGAGGTCGAGCTCGGCCCTGCGGTCAAGGTCGAGAAGGTGACCGCGCTGTCGAAGAACATCGCCTACTCGGTCGCGAGCGCCGACGTGCGGATCCTCTCGCCGATCCCGGGCAAGTCCGCGATCGGCGTGGAGATCCCCAACCCGGACGCCGAGATCGTGTCTTTGGGCGACGTGCTGCGGGCACCCAACGCGCGCAACGACAGCCACCCGATGGTCTGCGGGCTCGGCAAGGACGTCGAGGGTGGCTTCGTCGTCGCCAACCTCGCGAAGATGCCGCACCTGCTGGTCGCGGGGGCGACCGGATCCGGCAAGTCGAGCTTCATCAACTCGATGATCAGCTCGCTGCTGATGCGGGCGACCCCCGATGAGGTGCGGATGATCATGGTCGACCCCAAGCGGGTCGAGCTGACGGCGTACGAAGGCATCCCGCACCTGATCACCCCGATCATCACCAGCCCGAAGAAGGCCGCCGAGGCGCTGCAGTGGGTCGTGCGGGAGATGGATCAGCGGTACGACGACCTGGCCAACTTCGGATTCCGCCACGTCGACGACTTCAACAAGGCCGTACGGACCGGCGCGGTGCGGGCCCCGCCCGGAAGTGAGCGCGTGCTGGCGCCGTACCCCTATCTTCTCGTCGTGGTCGACGAGCTCGCCGACCTGATGATGGTGTCGCCTCGGGACGTGGAGGACGCCATCGTCAGGATCACCCAGCTCGCCCGTGCGGCCGGCATCCATCTGGTGCTCGCCACGCAGCGGCCGTCGGTCGACGTCGTGACCGGCTTGATCAAGGCCAATGTGCCGAGCCGGCTGGCCTTCGCCACGTCCTCCCTCGCCGACAGCCGGGTCATCCTGGACCAGCCGGGAGCGGAGAAGCTGGTCGGTAAGGGTGACGGGCTCTTCCTGCCGATGGGCGCGAGCAAACCGCAGCGCATCCAGGGTGCGTGGGTCACCGAGGCCGAGATCAAGCAGGTCGTCAGCCACTGCACCAAGCAGCTCCAGCCGACGTACCGCGACGACGTCACCGCGCCGCAGCAGAGCAAGCGTGATCTCGACGACGACATCGGCGACGACCTCAACCTGGTGTGTCAGGCCGTGGAGCTCGTGGTGTCGACGCAGTTCGGGTCGACGTCGATGCTGCAGCGCAAGCTCCGGGTGGGATTTGCCAAAGCCGGCCGGCTGATGGACATCCTCGAGAGCCGGGGGATCGTCGGGCCCTCGGAGGGCTCCAAGGCACGCGACGTGCTGATCAAACCCGACGACCTCGATGACGTGATCGCCAGCCTCCAGGGGGAAGGATGACCATGAAGGACAGCGAGCGAAGCAGCATGAGCGACCTTGTCGTCCGCCGGCGCGCTGGGCTGATGGCGCTGGTCGCGCTGACCGCGCTCGGACTGTCCGCGGGGTACCTGTGGTGGTTCGGCCGCAACGGTGGCGGCGTGGCGTTGCTGCTCGGTGTCGTTCTCGGCCTGGTGGCGGTGTTCCACACCCTGGCCTGGGGTGATGCCCGGACGCCGTTGTTGGTCGCTGACGAGACCGGTCTCCGCGTCCGGCTGGGGGGCGACTGGACCGGCATCCCCTGGTCGCATGTCGAGCGGGTCGAGGTTGACGAGCGGGGGCGTGTCCAGGACGGACATGTCGCCGTCCTCGTGGCGGAGTCGGCGGGGGAGCTGGCGAACGCCCGCTGGCGCTCGCGTTGGGGTGCTGCCCTGAACCGCTGGTTCTACGACGCTCCGCTCGTGGTTCCCTTTGGCCTGACGACCTCGGTGACCGCGCTCGACGTACCCGCCACGCTGACCCGGCTCGCCGACGGCCGGGCGCCGATCGTCGTACTCGGTGGGGACCTCGAGCAGGCCGAGCCGACCGTGGCGCTCACGGAGCCGGCGGACGTCGAGCCCGTCCTCGACCAGGCCGCTGATCGTGTGCCCGGGCGGCCTGCTGCTGACCCTGCCGCTGAGCCAGCCGCTGAGCCTTCGGATCCGCCTGCGGATCAGCCGGTGGCTGACGCTGCCGGGCTGGAACCGGCGCAGCCAACGAAGCCGCGCAAGCTCCGCAGCCCGCTCATCGCCGTTCGCGAGGCGGCTCCGCCGTTACCGTTGGCGAAGGTCGTCGCCGCACTGCGCTCGCATCCGGCTCGCCGGGAGGAGGTCACGCTGCCGGTACGCCGAGAGCCGCTGACCGACGGGACGCTTGCCCTGTCCACGCCGTATCCCGAGGAGGTCACCGAGCCACTGCCAGAGCTTGAGCACCTGCGACGCCGAGACGACCAGCGGCCCGAGAGTCGTCGCGACGACGGTCCGGTCAACAACGTCGGGCTGATCATCGACGCCACCACGGACCTGTCCGCTCGGGCGATGAGCCGGGTCCGCCGCGCCGCGCCGCTGGCCGCCTCCAGCGAGCTGACGCATGTCGGAGACAGCGGAGACCCGCCAGCAGCCAAGAGCCAGGACGACCTGGTGATCGGCGGGATGGTCCAGCAGGCTCGGGCTCGTCTCGGACTCACCGTGGACGAGCTTGCCGAGCGGACCCGGATCCGGCCGTACGTGATCGAGTCGATCGAGGTCGACGACTTCGGACCGTGTGGCGGGGACTTCTACGCCCGCGGGCATCTGCGGATGCTGGCGCGGATCCTCGGGCTCGACCCGGATCCACTCCTCACGGCGTACGACGACGGGTTCGCCGCCTCTCCGATCGACCCGAGGGCGGTCTTCGACGCCGAGCTGTCGACCGGGGCTACCGGGATGATCCGCGGCGGCGCGTCCGGCGCGAACTGGGGTGGGCTGATCGCCGCGGTCTTGGTGCTGGTCCTGATCTGGGGGGTGGCGAAGTACTTCGCCGACGGCACCGCGGTGGCCCCGGCAACGGCACGGCCGACCCAGAACGCCGCCGGTCTGGGCTCGCCAGGCCCCGGCAACAAGCCGCTCCCCACACCGGCTCCGGCGACGGCGACCGTCCGGCTGGCTGCCGTCGGGGGCGACTCGCGGGTCGTGGTGAGGAACCGGCGCGGCAAGGTCGTCTTCGGCGGGATGCTGCGCGACGGCGAGGTCCACATGAGCCGGGGAATCGCTCCGCTGCACGTGATGGCCACCGACGGCGGTGTGGTCCGGATCGGGACCCAGGGACGCAGCCTCGGCTTCCTCGGCCAGTCGGGCGAAAAGGCGCGACAGGTCATCTCGGCCGCACCCTCCAACTGACCAGACACCTCCCGTCCGCCGTTTCGGGGCCGTGGAGAGGTCGAAACGGCGGACGGGAGGTGTCCGGTTGGGGTGCACGGTCCGGATTGGGGAATCGCCGGGCTCCGGCGGCATACTGAGGTCATCTCATGAAGCCGTCTCTCGCCTCCGCCCCGACCACCGTCGCACTGCTGACCTTGGGTTGTGCGCGCAACGACGTGGATTCCGAGGAGCTCGCCGCCCGACTCGAGGCCGGTGGGTTCCGCCTCGTCGATGACGCTGCGGACGCGCAGACCGTCGTCGTCAACACCTGCGGCTTCGTCGAAGCCGCCAAGAAGGACTCCGTCGACACGTTGCTGGAGGCGTCCCAGCTCAAAGAAGCCGGTACGACGCAGGCCGTGGTCGCAGTCGGGTGCATGGCCGAGCGCTACGGCAAGGAGCTCGCGGACTCGCTGCCCGAGGCGGACGCGGTGCTCGGCTTCGATGACTACCCCGACATCGCCGAACGGCTGCACAGCATTCTCGGCGGACAGGCTCACCACCCACACACCCCTCAGGACCGGCGGCTGCTGCTGCCGATCTCGCCGGTGGACCGATCGGTTGGCGCGGTTCCCTCGTTGCCCGGCCACGCCCAGTCCGCGCCCGACCTGCCGAGTGGGCTCGGCCCGGCCAGCGGTCCCCGCGCGGTTCGGCGCCGCCTCGGGACCGGCCCGATGGCCCCGTTGAAGCTGGCATCGGGGTGCGATCGGCGGTGCACGTTCTGCGCCATCCCGAGCTTTCGTGGGTCGTTCGTCTCCCGCCACCCTGCCGACGTCCTGGAGGAGGCGCGCTGGCTTGCCACCCAGGGCGTCCGCGAGCTCTTCCTGGTCAGCGAGAACTCCACGTCCTACGGCAAGGACCTCGGCGACCTTGGCCTGCTGGAGACCCTGTTGCCCGAGCTAGCGTCCGTTGACGGCATCAGCCGGGTGCGGGTCTCCTACCTCCAGCCGGCGGAGACGCGACCGGGTCTGGTCGAGGCGATCGCGTCGACACCCGGTGTGGCGCAGTACTTCGACCTGTCCTTCCAGCACGCGTCCGCGCCGGTGCTACGACGGATGCGACGTTTCGGCGACGCCGAGCGTTTCCTCGGCCTACTGGACCTGATCCGGTCCCGCAGCCCGCAGGCCGGAGCCCGTACCAATGTGATCGTCGGGTTCCCGGGGGAGACCGAGCAGGATGTCCAGACGCTGTGCGACTTCCTGACCGCGGCCAGGCTCGACGTGGTCGGGGTGTTCGGGTACTCCGACGAGGACGGCACCGAGGCCGTCGGCCTGGACGGCCACCACGACGACGAAGAGATCCGGGCGCGCCTGGACCACCTCAGCCGGCTGGTCGACGAGCTGACCATGCAGCGAGCCGAGGACCGGATCGGCGAGACCGTTCACGTGCTGATGGAGACCGTCGACGGTGCGTTGGGCGAGGGCCGCCCCGACTGCCAGGGCCCTGAGGTCGACGGTTCGACCACGGTCACGAACCTGCCTCGCCGTACAGCAGTCGGTGACCTCGTGACAGCCCAGGTCACCACGAGCTCGGGTGTCGACCTCGTGGCCGACGCCGGGACGCAATAGATTGGCATCGATGTCCGACGACCGCCCTGACCGACCCACTCCCGAGCCCGGGTCGGGCAGCGTGCCGCGAGGCAGGACGGCCGCTGCCAGCGAGCCGGTCAACAACTGGAACCTCCCGAACGCCCTCACCACGCTGCGCATCCTGCTGGTCCCGCTCTTCGCGTGGCTGCTGCTGATGCACGACGGACAGGACGCCAGCCTGCGAGTCTGGGCGTTCGTCGTCTTCACCCTGGCGATCCTCACCGACCGGATCGACGGTGACATCGCGCGCCGCCGCAACATGGTGACGGATTTCGGCAAGCTGATGGACCCGATCGCCGACAAGGCGCTCACGGGGATGGCCTTCGTCGGACTCTCGATCATCGGTGACCTCTGGTGGTGGGTGACCCTCGTGGTGCTCGGTCGCGAGTGGGGCATCACACTGATGCGCTTCTGGATCATCAAGTACGGCGTGATGCCGGCCAGCCGTGGCGGCAAGATCAAGACCACGCTCCAGGCCGTCGCCCTGTGCGGACTGATCCTTCCGCTGCGAGACCTGGACGGGGCGTGGGGGACCGTCGGCGACACGCTGTGGTGGGCTGCTGCCGTGGTGATGGCCGCTGCCGTCGTCGTCACGGTGCTGACCGGGCTGGACTACGTCCGCGAGGCGCAAAAGTTGCGCCGCGAAGGCCAGGCCGCCGAGCACTCCTCCTCCTGAGTGGCCATGACGGCGTACGACGCTCTCGGTGGCGCTGCGGGGGACGACCTGGCATCGATCTGCCTGCAGGCGCTGGAGTCTCGTGGTCAGACCCTGGGCACGGCCGAGTCGCTCACCGCGGGACTGGTCGCCGCCACGCTCGCCACGGTCCCCGGAGCCTCGACCGTGCTGCGCGGTGGGCTGGCGGCCTACGCCACGGACGTGAAGATCGATGTCCTCGGCGTGGACGCGGCAGTGATCGCGCGGCACGGCGTCTACTCGGCGGCGTGTGCCGAGCAGATGGCAGACCGGGTCCGCACTTTCCTGACGTGCGACTGGGGGCTGTCCACCACCGGGGTCGCAGGCCCCGCATCCGAGGGTGGTCACCCGGCGGGTGACGTGCAGGTCGCCGTGGCAGGGCCAGGTGGCGTACTCGTGTCGGAGGGGCTGATGCTGACCGGCGGTCGACAGGAGGTCCGCGGAGCCTGTGTCCGGGCCGCGCTGACGCTGCTCCGTGATCAGCTGGGCTGAGCCACGTCCCTGCCGGGGGCAGTTCGGCTGTCTCCGGTTGACCGAGACGAGCCGACGCCGCGCCCTGTTGGGAAGAAGTCACGGCGGGTGACTGTTGTGCGGAGGGTCGGCCCCAGGTCGCCCCGGGGGCGGGTACCCTGGTCCGACACCGGTCCGCCCAGCCTGACTGCAGTGCCACAGCCCGAGAGGAGCCGTCCATGATCTTGGTACGACGACTGCTCGGCGATGTGCTGCGGGAGTCCCGGCTCGAGCAAGGCCGTACGCTGCGTGACGTTTCGGCCGACGCCCGGGTCAGCCTGGGCTATATCTCCGAGATTGAGCGTGGCCAGAAGGAGGCGTCCTCGGAGTGCCTGGCCGCTATCTGCCACGCGCTGGACGTCCCGCTGTCGGTCATCATGGCCAAGGTCAGCGGTGAGATCGCCCGCGAGGAGGACGCCGTGGCCGGCCTGACGTCACTACCGACGCCCGCCTCTGCCGCCGCGGACATCCGGGCCTCCGGCGGCGTGACCAACGTCGCTGCCTGACGCCTTTCCTCCCGCCAGCCAATCCCCGGATATCCTCCCGCCAGCCAATCCCCGGAATTGCGGGGACGTGCATGCCCCGTACGGCGTGTCGGCCTGAAGTCTCCCGCAATTCGCGGGACTGAGGCGGACAGCGGCGGGAGGCGGACACGAGCGGGAGGCGGACACGTGCGGTCAGGTGGAGACGAGTGGTCAGGTGGAGACGGGTGGTCAGGTGGTGGGGGCGGGTTGGCAGGTAGGGCACCAGTAACTGACTCGGGCCTGGCTCGGGTTGTCCGCGCGTGAGGTGTGGCCGGAGTCTCGCGCCAGGTCTCGGATCGTCGCGAACGTCTCCGAGGCGATCTTGGTGCCGCACCGCCGGCAGGCCTGCCCAGCGCGGGCGTAGACCCAGTGGGTCTGTCCTCGTCGCGTGCTGCCTGTGGTGGTCTGCTCGGGGCGCTGCTTGTTCGCCACCAGGAGCCGCTGCGCCTTGTCGATGACCTGCGCCACGACGTCCACCCGGCCGACCGGCGTGGTCGGGTGGACCCCGAGCAGGAAGAGCGCCTCGCACTTGTAGAGGTTGCCGATCCCGGCGAGGTTGCGCTGGTCGAGCAGCGCCTCACCGATCGGCACCTCCGGTGCAGCCAACACCCGCGCCATGGCCACGACCGGGTCCCAGTCGGGTCCGAGCAGATCCGGCCCGAGGTGGCCGATCAACGATTCCTCCCCGGCTCGTGGTACGACGTCCAGGGTCCCGAGGCGGAAGCCGACGGCTTGCCAGTGCTCATTCGCCAACACCACCCGCGCCTGGAATGCCGGGGATCTCCAAGGCGAACCGACCTTGTACAGGTGCCACGAACCCTCCATCTTGAGGTGGGAGTGGATGGTCACCTCCGGCAGCCGGATCAAGAGGTGCTTGCCGCGGCTCACTGCCTCGGTGACGGGCTGCCCGGCGAGATCGATCTCGGCGTACTGGGGCACCCGGAAGTCCGTCGTGGTGAGGACTCGCTCACGCAAGGCGTGGTCGAGTCGGTTGGCGGTACGCCAAACCGTGTCACCTTCAGGCATCGCGTCGCCTCCGTAGCCTCCGTAGCCTCCGTAGCCTCCGCCGCACCGTCCTGTGCGCCCCGCCTCGCAACATCCGGCCGGGCCTGCTTGCGGGGGCTTCCTCAGGTGCGAAGACTGTGCCCATGGCGCCAGACTCCTACCCGCGGCTTGCCGCTCGCACGAACAACTTCAACGCCGGTCTTCCGCGCGGCTTCGAGGTGAGCCCGGACGGTCGAAGGGTCGTGTTCCTGCGATCGGCGTCCGGCACGTCGATGGCACAGTCGCTGTGGTTGTACGACGTCGGGACCGGCCGTGAACGTGAGCTGGCAGACCCGCTCTCGCTGCTGGACGACTCTCAAGAGCGACTCACGCCGGAGGAACGAGCGCGGCGTGAGCGGATGCGGGTGCGCGGGTCGGGTGTCGTGGCGTTCAGCACGGACGCCGACGTCACCCGAGCGGCGTTCGCCTTGTCGTCGCGATTGTTCGTGGTCGACCTGGTGGACCAGGCGCCGCCCCGAGAGCTGCCCGTGACGTCGTCGGTGATCGATCCTTGTCTGGATCCCACCGGACTCCGCGTCGCGTATGCCGGCGAGGACGGGCTCCATGTGGTGGACGAGAGCAGCGGCGACCGGCTGATCGTCGGTCCTGAGCCGGACGAGCCGGCGGAAGTGCGCTGGGGCCTGGCCGAGTTCGCCGCCGCCGAAGAGCTTGCCCGGGCACGCGGTTTCTGGTGGTCTCCTGACGGTCAGTCCCTGCTGGTCGAGCGGTACGACGAGAGGGCAGTCATGCTCTGGCACATCGCCGACCCGGTGCGACCAGACGCAGAGCCGGCCCGACTCCGCTATCCACAAGCCGGCACGGCTAATGCCCTGGTCAGCCTCGCCTTCGTGACTCTGGACGGTGCACGCGTCGATGTCGAGTGGCGCTCGGACACCCCGGTAGAGGGTCGGGTGCTGGAGTACCTGGCGCACGTCGAGTGGTCCGGTGCCCGCCCGCTGCTGACCCTGCTCACCCGCGACCAGACCCGGCTGGAGTTTCGTGACGTCGACCCGGCGACCGGGAAGAGCACGCTGGTGCGCTCGCTGAGCGACGACGCGTGGGTCGAGCTGCTCGCGGGAACACCGCGGCGGCTCGAGTCCGGTCAGCTCCTGCACGGCCTCGATCGCGACGAGACGCGCCATCTCGCGCTGGATGGTACGCCGTTCACCCCTGCGGGCGTGCAGGTGCGCAGGGTGGTCTCCGCGGGGGAGGACGGCGTGGTCGCTCTGGTGTCCCCGACCGAGCCGGTCGGCGTCATCGCGTTGGCACGACTGAGCTTCGACGGCAGCGTCGGCTACCTGAGTGACGAGGACGGCGTGGCCATTGGCGCCGAGGGAGGAGGCACCGTCGTCGTCGCGCAGCAATCCCTGCGGGATCCCTTCGTCGTCACGACCGTGTCGGCGGTCGACGGGTCCGGCGGAACGCTCGCCTCGGTCGCGGAGTCGGTGCCGCTCACTCTCGAGCCGGAGATTCTGACCACCGGGTCGCGGTCGTATCCGACCGCTGTGCTCTTCCCCGCCGGGCACGTCAAGGGCTCGCAGCGGCTTCCGGTCCTGATGGATCCCTATGGTGGCCCGCAGGTCCAGACCGTCGTCCGCTCGGCGCGATCCTGTCTGGAGCAGCAGTGGTTCGCAGACCAGGGATTCGTCGTCGTGGTGGCTGACGGCCGGGGCATGGCCGGGCGCGGACCGGCCTGGGACAAGCTGGCGCAGCACGACTTCGTCGGCACGATCGACGACCAGGTCGAGGTGCTGGCCGACCTCGCCGAGCGTTACCCCGACGACATCGACACCGATCGGGTAGGCATCCGAGGTTGGTCGTTCGGCGGCTACCTCTCCGCGCTGGGCGTGCTGCGGCACCCGGAGGTCTTCGGCGCAGCGATCGCGGGTGCACCGACGACCGACCTGCGGCTGTACGACACCTGCTACACCGAGCGCTACCTCGGCCACCCGGACGCCAACCCGCAGGTCTACGACGCCAACAGCCTCATCCCGCTGGCGGGAGAGTTGTCGAGGCCGCTGCTCCTCGTGCACGGGCTGGCCGACGACAACGTCGTCGTCGCGCACACGCTGCTGCTCTCCAGCGCCCTGCTCGCCGCAGGCAGACCGCATCAGATGATTCCGCTGTCGGGGATGACCCACATGGCCAACGACGAAGTGGTGGCCGAGAACCTGCTGCTGCTCCAGCTGGAATTCCTGCGGCGGTCCTTGGATCTCACGAGCTGACCCCTCAGCTTCGCAGCCGGAGCCCGCGGGGGGTGGCATGGAACCCGGCGGCCTCCAGGGCAGCCGACAGCGGGGAGCCGAGGATGTGCTCGCCGTCGGCGCGTTCGACGGTGAGCTTGCCGAGGGCGCCTTCGCGCACCGCGAGGGCCAGCGCATCGACAGCAGGCTGGACGCGGAGCGGGTCGGCACTGAACGTCAGCAGCGTCTTGCCGCCACGCTCGACGTAGAGCACCAGCGACCCGTCGACCAGGACGACGATGGCGCCGGCCTTGCGTCCGGGCCGGTGACCGGTGGAGGCAGCGTCGTCGGCACGGTCCGGCCACGGCAGCGCGGCCCCGAACGGGTTGGCCGGGTCGGTCGCGGCCAGGACCAGAGCGGAGGCCGCTGATCTGGCGGGACCTTCGGCCTCGGCGGTCATCGAGCGCAACCGGTCCACGGCACCGGTGATGCCGAACTGCGCCGCGCCCAGGCCGGCGACGAAGTAGCCGCGACGGCAGCGCCCGGACTCCTCGAACACCGAAAGGACCTTGTAGACCGCAGCGAAGCCGCCGGGAGTTCGTTCGCTGATGACCGCGCCTCGGGTGACGACGCCGTGCCGCTCGAGCAGGGCTTCCGCGCCGGCATGAGCGCGACGGGTGGGATCCGGCTCTCGCTCTGGCGTGCGGGACCAGCGTCCGGCAACCGTCGGTGGCCCGGACCGGCCCGGCATCGTTGGTCGACCCATCGCCGGTCGATCGAGCGCGGAGCGACTCAGCGCGGCACCGGTCATGCCGCTGCGCCTACCGATCCGGCCCCGTGGCGTGCTCCGCCGCGGCCGGTGAGTGCCACGGCCGCCGGTGAACGCGCGCAGCGGGGCGATCGTGTCGTTGGTGAGGTGACCGGCCCACACCAGATCCCAGAGCACGGCGGTCAGAGCCTGGTCGTCGGTGGACTCCACCGCGTCGGACAGCTGCCGGAAGAAATAACCCCCACCGGCGGCGAGCGCGGCGAGCACGCGCTGGTGCTGGTCGGTGAGCTCGAGCTCGCCAAGGTCGGGAAGGGTCAGCTGTGCCGTGTCCGCCACGTGCAGGCTGACCCACCCGTCCGTGCCCGGCAGTGCTCCCGCGCCGGACCAGATCACCTCTCCAGCGGCTGTCAGCTCGTCGAGCATGGCGGGTTGATAGCCCACCAGGCGGCTGCCGAGCACGAACGGCTCGAGCGAGGACGCCGGCACCGCGCAACCGGCCAGCTGCTCGACGACAGACAGCACGCCTTCCGGGCCACGAAGCCTGCTCCCGACCCCTTGCCAGGCCGGCAGGAACCGTCCCAGTGCGGCGGGTTCGACCGGCTCGACCTCGCGTCGGGCGGCGGCAAGTGAGCGCCGGCGGATCCGACGTAGCACCTCCGCGTCGCACCACTCCCCGCCGTGCCCGCCAGGACGGAACTCGCCCTCGGCGACTCGCCCGGCGGCGGCGAGTCGTTTGAGCGCGTCGTGGGCGATGGCCTGGCCGAGCGCGAACCTCGCCGCGACGTTCCCGGTCGTGAAGGGCCCGTGGCTTCGGGCGAACCGGCCGACCAGATCGCCGAGCGGATCCGCGACCGGGTCGGTGAAGGCCTCCGGCACTCCGGCCGGCACGGGGACGCCTAAGGCGTCCCGGAGTCGCGCAACGTCCTCAACTGCGGCGATCGTGTCGAGGCCCCCGATGCGTACGCCGACGGCGCGTCGGGCGACCAGCAGCTGGTCGACCCAGCCCTCGAGAGCAGCGGGCTCGTCTGACCGCTCCCTCAGCTCGTCACGGGTGAGTGGTCCGAGGACCCGCAACGCGTCGGCCACCCCCTCGTGGCTGCGGATCGCGCGCTCGTCGGTGAGCCACTGCACCTCACGGGACACTTCGTCGACCACGTCGGTGTCGAGCAGGTCGCGCAGCTCGGTGCGACCCAGCAGCTCACCGAGCAGCGCCGGGTCGAGGGCCAGCGCTGCTGCCTTGCGCTCGGCGAGTGGCGAGTCGCCTTCGTAGACGAACGAGGCGACGTACCCGAACAGCAGCGACCGGGCGAAGGCACTCGGTGTCTGGGTCTCGACCTCGACGACCCTGATCCGACGGGAGGCGATGTCGCGCATCAGCTGGACCAGCGCAGGCACGTCGTAGACGTCCTGGAGGCACTCGCGAACCGCCTCGAGCACGATCGGGAACGAGCCGTACTTGCTCGCCACCTCCAGCAGCGCCGCCGATCGCTGACGTTGCTGCCACAGGGGTGAGCGTTTGCCGGGGTCACGGCGTGGCAGCAACAGGGCCCGTGCGGCACACTCCCGGAAACGGGACGCGAACAAGGCGGACCCGCCGACCTCAGTGGTGACCAGATCGTCGATCTCGTCGGGCTCGAACAGCGCCAGCGCGGCACCGGGAGGCTCTGCGTCGGTCTCGGGGATCCGCACGACGATCCCGTCATCGCCGGCCATCGCCTGGGCGTCGATGCCGAACCGCTCGCGCAGCCTCGCCCCGATGGCCAGCGCCCAGGGTCCGTGCACCGCCGCGCCGTAGGGCGAGTGGATGATCAATCGCCAGTCGCCGAGCTCGTCGCGGCAGCGCTCGACCAGCAGCTGGCGGTCGTGCGGGACATAGCCGGTGTCGGCGCGTTGCTCGGCGACAAAGCTGACGAGGTTGCTCGCGGCGAACGGATCGAGCCCGGCCGCGGCGACCCGCTCGACTCCCTGATCCGGGGGCAACCCCGCGACCTCGCGGACGAAGGCCCCGACTGCTGCCCCCAGCTCGGCCGGACGACCCAGGGCGTCGCCCTTCCAGAACGGCAGCCGACCGGGTTGGCCCGGTGCGGGGGAGACCAGCACCCGGTCGTGCGTGATGTCCTCGATCCGCCAGCTGGACGCGCCCAGCGCGAACACGTCACCGACCCGGGACTCGTAGACCATCTCCTCGTCGAGCTCGCCGACCCGCGAGGCTTTGTCTCCGACGAGGAACACGCCGAACAGACCCCGATCGGGGATCGTGCCGCCAGAGGTGACCGCGAGCCGCAGGGCCCCCGGCCGGCCGACGATCGTGTTGGCGACCCGGTCCCAGACCAGCCGGGGCCGGAGCTCGGCGAACTCGTCGGACGGGTAGCGTCCCGACAGCAGGTCGAGGGTCGCGTCGAAGGCGGAGCGGGGTAGCGTGGCGAAGGACGCCGCCCGGCGTACGACGGCGAACAGTGCGTCGGTGTCCCAGGTGTCCACGGCGACGCAGGCCACGATCTGCTGGGCGAGCACGTCGAGCGGATTGGCCGGGACCTTCAACGCCTCGATCTGGCCGGCCCGCATCCGCTCCACGGTGACGGCGGTCTGCACCAGGTCAGCACGATGCTTGGGGAACAGCACGCCACGGGACACCTCGCCGACCTGGTGTCCGGCCCGGCCGACCCGCTGCAAGCCACTGCCGACCGACGGCGGGGACTCCACCTGCACGACCAGGTCGACGGCACCCATGTCGATCCCGAGCTCGAGGCTGGAGGTGGCCACGACGCACGGCAGCCGGCCGGCTTTGAGGTCTTCCTCGATCAGGGCGCGCTGCTCCTTGCTCACCGAGCCGTGGTGCGCACGGGCGATGACCTCAGGTACGCCGTGCGAGGCGCCGCTCTGAGCCATGATCGCGGCCGGTTGGCCGACGTCGGGAAGCTGCTCTCCCAGGCGTTCGAGCACGATCTCGTTGAGCCGGGCGGTCAGCCGCTCGGCGAGTCGGCGCGAGTTGGCGAACACGATCGTGGACCGCTGCTGCTGCACCAGGTCGACGATCCGCTCCTCGACGTGCGGCCAGATCGACGCCCGTGGGGCGGCGCCTGCCGCTGGGCCCTCCAGGTCGTCGCCGGGCTGGCCGAGCTCGGTCATGTCCTCGACCGGGACGACCACCTGCAGGTCCCACTGCTTGGTGGAGATCGGCGTGACGACCTCGACGGGATGTGCGCCCCCGAGGAAGCGCGCGACCTCGTCGAGTGGACGAACCGTCGCGGACAACCCGATTCGTTGTGCGGGCTGGTCGAGCAGCTCGTCGAGGCGCTCCAGGGACACGGCCAGGTGGGCGCCCCGCTTGGTGCCCGCGACCGCGTGCACCTCGTCGAGGATCACCGTGTCAACCGCTCGCAGGGACTCTCGGGCCTGCGAGGTGAGCATGAGGAACAGCGACTCGGGGGTCGTGATCATCACGTCGGGAGGCGTGCTGACCAGTCTGCGCCGGTCGGCTGCCGAGGTGTCACCGGAGCGGATCCCGACGGTCAGGTCGGGGACGGTGGTGCCGAGCCGGGCTGCCGTCTGCTTCATCCCGGCCAGCGGCGCCCGAAGGTTGCGCTCGACGTCGACGGCCAACGCCTTCAGCGGGCTGACGTAGAGCACCCGGCACCGGTGCTTCTTGTCCGGCGGGGGCGGGGTGGTGGTCAGCCGGTCCAGAGCCCACAGGAACGCCGCCAGGGTCTTGCCGGACCCGGTCGGCGCCACCACGAGCGCGTTGTGACCCGCCGCGATCGCCCGCCAGGCTCCGACCTGGGCCGGCGTGGGCTCGGCGAAGGCGTCGCCGAACCACGTCCTCGCCACCGGCGAGAAGCCGGTCATCTGTTCGGTGGAGCCAGCAGGCCCGGACGGCGTACTCATGTCGGGGTCCATCCTGCCCGAGGCCGCCGACAACGCCCCCCGCCCCGACAGGTCGGGGCGGGGGAGGGGTTAGCGGGTGCAGGCCTCGCTGCGGTAGCGGCAGGCCACCACCTGGGGCGTCTCCACCGGGCTGCCGGCATCGACCGAGGCGGCCAACCGGAGGAACTGGGCGTGCGTCCACGCCAGCGGGGTGGCGGAGAAGGTCGACTCGCCCGGCGTGAACCCGGGACCCGGCGCGGGCGGGTTGTGATCCCAGACCTGTTCGGACATCAGGTGGCTGTGGTCGTCGGAGGCGCGGCCCATCGTGTCGAGCAGCGTCTGGGCGAGCTCGGGCGAGCCGGCGACGAGGTCGTACTCGCCCCGTTCGCCGCCGAGCAGGGGCCAGCCGCGTCCGACGGTGATGCCCGAGCCGGTCGGCACCGGCTCCCACTGCGAGCCGTCGCGCTTCTCGCCGTACCCGTCGAAGGACGCCCGGTGCCAGAAGCGGCCGTTCTGCGTCCGGTAGGACAGCTTGCGATCCACCACCGCGATAGAGGAGCGGATCGTCGGGTCGTCGGCGGGCTTCACGCCCAGCCGGACCAGCTCGAGGAAGCTCGGGTCCACGACGCGGCGTTGGTCGATGAGCGGGCCGCCGTCGGAGATCTGCTCCTTCGTCGCGACGTCGGGGTCACCGTCCACCGACACCCGCAGGTAGTACGGACGCGGCTCGTACGGACCGTTCGTCGTCGCAGTCCACGACTCGACCTTGCGCTGCCACCGGTCAGCGGTCGCCAGGTACGCCGCGGCGCTGCGCCGGTCCCCGTTGGCCCGCGCGATGTCGGCAGCGCAGACCAGACCGGCGATCTCAGCAGCGATCGTGGCAGGCGAGTAGCCGCCGATGTTCTCCCAGCGCTCCTGCGGAGTGGCGGGGCCGTTGGCCATCACGAAGTCCGCCGACTTCTTGACGTGGGCCCAGTCCGCCGGGCCGGTCCGGCCGAGCTGGTGGGCGAGCACGATCGGGAGGGCGACCTCGTCCATCTGCAGGCCACCGAACACCGGAGTCCCGTCGAGCCGGGAGTTCTGCGGGAAGGACCCGTCCGGACGTTGCTGCACCGTCCACAGGTAGTCGAGGGCTCGGCCGGCCGCGGCGTCGTCGCCGATCGCGAGCAGGCCGGTCGCGATCTGGTACAGGTCTCGCGACCAGACCGCGTGGTACACGGCCAGGTCTTGGAGCGAGTTCGCCCAGGCCCAGGGCCGGCCCGGAGCGGCCACGAAGCCCCCGCGGTAGGTCTTGTCCTCACTCCCGGCCAGCACCATCGCCGAGACGTTCCACTCCGTGGTCCAGGCCGCAGCACTCGCCGGCGGACCGTCGAGGCCGGCCAGGTAGTGAGCCCAGCCCGCGTCGTACGCCGATCGCGCGGCAGCGAAGCCGGTGGACAACGATGCCCGCGCCGTGGCGAGGGCTGCGCGGGCCTGGGACGCCGTGCTGTGACCGGTGCCGCTGGGAGCAAAGCCGATCGAGACGGTGACGTGCTGGTGATGAGCCAGGCCGTTGACCTTGATCCGGCCGGTCTGGACCACGTTGCCGGGCTCGGTGGCATCGTAGCGACCATCCAGATCATGGTCGGACGCCAGGTCGGTCCAGCCGTCAGAGGTGCCGAGGTAACCGCTGGACGTCCTGCGCAGTCCGGGACGGGTCACCACCGCACTG
The DNA here is from genome assembly GCA_038259225.1 of Propionibacteriales bacterium. Lineage (GTDB taxonomy): Bacteria > Actinomycetota > Actinomycetes > Propionibacteriales > Nocardioidaceae > JANLYC01. Next base: position 43,668 of record JBBSPA010000005.1, read on the forward strand.
GCGTTGGTGCCGTCGGAGGACAGCAGCGATCGGCCCGGGCCGGACACGCCCGTGTCGTCGTTGCCGGTCATCGACAAGGCGATGTCGTGCAGCAGGTAGAGCTGATACCTCTTGCCGGTCAGCGACTCGAAACGCACATCCTCCAGCACCGACGAGCGCGCCGGGTCGGTCACGAACGTCTTGGTGATCCGCCACGCGCCGGACTTCGCGGTGTTCGTGATCTGGTAGGTAAGGCTGTCCGGGCTCAGGAGCGTGACCTGGTGGGTGGAGTCGCGGTCCTCGCGGTCGGTGAACGTGGACCCGTCGGTCACGACGAACTGGCTGTCGCGGATGCTCGGGGTGTCGATGCGCGGGTAGTAGACGTCGGTCAGCTCGCCGTCGTTGAGCGTGTACCAGACCTTGCTGGCGGTCCCGACGGCCGTGCCGAAGCCGTCCTTGTCCCCCTCGTTCCAGGTGCTGGGGTCTCCCGGAGCACCAGGGGCGCTGCGGGTCGCGGCCACCGTGGAAACGGTCGGCACGACGGCGAGTGCGACGACCGCGGATACGGCGGTCAGCGTGACCAGGACGGTACGACGACGGACGGAAGGCATCAGATCACTCCAGCCGGGCTCGAACGGTGCGTTCGCCTCACCGTACGACGCATGCACCCATCGCGCATGTCGTGCCGACGCGAGCACGCGAGGAGCTCAGTCGGCGCGTCACAGGTCGCCGCCCTCGTCGAGAAGCCGCCTGATCTCGCGCTGGAGGAGGCCGAGCCGCGCCTCCTTGACCAAGGGCACCTGGCGGCGGCGCCGGCGGATGTCGGCCAGGTCGACCTCGACGGTCAGCACCTCCTCCTTGTGCTGAGCCGCCTCCGCGACGACGTTCCCCCAGGGATCCACGACGTGAGAACCACCCCAGAACCGGAACCGCCCCTCGTCCCCGACCTTGTTCACGAACACCACGAAGAGCTGGAACATCCGGCCGTAGAACCGGGTGATGTCCGCCCAGTACTCGTCGGAGTCGAAGTGCTCGGGGAACGTGCTCTGCGCGCTGGCGGCCGGCACCAGCAGGATCTGCGCCCCGTCCTGGGTGGCCAGGAACGCCAGCTGAGGCTGCCACGCGTCGTTGCAGCACAGCACCGCCATCCGGGTGTCGTTGACCGCGTTGAAGGCGCGCAGGTGCGGACCTGCCGTGAAGTGGTTGCGTTCCTCGAACGGGGTGTACGTCGGCAGGTAGAGCTTGCGGTGCACGTGGACGAGCCGACCGGCCTCGAAGTACGCCGTGCTGTTGTAGGTGTGCGGGCCTGGAGGTCCGGCCTCGACGAACCCGATCGCCACCGCAGCCTCACCGGCCGCGCGTGCCACCGCGAACAGCCGCGGGTCGTCGGAACGCATCGACACGTCCCTGTCGATGGTTCCGATCGAGTACCCCGAGGCGAACAGCTCGGGAAACAGGATCAGGTCCGAGTCCTCCGCGGCCTCGGCAACCGTGTCGGCTGCCCGCTCGAGGTTCGCGTCGACGTCGCCCAACCGAGAGGACAGCTGGGCCAGAGTGATCCGCACCGGGCCATCCTGTCGTGTGGGTCCGGAACAGGCTAGCCCGGCCAGATGGTTATCTGGCCGGGCTCGTGGGTGCGCCTAGGTCAGATGAAGCCCTTGTCCTGCAGCCACTTCTGCGCCACCTGCTCCACCGGGAGGCCGTCGACGTCGACCTGGGCGTTGAGCTTCTGGAGCTCTTCGGTGGTCAATGCCTCCGCGACGGGGTTGAAGAGGTCCTCGAGCTGGGGGTACTTCGTGTAGACGTCGTTGTTGATCGTCAACGCGAGGTCGTACTTCACGAAGTAGTTCTTGTCATCCTCGAGCACGACCATCTGGTTGGCCGGGATCCGCCCGTCGGTCGCGAACACCTCACCGAACTTGCACGGGTCACCCTTCGGCACCTGCGTGAACACGATGCCCAGATCCACCTCGGTGAGACCGTCCCGCGGGAATGTGAATCCATACGCCTTCTCCACGCCAGGCAGCCCGTCGCTGCGGTCGATGAACTCCGACGCCGCGCACATGGTGGCATCCGACGGGCTGTCGTTCGCGACCTTGGCCAGATCGGACAGGGAGGTGACGCCGAGGGAGTCCGAGGTCTCCTGCGACGTCGCGATCGCATAGGTGTCGTTGGCGGAAGTGAGAGCGAACCACTTGATGTTGTTCTTCTTCAGGTCCTCCGCTGCGACGTCATCGAACAGCTGCTGTTCCTCGGGTGCGGCATCGGCAGGCTCATTGCCCAACAGCTCGGCCCAGCCCGTGCCGGTGTAGTCCCAGTACATGTCGATCTGGCCGGAGGTCAGGGCCTTCCTGACGTTCGTGGTTCCGGTGATACCGGTCTCGTCCTTGACATTGGCCCCGGCGTTGTCGAGCAGCTGAAGCGTCATCTGCCCGAGGATCAGCTGTTCGGTGAACTCCTTGGACCCGACGGTGAACGAGGCGCCGGACAAATCAACGCCGTCACCGCCGCCACCGCCGCCACCGCCGCCACCGCCGTTGCCGCCGTTGCCGGAATCGCTCCCACCGCAGGCGGTCACCGCCAGCACGAGTCCGGCGAGCACGCCGGCGTAGCCGGCGTTCTTGTTGTGGCGCATCTGACTCCACCCTTCATCTTGAAAACGTCGTGAGCGATCTGCTCTCAGATCCCCCTTGGCCGGAGCTGTTCCTCCGCGATGGCGGCCAGGTAGTCGATCAGCAGAGCGAGCGAGGCCACCAGGATCGCTCCGACCACCGTAATGAACTGCTTGTTCTGCACGAATCCCGCGACGATGAGTCCACCGAGGCCGCCGGCCCCGATGAACGTGCCGAGGGTGGCGGTCCCGACGTTGATCGTCAGCGCCGTGCGTACGCCGGCCATGATGATCGGCACGGCCAGCGGCAGCTCGATCCTGACCAGGACGGCTCGCTTGGTCATCCCCATCCCACGGGCCGCCTCGATCACGGTCGCGTCGACCTGCCGAAGTCCGACCATCGTGTTGCGGAGCACCGGGATGACGGTGTAGACGACGAGGGCGATCACGGCGTACTTGAAACCGATGCTGAAGACGATGGCCAGCAGCGCCACCACGCCGATCGAGGGCATCGCCTGCCCGATGTTGAAGACCGCGAGGATCGGCGGCGTGATGTAGCGGGCGAAGGACCGGGTCAGTAGTACTCCGACCGGGATGGCGATGAGGAGGACGAAGACGGTCGACACCACGGTCAGCTTGATGTGCTCCCATGTCTCGGTCTGGATGACGTCGGCGTTGAGGCGTCGCTGCTCCCCACTGCTGTAGGTGCGGCTCTGGCCGTAGAAGTACAGGGTGGCCAGGACGGCAAGCAGCAGGACGGGCATGAACAGGTAGCCGACGAGGGTGCGCTGCCCCGGCTGCGCTGCCCCTACCCGAGCACCCAGTGCGACCGATGCGGCGTCGGACCGGTCGGTCCCGCTGCTGCTGTCGGTCACCGTCATGGCAGACCTGCGCCGTCGTGGTCGGCTGCAGGGTGCGGCGCCTCCGCCCGCAACCTGCCGCGCTCGGCCTCGCGCATGGACTGCACCGACTCGTTGATCGTGTCGATGTCGACGATGCCTCGGTAGGCCCGGTCGGCGTCGACCACGATGGCGGTGCTGTAGCGGGCGGTGATCATCTCGTTGAGCGTGTCGCTCAAGGTGGCGTTGGGCTGGACGACGGCGTCGGGAGGCAGTCCGATCTCCGAGACCGCGCGATCTCCGGCGCGACGAAGATGGTCGTTGTTCACCCAGCACACCGGGCGGCGTCGGTCGTCCAGGATGAGCACTGCGCTCTTGTCGCTGGCGTCCAGGATCCGGCGTACGTCCTCGACGCTCGTGCCGGCCGATGCGGTCGGCCACTCGTGCAGCTCCACGTCGCGGACCCGGCTCAGGCTCAGCCGCTTCAACGACGCGCCCCGGCCGATGAAGTCGGCCACGAAGTCGTCGGCCGGGTTGACCAGGATGCTCTCCGGAGTGTCGAACTGCGCGATCTTCGACTGGTCCTTGAGGATCGCGATCCGGTCGCCCATCTTGATCGCCTCGTCGATGTCGTGGGTGACGAAGATGATTGTCTTCTTGATCTGCTCCTGAAGGCGGAGGAACTCGTTCTGTAGGCGGTCCCGGGTGATCGGGTCGATGGCGCCGAAGGGCTCGTCCATCAGCATCACGTCGGGGTCGGCGCTCATCGCCCGGGCCACACCGACTCGCTGCCGCTGTCCGCCCGAGAGCTCCTTGGGGTAGCGGTCCCGGTACTGGCCAGGGTCCATGCCGACCATCTCGAGCAGCTCGTCGATCCGGCTGCTGATCTTGTGCTTGTCCCAGCCGAGCATGCGCGGCACGGTAGCGATGTTCGAGGCGATGGTGTGGTGTGGAAACAGGCCGATCTGTTGGATCACGTAACCCATCCGCCGACGCAGGTGGTCGGGGTTGACCTTCGTGACGTCCTCACCGCCGAGCAGGATGCGTCCTGACGACGGTTCGATGATCCGGTTGATCATCTTCATCGTCGTCGTCTTGCCGCACCCTGACGGCCCGACCAGGATGACGATCTCGCCCTTCGGGATCCGCATCGACAGGTTGTCCACCGCAAGCTCGCGCTGACCCGCGAACCGCTTGGTGAGGTTGTCGAGCTCGATCTCGATCTCGGGCTCTGCGGTCGTCGTGTCGGAACGGTCACTCATCGGATGCCTTTCGAGGTGGTGAACCTTGCCAGCAGCACGTAAGCGAGATCGAAGAGCACCGCGAGGACCATGATTCCGAGGATGCCGCTGAGCACCTGGTTCAGGGCCGAGGCTCCGCCGATCCGCGCCAGGCCGGTGAAGATCTCGTCGCCGAGGCCGGGGCCGTTGATGTACGCGCCGATGGCTGCGATGCCCAGCAGCACCAAGGTCGACACCCGCATGCCGGTCAGGATCACCGGCCAGGCCAGAGGCAGCTCGATCCGCCACAGTCGCTCGGTGCGCCCCATGCCCATGCCGAGCGCCGACTCGACCACGGCCGGGTCGACCTCACGCAGGCCGACGATCGTGTTGCGCACGATCGGGAGCAGGCCGTACATGACGAGCCCTACGAGCACCGAACGGGCCCCGAGCCCGAGGAACGGGACAGCGATGAACAGACCGAACAACGCCAACGAGGGGATCGTGAGGAACGTCCCGGTCACGGCCAGGGCCAGCTCTCGCGGTCGTTGGGTCCGGTAGGTCGCAATGCCGAGCGCGACACCGACGACGGTGGACAGCGCGACCGCGATGATCACGATGACGGCGTGGTCGATGGTGAGCTGGATGAGGTCGTCGCGGGTGAACTTCAGATAGGTCCAGAAGCTCTCGTACCAGGTGGGTTTGTCGATCATGACGGGCAGGGGATGGTGGAGAAACGTACGGATGGCTCTCCCATGTGTACCTCCGGCTGGTCCTCACGACTCTGGCATGGCGTCCTGGGTCGCACAAGATCGTTGCCTTATGGGCAACGAGTGCCGATTTGCCCTGGTCAATGAGTTGCCCTCGTCGCCGCCTGGGCACAGTGCGCGAGCAGTGTGCCGGTGGCCGTCCGCATGGCCTTCGGTCCGAAGCGCTGAGCCGGACCCTGCAGTCCCAAGATCGCGGTCAGTACTCCTCCTCCACCAAGGACCGGGGCAGCGATCGCGTTCAGCCCGTCCTCGCGCTCGCCGAGGGCCTGGGCCCATCCCCGGTGGCGGACAGCCTCGACCTGGGCGTGCAGGATCGCGGGGTCGGTGACGGTTCGGGAGGTGTACGCCGCGAGCGGTTCGGGCAGTGGACCTGCGGTGTACGCGAGGAAGACCTTGCCGGTCGCGGTGGCGTGCGCGATGCCAGGCCGCCCGACCTGCGCAACGCTGCGCACCGTGGACTGGCTCTGTACGAAGTCGACGGTAATGGTGCCGGTCTCGTACGGGACCGACAAGGTGGCCGTCTCCCCCGAGGCCTCCATCAGCGCGACCAGGTGCGGCCGGCAGACCTCGCGCACGTCCACCCGGGCCAGCGCAGCGTTGCCGAGCTCGACCAGGCGCGGGCCGAGCCGGTAGCGACCGGTATCGCCGGTTCGCGACACGAGCTCGTCCTGCGCGAGCGTGGCGAGCAGCCGGGAGACGGTGCTCGCATTGACCCCGATCCGCCGAGCGATCTCGTTGTTGCCGACGTCCGTGCCGGCCTCGGCCATCGCATGCAGCACGGCTACCGCGCGCTGCACCGTAGCCACCGGCCGTGGACTGCTGGTCAACAGGTACCTCCCGTGCTAGCGTCGGCTCAAATTCTGCAACAGTGTTGCCAGTATGGCAATACGTCGGACTTGATCATTCAGCGGAGGCGATCGCGATGCCGCGATCCGCACTGCCGGAGGCCTCCCGGCATGTCGTGATCGGAGCCGGGGTCCACGGCCTGTCCACGGCCTGGCACCTCGCCCGACTGCTGCGTGAGCGTGGGCTCGGTTCCGGCGCCGACGTGGTAGTCGTCGACAAGTCCGACGTCGGAGCTGGCGCCTCCGGGATCGCGTGCGGGGTGATCCGCAACAACTACTTCCAGCCTGCGATGCGCCGGCTGATGGCGCACTCGGTCGCGGTGTGGGAGTCCGACCCGGACGCATTTTCCTACCACCCGGTCGGCTACGTGCAGGCAGCACCCGAGGTGATGCGCGCCGGTGTCCGCCAGATCTACGCCGAGCAGCAGGAGATCGGCTATCCCTCGGTGCTGGTGGAGGGGGAGGCAGACTGCCGTCGCTACCTCGAAGACCTGCTCGGCGACTGGCGCGCCCCGGGCATCACCAACGTCCTGCACGAGAGCCGGGGCGGCTACGCCAACAACAAGGCGTCGTTGCATGGCCTGTTGGCCAAGGCCGTCGACGAGGGGGTGCGGCTCGTCACCGGTGTCGAGGTGACGGGCTTCGAACGCGCAGGAGGTGCGGTGAGCGCCGTCGTGACGGACCAGGGCGCGATCAGCTGCGACCACGTCATTGTGGCCGTCGGGCCGTGGATCCGCGACGTGTGGGCGATGCTCGACCTGCCTACGTCGATCTCCGTGCGCGGCCCGGACGGGACGCTTCGCGAAGACGTGGACATGTGGACCTACCTGTTGCTACGCGAGGGGACACTCGGTGTCGACCCGGGCACGTTCACCGACACACGTGGCGGACTGCCACCGGTGATGCATGTGGACTCCGACCAGCCGTTGTACGACGAGGACGGCACGCTGGTGACGGACGCCATGTGGGGGATCTACTACAAGCCGGACTTCTCCTTCGGGGGAGTCCAGGGCGGCGCGATGCCGGAGAAGGTCGACGGGGCTGCCTCAGAGGTGGCGGTCGATCCGTACGGCCCGGCCAGTGTGGAGTACACCGCGCGTCCGGACTTCGCCCGGATGTGGACGGCCGCGCTGGCGCACTGTCAGCGTCGCTTCGAGGGAACGTCGCACCTCTACAAGGACGAGAACTCCGGCGGGCTGGGCTGCTTCACCCCGGACAGCTTCCCGGTGTTCGACACGTTCGAGCAGAACGTGTTCGTCATCGCCGACTCCAACCACGGTTTCAAGATGATCGGGGTCGGTGACCTGGTCGCGCACGAGCTGCTCGGTGAGCCGCAGGACCTGCTGGCTCCCTTCCGCTTCGACCGCTACCAGCGCGGCGCCGCGCATCCCACCAGCTGTTCGCCGTTCCCCTGGAGCTGATCAGTCCCGGAGCCGAGACCGACCCGGGAGCCAACTAGTCACGACACGATCCGACACAGAGAGGGGATCAACCGTGCGCATCCCGTATGACGTCCCGAAGATCCACCTGTACACGCGCATCCGCAAGTCGCCGTACTACTACGCCTCGCAGCGGCACGGCGTGCAGTCGTACACCGTGTGCAACCGGATGTACCACCCACGCCACTACGACGACACGATCACGGAGTACTGGAAGCTCGTCCAGGACGTCACGATGTGGGACGTCGGAGTCGAGCGGCAGGTCGAGATCGCCGGACCCGACGCGCTCCGGTTGGCCGAGCTGTTGACCCCGCGCGATCTCTCGAACTGTGCGGTCGGGCAGAACAAGTTCCTGCTCAACACCGACGTCGACGGCGGGGTGATCAACAACCCGGTGCTGCTGCGGATCGCGGAGGACTGCTTCTGGTTCTCCGTGGCGGACGGCGACGTACTGCTGTGGGCCAAGGGGGTGGCCAGCCAGGCCGGGCTCGACGTCCACGTGACGGAGCCCGACGTCGCACCCGTGCAGATACAGGGCCCGAAGTCGCAAGCCCTGATGCGCGATCTGTTCGGGGACCGGGTGCTCGACCTGAAGTACTACTGGAGTGCGGAGTTCCAGATCGACGGGATGGACGTCGTCGTGGGGCGCACCGGCTACACCGGGGAGATCGGTTACGAGATCTATTTGCGACACGCGAGTCGGGACGCGGTCAAGCTGTGGGACGCCGTCCTGGAGGCGGGCGAGCCGCACAATCTCTCGGTCATCGGGCCGTGTCAGATCCGCCGGGTGGAGGCCGGGATCCTCAGCTACGGTTCCGACATCGCCCTCGACAACAATGCCTTCAGCGACTACGCGTTCCTCAACCCCTACGAGATCGGACTGGGCTGGACCGTGGACCTGGACAAGGCGTCCGACTTCATCGGCAAACAGGCGCTGCAACGGATCGCCGATGCGGGGGTGCAGCGCAAGGTCGTCGGCGTCGAGATCGCGGGTGACCCGATCATCGGCTACTTCGACGACTACGTCCCGGTCATGGAGGACGGTCGTCAGATCGGCCAGGTGTCGTCGGCGTTCTGGTCGCCGCGGCTGGAGAAGAACATCGGCTTCGCGCTCGTCCCGGTGGACCACAGCGAGGACGGCACGGTGCTGACTGTCCGGACCGATGCGCGCGGAGACATCGCGGCGGTGGTGGTGCCGCGGCCGTTCGTCGATCCGAGCAAGCAGACGCCCAAAGGTCTGGCCCTGGAGGCGACCCGATGACCGGCAATGACGGCCTCGCGCCCGCGACCGGACCCGCACTCGTCGAGCGGTTGTCGTCGGGGACGGTGCTGTGCGCCGAGGGATACCTGTTCGAGCTCGAGCGGCGGGGTTACCTGCAGGCCGGCGCGTTCGTTCCGGAGGTCCTGCTCGAGAACCCCGAGGAGGTCGTGTCCCTGCACCGCGACTTCGTCCGCGCCGGCTCTGACGTCGTGGAGGCCCTCACGTACTACGCCCACCGTGAGAAGCTGCGGGCGGTGGGCCGGGACGGCCAGCTGGAAGAGATGAATCGGCAGGCGCTGCGGCTCGCCCTCCAGGTCGCCGACGAGTACGGCGCCCTGGTGGCCGGCAACATCTGCAACACCAACCTGTACGACGACCGTGACCCGGCCAGCCAGACGAGCACCCGAGAGATGTTCGAGGAGCAGGTGGGTTGGGCCGCCGAAGCCGACGTCGACTTCGTCATCGGCGAGACGTTTCGCTACGCCGGTGAGGCCCAGATCGCGCTCGAGGTCATCCGAGATGCCGGACTGTCAGCGGTGATCACGCTGGCGGTCGGGCTGGAGCCGCAGACGCGCGAAGGCTGGTCGTTGGCGGATGCCTGCCGCAGGCTCAGTGACGGGGGAGCCGACGTGGTCGGGCTCAACTGCATCCGTGGCCCTGGCACGATGCTGCCGCTGCTTGCCGACATCACCGCGGCCGTCGACATCCCGGTCGCGGCGCTGCCCGTTCCTTACCGCACCCGCGCGTCGGAGCCCACGTTCCAGTCGCTTCGGGAGCAGGACTCCGAGGCAGCCGCTCTGCTTCCGGACGGTCGGCCGTTCCCGACGGCGCTGGATCCGTTCACCTGCACGCGCTATGAGGTGGCCGACTTCACCCGGGCTGCCCTGGACGTCGGCGTCAGCTACCTCGGCCTGTGCTGCGGGGCCGGCCCGCACCACGTGCGTGCGATGGCCGAGGCGATGGGTCGGACGCCGCCTGCGAGCAGATACTCCGACGACATGACCAAGCACGCGTTCTTCGGGTCCGACCCGGTGCTCGCGCACCACAACCGCGCCTATCGTGACCGGCTCTGAATCGCGTCGTCGTCGCACCCGCGGGTACTCCGGCCTGGCACTGCTCCGGCGCGGTGTGGCCGGCGGCGACTGGCCCGTTGTGTGGCGCGAGCACGACCTGCGCCGCAGCTACGACGTGATCATCATCGGAGGTGGTGTGCACGGACTGGCGACGGCGTACTACCTGGCGCGCAACCACGGGATCACCGACGTCGCCGTGCTGGACAAGGGCTACCTCGGAGGTGGGGGCTCAGGGCGCAACACCGCGATCCTGCGTTCGAACTACCTGACTCCCGAAGGAGTGCGGTTCTACGACCGCTCGCTCGAGCTGTATCGAGGCCTCGCGGCCGAGCTCAACTTCAACGTGATGTTCTCGCGGGGCGGGCATCTCACCTTGGCCCACAGTGACACCTCGTTGCGCACCATGCGCTGGCGTGCCGAGGTCAACAAGGTCAGCGGTGTGCAGTCGGAGGTGATCGGGCCCGAACAGGTGAGCCGGCTGGTGCCGGCCGTCGACGTCAGCGACCGCCCGCGCTACCCGGTGCTGGGGGCGCTGTACCACCCGCCGGGAGGAATCGTGCGACACGATGCGGTCGTGTGGGGGTACGCCCGCGCCGCCGACCACGCAGGCGTGCAGCTGCATCAGGGCACCGAGGTCACCGCGATCCAGGTAGAGGGGGGCAGGGTCCGTGGTGTGCGGACTCCGCGTGGCGACGTCGCCGCGCGTGTGGTCGTCAACGCCACGGCCGGCTGGTCCAGCCAGGTGGCGGCGCTGGCCGGCATCAGGCTGCCGATCCAGACGTTTCCCCTGCAGGCCGCGGTCACGGAGCCGGTCAAGCCGTTCCTGCGTACCGTGATCGTCTCAGGCACGTTGCACGTCTACGTCAGCCAGACCGCGCGCGGCGAGCTCGTCTTCGGCGCCAGCGTCGACCCCTTCGCGTCGTACTCGACCCGGGGCTCACTGGAGTTCGCCGAGGGTCTGGCCCGGCACGTGCTGCAGCTGATGCCGTCCCTGTCGCGGCTGCGGCTGCTGCGCCAGTGGGCGGGGCTGTGCGACATGACACCGGACTTTGCCCCGGTAATGGGGGAGACCGAGGTGGACGGCTTCCTCATCGACGCCGGCTGGGGCACCTACGGTTTCAAGGCAGGCCCGGTCTCGGGCGAGACGATGGCGGAGCTGATCGCCACCGGTCAGACGCCCGAGCTGATCGGCTCTTTCGGTCTCCAGAGGTTCCGCACCGGTGCGCTGGTCGGGGAGAAGGGCGCAGCGGCGGTGGGCCACTGATGGACCCGCGATGATGCTGCTGCCGTGTCCGTGGTGCGGACCCCGTGACGCGACCGAGTTCAACTTCCTCGGTGAGTCGCGCAACCGCCCTGACCCCGGCTCGGTGACGATCGAGCAGTGGCGCGACCACCTCTACCTGCGCGCGAACCACGCTGGAGAGGTGACCGAGACCTGGTACCACCGAGCGGGCTGTCGCCGACACCTCGTCGTCGTCCGGGACCTGCTCAGCAATGGGGTCCGCTCCGCCCGGTCGAGCTACGGCTCGTCCGTCGAGGCTTCCGAGGAACCGCAGTGACGCGTCGTCCGTGGCGGGCCGTCAGGTCGACGACGCCAAGGGGTGACCCGGGCTGGCGTCTGCCGCCGCAGCCCGGCGAGGTGATCGATCGGTCGCGCTCCTTCACGTTCAGCTGGAACGGCCGGCCGTGCTCGGCGTACGAGGGAGACACGATCGCGTCCGCGCTCGCTGCATCGGGAGTGCGGGTGTTCTCGCGCAGCTTCAAGTACCACCGGCCCAGGGGGTTGCTCACCGCGAGCTTCCACGACCCGGGCTGCATGGTCCAGGTCGGGGACGAGCCGAACGTTCGTGGTGCCCACCGACGCGCCGAGCCGGGGATGCGGGTGTCGGCCCAGGACGCGTGGCCCTCCCTCGCGCTCGACGTCAAGGCCGCGAACGCGCTGGTCCGGCGGGCGATCCCGGCCGGTTTCTACTACAAGACGGTCATCCGGCCACAGCGACTGTGGCCCGCGTACGAGCGGGTGCTGGAGCGGTTCGCCCACGGCGGCGTGGTGCCGGACTCGCCCGAGTACGACGTGTCGGACCGTTTCGACCAGCGGCATGCACACCCCGACGTCCTGGTGGCAGGGGGCGGGCCGGCCGGGATCGCCGCTGCGCTGTCGGCCTCGCGCGCCGGCGCACGCGTCATGCTGGTCGAGGAGGAAGCGGATCTCGGCGGGCACCTGCGCTGGGGCGGAGCCGAGCAGCTGGCCCGGCTGGTCGAGCTTCGTCGTCAGGTCGCCGACTCCGACGTCGAGGTGCTGCTCGACGCCTGCGTGCTCGGTCGGTACGACGACAACCTGGTCAGCGTGGTGCACCGCGGGCTTCCTGGCATCGACGAGCGACTCGTGAAAGCCCGGGTCGGGACATTGGTGGTCGCGGCCGGGCTGATCGAGCGTCCGTACGTCTTCGCGGGCAACGACGTCCCGGGAGTGATGCTCTCGACCGCCGTGCGCCGTCTCGTCAACGTGTATGCCGTCAGACCCGGTGCGCGTGCCGTGGTCCTGACCGCCAACGACGAAGGGGATGCCGCGGCCGACGACCTGCGCCGGGTCGGTGTCGAGGTGGTCCACGTCGAGGACGCCCGCAGCGGCGGCGACATCGTGCGTGTCCATGGCCGCAGCCGGGTCCGTGGCGTCGACCTCGCCGACAGGCGCACCGTGGCGTGTGACCTCGTGGTCACCGCCACCGGATGGACTGCCCCGGTTTCATTGCTCACGATGGCCGGGGACAGACCGGGCTACGACGACGCAGCCGCACGCTTCGTTCCTGGCCGCACCAGCGACGTGGTCCCGACCGGTGGACTTGTCGGCGATGGCACGTTGGACGAGCTGCTGGCCCATGGAGCTGCGGTTGGCGAGGCGGCCGCCGCTGGACCGGACCACGACGAGAGGGAGGCAACCGGTGCCGCGCTGCGGCCGCGGCCGCACCCGGCCCTGTTTCGCGGACGAACCCACGGAATCGTCGACTTCAGCGAGGACGTGTCGTCTCACGACCTCGTCGCTGCTGTGGACGAGGGCTACCGCGACGTGGAGCTGGTCAAGCGCTACACCACCGCCACGATGGGGCCGGCCCAGGGCAAGCTCGAGCTGGTCAACACCGTCGCGATCGTTGCCGAGGCGACCGGGCGCAGCATCGCCCAGACCGGTACGACCACCTGGCGCCCGCCATACGCACCGGTGACCCTCGGCGCGTTGGCCGGCCGCCCTCGCGAACCGCGTCGCCTCTCACCGATGCACGGATGGCACGTGGCGCACGGCGCGACGCCGCTGGTTGCCGGCGCCTGGATCCGCCCGGATCACTACGGCGACCCGGGGGGTGAGGCCTCGGCCGTCCGCTCGTCGGTGGGCATCATCGACGTCACCCCGATCGGCAAGCTGGACCTGCACGGGCCGGACGTCGCGCGGCTGCTCAACCTCGTGTACGTGAACCGCTGGTCGAAGCTCCCGGTGGGCCGGGTCCGGTACGGCGTGATGTGCGCCGAGGACGGCGTGGTGCTGGATGACGGGGTCACCGGACGGCTCGGCGAGGACCACTACCTGATGACCACCACCTCGTCCGGAGCCGCCACGGTCTGGGAGTGGATCGAGGGCTGGTTGCAGACCGAGCATCCCGACTGGCGGGTGCACGTGACGCCGGTCACGACGGCCTACGCCAGCATCAACCTCGCGGGGCCACGGTCCCGGGACCTGTTGAGTCGTCTGGTGCAGGACATCGATCTTGCCGCGGAGGCGTTCCCGTACCTGCACGTGCGGACCGGGACGGTCGCCGGTGTAGAGGACTGTGTCGTATGGCGGATCGGGTTCACCGGCGAGCTGAGCTTCGAGGTGCACGTGCCGGCCGGCTACGGACTGCACGTCTGGGAGCAGCTGGTCGAGCAGGGCCAAGACCTCGGGGTCCGCGCGTTCGGTGTCGAGGCACAGCGGATCCTGCGTCTGGAGAAGGGCCACCTGATCGTCGGGCAGGACACCGACGGGCTGACCACGGCGGAGGAGGCCGCGCTGGGCGGCCTCGTCAGGGTGGACAAGCAGGACGCGGTAGGGCTGCCTGAGCTCGTCGTCGCATCGCGACAGTCTCCGCGCAGTCGACTCGTGGCCCTGGTCACCGACGACCCCGATCTGGTCCCCGCTGAAGGCGGCCAGATCGTCGGAGCGGACGGCAGGATCTGCGGCCGGATCACGTCCAGCCGGCTCTCGCCGACCCTGGAGCGCTCGGTGTGCTTGGGTCAGCTGGACAGCGCGCTGGCGCGTCCGGGGCATCGGGTGACGTTGCGCCTCGTGGACGGGTCGACAGCCGGAGCGAAGGTCGCCGAGCGACTTGCGCAGATCGACCCCGACGGGGTGAGGCTGCGTGGCTGACGCAGCGTCCGCCGCCTCGCGCCACAGCCTGCCGCTGGCGCGCAGCCCGATCGCCACTGTCTCCCCGGAGCGGGTTTGCGACGGGTGGGTCGTGAGTGGATGCGTCAGCACGGCCGCCTTGACCATCACCGACCTGACGCCGCTCACCAAGGTGCTCGTGCGGGCTCCGGTCGACGGTGAGGTTGCCGCGATGCTGGGAGTCGGGCACGGACGGGCGGTACCGGCGAGGTTGCCCACCGCTGGCAGCGACGGGGACGACGCCGGCGGCCTCGACGTGCTCGTGGTCGGGTCGGGACCAGGAGAATGGACGGTCCTGACCCAGCCGGGGCGGGCGGGTGACGTCATCGCGCGACTGGACGGCGTGTGTGCGGCCTCCCCGGGGACCGTGACCCTGGTCGATCTGACGCACGGGCGAGCCCTGGTCCGGCTGGCCGGTGATCGAGCGGTCGACGTACTGGCTAAGGAGTGCGCGGTCGACCTGAGCCCGCTCCGCTGCCCCGACGGCACTGCCCTGCGCACGGTAGTCAGCGGAGTGGTCGCCGACGTGGTCCGCCGCGACCGTGAGCCCGGGCACGACCCCCTCGCCGGTCCGGAGTTCGTGGTGCACGTGGAGCGTTCCTCGGGCCAGTACCTGTTCGACTGCTTGTGCGATGCCGGTGCCGAGTTCGGTATCGAGGTGCAGGGCTTCGACGGGCTGTGGGGCTCGGCGGGAATGACGGCGGCCCCACCGCCCACGGTCGGCTAGCGTCGTAGCGTGGCCGGAGCGTCGGAACCCCATCGACCCTCATTCGTGCTCCACGACCATCGCAAGCCTCAGCCACACTTCGACCTGCGACTCGAGGAGGGCGGCGTGCTCAGGTCGTGGGCCGTGCCGCGGGGTCTGCCCGCGCGCAGCGACGCGAACCGGCTCGCGATCGCCGTACCCGATCATGATCTGGACCACCTGGACTACTCGGACCCCGACAAGTCGATCGCCGACACGGGTTGGTGGGAGGAGCACGACCGCAACGAGCGACGCCTGGTGTTCACCCTGCACGGTCGAAACGGCGCGCGTCGCTATGCCCTGATCAAGACCGCCGAGGACTGGCTGCTGCACCTGACGAAGGAGCAGCCGCGGTGAACCCAGCCGCGTGAACCCAGCCGGTCACGGCAGGGGATACGGCTGCCAGGTGGCGCCGGAGTCGACCGTGCGCAGGATGCGGTCGTCCATGGTCCGCAGGTAGCCGGTCGTCGTGTTGGTGAAACCGATCGTCAGCAGGTCACCCTGGTTGGACAGCGTCCGCTGCGGGGCACCGGAGACCGTGACCAGCGCGATACCCGGCCGGCCGCTGTCCGCGACCACGGCCGTCGAGTCGTCCCTGGCCTGGATCAGGCCGCCGGGCGAGAACGTTCCCGGGGCTCGACTCCAGGTGTCGCCTTGGTTCGTCGTGACCCAGGCTCGGGACGTCTGCTGTCCTGAGCACAGCGTCCACAAGGCGGTGGCACTGGTGGACACGCTCGAGGGCGATGAGCCCAGCGGACACGGGGAGATCTGGTTCCATGTGGTGCCTGCGTCAGGGCTGGCCAGGATCTGGTTGTCGGCACTGACGAACGTAGGGCTGGCGAGCACGGCGACAAGACGTGAGGACACCGCCATCTCGGTCACCAGGTTCAGCGACACTCCTACGTCGACCGTCTCCCAGCTGTCCTGGTCGATCGGCGAACGCACCACGGTCGAGCTGGCTGCTGCGTCGTCGTACACACTGGCGTAGACCCAGTCTCCGCGCGCCTCGAGGGCGCTCACGATGCCGCCCGCGGGCAGGCTCGGCTTGCTCCAGGAGCCGCCGCCGTCATGAGTGGAGCGCAGCCCACCGCCGAAGACCCATCCGTTCTGCTCGTCGGCGAACCGGATCGCGTAGGCCGTCTTGGTCGTCGGATCGGGGTCGGCGGGCCGCAAGCCGATCGCTGCGGTGTCGGCCCAGCTCCGGCCACCGTCTGGCGTCGTGTATGCCGTCAGGCAGTCGCCGCGGCAGCCGAACCTGCCGGCCATCAGCACGTACTGGTGGTCGGTGCCGGTGGCCGACAGCGACAGCGCTCGAACCGCCTCGCCCGAGGTCGGGGACGCCGACGTCGACTCGGGAGTCGGGGTTGCGTTGCCGCTGGGCTCCGGTGTGAACACCGTCGGTGTCGGGTCCCGGTCCGCCGCGGTCGTCGCGTCGGTGTCGAAGATGCCGGCTGACGTCACACCGTATGCGCCGACCACGATCACTGCCGCCGTGGCGAGCACACCACCGGTGACCCGACGCTGACGCCGGCGCCGCGCGCCACGGTGGACGTCGGTCAGGAAGCCTTCGGTGTCGTGCTGCGGGAGGTCACCGTGGAGGCTGCGACGCAACCTCGTCTCGAGGTCATCGGGGCCAGGCGACTGCGGCTCGTGCTGCGTCATCACACGTCCTCGCGGTCGGGTGCCTGGCCGTGCTCGGCGTCGGGAGGGACCAGGGCGCGGAGCTTGGCGAGCGCCTTGGACGCCTGCGACTTGACCGTGCCGACCGAGCAGCCGAGCGCTTGCGCGATGTCCGCCTCCGAGAGGTCCTCGTAGTAGCGCAGGGCGATCACCGCGCGCTGCTTGGTCGGGAGCTGTCGGATCGCCCTCCACAGGTCGTCGTCGAAGTGCCGGTCCTGGTGTGTCGCAGCGTCCGGGCGGTCCACCAGGTCCAGCGGGTCGGTGCTGCGCTCGCGGCCGAACTTGCGCCAGATGCTGATGTTGCGGTTGACCATGATCCGGCGTACATAACCCTCGGGCTCGTCGCGGGAGTTCAGCCTCGACCAGGACAGCAAGGTGCGTTCGAGGGCGTCCTGGACCAGGTCGGCGCCGGCTTCGGCCGAGCCCGTCAGCGAACGACCGAAGCGCAGCAGCTCAGGCAGCCGGGCACGCACGAACGCGTCGAACGCCTCGCGCTCGGCCTCCCGCACCGTCTCGACCCCCGTCCCGTGCCCGCGCTGCGGCACCGTGACAGTCGACCATGCGGCAGCCGGCCCAGCAGACGCCGACACGGACGTCGTGGCTGGGGTCATCGGTCCGGGAGGACTGGTCGTGATGGTGGTCATCTCGAACCGAGGACGTGTCACGGTGCGATCTGGTTGCCCCGCAGCAGCGATCATCCTGCCACCCGGTGCCGCGGACGCCACGCGGGGTAAATCGGCTAGGGGGTGTCGGCGATCGCGTCTAGGCTCGATTCTCGTGACGTCCGACCTGCCCGCTGTGCACGACACCGCCGACGAGCAGCCGGACATCCCCGGCAGGCCGGTGATGATCACCGCGCGCGGACTGCGTAAGTCCTACGGCACCTTCGAGGCGGTCAAGGGCATCGATGTGGAGGTTCGCAAGGGCGAGGCGTTCGGCTTTCTCGGTCCGAACGGGGCGGGCAAGTCCTCGACCATGCGGATGATCGGTGCCGTCTCCCCGATCACCGAGGGGTCGTTGGAGATCCTGGGGATGGACCCGGCGACCGACGGCTCGGCGATCCGGGCTCGGCTCGGGGTCTGTCCGCAGGAGGACACCCTCGACAACGAGCTCAGCGTCGCGGAGAACCTCGTCGTCTACGGTCGCTACTTCGGGCTCAGCCGTGCCGAGGCGAGCGAGCGGGCAGCCGAGCTGTTGTCGTTCGTCCAGCTCAGCGAGAAGGCCAAGGCGAAGGTCGAGGACCTGTCCGGCGGTATGAAGCGCCGCCTGACGATCGCGCGGTCGCTGATCAACAACCCGGACCTGCTGCTGCTCGACGAGCCGACGACCGGACTGGATCCGCAGGCTCGCCACCAGCTCTGGGACCGGTTGTTCCGGCTCAAGCAGCAAGGCGTGACGCTCATCCTCACCACGCACTACATGGACGAGGCGGAGCAGCTGTGCGACCGGCTCGTCGTGATGGACAAGGGCGTGATCGCGGCCGAGGGCTCGCCGGCCGAGCTGATCGTGGAGCACTCGACGCGCGAGGTGCTCGAGCTGCGATTCGGCGTGGGCGACAACGAGTCGATGGCTGACAAGGTGACCGACCTGGCCGACCGTGTCGAGGTGCTGCCCGACCGGCTGCTGCTCTACACCCAGGACGGCGAGGCGGCGTCCAACGCCGTCCACGACCGCGGCTTGAACCCGGTGTCCTCGCTCGTACGCCGAGCGACCCTCGAGGACGTGTTCTTGCGCCTCACCGGCCGGACCCTGGTGGACTGAGGTGACTGCGCCCTCCTCCGCGGCTCCGCGGACCCGACCTGACCGGTCCTCGGCCGTCCGGCCGGGCTTGTCGGACCTGGTCCCGACGATGCTGCCGCGTCTCGGTGACTACTGGGCCACGGTATATCGGCGCACCTGGCGCGGCTCGGTGATCACCAGCTTCTTGATGCCGTTCCTCTACCTGACGGCGATGGGAGTCGGACTGGGCAGCTTCGTCGAC
Source organism: Propionibacteriales bacterium (assembly GCA_038259225.1). GTDB lineage: Bacteria > Actinomycetota > Actinomycetes > Propionibacteriales > Nocardioidaceae > JANLYC01. Next base: position 62,525 of record JBBSPA010000005.1, read on the forward strand.
AAGAACTCGGCATCAGATGCCCTCGGTGGTGTCACCTACCTCGCCTACATCGCTCCGGGTCTGCTGGCCACGACCGCGATGCAGACCGCGATCGGGGAGGCCACCTACCCGGTGATGGCCGGTTTCAAGTGGCAGAAGTTCTTCTTCTCGATGGCAGCGACACCGCTGCGCGTCGTTGACATCGTCGCCGGGCAGATCGGTTTCGTGGTGTTCCGGATCGGGCTGACGTGTGCGGTGTTCATCGGTGTGCTGGCGGCGTACGGCGCCCTGGACAGCGCCGCCGGGGGCGTGGCAGCGCTGCTCGTCGTGATCCTGCTCGGGCTGGCACATGCCACCCCGATGGTCGCCGTCACCGCTCGGATGAAGAGCGAAAGCGGGTTCTCACTGGTCTACCGGCTCGGCATCCTCCCGATGGTGTTGTTCAGCGGGGCGTTCTTCCCGGTCTCCCAGCTGCCCGCGGTGGTCGCGTGGTTGGCGTACCTGACGCCGATCTGGCATGGCGTCGAGCTCAGCCGCAGCCTGACCCTCGGAACTGTCTCGCTCTGGCCCGCGATGGGCCATCTGGCCTACCTGCTGGGGCTGATCTGCGTCGGCTGGTACTTCTGTGTGACCGGCTTCGCCAAGAGGCTGTCGTTGTGAGCGCGTCCACGCAGCAGCTTCCGGACTTCCCGCGTAGCAGCCTCGGGCCGCGGCTCAGCCTGCCGTTCTTCGGCGCGCGTTCGTGGCGGATCGTGGAGCGAAACTTCCTCGTCTACAAACGCGGTTGGTTCATCTTCGTGTCCGGGATGCTCGAACCGATCCTCTACCTGCTGTCGATCGGCGTCGGAGTCGGTGGACTCGTCGGTGACTTCACACTCGCGGACGGTCGCCAGGTCGACTACGTCGCGTTCGTGGCGCCGGCTATGCTGGCCTCCTCGGCGATGAACGGCGCGCTGTTCGACTCCACCTTCAACATCTTCTTCCGGATGAAGTACGCCAAGCTCTACGACGCCATGCTCGCCACCCCGATCCGTCCGACCGACGTGGCCCGGGGCGAGATCACCTGGGCGTTGTTGCGGGGCGCTGTCTACTCCGCCGTCTTCATCGTGGTGATGCTCTGCCTGGGACTGGTGTCGTCGTGGTGGATGCTGCTCGCGCTCCCGGCGACGATGGTGATCGGCTTCGCCTTCGCCGGAGCCGGGATGGCGCTGACGACCTGGATGAAGAGCTGGCAGGACTTTGAGTACATCCAGCTGTCGATCACGCCGATGTTCTTGTTCTCGGCCACGTTCTACCCGCTGTCGACCTATCCCGACACGCTCGAGGCGATCGTGCGCTGGACGCCGCTCTACCAAGGTGTGGTGCTGTGCCGCGAGATGGCGTTGGGGTCGATGGGCTGGGACGCCGTGATCGCGGTCGGCTACCTCACCGCGATGGGGGTGGCCGGGCTGCTCGTCGCCGGGCGCCGGATCAGCACCCTCCTCCTCAAGTAACCCCTCCCTCCAGTTTGCCCCCTCCCCCCCTCCGGTCTGCCCCCTCCCTCCGGTTTGCCTAGTTATCTATTCAGGTGGCTTGTGAACAAGGCAGATCTGGCTTGCGAACAGGGGATCTGCCTTGCTCGGTGCCAGGTGTACGCCGGGGGAGTGGTCCTCAGTCGGCAGCCCGGGCCAGCTCGGCGTTGACGACGAGCTGGAGCCGGTCCCAGTCCGCCTCGAAGTTCAGCTCCCGCCCGTTGTCCTGCAGCATCGCGCGGAACAGCGCGCCGGAGGCGATCACGCCGGAGTCCATGTGCTTGAAGACCTCCAACGTCACGGTGCCGTACAGCCGGGTCCACGCGCGGATGAAGATCCAGCTGAGGCCGATCGGCATCTGCGGGAACTCACAGGGCAGCGTCCCGGCTTCGCGCTGGGCCGTGAGCGCTCGCAGCGCGTCGGGGTCCAGCTCGTCGTCGGCCGGGATCGCGAAGCCGTAGCGGTCCCACAGCCGCTGGTAGATCTCGCCGTAGAAGTCCGAGAAGGCGCGCACGCCGTCGTCCGGCTCGGTGCCGTCCTCGCGAGACACCAACGGATTCGCGAACAGCAGACCGAACTCCTCGCGATGCGCCAAGGCCCACTGTCGAAATCCGACCGCCGCGGCGACGATCTGGGCTCCCGGATCATCATCGGGGTAGCGGTCGCGCGCGGCGGTCATGTTCTCCAGCACGTCGGCATAGATCGACCTGCCGATCAGCAACACCAGCTCGCGGTAGCTGTCGACGTACCGGTAGAGCGCGGGAGCGGTCATCCCCATCTCTGCCGCGACAGCACGCAGCGACAGGCCGTCACCGGATCCCATCAACCGACGGGACACCTCGACGATCTCCTCGTACGTCGCCTGACGCTGTCGTTCGCGTCGGGTCAGGGGGAGGTCCTCGGGCGTCTCTGTCGTGTGGGCGGTCATCGCTGGCTCCTCGTCACATGGCCAAGCATAAACGCTTGACAACAGAGTGAACATCGTTAACAGTTAACGATGTTAGCAAAAGTGATTGAGTATCGCGGAAGGTGAATGACATGATCCAGCGCTGGGGCACCTTCGTGGCGCGCAGAGCAACAGCCGTTCTGGTCACCGGTGTGGCTCTTCTGGTAGTGACGATCGGGTACGGCGTCGGAGTCTTCGGCTCACTGAGCAACGGTGGGTTCGATGATCCGGCCAGTGAGTCCGCACGCGAGCTGAAGGCCGAGCAAGCGGCCTTCAGCAGCCACGACGCCGACGTCGTCGCCGTCTATTCCAGTAAGGACCTGAGCGCCGATGACCCGCGCTTCGAATCCGCAGTCAAGCGCGTCGTCGCCGACCTCCCGACCGACGCGGTGACTCGGGTCCAGCCCTACTACGCGCCCCAGGCGCAGGGTCTGGTCAGCGACGACGGCCGCGCGGCCATGATCGTCCTGACCCTGGCCGGGCAGAACCAGGACGCCAAGTCCGAGGCGTACGACAAGGTCAAGGACAACCTGGACGCGGCCGGCCTCACGACCCAGGTCGGAGGACCGTGGGCAGTCTTCGGCGACGTCAACGAGACCGTCAGCAAGGACATCGCCCGGGCCGAGTCGCTCACGATGCCGTTGGTCTTCCTGCTCTGCCTGGTCATCTTCGGGTCGTTCGTGGCGGCGTTCATGCCCGCTCTGATCGGGGCGGTTGCAGTGTTCGGTGCCTTCGCCGCGCTACGACTGCTGACCACCGTCACCGACGTGTCGATCTTCGCGATCAACATCATCACGCTGATCGGCATGGGTCTGGCGATCGACTACGCACTGTTCGTGGTCAGCCGGTTCCGCGAGGAGCTGGACCGCCAACCGGGCGATGACCGTGAGCACGTGCGTGCCGCCATCGTCACCACGATGACGACAGCGGGACGGACCGTGATGTTCTCCGGCCTCACCGTCGCCGCGTCGATGGCCTCGCTGCTGATCTTCCCGCAGAACTTCCTACGCTCGATGGGCTACGGAGGCGTGGCGGCCGTGCTGGTCGCGATGACGGCCGCGCTGACGGTGTTGCCTGCGGTCCTGGTGTTGCTGGGTCGCCGGATCGACGCGGGCCGGATGCCGTGGCGGCGTGGTCGGCGTACGACACTCGTCACCGGTTCGGGGCTGTGGGCGAAGGTCGCGCACAGCGTGATGCGCCGCCCGGTGGTCTACCTCGTGGTGATCGTGGCCGCGCTGTTCGCCCTCAGCACGCCGTTCCTGTCCACCACGTGGGGCAGCGTCGACTACCGGGTGCTGCCCGAGTCCGCGCCGAGCCATCAGGCCGCGTTGGTGCAGGCCGAGCGCTTCGGCGGCGAGACGTCGAGGGCCGCCATCATGGTCGATGGCGTGCGTGACCAGAGCCTGACGGCGTACGTCGACCGGCTCCACGACGTGACGGGCGTCCGGGAGGTCCAGGTCGTCGACCAGAGAACGACGACCTCGGCTGACGCGTCGAAAGCCCTGCTACAGGTCACCTGGGCCGGAAACAGCCAGACCGAGCGCTCGCAGCAGATCGTGCACGACCTGCGCAGCGTCGATCCTGGTCCTGGCGCGAGTGCCCTGGTCGGTGGGTCCTCGGCTGAGTCGGTCGACCTGATCAGCTCGATCGGGGCGCACCTGCCCTGGATGGGACTGCTGGTCGTCGCGGTGATGTTGGTACTGCTCTTCTTGGCTTTCGGGTCGGTCGTGCTCCCGGTCAAGGCCGTCGTGATGAACGCGATCTCGATCGGGGCGTCCTTCGGCGTCGTCACCTGGATCTTCGCCGACGGCCACCTGACCGGGCTGCTGGGCTTCACGTCTCCGGGGTTCCTGGACGCGACGCAACCGATCTTGATGCTGGGCATCCTGTTCGGGCTGTCGATGGACTACGAGGTGTTCTTGCTGTCCCGGGTCCGCGAGGAGTGGGACCGCACCCATGACAACACCTCGGCGGTGGCCGCAGGGCTGCAGCGCAGCGGCCGGATCATTACCAGTGCCGCTCTGCTGCTGGCTGTCGTGATCGGTGGGTTCGCCACCTCAGGGATCGTCTTCTTGAAGATGATCGGGATCGGCATGCTGGTGGCCGTGCTGCTCGACGCCACGGTCGTGCGCGCCCTGCTCGTGCCCGCGACGATGCGGCTGCTCGGCACAGCGAACTGGTGGGCCCCGGCCCCGCTGCGTCGCTGGTGGGAGCGCCACGGAATGCGCGAGGAGGAAGCTGCCCCCCGACGCGACGCCGAGCTGGTGGGCACCGGCTCCTGAACGATCCAGCGGATCGACCCGCCCTCCAGCCCAGCCCGGGTGGGAGGGCGAGTCGCTCTGACCGGATGCGAGACTGTCGCGCATGTCAGACCCGCGTGCCGAGGTCGCCGTGATCGGTGGCTCGGGCTTCTACGAGTTCCTGGCCGATCCGCAGGACGTGACCGTGGCGACGCCGTACGGCGACCCGTCGGCACCGGTCTCGGTCGGCGAGGTCCGTGGCCGGTCCGTCGCGTTCCTGCCGCGGCACGGCCGCCTCCATCAGTTCCCGGCGCATCAGGTCAACTATCGGGCGAACCTGTGGGCGCTGCGCTCCCTCGGCGTACGCCGGATCCTGGCGCCGTGTGCCGTCGGCAGCTTGCAGACCGAGCTGGGGCCTGGCGCGGTGGTGGTCCCCGACCAGCTCGTCGACCGCACCACGAGCCGGGTCCAGACCTACTTCGACTCCGGCGCCTGCCATGTCGGGTTCGCCGACCCCTACTGCCCGAGCCTGCGCGCATCGCTGAGCAACGCCGATGCCGAGATCGTCGACGGCGGTGCGATGGTCGTGATCGAGGGCCCGCGCTTCTCGACCCGCGCCGAATCTCAGTCGTACGCCGCACAGGGCTGGTCGCTGGTGAACATGACCGGTCACCCCGAAGCGGTCCTGGCCCGCGAGCTGGCGCTCTGCTACGCCGCGATCGCCCTCGTCACCGACCGGGACGCGGGAGTCAGCAGCGGTGAGTCCGTGAGCCAGGCCGAAGTGTTCGCCGCCTTCGCCAAGAACATCGACCGGCTCCGGGACCTGCTGGTCGGGGTCATCGACGGCCTGCCGGAACAGCGCGAAGGATGCGACTGCGCGAGCTCCCTGGAGGGCTTCGACCTCCCGATCGAGCTCCCCTGAGCGTCCGCACCGATATCGGCGCTGCCGATCCTCGTCCGCCTCATCGACAGGAGAACCCTGACCCGTGCGCAAGCTGCTGATCGCCCTTGTGGTCCTGGCCGCGGTGGCGGTGGCCGGAGACCGGGTCGCCGAACATGTCGCCGAAGGGCAGGTGGCCTCGGTCGTCCAGGAGCGCGAGAACCTGCCGACCGAGCCGAGTGTCGAGTTCCATGGCTTCCCGTTCCTCACCCAGGTCCTCGGGAACGACTTGTCCGAGGTGTCGATGACCCTGCCGGAAGTGAAACCGGCGGTAGGTGACACCGAGCGGATCCGCGTGGAGGACGTCAGGGTGACCTTCTTCCACGTCCGTACGAGTGACAGCTTCCGGCAGGCCACCGCCGCGAGGATGACAGGTCGCGCCCGCATCCCCTTCAGTGCCGTCAGCGCGCTCGGGCCGTTCACCGCCTCCGACGGTGGGCAGGGCAGGAAGGGGGTCGGAGTCATCACCCTCGCGCCGGACGCAGACCAGGGGCTTCCGGAGGGGCTCAGCTTCGACATCGGGGTGGGGGTCAACAGCGGGGGGTTCACGTTCCTCGGCACGGACGGGACAACCATGGTCGCTCCCGTCCCGGGCAATCTCAAGCCGGTCCTGTCGACCCTGATCGAGACACCGCACCAGCTCTACGGACTGCCCACGACGTTCACGATCGACTCACTCAGGGTCACCCAGGACGGCATCGAGCTCAGACTGTCCGGCACCGGCGTGGAGCTGACCCGATGAGGGTGCTGCTGACCGGCGCGGCCGGGTTCATCGGGGGAGCGATCCGGCACCGGCTGGAGACGTCCGGACATGACGTGGTGGGGATGGACGCCTACCTCCCGCAGGCGCACGGAGCTGCCGCCGATCCGGTCGACGACGTACTCCGTGCAGACATCCGCGATGCCGAGTCGCTGGTCGAGCTGCTCGCCGGTGTCGACGTGGTCTGTCACCAGGCGGCGATGGTCGGCGCCGGCGTCACGCCTGCAGATCTTCCGCTGTACGCCGGACACAACGATCTCGGCACCGCTGTCTTGCTGGCCGCCATGGCTGGCCTGGGCATCGATCGGTTGGTGCTGGCGTCGTCGATGGTCGTGTACGGCGACGGGCGCTACACCTGCCGTGACCATGGGAACCAGCCGGCAACGGCACGCGGTCTGGAAGCGCTGCGCGGCGGCCGGTTCGAGGTCGGCTGCCCGGTCTGCGGCGAGGCGATGGCGTGGACGCTGGTCGACGAGGACGCCCGACTCGCCCCCCGCAGCAGCTACGCCGCGAGCAAGCTGGCGCAGGAGCACTACGGCCTGGCCTGGGCACGCCAGCTGCCCGGATCGGTTGTGGCGCTGCGCTACCACAACGTCTACGGGCCCGGGATGCCACGCGATACTCCGTACTCCGGGGTGGCGGCGATGTTCCGCTCGTCGCTCGAACGCGGTGAGGCGCCGACGGTGTTCGAGGACGGTGGCCAGATGCGCGACTTCGTCCACGTAGACGACGTAGCGCTGGCCAACCTCAAGGCGATCGAGCGCGTGGGAAGGCTCGACGGCGACACGTTCGAGGCGTTCAACGTCTGCTCCGGCGAGCCGGTGCGGATCCTGGACGTGGCCAAGGCGATCGCAGCCGGCACCGGACGAGCTGATGTGATCCCACGGGTCACGGGCGAGTTCCGGTCCGGCGATGTCCGGCACATCGTGGCCAGCCCGCAGCGTGCCCGAGAGGTGCTCGGCTTCACCGCTGAGGTGCAGCCTGACGAAGGTCTCCGGGCGTTCGCGACCGCCCCCCTGCGCTCCTGACGTCGGGGTCGAGCTGTGACCGACGGGTCAGGCGGGGGCGTGGGCGGGCAGGTGCAGGTCCAGCTCGAGCCAGTGAGCCAGGTCCTTGATCTCGCGGCCCACCGCGGCGGTCATGGTCTTGTTGAACGGCGCGTCCTGGTGGATGGCGTGCACGTCCAGGACTCCGGTCTTGCGGTCGGCGGTGGCGTCGAGCTTGCCCACGAGCCGGTCGCCGTACAGGATCGGGAGCGCGTAGTAGCCCCAGCGCCGCTGGGCAGCGGGCTTGTACATCTCCAGCTGGTAGTCGAAGTCGAACAGCTCGGCCGTGCGCTTGCGGTCGTAGACCAGCCGATCCAGCGGGGACAGCAGCGCGGCCCGCCCGGAGAAGGGTTGGTCAAGGTACGACGGGTCGATCCGCCACTCACCCTTGACGCCGTCGACGACGGCCGCCTCGCCGGCACCACCGACGTCGTTCTGCTCGGCCGGGCACTCAGGTGCCTTCGAGCGTGCGATGCCCAGAGCGCGTAGCCGACGTGCGTCGCGAATGCCCGTCGCCTCGTCGGCAGGGACGATCGGATCGTCGGGATAGACCCGTTCCGCCAGGTCCCACAAGCGCTCTCGGCCTTGGCGGCCCGCGGTCGCGATCTCTCCGCGCTGCACCATGAAGTCGAGCATCTTGGTGACGTTCTGATTGTTCGTCCACCCGCTCGACCGCCACGGCAGCTCGCAGGTATCCGGAAGCTGGCGCGCGGTGAGCGGCCCCCCGGCGTCGAGCAGCTCGAGGATCTCCTGCCGACAGCCGTCGTTGGCCTGCACCCAGTCGCGCAGCTGCTCCTCCCAGTCTCGGAGCTTCCCGCGGCCCGGCCAGTCCGCCATGTCGTCGCGATAGAGCGCGAGGTCCTCGCAGGGCCGGATCATCAGGTGCAGCTCGATCAGCGACTGGTCCTCCAGCGCCGCAACGAGATCGTCCGGTGAGTACGACGAACCGAGGCGACTCCAGACGACCAGATCGGCACTGGGCGCAACCGCGGCCGTCGGGTCGACCTTGAGCAGCGTCAGATGGCGCACCAGGTCGTGCAGGTCAGTGGGACGCTCGCTGTGAAGCAGCTGCGCCCGGACTGCGATGCGGCGCGCATCGGTGCGGGAGAGCTGGTGGACTTTCATCCTTCGAGGCTAGCCAACCGGCGGGCCACGGGCCCTCCATCACAATGTCCTGCGCCGTGGCGGTCCCCGCGACCGGGGCGCAGGACGTTACGAGGTTGGACCCGTCAGCGATCGCTTCGGTCAGGTCGGTTCCGCGGCCGGCGCCATGGTCCGCGTGGGCGGCGCCGACGGGTTGCTTGCCGCGAGCAGCCGCTGTCCGACGACCCGCGCAGCTTGCTGAAGCTCGGGGCACCTCACGATCCGGTACGACGCCGGGATCCTGGCCAGTTGCTCGGCGTACCACGCCGGGTCGCTCGTGCTGCCGACCAGACGGCATGTCTGGGCGTCGAGCGGTTCGAGCCGTCCGATGGCGCGCGGTACGCAACGTGCCACCCGGCCGAAGGGGACGTCGATCACCACCTCGACGTCGTACTCCCAGCCGACGGCGAGATGCTCCTCGAGCAGGGCGACCGGGTCGAGGTCGGCGGGTGGTCTGAACGTGTCCTCGAGCTCCTCGACCTCGCGTACCCGGTCGATCCGGTAGGCCCGTAGGACGCCCTTCGGGTGGGAGCGGCACAGCAGGTACCACCGGCCGTGGCGGACGACCACCGCCCACGGGTCAACCTCGGAGTGCCACTCCGACCCTGCTTCGGAGCGGTAGCCGAGCCGCACCCGCCGGTGGTTCGAGCAGGCCTGCACCAGGGCAGTCGTCGTCTCGGGGTCGGGCCGGGCGGCGGATCGGTCGGGGGCAGGAGCGGTCGTACGCCGGACTGCCTCGGCCTGGGCGGCCACCGGCTCCGGCAGGGCACGCACGATCTTGCCGAGAGCACCGCCGACCAGGCTGGTGGGATCGCTGGCATCGTGATGACCGTCCAACACCGCCATGACCAGGCCGAGAGCCTCCGTGGCACTGAACATCAGAGGTGGAAGCCGGAGCCCGCGGCCCAACCGGTAGCCGCCGTACGGTCCGCGGACGGACTCGATCGGGATACCGGCCTCGCGGAGGATGCCGACGTAGCGGCGCGCGGCCCGCTCGGAGACCGCGAGCTTGTCGGCGAGTCGTTCCGCGGTAATGCCCGGGCTGCCCTGGATCAGTTCCAGGGCCAGCAACGCCCGTGCCGTCGGGCTCACGTCGGAGTTCACAACATCCCACCTATCCGGAAGCACAACGTCCGGAATCAAGATTAGCGTGCGATTCCTGACCAGCTTCGACTACCAGTCGGGATGGAGCAGGTGCTGAGCCAGCAGCGCCAGCACGACCTGGAGGACCAGCCCCACGCGTCGCCAGCGGGGCGGGAGCAGAGCAGTCCCGACCAGGAGCCAGGGGACGAACGGCAACCAGATCCGCTCGACCTCGCCGCGGCTCGACCCGGACACGTCGGCGGCCAGCACCATCAGCACGGCCCCGACGACCAGCAAGGAGACCACCCGCGTCTGATTGTCTTGTCCGTCGCGCGCGAACAGCAACGAGCGCCACGACGACCAGCGGCGACCCAGCACGGTCGCCACGCCCGCGAACATCGCTAGTCCGGCGCTCCAGGCCAGCGCGGCAAGGTTGCCCCAGAGGTAGTACTGCTGGGGTCGGTTGGCGGCGACGCCTCGGAACTGTCGTTCGTGCAGGGCAGGCAGCGCCTCCAACCAGGAGAAGCCCGCCGCGTAGAACGCGAGCAGCACCGCCAGGCCCGCCCCCGCCGCCCACGGCAGCGGACCCACTCGGCGGGTGATGACCAGGATCGCCACCGCGAGGAGACCGAGCAGCGGCAGCCCGTAGGACATCATCACGGCGTACCCGAGCAACAGCCCCGCTGCCACCGCCCACGACGCCATCGCGCGGTACGCCGTTCGCGTACAGGCCACCGCGAGACAACACATCCCCCACGCCGACACCGTGGCAAACACCGCGTCGGCCGACACGGCCATCCAGATCGCCGCCGGACCCAGCACCAGGAAGGGCGCCGCGCGACGGGCCGCTGCCTCGGCTCCGAGCACGCGCAGCGTCTGGAGCACCGCGACCGAGGTGGTCCCGACGACGACGATGACAGCCCAGCCGGCGGCCAGCCCGCTGCTGAGCCCGATGGCCACCAGGCCGATGAAGAACATCACTGCACCCGGAGGATGGCCGGAGATGTGGGTCGGCCAGTTGTTCGGGTTGTCGGCGTCGATCCGGGCCACGTACTCGTGCAGCATCGTCGAGAGCTTGGACCAGCTGTCGATGCTTCGCGCGGTGTTCATGTACTCGAACTTGTAGTCGAGGATGACGCCGATGCCGTCGTTGCCGTCCACCATCGCCAGGCTCACCATCCAGGCCAGCGAGCCGACGTACGACGCGAGCAGCAGCCGTCGCCAGGACAACACGTCTGCGAGCCGGGCCGCGTACACCGTGCCGAGCACCGCGATCGCCACTGCCGCGACGGTGCCGGGTCCGAGCCGGGGGTCCCAGTAGGCGTGCAGCGGCGGCCAGGACCGCATGTGGACGTTCCAGTTCCACGCCGCCGGCAGCAGCCACGCCAGGAACATCAGCACCACGCCGACCAGTACTCCGGCCATCGCCGGGGTACGGATCAGCGCAGCCAATCTCCCGTCGGCATCGCCGGCCTCGGGTCCAGCCGCCGGCCGGCTCCTGGACCGGGTCGTCACGGCGTCACTCCGTCATGCGCGATCGCGCCTGACCTCGGCGCTCATCGGACCGCCGTCGCGTTCGTACGACGTGGCGACGATCTCCGCGAGCACCGACAGCGCGATCTCGCCGGGCGCCTTGCCACCGATGTTCAGTCCGGCCGGCACCCGTAGCCGCGTCAGCGTCGCCGCGTCGAAACCCTCGTCCGCGAGCATCGCGAACACGTGCTCGGCGCGGCGCCGGCTGCCCATCATGGCGACGTACCCCACCTCGCCACGCAGGGCGGCCCGCACCAGGTCGAGTGCTCCGGGAGCATCGTGGTCGCAGACCACGAGCGCGTCGTCGGCGTGCAGCTCGTCCTGCTCGAGCCAGGCCTCGGGGGCGGTACGACCGTCGCGATGGTCGAGCACGACGCTCGGCCGTCCGACCACCTCGGCCAGCGCGGCCAGCGCCGCGGCGATGTGGTTGTGGGTCACGATCACGACCCGGCCTTGCTCGACCGGTTCCGGACGGGTCGGGTCCTCAGATCCTTCGGGGACAGACGGCGGGTGACTCATGCACGTGAGCGTACCCAGCCCGACCGGACACTTCCGTGGTCGAGACCCGTGGTCGGTGGTCGAGCCGGTCGGGGTCGGTGGTCGAGCCGGTCGGGGTCGGTGGTCGAGCCTGTCGAGACCCGGGGTCGGTGGTCGAGGCGCGTGGTCGGTGGTCGAGCCTGTCGAGACCCGGGGTCGGTGGTCGAGGCGCGTGGTCGGTGGTCGAGGCGCGTGGTCGGTGGTCGAGCCTGTCGAGACCCGGCACGCTGAACGTCGAGCAGCGAAGCAGGCAGACTGAACCGGTGACGCACGTGGCTGACACCGACGATCAGGTCATCCCCCCGGAGCGCAGGCGGCGGGCCGGCTGGGAGATCCTCATCGTGCTGGCCCTGTCGCTCGGCGCGTCCGCGGTGTACGCCGCGATCAGCCTGATCGCCAAGCTCAGCGAGCCCGGCAAGCTCTCGGACCAGACCGCCACCCTGAACCCGAGCTACACCCCCCGACCGCTGCTCGACCTCACCTACCAGCTGACCGGGATCTTCTTCGCCCTCATCCCGGTGGCGCTGGTGGTCTACCTGCTCAGTGAGGGCGGCCGGTCCGCCGTACGCCGACTCGGCCTCGATGTCGCGCAGCGTCTCTGGCGCGCCGACCTGGCCTGGGGCGTCGGCCTGGCCGCGCTGATCGGGATCCCTGGCCTCGGTCTGTACTACCTGGCGAAGGCGCTCAACCTCAACGCGACCGTCGTCCCGACCGCCCTGAACGACCACTGGTGGACGTTGCCGGTGCTGGTGCTGTCCGCCGCCCAGAACGCAGTCCTGGAGGAGGTCGTGGTCGTGGGTTACCTGATCACCCGGCTGCGCCAGCTCGGCTGGCAGCCGGCCTGGCTGGTCGGGGCCAGCGCGGTGCTGCGCGGGAGCTACCACCTCTACCAAGGCTTCGGAGCCTTCGCCGGGAACGCCGTGATGGGAGTGCTGTTCGGAGGCTACTTCCTGCGGAAACGTCGGATCCTCCCGCTGGTGATCGCGCACACCATTCTCGACGTAGTCGCCTTTGTCGGGTACGCGCTTCTCAAGGACCGGCTGAGCCTGTGACCAGGGCAAACTGAGCACCGTCACAGTTCCGTAAGCGCCCGGGACGGGCATTTGCCGTCGTTGTTCCCTACGGTGATCACATGCCAGTACGCTGTGACCTCGTCTTGCCGTGCCGTGACGAGGCTGCGGCTCTCCCGGCGGTGCTGGCCGCTGTCCCGGAGGATTTCGCGGTGATCGTCGTCGACAACGGGTCCAGCGATGACACCGCCGGAGTCGCCCGCTCACACGGGGCGCGCGTTGTCGAGGAGCCATTACCGGGCTACGGCGCGGCCGTGCACAGCGGCGTGGTGGCGGCCACCGCGGAGTTCGTCGCGGTGATGGACGGGGACGGCTCGATGGATCCCGCGGACCTGGTGCAGATGCTCGCCGACGTGGCGACCGGGCGCGCCACCATGGCCGTGGGTCGACGTCGCCCGGTCGAGTCCGGCGTGCATCCCTGGCACGCCCGCTGGGGGAACGCGGCGGTGCTGGCCTGGCTGCGCTGGCGTACCGGACTCACCATCCATGACATCGCACCGATGCGGGTCTGCCGCCGTACCGACCTGCTCGACCTCGACCTCCAGGACCGGCGCTTCGGCTATCCGGTCGAGCTGCTCGTCAAGGCCCAGGCGGCAGGCTGGACGATGACCGAGCACGACATCGACTACCGGCCACGCGCCGAGGGCACCCGGTCGAAGGTGTCCGGCTCGGTGAAGGGCACGTTGCGCACCGCCCGCGACTTCGCACGGATGCTGCCGTGAACCCCGGCCTGCACGTGCTGATCGTCGCGAAGGCGCCGGTGCCCGGGGTGGCCAAGACCAGGCTGGCGGCCGACCTCGGCGACGAGGGGGCCGCCCAGGTTGCTGCCGCAGCGCTGCTGGACACGCTCCGGGTTGCGGAGGTTGTCACCGCACCCGGCGACCGCCTGGTGGCGCTGGTCGGAGACCTCGCGGACGCCGCGGGCGGCCCAGAGATCGAGGACCAGCTGACCGGATGGACCGTGGTGTCGCAGCACGGCGCGACGTTCGCAGACCGGCTCGTCCATGCGCACCGGGCGGCGGCGGACCTCTGGAGCGAGGCCGCGCTGGTCGTCCAGATCGGCATGGACACCCCCCAGGTCAACGGTTCCGACCTGACAACCCTGGGCGCCGCCGCGGTCGAAGGTGGCCGGTCCGGCTGCGCCCTCGGACCTGCTGACGACGGCGGCTGGTGGGGCCTGGCTACGGTGCACGCGGGGTACGCAGAGGCATTGACCGGCGTACCGATGTCCCGCGAGGACACCGGACAGCTGACCGCAGCAGCGCTGCGTGCGGCGGGCGCACAGCTGGCACTCGTCCACCCGCTTCGAGATGTCGACACCCTCGACGACGCCGTCGCCGTCGCGGCGGGCTTCCCGGACCTCGCGTTCAGCAGGAGCCTCGTCGCGGTGTACGACGGCGAGGTGGTGGCGCAGTGACGACGACGGCCTTGATCGCACCCTCGGCGGCCTTCGCGGCTGCCCTACGTGGCGAGCCCTGTCACGTGTACGGCTTTGGTGAGGATCTGGCGCCGGTGCCTGCGGGACGCTGGCGGCTCGACGCCGACGACGCCGATCACGCACTGCTGTCGCGCTGCCGCGGAGCCACCGTCGACATCGGCTGCGGGCCAGGCCGGATGACGCACGCACTGCTGTGCCGGGGCGTGACGGCGATGGGGATCGATGTCGTCGCCGAGGCCGTTCTACAGACTCGGCAGCGCGGGGCGCCTGCGCTGCAACGCGACGTCTTCTCCCGGCTGCCCGGCGAGGGTCGATGGGAGACCGCACTGCTCGCCGACGGCAACATCGGCATCGGCGGAGACCCGATCCGCCTGCTGCGCCGACTGCGCGAGCTGCTCGCCGAGGGCGGCCGTGTGGTGCTCGACCTGGCCGTACCCGGCGGTCCGGTGACCCTGCACCGGATCGGGCTGGAGATTGCCGGCCGTCGTTCGCACGCCTTCCCGTGGGCATTGGTTCCGGCCGACCAGATCGAGCTGCTCGCCGAGCACGCCAGCCTGCGGGTACTCGAGGTGCTTGAGCACGACGGACGGTGGTTCGCATCATTGGAGAAGCAGTCAGCCAGGACCCGACGCAGACGTAGTGAGATGACAAACCGATGACCAGCAAGACTCAGCAGACGATCGAACGGCTGAACGCGGCGGCGCCGAGTCCGGAAAGGTTCCGCTCACGGCTGCGCAGCCCTGCCGTGACCGCTCGGGTGGGGCTGTGGCTCGGCATCTGCTTCACGCTCGCCTTCCTGACCGGGCTCTACTCGCACTTCCAGCAGAACCCGGCCGGCTGGATGACCCTGCCCACCCGACCGGTGTCGCTGTACCGGTTCACCCAGGGTCTGCACGTGATCAGCGGGTCCGCTGCGGTGCCGCTGCTGCTGGTGAAGCTGTGGTCGGTCTACCCGAAGCTGTTCGAGCGGTTCGACCTCACACACGTGCGTCGGCTGACTCTGCAGCTGCTGGAGCGGGCGTCCATCACGCTCCTGGTCACCGCGTCGATCTTCCAGCTGGCGTCCGGGTTGTCGAACTCGTCGCAGTGGTACCCGTGGAGCTTCTCGTTCCGGTCGACCCACTACGCGGTGGCCTGGGTGGCGATCGGCTCGCTGGCCCTGCACATCGCGGTCAAGCTGCCGTTGATCAGGCAGGCGTTGACGTCGTCAGTGGATGCGGTCGTGGGGCCTGACGACGAGCGGATCGCCGCGGACCCGTCGACGAGGACGGCTGGACTGTCCCGGCGCGGTCTGCTGCGGACGACCTGGGTCGCAGCAGGGGTGGCGGCGGTGTCCATGGCCGGCCAGACGGTGCCTTGGTTGCGCACGGTGTCGATTTTCGGAGTCCGGTCCGGGGACGGCCCGCAGGACATCCCGATCAACAAGTCCGCACACGCCGCCCAGGTCACCTCCTCCGCGAAAGACCCCGGATACCGCTTGGCGATCTCGGCCGGCGACACGAAGCTGGAACTGACCCTCGACGACCTGCGCAGCATGCCGCAGACCTCGGCGACCTTGCCGATCGTCTGTGTCGAGGGGTGGAGCGCCTCCGGCGAGTGGCGCGGCGTTCGATTGCGCGACCTGCTGGCCTTGGTTAAGGCGCCCGAGGGCTCCGACGTCGTGGTGCGCTCGCTGCAGCAGGTGGGGTACTACGGCGTGAGCCTGCTGCCCGACGAGTACGCCTCGGACCCGCTCACCCTGCTGGCCCTCGAGCTGAACGGGTCGCCGTTGTCGATCGACCACGGTTACCCGGCACGCCTGATCGCGCCGAACCGCCCCGGTGTCAAGCAGACCAAGTGGGTCAACACGTTGGAGGTGCAGGCATGAGGGTGACGCGCGCTCTGATCGGCCTGCTCGGGCTGGTCGTGACCGTGGTCGGTCTGATGAAGGTGCGTGACCTCGGCCTGGACGGCATCGTAGCCGCGCTGAAGTGGCTGATCGGTGGCGTGGTGCTCCACGACGGAGTGCTGGCTCCGGTCGTGCTGGTCCTCGGCTTCCTGCTGGTCCGGCGACTCCCGGACTGGGCCCGCGGCCCGGCCGTCGGCGGCTTCGTGGTGCTCGGCAGCGTGACCTTGTTGGCGATTCCCGTGCTCGGTCGCTTCGGGGAGCGGGCCGACAACCCGACGCTGCTCGACCGGAACTACACCGCAGGCTGGTTGGTCCTGGCAGCTCTGGTCGCGGCCGCCGTGGCCATCGGCTGCTGGTGGAACCTGAAGCATCGACCGCAGACCGGCGTGACCCAGCGGCGTAACGTGGAAAGTGTGCAGCCGGTGAAGGCCCGCACCGGCCGGTCAGAAGAGCATCGATGACCCGCGTGCTCGTGGTCGACGACGACCCCACCGTGCGTGAGGTCGTGCTGTCCTACCTTCGCGCCGAGGCGTACGACGTCGCGGAGGCGTCCGACGGGGAGTCGGCGCTGTCGATGGTCGGCCACGAACGCCCCGATCTGGTGGTGCTCGACGTGATGCTGCCTGGGGTCGACGGCCTCGAGGTGTGCCGCCGGATCCGGTCGGGCGGCGACCTACCGGTGATCATGCTGACGGCGCTGGGCACCGAGGCGGATCGCGTCGTGGGGCTCGAGCTCGGCGCCGACGACTACCTGACCAAGCCGTTCAGCCCCCGTGAGCTGGTACTACGCGTCGGGTCGGTGCTGCGCCGTGCAGGGGAGTCATCGTCGCCTGACCCGCGGGTCCTGCAGGACGGGACGCTGCGCGTCGACGGGCCGAGCCGCCAGGTGTCGTTGGACGGCGTACCTCTTGCGTTGACCATGCGCGAGTTCGACCTGTTGCGGTTCTTCGTCGCCAACCCCGACGTCGCCTATACCCGGGTGGAGTTGCTGGAGAAGGTGTGGGGCTGGTCGTTCGGCGACCAGTCGACGGTGACGGTGCACGTACGCCGACTGCGCGAGAAGGTCGAGTCCGACCCGACGTCGCCGCAGCGGCTGCAGACCGTGTGGGGTGTCGGCTACCGCTGGGAGCGCGCGGCATGACCCGCGACACCGTGCAGGTCATCCTGATCGCCGCCGGACTCGCCGCCGCCGTCGGCGTGGTCGGGCTGATCCTGGCGCAGGTCACCCGCCGTTCGTCGTTGCGCTGGTCCTTCGTGATCGTGGCGATCTCCGGCGTCCTGGGCCTGGTGGCCGGTGTCGTCGGCACGTCGCGGGCGATGTTCTTGTCCCAGCACGACTTCGAGGTCGTGCTGTGGGTGGCGGGTGTGGCGGGTGTGGTGTCTCTGGGTTTCGCGCTGCTCGTGGCGCGACTCGCCGTACGGGACTCCCGCGCCGTCGAGGAGGCCACCAAGGCTTTGGGGGAGCACGGGTCCTTTATCGCTCCTGAAGGTATGTCGTCGGAGCTCTCGCGGGTGTCGACGCAGCTCTCCGAGACCTCGACTCGGCTGGCGGAGTCCCGAGGGCGGGAGCGCGCTCTGGAGGCGTCGCGTCGCGAGCTGGTCGCGTGGGTCTCCCACGACCTGCGGACCCCGCTCGCCGGACTGCGCGCGATGGCTGAGGCGCTCGAGGACGGCATCGCGGAAGACCCGCAGCGCTACCACCAGCAGATGCGCGAGACGGTCGACCGGATGGCGCGGATGGTCGATGACCTGTTCGAGCTGTCCCGCATCCATTCCGGGGCGTTGGAGCTCAGCCTCGAGCGTGTCCCGGTCGAGGACGCGATCAGTGAGGCACTGGCGGTCAGTGGGCCGGTCGCGCATGCCAACGGGGTACGGCTGGACGGCTTCGCCGAACCCGGGGTCGCGGTGCAGGCCGACCCGAGGGAGCTCGCGCGGATGATCGGCAACCTGGTCACCAACGCGATCCGCCACACCCCTGGTGACGGGTTGGTCGAGGTGTCCGCACGCGCCAGCGAGTCCGGCGTGCAGTTCGCCGTGGTCGACCGGTGCGGTGGGATCCCCGAGGACGACCTGCCCCGAGTCTTCGACGTGGCGTGGCGAGGCAGCCACGCGCGGACCCCCGAGGCTGCCGCCGGCTCCGGGCTCGGTCTGGCGATCGTGCGTGGTATCGCGGAGGCGCACCGCGGGACGGTCCGGGTCGACAACGTCGATGAGGGCTGCCGGTTCCTGGTGGAGTTTCCGGCCTAGCTCTCGGCAAGGCTTGCCTGGCCGAGCCGAGCGGCGGCCGACCGCTCGACCGGCCGATGTGGGTGCTGACATAGTCTCGGCGCCGTGCGGCATACGGAGTTCTGGGCTCGGATGGAGCAGGCGCTCGGAGCGTCGTACGCACGTGTGTGGGCTCGAGAGCACGTGATCGAAGGACTCGGCAGCAAGACCGTCGAGCAGGCGCTGGACGAGGGGTACGACGCGAAGACCGTCTGGCGCGAGGTCTGGCGAGTGCTCGAGCTCCCTGCGCGTGAACGCTGACTGGTGCGCGCGAGCGCTGAGCTCGTGACCGGCCTCTGCGGGGCGCATCTGCTGCGCGGCGTGTCGCAGTGACGTTCGAACAGATGTTCGGGATAGCGTTTTCCTCAGATGAGCGCAACCAGGGCGGCCGTCCACAGGGACACGGAGTCACAGACTTCTGTCGGAGGCCCCCTCTAGCGTCCGTCTTGACCGCGACAGCACACGAAGCACACGACACGCACCGCACGCTGGGTCTCGACCGGGACCCGAACGACCCGACGAGGGATGGCTCCTGATGGCTGAAGCAGACCGCACCAAGGCACTCGACAACGCACTGGCCCAGATCGACAAGTCCCATGGCAAGGGCTCGGTCATGCGGCTCGGCGACCAGGTGCGGGCGCCGATCGAGGTGATCCCCACCGGGGCGATCTCCCTCGACATCGCGCTCGGCATCGGTGGGCTTCCCCGCGGTCGCGTGGTGGAGATCTACGGTCCCGAGTCCAGCGGCAAGACGACCGTCGCCCTGCACGCCGTCGCCAACGCCCAGCGCGCCGGCGGCATCGCAGCCTTCATCGACGCCGAGCACGCCCTCGACCCCGACTACGCGCAGAAGCTCGGTGTCGACACCGACGCGTTGCTGGTCTCCCAGCCCGACAGCGGGGAGCAGGCGCTCGAGATCGCCGACATGCTGATCCGCTCCGGCGCCCTCGACATCATCGTGATCGACTCCGTGGCCGCACTGGTGCCTCGTGCGGAGATCGAGGGCGAGATGGGCGACTCACACGTCGGCCTCCAGGCGCGGCTGATGAGCCAGGCGCTGCGCAAGCTCACCGGGGCGCTGAGCAACTCCGGCACGACGATGATCTTCATCAACCAGCTCCGCGAGAAGATCGGCGTCATGTTCGGGTGCTTCTCCTACAGCACACGGGTGGTGCTGGCCGACGGGACGACAGAGAAGATCGGCAAGATCGTCAACCAGAAGCTTCCCGTCGAGGTGCTCTCGTATGACTCGGAAGCGGACAAGGTGGTTCCACGCAAGGTCGTCAACTGGTTCGACAACGGCGTGGCCGAGCGCTTTCTCCAGTTCACGGTCGAAAAGTCGCACGGAAACGGGAGATCCCAGTTCGCCGCCACGGACAATCATCTGATCCGTACGCCGGGAGGATGGCGGGAGGCCGGTGAGCTGATCGCAGGGGACCGGGTGATGGCGTCGGAGACACACCGACTCAGCGGCACACAGTGGCAGCTCGTCCTGGGTTCCTTGATGGGGGATGGGAACCTGTCTCCCAATCGTCGTGACCGCAACGGAGTTCGCTTCCGTCTTGGTCACGGCTTGGCGCAACGGGACTACCTGGACTGGAAGGTCTCGCTGCTCGACAACGTTTCGTGCAGCCGACGGAGCACCGATCGGGCTGCCTTCGCCGATTTCACGCCACTGCCGGAGCTGAGTGAGTTGCAGCGAACCGTCTATATGGGCGACGGGAAGAAGACCATCACCGAGGACTACCTGAAAGCGCTGACTCCGTTGGCCTTGGCCATCTGGTACATGGACGACGGGTCGTTGTCGATCCGCTCGAAGGGACGTCAGGAGCGGACTCGCGGTGGATCCGGTCGGGTGCAGTTCTGTGTCGAAGCTATGACGGAAGGCTCGCGCGATCGGCTGGTCGCCTTTCTGCGCGACACCTACGGTTTCGATGTCGCTTGGAGGTTGTCAGGCGCGCGCCGCAAAGCGGTACTGACCTTCTCCACAGCGTCGAGTCGGCGCTTTCTCGAGTTGGTCGCGCCGTCCATCCATCCCTCTATGGACTACAAGCTGCTAGCGGACTTGCGCGGCCGCTTCGACGTGGCGCCGGAGTTCGTGGCTCCGGTAACGCGGCCGGTGCCTGCTCGCATTCTCGACATCCACACAAAGCCCCCCACACGCTCCATGCACAAGTTCGACATCGAGGTCGAGGGCAACCACAACTACTTCGTCGACGGCGTGATGGTGCACAACAGTCCCGAAACGACCACGGGTGGCAAGGCGTTGAAGTTCTACTCGTCGGTCCGGCTGGACGTCCGGCGGATCGAGAGCCTCAAGGACGGCACGGACTTCGTCGGGAACCGTACCCGCGTCAAGGTGGTGAAGAACAAGGTGGCTCCGCCGTTCAAGCAGGCCGAGTTCGACATCATGTACGGACAGGGCATCAGCCGCGAGGGTGGTCTGATCGACGTCGGGGTGGAGACCGGCTTCGTGCGCAAGGCTGGTGCTTGGTACACCTACGAAGGCGACCAGCTCGGTCAGGGCAAGGAGAACGCCCGGACCTTCCTGCGCGACAACCCTGACCTGGCCAACGAGCTGGAGAAGCGGATCCTGGAGAAGCTCGGGATCGGTGCCAGCATTGAGGGTGAGGGCGCAGCCGCCGAGCCGACCGACATCGACTTCTGAGTCGACGTTGCTCCGCCCGCAAACCTGCGTTGTCTGACGGCCCGTGGCCAGACGCCGCCAGCGCGAGCCCGAGGACCCCGCCCGGGACCTCGGGCCGCCGGCCGATCCCGAGTCGGTGGCACGCACGATCCTGCTGAACAAGCTGACCGCCTCGGCCAAATCCCGCCGCGAGCTGGCTGACGCGCTCGCCGCCAAGGACGTGCCCGCGGAGGTGGCCACCCGGGTGCTGGATCTCTTCGAACAGGTCGGCCTGGTCGACGACGCGGCACTCGCCGACAGCTGGGTGCGCTCGCGACAGGCCAGTCGTGGCCTGGCCAAACGCGCGCTCGCCCATGAGCTACGCCGTAAGGGGGTCGAGGACGAGGTGATCGCCGGCTCACTGGACCAGATCGACGCGGACGCCGAGCGGACCACCGCCGAGGCGCTGGTGGCGGCAAAGCTGCGTGGCACGCAGGGTCTCGACGCGGTCCGTCGCACCCGCCGCCTGGTGGGGATGTTGGCGCGCAAGGGATACGGTCCTGGGCTGGCATCGGCTGTCGTCCGTGAAGCGCTGAAGAACGAAGCGGCGCTCGGCGTACCAGGCGATGACGTCGGGCCGGACGCGGTGATCGACGAGTGACGGACGTGTGACACAGGGGTGACGCAGGGCTGATCCAGGGCGCGGGGGTGACTACCCAACGTGGCGGTGGGATGACGACGAGAGACGACACGCGTCAACACGCGTGAGGCGTTCGTCGGGTTTGCGCGGACCCGTTGCCGGGCCATCCGGAGTCGGGCACTCTGAGCGCTACAGGCTCGCGACGGTGGGCCAGACCGAAGGTGCACCCCGGTCATACTGACGCCGCTCAGGGACAGCGACATCGCGGCGTCGGTCAGCACGCTGAGGACGCTGCGGCGACCACAGGGCAGGAGGGGGATCCTGAGCTGGACTGGGAGGACGGCATGAGGGGCATTACGACGAGAGCGATCGCGGCAACCGGGGTGGGGATGGTGGTGACCGCGCTGACGACGGTCTCCCCGACCGGCCTTCCGGCAGCGTTCGGAGCCGACTACAACCGGATCCAGGGAACGATGCAGGACGACCGGCTGGCCGGGACTGCCGGCAACGACCTCCTGGCGGGTCGCGGCGGTAATGACATCATCCGCCCGCACCGTGGGACCGACATCGTTCGAGCCGCAGGTGGAAACGATCGGATCTTCTTGTTCAACGACGGGGACGTCGACCGGATTCACTGCGGCAGCGGCTTCGACGTCGTCTACTACCAGTTCTCGGTCGACCGGCACGACATCATCGACGCCAACTGCGAGGGCCGCGTCGCCTGAGCGACCTGTCGTCCTAGGGTGGACGCGTGGTGGAGATGACGCACACCTGGGACGGTCTGGAAATCGCCACGGAGGAGCCCCGGGGCGCCACCGTGGTCGTCCGACGTCCAGGCCCCGGCGGCGAGCTGGAGCTGCTCCTGCTGCATCGCAACGCACGAGGCGCCGACTTCGAGGGCGACTGGGCGTGGACGTCGCCGGCCGGCGCCCGGCAGCCGGGCGAAGCAGTCTTCCCCGCAGCCTTGCGCGAGCTCGAGGAGGAGGCGGGGCTGACAGGCCTTGACGTGTTCGCCCTCGATCTGGCCGCCACTGCCGCCACGCGAGATCACCCGGCTTACACCTGGGCCGTCTTCGGAGCCGATGCAGATGCTCAGAGCAGGGTTGACCTGGTCGATCCGGAGCACGACCGCTACGAGTGGTTGCCGCCGGCTGCGTGTCGTGATCGCATCTTGCCCGCCTGGGTGGCGCATGGCCAGGTCGATCGCGGTGCTGCTGTCCCGCTGCTTCCGGTGACCTTCCGGACGATGCGGCTCGACGACCTTCCTGACCTGCTCCGGTGGCAACAGGCCCCGCACGCCGAGCGTTGGTTCCACGGCAGCAGGTTGACGCTGGCGGCAGCGGAGGAGCGCTACGGACCTCGGATCGAGGGTGCCGACCCGACCCGGATGTGGGTGGTGCAGGTCGGCGGCCGAGACGTCGGTTACGCGCAGCACTACCGGGTCGGCGACCACGACGAGTACGCCGTGAAGACCCGGGCGCCGCAGGCCGTCGGGTTCGACTACCTGATCGGCGAGCCGGACCTGGTCGGCCGGGGCCTCGGCACCCGGATGGTCTGGAGCTTCCTGCGAGACGTGCTCGTGCCGGCGTACCCCGACGTCACGAGCTTCATCGCCAGCCCCGATCATCGCAACACCTCGTCCTTGCGGGCGCTGGCGAAGTGTGGTTTCGCGGTCGGGGACTGGATCGACATGCCGAGCACCTCGGGGGAGAGCGTCACGACCGAGGTGGTGTGCACGCTCGACCGGGGGCACTGGTTCGGCTGAGACGCTGCGTCAAACCTGTGCAACCGCTGAATGTCGGAATGGTGTGGGCAGTCGCGCGTTGTCGCGAGCATGAGAGCTTCTGTGATTCGTTCGTACGGTGATCCCGACGTCGTCGAGACGGCCGAGGTTGAGGACCCGCTCGTTGGACCTGACTACGTCTTGATCAAGGTCGCGGCCGCGGGGGTGAACCCGGTCGACTGGAAGGTCGTCGCGGGATACCTGCAGGGCGCCTTCCCGCACCACCTGCCGCTGATCCCTGGTTGGGATGTGGCCGGGGAGGTCGTGGCCGTCGGACCGGCCGTGACAGAGGTGTCGCCCGGTGACCGGGTCGCGGCATACGCCCGCAAGGACCATGTGCAGAACGGCACCTTCGCCGAGCAGGTCGCAGTGTCCGTCCGTTCGGTGGCGAAGGTCTCGGACTCCGTCGACCTCGTCACGGCAGGAGCGCTGCCGCTGGCGGGGCTGACCGCGTGGCAGATGGTCGAGGCCACCGACATCACCGCGTCCGACACGGTGCTGGTGCACGCGGCGGCCGGCGGAGTCGGGAGCATCGCCGTGCAGCTCGCCAAGCTGCGCGGTGCCCGGGTGATCGGCACGGCGAGCGCGAACAACCACGACTACCTGCGATCCCTGGGGGCCGAGCCGGTGGAGTACGGCGCGTCGGCCGGCGACCTGGCGGCAAACGTGAAGGCGACTGTCCCCGAGGGCGTCAGCGTCGTGCTGGACTTCATCGGCGGCGACTCCCTCGAGGCGGTGCCCGATGTGCTGAGTGAGGGTGGACGTGTCGGCTCCGTCGTGGACGCCGACACGGTCAAGAAGCTGGGCGGGCGCTACGTCTTCGTCCGACCCGACGGCGGCATGCTGGCCGAGCTGTTGGCCCTCGTCGCTGACGGCACGTTGCGGGTCGAGGTCGCCGAGGAGTTCCCGCTCGATCGCGCGGGGGAAGCGCTGGCCGCCAGCAAGACCGGTCACGTCCGCGGCAAGGTGGTCATCACCGTCTGACCTGCCGACTGAGGCCCTAGCGTCCTGCACCGTGGCTGCCCCCGCGACCACGGCGCAGGACGTTGCGGTGTGGGCGGCTGGTCGTCGTACGCTCGTGGTGTGTCCGACAGGCCAGTCGAGGGCTCAGTCATCAGCGGTGGTGCGTCGTCGCGGCCGCCGGAGGCGCTGCGTCCGTACGTGACTCAGGTCGCCGGCTATTGCTATCAACCCGGTCCGTTCAGTGCGCACCGGGGTATGCCGTCCACCGCATTGACCGTGGTGCTGGCCTTCGGTCAGCCACTCGATGTCGGCAGGCTCGGACAGCCCGAGACGCAGCGGTGCTTCTGGGCGGCGGTCTCGGGGCTGTCGGTGGGCCCGGCGCATATCCGCCAGGTCGGTCCGCAGGAGGGGATCTGGCTCGCGATCACCCCGGCCGGTGCCCGCTTGCTGTTCGGCCTGCCCGCCGCCACCCTGCACGATGCCGTGGTGTCGGTGGAAGATGTGCTGGGCGGACGGGCAGCGCGTTGGTACGACGAGGTCGCCTCGGCTACCGGGTGGCCGGCCCGCTTTGCCGCGCTGGAGCAACACCTGTTGACGCTGGCAGCAGAGTCGGCTGATACGGCAGGTGCCGTCAGGCCCGAGGTGGCGCAGGCATGGTCTCGGCTCACCGAAGGCCCGGGAGGCGCTCGCGTGGCGGATGTCGCCGACGAGGTGGGATGGAGCCGTCGCCACCTGGGTGAGCAGTTCCGAGCCGAGACGGGGGTATCGCCCAGGGACGCGCGGCGGCTGGCGCGCTTCGAGCGTTCCCACGCGATGGCTCGACGGCGTACGCCGCACCTGGCCGACGTCGCCGCTGCCTGCGGGTTCGCCGACCAGGCGCACATGACCCGGGAGTGGCGAGACCTGTGCGCCTACACCCCAGGGGAGTGGATGCGCGCTGAGCTCCCATTCCTTCAAGACCGGAGCGATGAAGACGGTGATGCTGGTGATATCCGCATCGACCAGAGCTTGAAGGAGTCCTGATGAGTCCGTCTCCCACCGTGTGGCACTCGCTCAGCTATCGCGACGCTCCGGCCGCCGTCGAGTTCCTGTCCACTGCGTTCGGCTTCGTCGCGAACGGCGTGCACTACGACGAGGCCGACTCGACGCAGATCGTCCACGCGCAGATGGATTGGCCGCCCGGCGGCGGCATCATGTTCGGCTCCGCGTCGCGCCCCGACGGCATGACCAACCCGACCGGCCACGCTTCGGCGTACTGCGTCGTGGACGACACGATCGACCTCGACCAGCTGTTCGCGCAGGCGACGGCGGCCGGTGCCGAGGTGATCCGCCCGCTCACCGAGCAGGACTACGGTGGCCGCAACTTCGTCGTGAAGGACCCCGAAGGCAACCAGTGGAGCTTCGGCGACTACGCCGGCGAGTAACCCCCTTCCGTCCGCAACGTCCTGCACCGTGGTCGCTCCTGCTGCCTCGGTGCAGGACGTTGCGGGGTGGTGCGCGGGGTGGGTTCCGTGACGTCCTGCGGGTGGGCTGTCCTCGCGACCACGGTGCAGGACGTTGCGGGGAGGGGAGTTGGCGATGGAACCGAAACTGGGCACCAGCGCGTCTGGTTGGGCAAGAATGCCGGTGAGGGGGTGTTGTGGACGCCGAGGAGGAGTACACCGCCTACGTCAGCGCCCGGTGGACCCGGTTGCTTCATTCGGCCATGCTGCTCGGCTGCTCCCTCCATGAGGCCGAGGACCTGGTCCAGTCCACATTCGTCAAGTGCTACGTCGCCTGGGACAAGGTGACGAAGGCTGATGACAAGGACGCCTACGTCTACCGCGTCCTGATGAACACCTTCACCTCGAGCCGTCGCCGGTTCTGGGGGCGGGAGCGGCCGACCGACACGATCCCCGAGAGATCATCAGCCGATGCCGGCGGCTCGATCGAGACGACCGATTCCGTACGGCGCGCCTTGGCCGGCCTCAGCGAACAGGCGCGCGGAGTCGTGGTACTGCGGTTCTTCGCCGATCTCTCGGAGCGACAAACGGCGATCGTCCTGGGTATCCCGGGAGGAACCGTGAAGAGCCGACTGTCTCGCGCCATGGCGCAACTTGCACACGACCCGAACCTGATCGACCTGCCCGGTGGGAGTGCCACGTGACCAGTGAAGAACACCTGCGCCGGTTCCTGGAGAGCGCGTCGAGCGACTTGCCGCGCTCCCAGCCTGTTCTGCCCGACCTGGTCCGGTCTGGCCGCCGAGCCAAAGCCCGTCGCAGAGGAGCCCAGGTCCTCGGTGCGTCGGTCGCTGTTGCCGTCGTGGCGGTAAGTGGCTTCGCACTTTGGCCAGGCGCGGATCCCGATGCAGTGAGACCCGCGACACCGACAGCGAGCCAGCCAACGGCTGTGCAGACGGCGTCAGGCACCCGCCTCGTGGGCTATCGGGGTGTCGCCGTCGAGGTGCCGTCCGCCTGGGGAGTCAATGAGACCCGCTGTGGCACGCCGATGAACGACACCGTCGACTTCCGCCCACATCGTGGGGGGGACCAAAGATGCTTGGTCCCACAACACGCGTCGTCCCTGACCTGGGCACCCTTGGGTTACCCGCGGGCAGCCGGGGACATCGGTGCCGCCAAACCCGTCCGAGATGTCGCCGGCCTGGACGTCCGGCGTACGCCGACGACCTGGAATCGATGCAGCCCGAGCAGCCTGCCGACACTGCCCTGCCTGTCCACCACCCTCTGGCACGGCGCGGTGGTCGTCCCCAGCCTGGACGTCGTGATATGGGTGGACTCCCGCGACAAGGCCATCGTGCGAGAGATCCTCGACTCCGTGCGGCCGATCCCCGAGGGCTACACGGCCGTGCCCGACTTCACCGGCCTGTTCGACGACAAGGCGACGCCGCTGGCCGAACAGGCAGGATTGGTCTGGAAGAGCGCCTGCCCGACGGGCGCTGTCTGCGACATGAGCTCCATCGAGGCGACCGTGCCAGCGGCCGGCACCGTGGTGCCGCTGGGCACGATCGTGACCCAGGCGAGCGCAGGCAGTGATGAGGCGGGTAAGGCGCCTCGCCTGAACGGTAGGGCTCCGATGGAATCTGATCTGGTCGGGTCCTGGCGTGTCGTTGCGCTTCTCGGTCAGCCTGCCCCGGTCGAGATCTCCGCCACGAGTCGAGGAATCCTGACGTTCAGTCTCGACGGTGGGCTCAGGTGGGGAGTGCATGACGGCTGCAACTCCTGGGGCGGCAAGATGCGCCTCGGCGTCGATGGAACAGTTGCAACATTCGGCATCGACGTGCAGGGGTGCGGTCCATCCCAGGCACGCGATTTGAGGAGCTTCCCCGAACTTGTTGACGGTGCTGCTGAGGTAAGGCTCGACGAAAGCACTCTCGCACTGTTCGACGATGCTGGCTCTCCCTTGGCGGCCTTCGAGCGAGTGGGCAAGCCCGTCTCACAGCCGCAGCTGACCAGCGAGGAGCGCAGGGTCGCGGAGTCGTTCATCCGGTTCGCGCAGGACCCCCGGCGTGGGGGACCGCTCGACACAGTGATCGCCCTCGGCCTGGGTGGCGAGCTGGTCACGACGATCAGCACCGAACAGAGCTCAGACCTGCAGTCCTGGGTCGTGCGTATCCCTGCCACGGGGTATGGCGAGCGAAGCCCTGGCCAGAGAGTGTCCGCCCTCGAGCTCATCAGTTACGCGGGCGGCCTCGACATCACGTCCGACCTGGGGACCTGCGCTGGGCCGGCTGTCGTGCCGGCGTCGCTGGGCGGCGCCGGAAGGCTGGTGAGCATCAGGCCGAGCCGGCGTACCAGCTGCGTGGACCAGTGGAGCGTCGTCATCTCCATCAATGACGTCGGCCAGGTCGCCGCGGTCACGGTCTATCTCGGTGCTCCGTGAGCCGATTCGCTGGAACCTGGACTCGGTCATGACGTCGTACAGCGAAGCATCGGCGCCCCCGCTCTGGAGACGAGAGGGCTTGAGAGGTGGCCGTCGCCAAAGAAGTTCAGAGCCCTCGGCCTGCTCGTGGTGTCGCTTTGCCTGATGGCCTGCCAAAGCGGCGCCGACGTGCAGCTTGGCCCCACGCTGGACACGCCCAGATCGACCATCTCGTCGACTCAGACGAGCGCTCCACCTGTCGACGCCGACTCTGCTGGAACGACGGCACACGCCAAGGCGTGCCAGCCCAGGGCCCGCGACTCATCCCTCGGCATGGGCCGGCAGGCACCAGGGTTCACGTGCTCGGGACCTGCTTCAAGCGGGATCGGCGCTGGTTCGGACCGCATCCTGGCGTGTTCCTTCTCCACCGGTTCACGGGGCCACGCGAATGTGAGCTTCGGACGAGCGAAGCCGACCACGTGGTGATCCGTGCCGATGGCGCCCTGCGCGGCTGGTTTGTCGTGGCGGCTCGCGGCAGCCGCTTTCAGCACGTGTATGCACGGGACGTGAGGCCGGGTCGGTTCGACCTGGGTCTGGGGTGTTTGGCCTGCATCGTTCGATACGGCGCGTTCGTTGTGACTCCCGGCAGGCTCTAAGACTCGTTGCGTCCTGCACCGTGGTCGCTCCTGCTGCCTCGGTGCAGGACGTTGCGGGGTGGTGCGCGGGGTGGGTTCCGTGACGTCCTGCGGGTGGGCTGTCCTTGCGACCACGTTGCAGGACGTTGCGGTTTGGGTGGCCGCAGCGAGTCGCCGTACGCTTGACGGGTTATGACGGCCACCCCCACGACGCAGCCCGCCACGACGCGGATGCGCCCCGAGCAGCCGCGCACGTACGAGGTCCGCACCTATGGGTGCCAGATGAACGTGCACGACTCCGAGCGACTCTCCGGTCTGCTCGAGGACGCCGGCTACCTGCGGGCCGCAAGTGGCGCAGACGCGGACGTCGTCGTGTTCAACACCTGCGCAGTTCGAGAGAACGCCGACAACAAACTCTACGGCAACCTCGGCCACCTCGCGCCGCGCAAGGCCGCCAACCAGCAGATGCAGATCGCGGTCGGCGGCTGCCTCGCGCAAAAGGACCGCTCGGAGATCACCCGCCGCGCCCCCTGGGTCGACGTCGTGTTCGGCACGCACAACATCGGCTCGCTGCCCGCTCTGCTCGAACGGTCACGGGTCAATCGCGAGGCACAGGTCGAGATCCTCGAGTCGCTCGAGGTGTTCCCGTCGACGCTTCCGGCCAGGCGCGAGTCGGCGTACGCCGCGTGGGTGGCGATCAGCGTGGGGTGCAACAACCGGTGCACGTTCTGCATCGTGCCGGCGCTGCGCGGTACGGAGAAGGACCGCCGGCCCGGCGACGTGCTCGCCGAGGTCGAGGCGTTGGTGGGCGAAGGTGTCGTTGAGGTGACGCTGCTGGGGCAGAACGTCAACTCCTACGGTGTCGAGTTCGGCGACCGGGAGGCCTTCGGCAAGCTGTTGCGCGCGTGTGGAGAGATCGACGGCCTGGAACGAGTGCGCTTCACCTCACCACACCCGCGCGACTTCACCGACGACGTGATCGCGGCGATGGCCGAGACGCCGAACGTGATGCCATCGCTGCACATGCCGCTGCAGTCAGGCTCCGACACGGTGCTGAAGGCGATGCGTCGGTCGTACCGCCGCGACCGGTACCTGGGCATCCTCGACCGGGTCCGGGTGGCGATCCCGGAGGCCGCCATCACGACCGACATCATCGTGGGCTTTCCGGGCGAGACCGAGGATGACTTCCAACAGACTCTGTCGCTGGTTCGGCAGGCCCGGTTCAGCGGGGCCTTCACGTTCCTATACTCGCAACGACCCGGGACGCCTGCAGCGTCGATGGACGGACAGCTCCCGCACCCGGTCGTCCAAGAACGTTACGAGCGCCTCGTCGAGCTCGTCAACGAGGTCGCCTGGGACGAGAACAAGCGCCTGGTCGGACGACGTCTCGAGGTCCTGGTGTCCGAAGGAGAGGGCCGCAAGGACGCCTCGACTGCTCGGGTATCCGGGCGCGCTCGTGACAACCGGCTGGTGCACTTCACGCCGGACCCGTCGGTGTCGGTGCGGCCGGGCGACATGGTCGACGTGGAGGTGACGTACGGCGCTCCGCACCACCTGGTCAGCGACGCCCCGGTGACCACGGTGCGGCGTACCCGCGCCGGCGATGCCTGGGAAGCCCGGACGTCGGAGCCGACGGAGTCCGGGGTCTTGCTCGGTATGCCGGCACTCGGCGTACCGGATCCGCTCCCGGTGCTTGACGCGCCCGGTTGTTCGGCCTCCTGACGGGCTGCGGCGTCCCGGCCGGTGTTTGCCTTGTCAACTAGGCAAACACCTGGTCTGCCGGGCAGATTCGCCTAGTTAACAAGCCACCGGAATAGATGACTAGGCAAACCACGAGGGGGGCGGGAGGAGAGGATGGGGGCATGACGACGGCGGCCGGCGCGCGAGGAGTCGACGGCACGACGTCTTGGCGCGGAACCAGCCGTACGCCGTTCTGGCTCGACGACCCCGAACGCCCCGCCCAACGGCCGTCCCTCGATCAGCACGTCCGGACCGACCTTGCCGTCGTCGGTGGCGGCTACTCCGGGCTGTGGACCGCCCTGCTCGCCAAGGACCGCGACCCCGACCGGGACGTGGTCCTGGTCGAGGCGGCGAACATCGGCTGGGCGGCTAGCGGGCGCAACGGTGGCTTCTGCTCGGCCAGCCTTACCCATGGTGCGGCCAACGGCCACGACCGGTTCGCGGACGAGTACGACACGCTCGTACGCCTCGGCACGGACAATCTCAAGGCGCTGACCACCGACGTCGAGCGCTTCGGTATCGACTGCGATCTCGAGCGCAGTGGCGAGCTCAGCGTGGCCACTGAGGCCTACCAGGTCCGCGCGCTGCACGAGGCGGCCGACGACGGGGAGGGGCGGTTCCTCGACCAGCAGGCGGTACGCCGCGAGGTCACTTCCCCGACCTACCTCGCCGGGCTGTGGAACGCCGACGGCACCGTGATGCTCCACCCCGCCAAGCTGGCCTGGGGCCTGGCCCGCGCCGCCGAAGAACGTGGGGTGCGGATCTTCGAGGGCACCCATGTCCGCGGCATGTCGCGTGACGGCGACAACGTCAGGTTGACCACCAAGCACGGCTCGGTCCAGGCCGACCGTGCTGCCCTCGGGACCAACGCGTTCCCGTCCCTCATCCGCCGCGTCCGGCCTTTCGTCGTACCCGTCTACGACTACGCCCTCGTCACCGAACCGCTCTCGGGCGACCAACGCGACGCGATCGGCTGGCAGCATCGCCAGGGCATCGGCGACTCGGCCAACCAGTTCCACTACTACCGATTGACGCCGGACGACCGGATCCTGTTCGGCGGGTACGACGCGATCTACCACTTCCGCCGCAGGATCAGCCCGACGCTGGATCACCGGACGCAGACGTTCGACCTGCTCGCCGACCACTTCTACGCGACGTTCCCGCAGCTCGCGGGCCTCGGGTTCAGCCACGCGTGGGGCGGTGCGATCGACGTGTGCAGTCGCTTCTGTGCGTTCTACGGTACGGCGCACGGCGGTCGGACGGCGTACGCCACGGGCTTCACCGGTCTCGGAGTCGGTGCGACCAGGTTCGGCGCCGAGGTGATGCTCGACCTGCTGTCGGGCCAGGAGAGCGAGCGGACGGCGACAGCGATGGTCCGGTCCAAGCCGATCCCCTTTCCACCGGAACCGTTCGCCTTTGCGGGGGTCCAGCTCACCCGGGCCTCCTTGGCCATGGCCGACCGCAATCAGGGCCGCCGCAACGTGTGGCTGCGTACTTTGGACCGGCTCGGCCTGGGCTTCGACTCCTGACCTCCCGACCCCGCCCGTCGCCTGCCCGACCGCCGCCCCCATTCCCCGGAACTGTTGGAAAGTGCAGGCCGCGTACGGCGTGTCGGGCTGCACATTCCCGCAATTCGCGGAAGTGAGGGGGCGAGAGGAGTCAGGGCGGGCGCGCGGGGTCCGAGGCGGGGCGGGAGGCGCCAGGCAGGGCGGGAGGTGTCAGGGCGCGGTGTGCGTCAGGGGGTGCGGTAGCCCTCGAACCCGAACGCCACGACCGGCTCCAGCGTCCCCGCGCGAAGGTGCTCGTACACGAAGCGCTCGTGCGGCACGACCGGCTCCGGTAGCGCGTCGAGCCCGAACCACCTCAGGTCGCAGGCCTTGTCCGGCTCGACCAGTCGCGGCTCGCCCTGCCACCGGCGACAGGCGAAGAACCAGTCGACGCGCTC
Source organism: Propionibacteriales bacterium (assembly GCA_038259225.1). Taxonomy (GTDB): domain Bacteria; phylum Actinomycetota; class Actinomycetes; order Propionibacteriales; family Nocardioidaceae; genus JANLYC01. Next base: position 95,094 of record JBBSPA010000005.1, read on the forward strand.
GTCGATCGAACGATGGTTCGCCCCCGTTCGGTGCATCCCGCACAGCGGCTCGAGGTCGCCCACGTGGATGTCGACGCCGAGCTCCTCCCGGGCCTCCCGCACCGCCGCCTGGTGCACGGACTCCTCGGCCTCCACGTGGCCGGCCGCCGCAGTCGCCCAGTGCCCGTCCATGTACCCGGTGCCCTGACGCAGCTGTAGCAGGACCTGCGGCCGCGGGTCCTCGCGGCGCAAGATGACATAGGCGGCGGGAACGACCCGGAAGCGTTCGGACACGACCGGAGCCTATTCCGGCGGCCAAGGGGTCACGCAGCGGGCAAGCGCTGGCTGACGCAGGACTAGGGTCGCTGCATGCTGGTCGCTGCGTCTGTCTGCCCGCACCCACCCGTGCTGGTACCGGCCCTGGCGGGTGGTGGCGCAACCGAGCTTGACGCCTTGCGGGCCGCGTGTCTGGACTCGGTACGCCGGTTGGCCGCTCACGCAACAACCGCCACGACCGGCACGACCGCAGCGACCGCCACGACCGCAACGACCGGCACGACCGCCACGACCGGCACGACCGCCACGACCGACCTGGTCGTGATCGGAGCCGCCGGAAGCGCAGGGGAGTGGGACGGGTCGGCGGGTGGCACGCTGCGCACCTTCGGCGTCGACGTGGCCTTCGGAGGGCCGAAGCTCGGCCTCCCCGCCTCCCTGACCATCGGCGCCTACTTGCTCGATGAGGGCGGGTGGCCGCGCGAGCGCCGCCGCTACGTCGCGGTTGCCGATGTCAGCACGCCCGAGGACTGTGCAGCGCTGGGGGCACGGCTCACCGGGTCGGGCGACCGGGTCGTGCTGCTGGTGATGGCGGACGGGTCGGCCAAGCGCACCACCACGTCGCCGGGCTACCTCGACGAGCGCGCGGTCGACTACGACAAGGCCGTTGTCGCGGCCCTGGCCGAGGCCGATGTCGAGGGGCTGCTCGCGCTGAGCCCCGACCTGGCCCAGCAGTTGTGGGTGGCGGGTCGTCCGGGCTGGCAGGTCCTGGCCGGAGCCGCCCGGACGGCGTACGACAACGGCGCCGCCATCAACAGCGTCGTGCGGTACGACCAGGCGCCGTTCGGGGTGGGCTATGCCGTCGTCGACTGGACGCTTCGCTACCCCTAGCCGTCTGGCCGAACCGTTGCCGCTCAGCTACCCCTGGTTAGTGGCCGGTCCGAAGCCGCTCAGCCACCCTGCGGCGGATTGCTCGGCGGATTGTTCGGCGGCATCGAGCCCGGCGGGTCGTTCGGCAGGTCGTCGTCCTTGCCGTCGAGCTTGTCGAGAGCATCCCGACCCTTGGCCTTGGCCTGCTCGATCTTGTCGTGGTGCTTGCCACCGGTCTTCTTGTCGGCGAACTCTCCCGCCTTGTCGAGCCCGGAGCTGATCTTGTCGCCGTGCTTGTCGACGGCCTCGGTCGCCTTCGCCTTGAACTTGTCCAGGAATCCCATGTCATGCGCTCCTTCGCTGCGACGGACGTGTCCGCCATTGTTGCCGACAACGTCCCGCCCGGACAGGGCAGGTCCGCCGCCTGAGCGCGACGGCCGATGGTCGAGGGCCGATGACCCGCGGGTCCGTATGCTGGCAGACGTCGGCGCGCCCGCGGCGGCGCCTGTCGGTACGGGGAGAGCGCGATGCA
>JBBSPA010000006.1:0-89588 GCA_038259225.1 Propionibacteriales bacterium
GATGAACCCGGAGTCGACCGCGCTGGGCCGTCCGTCGATCGTGACGTCGTGGGTGTGTGCGTGCCCGCCGAGCCGGTCCTCGCGCTCGAACACCGTCACCTCGTGCGTGCGGGCGAGCAGGTACGCCGAGGTCAGACCTGATACGCCGGCTCCGATGACCGCGACCTTCAGGCGCTCAGTCATGGCAACCACGCTCCCTCGTTCGAGCGGGCCTTCTCGGGGGTCGAGCGGGCCTTCTCGGGGGTCGAGCGGGTCGAGACCGCATCCTCGATGTCAACGGGCGCGAACGACCCAGAGAGGTGACCGACACAGTGAGGGAGGCAGACGTCACACCCGGTATTCGTCGCCGACGCCGAGTCGGATGCCGGCCGAGCGGTCTCGGTGATCTGCTAGCGGCCACGCATCGACTGGCGGGCGGCCTGGCGGGCCTGCTTGGCGCTGGTGGGCATCGGGCCGCGCGGAACCGGCATCGTGGGCCGCATCGCATCGAGCGCCTTCAGCCGCTGGAGGACGTCGGTGACGTCGGCGGGGGCAATGTTCTTCGGGAGCTTCATGATGTGCTTGGAGAGCCGGTTGACCGGGATCACGCCTTCGGCTTTCACGTTGTCGCTGCTCGCGACGATGTCGTAGATCGGGACCTCCCCGACGACCCGGGCGTGCTTCTTCTTCTCCACGCCCAACAGGTTGCGGACACGCTGGGAGTTACCCTCGCCGATCAAGATGATTCCGGGGCGTCCGACGACCCGGTGGATCAGGTCCTGGTTCTTGGTCACCGCGACGGCGGGCTGGACCTGCCAGCCCCGGCGCAGCACGCCGAGAGCCGCCGCCGCCGCCCCGGGCTGGCCCTCGAGCTGGGCGTAGGCCGCCCGCTCGGCCCGTCGGCTGAACACGATCATCCAGGCCAGCGCACCGGACGAGATACCGACGACCACACCCGCGACCGGGTGCAGGAAGTACCAGAAGAGGCCGCCGAAGATCAGCCCGACGGCCAGGAACCACGCGAGGGTGACGATCCCGACGCGCTTGTCGCGCTCGCGGGTCATCTTGTAGGCCTGGATCAGCTTGCTGATCGTGCCCTGCTTCTTCTCGCCCTTGTCCTTGCCCTTGCGTGCCATGGCTGGTCTGTCCTCGTTCGCTGCCGGTGTCGACGAAGCAGCCTCAGGCGGAGGCCCGGGCGTGCCGTGACTCTACTGCCTGCTTGTACAGCCGTCCTGCGCGGTACGACGATCGGACCAGTGGCCCGCTCATCACCCCGGCGAAGCCGATCTCGATCGCCTCTTGCTGAAGCTCCACGAACTCCTCGGGCTTCACCCAACGCTCGATCGGGTGGTGTCGCACCGACGGACGCAGGTACTGCGTGATGGTGATCAGCTCACACCCCGCGTCGTGCAGGTCGCGCAGCGCCTGGCTGACCTCGTCGCGGGTCTCGCCCATGCCGAGGATCAGGTTGGACTTCGTGATCAGGCCGAAGTCTCGAGCCGCGGTGATCACGGACAACGACCGGTCGTAGCGGAACGCCGGGCGGATCCGCTTGAAGATCCGCGGCACGGTCTCGACGTTGTGCGCCAGCACCTCCGGCCGGGAATCGAACACCTCGCGTAGCAGGTCGGGCTTGGCGTTGAAGTCGGGGATCAGGTTCTCCACGCCGGTGTCGGGGTTCAGCTCGTGGATGGCTCGGACCGTCTCGGCGTACAACCACGCTCCGCCGTCGGGCAGGTCGTCGCGGGCGACACCGGTGATGGTGGCGTACCGCAGTCCCATGGTCTGCACGCTCTCGGCCACCCGCCGGGGTTCGTCGCGGTCGAGCGGCTCGGGCTTGCCGGTGTCGATCTGGCAGAAGTCGCAGCGCCGAGTGCACTGGTCGCCGCCGATGAGGAACGTCGCCTCGCGGTCCTCCCAGCACTCGAAGATGTTGGGACAACCCGCCTCCTGGCAGACCGTGTGGAGGCCCTCGGACTTCACCAGCGACTGGAGCTGCTGGTACTCCGGGCCCATCCTCGCGCGGGTCTTGATCCAGGCGGGTTTGCGCTCGATCGGGGTCTCGGCGTTGCGCACCTCGAGGCGCAGCATCTTCCGACCTCCGGGAGCAATCGTCACGGGCTCCACCCTACGGGGTCACTCCAGAGCCGACGAAGCCTGCGGGAGGTGTGGGCTCTGCTCGTATGGCGTCCAGGACAACAGCTCGGCCAGGTGACGCTCCACGAACGGCAGCACCTCTTCGACGGTAACGGCGCGGCCCAGCTCGGCGCTGAGCGTCGTGACGCCCGCGTCGGCGATCCCGCACGGCACGATGGCGTCGAACCCGTCCATCGCGTTGTCACAGTTCAGCGCCAGGCCGTGCATCGTGACCCCGCGGGACACCCGGACTCCGAGGGCGGCGATCTTGCGGTCCGGGCGGCCGTCCCGGGTCGCCGCCAGCCAGACTCCGCTGCGGCCCTTGACCCGACCGGTCGGGAGGCCGAGATCCGCACAGACCCGGATCAGCACCTCCTCGAGGCGGCGTACGTAGTCGACGACGTACACGTGCGGTGGGAGCTTGGTGATCGGGTAGCCGACCAGCTGACCGGGCCCGTGCCAGGTGATCTTGCCGCCTCGGTCGACCTCGATCACGGGGGTGCCGTCGACGGGACGATCGGCAGGTTCGGTGCGCTTGCCGGCGGTGTAGACCGGGGAGTGCTCCAGGAGCAGGACCACGTCGCGGGTCTCGTCGGCGACCCGCTGCGCATGCAGCTGACGCTGGAGGTCCCAGGCGACGTCGTACGCCACGGCGTCTGCTCCGAACCCGAGGTGTTCGAACCGCAAAGCGTCAGCTCGGGTGGCCACGGCGTCCACCGTAGCCGCCGCCCGCAAGCTCAGTGCGCGGGGCCGTCCGCGTCGCGGGCGAACCGGATCTGCGAGACGCCGAGGTAGCGGGAGGCGAAGCCGGCCTCGCAGTAGGCGAGGTAGAACTCCCAGATCCGCCGGAAGTCGTCGTCGTACCCGATCGGCTGGATCGACCCCCAGTGCGCCAGGAACGTGTGCCGCCAGCGGCGCAGCGTCTCGGCGTAGTGCAGGCCGAGCTCGCGTCGATCGGTGATCCGCAGGGACGTGTGCTCTTCGCAGATCTCCTCGATCGCCTGGACGGAGGGGATCAGACCACCGGGGAAGATGTACTTCTGGATCCAGCCGTAGGAGCGGCGGGTCTCCAGCATCCTCTGGTGGCTCATCACGATGGCCTGGATCGCGACCTTGCCGCCAGGCGCCAGGCGCTGGTCGATCGTGCTGAAGTAGCTGGGCCAGAACTCCTCACCGACCGCCTCGATCATCTCGATCGACACGACGGCGTCGTACTCGCCCTGGACGTCGCGGTAGTCGCAGATCTCGATGTGCGCGAGGTCGTCGAGTCGACGTTCCTTGATCCGCTGCATACCGAGCTCGGCCTGCTCACGCGAGAGCGTGATCGATGTCACCGTCGCGCCGCGTTCGGCCGCCCGGATCGCGAGGGAACCCCAGCCGCTACCGATCTCGAGGACCCGGGAGCCCGCAGTCACGCCCGCGTAGTCGAGGATGCCGTCGATCTTGCGGAGCTGAGCGGTCTCGAAGTCCTCGTCGAAGTCCTCGAACCAGGCCGCGGAGTACGTCATCGTCTCGTCCAGGAACTGGCAGAAGAGCTCGTTGGACATGTCGTAGTGCGCCTCGATGTTGGACTTCGAGCCGGTGCGCGTGTTGGTGGTGTGGTGCGGCAGCTGTCGGTCGATGAAGATGCGCAACCTACGCACAGGGGCCGGCACCAGATCGGCGAGCTTGGCCGCGAACGGACTCATCAGGTCCGCCAGGTCCGTGCCCGGTCCGGGTCGCCACTCACCGGCGACATAGGCCTCGCCGAACGCCATCTTCAAGTCGCGGCCAAGCCGGTGGTAGAACTTCTCCGGCTCGACGATCTCGAAGACCGGAGTCCCGGGGGCGGTCGGTCCCCAGGCCGACCCGTCGGGGAACGTGAAACGTACGTCGACCCGCTTGGCGGCGGTCTTCACGATCGCTTTCGCGATCCGACTCGCGACGGATTCGTACAGCGTGATTGATCGACTCAACGGATGTCCTTACGTCCAGTTCTCGGCGGTGACCAGGGTACGGGTCCACCGCGCTGTGCGCTTCCGGTTGTGCAACCCGCTCGACGAGCGGGTCTGGGGCCCTGTGGACAACGTCCGCGGCATCGGCCCGGGCTCGGGCACAGTGGGTCGATGCCGAGCCACGCCGCTCCTCGACGCTCCCCGTCCCAGCGCGCGGATCGTCGTACGGCGAGCCGGTCGAGGTCCGTCGTGGGCGTCGCGCTCACGGTCGGTGTCCTCCTGGTATTCGTCACCGCGGCCTGGCTCGGATTGGCACTGCACCGAACGCCGGGGGCGGAGCAGGCTCCCGCAGATGTCAGTGGCGGCAATGCGACCGCGAAGCCGGGGACTGGCGATCCCAGCCGGATCCTCGTGGCGCGGCACTGGGCCGTCGTGCTCGAGCGGCTGGACCGGCGGCGCGACCAGGCCTGGCGGCGCGGTCGACCGCACGACTTGCGCCAGGTGTTCACGATCGGGAGCAGCGCGTTGTACGCCGACAGGGCCGCGATGCGCGGCTACCTGCAGCGCGGCTACACCGTCGGTGGGGCGCGGGTACGGTTCTGGGACGTTCAGGTCCAGGCGCGGCGAGCAGGCGTCGTACAGCTTGATGTCATCGACCGACTGGAGCCGGTCTCGGTCGCCGGCGCAGCCGGTACCTGGACGCCGCTGCCGGCGGACCGCCCGACGCGGCACCTGATCACGCTGGCCGCGACCCGCGCCGGCTGGCGGATCAGCCAGGTCCGTGCGTCGTGAGGCACTCACGCGAACGCGGCGTCCACCTGTTCCTGCACGGTGGGGTGCGCGAACGTGAAGTTGGCGTCGATCAGTCGTCGTGGGCTCGCATGCAGGCTGCCCAGCATCTCGTTCGAGAGCTCACCGACCGCCAGGCGCAGCGCGAATGCCGGTACCGGGACGACGGTGGGTCTGTGCAGGGTCTGGCCCATCGCCTCGGTGAACTCCCGGTTGGTCGCCGCGACCGGTGCCACCAGGTTGAAGGGACCCGAGAGCGTGTCGTCGGTGATGAGTCGGGTCGCGGCCGCGATGTAGTCGTCCAGCGAGATGCTGGCGAAGAACTGGTGACCATCGCCGAGTCGGCCGCCGACACCGGCGAGGAACGGGATCTTGACCAGCTTCAGTACTCCGCCCGACTGGTGCAGCACCAGACTGGTGCGCATCAGCGCGACGCGCCCCCCGGCCTCGGCGGCCGGCTCGGTGGCCGCCTCCCACTGCCGGCAGACCTCTGCCAGGAAGCCACCCCCGGACGACGAGTCCTCGTCGACCTGCTCCTCGCCGCGGTCGCTGCCGTAGTAGTTGATCCCGCTGGCGTTGACCAGTGCTGGACGGTGGCCTGACAGGGCAGCGATGGTCTCGGCGATCGTGCTGGTGGTCTGGAGACGGCTCTGGAGGATCTTCTGCTGGTAGGTCTCGGTCCAGGGCCAGTGCTCGATCGGTGCCCCACCGAGGTTGACAACGGTGTCGGCGCCGGCCAGGTGGTGGGGGTCGAGCGTGCCCGCTGCGGGATCCCAGCGGTTCTCGTCGGGTCCGGACGGCTCGCCCCTGACGAGAACGCTGACGTCGTGACCTGCACCGCGCAGGTGTCCGACAAGGGTCGTACCGAGGAATCCGGAGGCTCCGGCAATGACGATGCGCATGAGGTCATCCTGCCCAGCAGGCAACAGCCGCACACGAACCGGGTCGTGGCTGAGTAGGTTCGGCGCTATGACGACGTACGCCGTGCGACAGCGGGTGGCCTGCTATGTGACCCGGACCACCGAGCGCGGGGAGGAGCTGCTGGTCTTCGACCATCGCGACGACGAGCCCGACGATCCATCCGGTACCCAGATCCCGGCGGGCGGCATGCTGCGCTTCGAGGCGATCGTCGACGCGGCGGCCCGCGAGACCGAGGAGGAGACCGGCGTGGTGGACACGACGTTCGTCGAACAGGTCGGCCACGTCGAGCTCGGGCTGGACGATCCGGGAGGTCCGGCGATGACGACGTACGTCCATCTCACGACGCCCGCGGACGGCCCGGACGCCTGGTCGCACACGGTCAGCGGCGACGGTACCGACGGCGGCCTGGTGTTCTTGTGCCGCTGGGAACCGCTGCCGCTCGGTTTCGACCTGGCCGGTGGGCAGGGCGCCTTCCTCGACGCCGTGCTGGCCTGATCCCCACCCCGCAAGATCCGGGTATCGCCTTGCCATGGCCAGGTGATACTCGGATCTCTGGGCGGCTCAGATGCCGAGCTCGGCCTCGAAGTTGGCCTCCTCCAGGCGCTGTTTGATCGTGGAGAGGAAGCGTGCGGCGTCGGCGCCGTCCACCAGCCGGTGGTCATAGGTCAGCGCCAGGTAGACCATCTGGCGGATCGCGATCGTCTCCCCGAGGTTCGGGTCGCTGAGCACGACCGGGCGCTTGACCACCGTGCCGGTCCCGAGGATCGCGACCTGCGGCTGGTTGATGATCGGCGTGTCGAACAAGGCGCCGCGGCTCCCGGTGTTGGTCAGCGTGAACGTCCCACCGGACAACTCGTCGGGCGCGATCTTGTTATCGCGGGTTCGGGCCGCCAGGTCGGCGATCTTGCGGGACAGGCCGGCGATCGACAAGTCGCCGGCGTCCTTGATCACCGGGACGAGCAGGCCTCGCTCGGTGTCCACGGCCACGCCGAGGTGCTCGCCGTCGTGATAGGTGACCTCGCCCGCCTCGGTGTCGATCGACGCGTTCACCTGCGGATAGGTCTTCAACGCGTCGATGGCTGCCTTGGCGAAGAACGGCAGGAACGACAGCTTGACGCCTTCGCGCTGCTCGAACGCCGCCTTGACCCGGTCACGCAGCCGCGAGATCGAGGTGACGTCGACCTCGACGACCGTCGTGAGCTGGGCCGAGACCTGAAGCGACTCGACCATCCGGGAGGCGATCACCTTGCGGAGCCGGCTGAGCTTCTCGGTCTTGCCGCGCAGCGCACTGACCTCCGGCGTCGCGGCGGCGGGGCTCGGCGTGCTCGCGGCCGGTGCCGCCGGAGTTGCTGCGGCCTCCTCGGCCTTGGCCGCCGCCTCCAGCACGTCCTGCTTGCGAATCCTTCCGCCGACGCCGGTTCCGGCCAGGCCCGCCAGGTCGACGTCGTGCTGGGCCGCGAGCTTGCGGACCAGCGGTGTGACATAGCTGCGACCTTCGGACTCCGAGCCGGCGGCCGGGCGCTCTGCCGGGGCGGGTTGGGCAGGTGCCTGCTTCTGCTCGGGTGCGGCGGCCGCGGCAGGTTCCTGCTGGGCCGGCTCGGGCTCGGGCTGCTCGGTTTCCTCAGCCTGTTCGGCGTCCTCGGCTTGTTCGGCTGGCTCGGCGTCCTCGGACGGTGTGGCGGGTTCTGGTTGCTGCGCCGTTTCGTCGTCCTGGGGCTTGTCGGAGCCGTCGCCTCCCGTGGCGGCTCCTTGGTCACCGACCAACGCGAGGACGGCGCCTACCTCGACGGTCTCGTCCTCGTTGACCTTGATCTCCAGCAAGGTGCCGGCGACCGGGGAGGGAATCTCGGTGTCGACCTTGTCGGTGGAGACCTCGAGCAGCGGATCATCGACCGCGACGTCGTCGCCGACCGACTTCAACCACTGGGTGACGGTGCCTTCGGTCACGCTCTCCCCGAGGGCCGGAAGGGTCACCTCGGTCGAGTCGCCGCCGGCTGAAGCCGTGTCAGCCTTGGCCGCCGGGGCTTGTTCGGAGGGTGCCTGCTCGGTGGCGCCCTCGTCCGAGGACTCGTCTGCCGGCGTCTCCTCGGGCTGGTCTTGCTGGGCCGCTTCCTGGTCGGAGCTACCCGAGTCGTCGGAGTCGTCGGAGTCGTCGGAGTCGTCGGAGTCGTCGGAGTCGTCGGAGTCGTCGGAGTCGTCGGTGGAATCAGTGGAACCGCTGGAATCGTCGGAGTCGCCGGAGTCCTGCGACCCGCTGGCCTGCTCGCCGTCGCCCTCACCGGAGGACTCGCCGTCGTCGCCGATCACAGCCAGCACGGCGCCGACCTCGACCGTCTCGTCCTCCTGCGCCTTGATCTCCAACAGGGTGCCTGCGACGGGGGAGGGGATCTCGGTGTCGACCTTGTCGGTGGAGACCTCGAGCAGCGGCTCGTCGACGGAGACGTCGTCGCCGACGGACTTCAGCCACTGGGTGACGGTGCCTTCGGTGACGCTTTCGCCGAGTGCGGGGAGGGTTACGTCAGTCGCCATGTCGGTCGAGGGCCTCTCGTTCGTTCACAGTGTGGTTCACCGGCTGTTCAGACACCCTAGTGCCGCCTGCGCGGGCTGCATCTTCACGCATGGTTGTGCAGTGGCTTGCCGGCCAGCGCGAGGTGCGCCTCGCCGAGTGCTTCGTTCTGCGTCGGGTGCATGTGGACGAGGCCGGCGACGTCGTCGGGGAACGCCTCCCAGTTGTAGATCAGCTGCGCCTCACCGATCAGCTCACCGACCCGCGCTCCGACCATGTGGACACCGACCACCGGGCCGTCCTTGCGTCGGACCAGCTTGACGAACCCTTGCGTCTTGAGGATCTGGCTCTTGCCGTTGCCACCAAGGTCGTAGGTGAGAGCCTCGACCTGGTCAGCACCGTACGACGCCTTCGCATCGGCCTCGCTCAGTCCGACCGAGGCCACCTCGGGGTCGCAGTACGTCACGCGTGGGATCCCCGCCTCGTGGATCGGTACCGGGTCGAGTCCGGCGATCTGCTCCGCGACGAAGATCCCTTGCTGGAAGCCTCGGTGGGCCAGCTGCATGCCAGGCACGATGTCCCCAACGGCGTACACCCCGGACACACTGGTACGCAGCCTGTCGTCGGTGAGCACGAAGCCGCGGTCCATCGTGATGCCGTGCGCCTCGTAGCCGAGGTCGGCCGTCCGCGGACCCCGCCCGACAGCGACCAGCAGCAGGTCCGCGTCGACGGTGTCGCCGGACTCGACCGTCACCCGGACGCCCGCCTCGGTCTTGTCGAGGGATTGGAACGGCGTGGACGTCTTGAACGCGATCCCACGCTTGCGGAACGCCCGCTCGACCGCTTTGGAGCAGGCGGCGTCTTCTGCCGCGACGAGCCGGGGGAGCGCCTCGATGATCGTGACCTCGGCGCCCAGTGAACGCCAAGCGCTGGCGAACTCCACTCCGATCACGCCACCGCCGAGCACGATGGCGTGCTTCGGCACGGTCTCCAGCTGCAGTGCCTCCCAGCTGCCGATGACTCGTTCGCCGTCCAGGTCCAGCCCGGGCAGCGACCTCGTGTACGAGCCGGACGCAAGCACGACGTGGTCGGCCTCGTAGCGGGTGCCATCGACGTCGATGGCGTTCGTGGCGGTGAGTGTGCCGTGGCCCTCGATGACGGTGATCTTGCGGCTCTTGATCAGTCCCTGCAGGCCCTTGTAGAGCCGGGCAACGACGCCGTCCTTGTATCCGTTGACTCCGGCCAGATCGACCCCGTCGAGCGTGGCGGAGATGCCGAAAGTGTCGGCGTGCCGAACGGAGTCCGCGATCTCACCTGCGTGCAGGAGCGCCTTGGTGGGGATGCAGCCCCGATGCAGACACGTCCCGCCCAGCTTGTCCTCTTCGACCAGCCCGACGCTCAGGCCGAGCTCGGAGGCGCGTAGCGCACAGGCGTAGCCGCCGCTGCCACCACCAAGGATCAGGATGTCGAAACGGGTGCCGGCGTCCGCCACGGTCTGCCTCCGAAGCCTGGTCGAGTCGGTTGACCTCGCCATCCTTGCACCCGTCCGGCGTACCCCGCCAATGCAGGCCGCGTACGCCGCTATGGGGGCCGAACGTCACCGCTGGCCGGTCGATCCTGACTGAAATGCCAGGCCCGGCTAGGTGCGTGCGCGATACTTGAACCTGACAGCAGGTACAGCTCGAGAGGACGACGATGGGGTTTCTGCGACGCCGCCGCAACAAGCCGGGCACGTTGCGCGCGGCCGAATCCGCGGATGCCACCTATCTGAAGGAGTGGATCGCCACCCGCTCAGGCATCGAGGGGTTCATCGAGCCCAGGACGGCCGTCACCGACATCACGATGCTGCTCGTCGCGATCGACGGGGAGTGGACCCGTCGTCGGGTGCCGTCGGTGGAGTGGGCGCACAGCTTCGCCAACAAGAACGGCATCCCGAGCTACGACGCGGCCGTGGTCGGGTATCCCGACCGGATGCGCGCGTACAACAAACGACAGAAGGCCAGCAAGCCCGATGCCCCGTCGTGACCGACCGATGGCGACCCTTTTCCGCTTTCCCGCGAATTGCGGGAAAGCGCAGGTGTCTACCGGCGTGTCGGGCTGAACCTTCCCGCAATTCGCGGAAAAGGGGGGTGCGGCGGAAAAGGGGGGTGCGGAGGGTGGGGGGGTGGCCGGGGCGAGGCGGTCAGGCGGACTTCTCGGTGGCCAGCTGGACCAGGGTGCGTACGGCGCTACCGGTGCCGCCCTTGGGGGTATAGCCCTCCGGCGACCCCTCGTTGAACGCTGGACCGGCGATGTCCAGGTGCGCCCAGGAAACCCCTTCGCCCACGAACTCGCGCAGGAAGGCTGCGGCGTACGACGCCCCACCCCACCGTTCGGGGTTGTGCTGGCTCAGATCGGCCACCTTGGTCGCCCGGAGCTTCTCATTCATCTCCTCGGGGATGGGCATCGGCCACATCTGCTCACCGGCGCGACCCGCGATCTCAGGTATCTCCCGGTGCAGCGCTTCGTCGTTGGAGAAGACGCCGGCGACCTTGTCTCCGAGTGCGACGACACACGCGCCGGTCAGGGTGGCCACGTCGATGAGGAGATCAGGCTTGTCGGCGTTGGCGGTGGTGATACCATCGGCGAGCACGAGTCGGCCCTCGGCGTCGGTGTTGAGCACCTCGACGGTCTTGCCGCCATACATCGTCAGCACATCTCCGGGGCGGGTCGCGTGGCCCGACGGCATGTTCTCGGCCAGGCAGGCGTACGTCGTCACGCGGATCGGGAGGCCCAGCTCGGCGATCGCGAACGTCGCGGCCGTGACCGCCGCGGCCCCGGACATGTCGCACTTCATGGTGGCCATCGAGTTGCTCGGCTTGATGGACAGTCCGCCGGAGTCGAACGTGATGCCCTTGCCGACGAAGGCCAGGTGCGCTACCGGCTTGGACGGCTTGTAGCTGAGCTTGACCAGTCGGGGCGGTCGGCTCGAGCCCATGCCGACGCCCATGATGCCGCCGTAACCCTTGGACTCCAGGACCTTCTCGTCGGAGATGCTCACGGACACCTTCGTGCTCTTGCTGCGGTCCTTGAGCTCCTGGGCGAACGACTCGGGGTAGAGGTCGTTCGGTGGCACGTTGACCAGGTCGCGAGCAAAGTTGACCGCCGTGACGACGGCGGTCGCGTCGGCAACCGCCTTGCGTGCGCTCCGCGAACGCGCCATGTCGCTGATGACGACGAACTCGCCGACGGCCTCGTGCTTGGTGGTCAGGTAGCGGTCGAAGGCGTAGCTGCCGAGCAGAGCACCTTCCGTCACGGCACGAATCTGTGCGTCGGTGTCTGCGGGCAGCGCGAGCACGACCGTCTTCTTACCGGCAGTGGCCCGCGCAGCGGCACCGGCCGCCCGGCGCAAGGACTCCAGGTCGACGTCGTCGGCCGGCTCGGGCCCGAGACCGACCGTCACCAGCATCGGCGCCTTGGACTTGCCGACCGTGGGCAGCTTGCAGGTGTCACCCAGTGCGGTCGAGGCGCCGATCTCTCGCAGGCTCTCGACGAATCCCTTCCCGAAGGCCCCGATCACGTCGCTCGACCCGGGCGCCGGCGTGATCGTGGTCGGCTTGGCCCCATTGCCGGCCCGCTTGTCGGCTGACTTGCCGCCGGCACGCTTGGTCGCAGGCGCGCCGTACAGACCGATCACGACGACATCGGCCCTGACCCCGGACGGCTTCGCGTTCCGCAGGCTGGCGGTGGTCAGAGGGGCTTTCGGGCTCAACGGGCTCACGGGTGCTCACTTCGACTGGATGGTGTTTCCCGGCACGGGGGTCGGTGGACGCCCGCGACTCTACCCCTTGCGATAGGTTCGCGAGCCATGGCCGATGACCCGTCTGCGACCCCCGTCGAGCTCCTCACCTCCGCTCTGCACTCACGTCATGCCGCGCTCGGAGCCAAGTTCGCCGAGTTCGGTGGTTGGTCGATGCCGTTGGAGTACGCCGGGGCGGTGAAGGAGCACAACGCCGTGCGATCGGGCGTCGGCGTCTTCGACGTCAGCCACCTGGGCAAGGCGGTCGTGCGCGGGCCTGGCGCAGCGGCGTACGTGAACTCCTGTCTCACCAACGACCTCGCCAAGATCGCCCCGGGCAAGGCGCAGTACACGTTGTGCTGCGATGACGACGGTGGGGTCGTCGACGACCTGATCGCGTACCTGCGCAGCGACGACGAGGTGTTCATGATCCCGAACGCCGCCAACACGACCGAGGTCGTACGCCGGCTGGCCGAGTCCGCCCCCGCAGACGTGGTCGTGGAGAATCTGCACCGCGACTTCGCCATCCTCGCCGTGCAGGGCCGGCGCAGTGACGAGGTGCTGGAGGCAATGGGCTTTCCTACCGGGCACGGCTACATGTCGTTCGTGGAGGTCGAGCAGGACGGAACCCCGGTGATCGTGTGTCGCACCGGCTACACGGGAGAGCGCGGCTACGAGCTGGTCATCCCGAACGCCGTGGCGGTCTCGGTCTGGGACGCGCTGATGAGCGCCGGTGAAGAGCACGGCCTCGTGCCGGCCGGCCTCGGGGCGCGCGACACGCTGCGCACCGAGATGGGCTACCCGTTGCACGGGCAGGACATCTCCCGCGAGATCTCGCCGGTTCAGGCGCGGCTTGGTTGGGCGATCGGGTGGAAGAAGGAGTCGTTCTGGGGAGACGCGGCCCTGCGTGCGGAGAAGGAGTCCGGCCCGCGTCGGGTGTTGCGGGGGCTGGTGGCCGCGGGTCGAGGGATCCCGCGGCCGCACATGCAGGTCCTGGCGGCCGACGATGTGCAGGTCGTCGGCGAGGTGACGTCCGGGACGTTCTCGCCGACCCGGAAGTGCGGCGTGGCGCTGGCCCTGCTCGAGGCCGCGGTCGGCGACGGGGACGAGGTCGTGGTGGATGTCCGTGGTCGGCACGAGAGGTTCGTCGTCACCAAACCACCTTTCGTCACCCCCTCTACCTGACGCTCTCTCCTCCCGCTCGCTTGCCCTTGCCCCGCGCGTGGCTGCCCTGCCCCCCAACGTGGTTGGCCTTGTTAACAAGCCACCTGGCTTGTTAACAAGGCAAACCTGGCTTGCAGGGTGAGCATTTGCCTTGCTCACTTACGCGCGGCCGCCGACCTGGGGCCGAGTCGCCCGACGTAGCGCGGCCAGTCGGCTGGTCGGGCGGGGTGACTCGCCGGGATCGGACTCTGGTCAGCCGGCCAGGAACGAGAACCTGACCTCGCGGTCGCGGTTGTCGACGTTGAGGTCGACCAGACAGACGCTCTGCCAGGTACCGAGGGCGACTCGCCCGCCGATGACCGGGACACTCGCATAGGGCGGGACGAGCGCCGGCATCACGTGGGAACGGCCGTGACCCGGGCTGCCGTGGTGGTGCTGCCATCGATCGTCGGCGGGGAGCAGCTCGGCCAGAGCCGCGAGTAGGTCGTCGTCACTACCGGCCCCGGTCTCGAGGATCGCCAGTCCGGCGGTGGCGTGCGGGACGAAGACGTGCAGCAGGCCGTCGCCCAGCCGGCGTACGAACTCTCGACAGTCCGGCGTCAGATCGAGTACGACGTCGTGACCGCCTGTCCGGTAGGTCCGGGTCTCGGAATGCATGGGTTCATCCTGACAGTCAGGGCGGGTCGCGCGGTCCGCGGGCCGGACGGCAAGTCAGCAAGCCAAACCCTCAGTGTGCAAGGGGGATCTGCCTAGTCCACAAGCCAACGGAATAGTTAACTAGGCAAACCACGAGGGGTCAGGTGAAGTGGGCGCGGCGGGCGGTACGCCGCAGGGCGGCCAGTACGGGACGCCCTGCCAGCAGCAGGGCGGCCGCCGTCAGCAGGCCGCGGGGCACGTCCCAGCCCAGCGACGTGGTCGCCCAGAAAAGCCAGTAGCGGTGCAGGTTGTCCGCCAGCGCGTCACCCGGGACATACGTCACCTCCGCGGAGTACGCCGCGAACGGCCAGAACCAAAGGTTCAGCAGCATTCCGTAGAACAGCCCGGCCACCACCCCGTACGCCGCCAGCATGAACACCTCCGCTCGCCCCCTCGCCTCGGGCAGCATCCCCGCGAAGAGCCCGACCCAGCCGCCGGCGAACATCTGGAACGGCAGCCACGGTCCAACCCCGCCGGTGATCAGCGCCCCGGCGAACAACGTCAGCGCCCCCAGCACGAAACCGAATCCCCGCCCGAACACCCGCCCGCCCAGCACGATCACGATGAAGCTCGGCTCCAGCCCGGCCGCTCCCGGGCCGAGTGCGCGCAGGGCAGCGCCGATCGCGGCCAGCATCCCCAGCATCGCGATCGCCTTCGCGTCGATGCCGCCTGCCGAGAGGTCGGCGATCACGACCGCGGCAAGCAGGGGCAGCAAGATCACGAAGAACCACGGGGCGTCGGCGCTGTGCGAGTTGTCCAGGGCGGCCCCGGGGTCGACGAAGAACGGCCAGGCGTACGCCACCAGGCCGACCAGCGACACCACGGCGAGCACGATCACCGAGCGCAGGGGCAGCCGGATCAGCGGAGGCGTCCGGTCCGGCGAGACCGGCGAGACCGGCGAGGCAGCGGTCATGGCGTCCCCGCCGGACCCGCCGGATCCGCCGGATCCGCCGGATCCGCCGGAAGCGCGGCAAGCGCCGTCGCCACGTCGGCGACCGTCAGCCAGGGCTGTGGCGCCAGCACCTTGGCCACCTGGGGGGCGAACGCCGGCGAGGCGACCACGACCTCTGGTGTGGGCCCGTCTGCCACGATCTCGCCCTCGGCCATCACCAGAACCCGGGTGGCCACCTCGGCGACCAGCTCGACGTCGTGGGTAGCCAGCATCACGGCCCGACCGTCGGCGACCAGCTTGCGCACGATTCCCATCAGCCGACGCTTGGCGCCGTAGTCCAGGCCACGCGTCGGCTCGTCGAGCAGTACCAGGGACGGCGCCGCCGCGAGCACCACGCTCAGCGCGAGGATCAGGCGTTGGCCCTCCGACAAGTCGGTTGGATGCCGGTCGGGCGGGATGTCCGGGGCCAGTTCCGCGAGCAGTCGCGCCGCGGTCCCGGACTCGGCCGCCGCGTCCCGGTCGGCGGTGGCGCACTCCTCCGCAACGGACTCGGCGTAGAGCAGGTCGCTGGGGTTCTGCGGCACCAGTCCAACCGCCCCGATCAGCGTCGACGCCTTGGTGACCCGTGGGTCGAACCCGCCGACGTCAAGCCTTCCGGAGGCCCGTGCCAGACCGACCAACGCCTTGAGCAGCGACGACTTGCCCGCACCGTTGCGACCCATCACGGCGACGATCTCGCCGGCCGATACCTGCGTCGACACGTCCCGCACGGCCGCCGCCGCGCCGTAGCTGACCACCAGGTGCCGGGCCGCGGCCAGTCGTGCGCCGGACCCCACCGAGCGATGGGTGGGAGGCAGTACGCCGGAAAGCGTGTCTCGCATCGACACCGCCTCGCGCCGGGCGTCCCGCACCGAGAGCGGCAACGGGGTCCAGCCGCCGAGTCGACCGAGCTCGACGACCGGAGGCGCGACCGGAGACATCCGCATCATGTCGGCCGGAGCACCGGTCACGACCGCGGCCCCGCCGCCGGGCACGAGCAGCACCTGGTCGGCGTACTGGATCACCCGCTCCAGCCGGTGCTCCGCGACGACGACGGTCAGGCTGAGGTCATGCACGAGCCGTTGCAGGGCGGCCAGCACCTCCTCGGCGGCCTGCGGGTCGAGCGCGCTGGTCGGCTCGTCGAGGACCAGGATCCGGGGGTGAGTGGTCAGCACCGAACCGATGGCCACGCGTTGCTGCTGCCCACCGCTCAACGTGGCCAGTGGCCGCTGCCGGAGCTCGGCCAGGCCGAGCAGGTCGAGTGTCTCCTCCACGCGCTTGCGCATCGTTCCCGGGGTGATGCTCAGGGACTCCATGCCGTAGGCGAGCTCGTCCTCGACGTTCTCGGTCACGAAACCGGCGAGCGGGTCCTGCCCGACGAAGCCGACCACGTCGACGAGGTCGCGCGGGCGGTTGTCCCGGGTCGATCGGCCGTCCACGGTGACCAGACCGCTCATCGTGCCGCCGGTGAAGTGCGGGACCAGCCCGTTCATCGCCTTGAGCAGGGTCGACTTGCCGGAGCCGGTCGGGCCGACCACCAGGCACAGCTCGCCCTCGGGCACCTCGAAGCTGACTGCCTCGAGCGTCGGTCGCGCCGCCCCGTCGTAGCGCACGCTCACGTCGTCGAAGGCGATCATGACGCCATCCGTGCGATCGGCTCGGCCGGCTCGGCCGGCTCAGCCGGCTCAGCCGATGTGGTGGCGCCACCAACCCGGTCCGGCGGAACCGGCGCCGCGAACGCCGGCAGCACGGCCACGAGCACCCCGACCAGGGCGAGCAACGGAACGGTCGGCAGCTGCAGCGGGTCCGCCGGATGCACGATGGCCGGATCCCGCCCCGCCACCACGACCAGCACCACCGCGGACACGACACCTGATCCGGCCACGACCCACTCCGGCAACGCCCAGGGGTCGGGCCGATAGCGCGTCCGGCGGGTCCGGCGACCCCCGACGACCAGACCGGCCGCCGCCAGCACGGCCCCGAATCCCAGCATCGGCAGTCCGAGCCACCGCGAGGCACTGGCGTCCAACAGGCCGTAGATGCCGATGCACACCCCGAGAACTCCGCCGAAGACGAGCGTGGCGGTGGCCAGTCGGGTCCGGACAGGCACGTCCGTGGTCCGGCCGTAGCCGCGGCTGTCCATCGCGGCCGCCAGCTCCACGGATCGCCCGAGTGCTCCCTCCAGGACCGGCATCGCGGTTCGTCGGAGCCCGGCCAGGCCCCGGCCGTCGTACCCGCGCAGGCGCTGAGCCCCGCGGACCCGCACGGCGTCGGAGACGAGCTGTGGGGCGAAGGTGAGCGCCACGACCGCAGCCACCCCGACCTCGTAGAGCGCGCCGGGGACGCAGCGCAGCAGGCGTTGCGCGCTCGCCAGCGCGTTGGCGGCGCCGACACAGCAGATGATCGTCGCCAGCTGGAGTCCTTGTTCGAACGCGGTGATCACCGCCTCCCAGGTGATCAGCCCGCCGAGCTTCAGCCCGGCCGCCCAGTCGGGCAGCGGGATCTCGGGCAGATCGATGATCACGTGGATGCCCTGTGACTCACTCGAGAGCACCGCCTGGAGCACGATCCGGACCACGATGATGATCAGCCCGAGTCTCAGGAATGCACCATAGGCATACGCCCAGGGTGCGGTGGACCGCCGGGCCACCACGACGAAGCCCGCCACCGCGAGGATGAGCAGGCAGATCAACGGGTTGGTCGTCCGGCTCGCCGCGGCCGCTAGACCGAGCGCCCACAGCCACCAGGCGCCCGGGTGCAACGACCGGGCGAGACCAGGGGAGTGGACGGCGCGCATGGGTGCAGTCGTGGCCTGTCAGGACTGGCGACGGCGCAGGACCAGGGCGCCGACGCCGAGCAGGACCACGACGACGACCGGGATGCCGATGGTGAGCAGCCGGTTCGAGGAGTCGTCACTCTCGGCGCCGGCCGTGGTGGAGTCGGTCCCGGACGTCTGCTGGTCGTTGGATCCCGAACCCGACGCCGTGTCCGACCCGGCACCCGGCGATGGGTCGCCGGTCGAGGAGTCGCCAGGCAGGGCCAGTTCGACCTGCTTGTCGGGCGGCGGCTTCTGGACGTTCTCGACCGTGTCGCCGCAGCCTCGCGACGGGTAACCGTCGATCCCGCACACCAGACCGCTGCTGGAAGTTCGGATGTCGACCTGTCGTTGCAGCGTCTGCTGCACGGTCGCACCGTTGGTCAGCGGTGCGCACAGCCCGCGCGGCTGCGGCGGCAGGTCGTCGGCGACGGCATCGGTGCTGGTGCCGTAGTCGAGCACGAACGCCGCGTGTGGGCCGTCGCCGGATGCTGAGCCACCGCAGATGGCGTCGAAGTCGCCATCGGCCCGGGGCTCACGGGCGGTCGTGACGCCGACGTGCAACGCCCAGCGAAAGCCGTAGGTCTTGCCGTCCTCAGCGGTTGCTTTCTTGTCGTTGGCGCCGACCGGGGACAGCTCCCACGTCGACGTCGCGTCGTTCCAGGTGAAGTACGCCCAGTAGGTGTAGCCCGTGGCCAGCGCGATGTCGACCGACCGCACCGCGTCGGCGGCGACGTCCAGGCTGTGGCTCGGCTTGGCGGGGCCTGGTTCCGTGCTGGTCTGCGCCCTGTGAGCCGGTCCGGCGTACGCCGATGAGACCTGGCCCAAGCCTGCGGTGAGGAGCAGCACGCCGAGCACGGCGAACCACCGTGTGGCCAAGCGGGTTGGTCGCGACTGGTCGGGCATGACGAGCCTTTCGGACTCGGGCCTGAGACCGTCCGGACCGGCGGGCGAGGAGCGAGACCGATGGTCCGGCCCCGTCCCGTAGACCTCGACGGATGAGTGGAGCCTCGTCCGACGCAGGTTTCCCGGCTGGCGATCTCAGGCGGAGATCGCATCACGGTTGCGGGTCAGCGCCGGATTCTCACCGGCTTCCCCTGCGGAGCGGACGTGTCCTGACGGTCCCACGGCGGGTGCGGTGAGTCAAAGCCGACCCCGCTCAGCGGCACCCTGGCGCTGAGGCTGGCGCTGCCGCGGGACAAGGGGGTCGGGTCGACTCTGGAGTCGTGCCTTAGGGTCACGGGATGCAGGTAATGCGGCGACGCGACCTGACCGTGTGGACGAGGAACGAGAACAAGGACGGGGTGCCAATGGCCTGGACCTGGCGGATCGAGACCAGCGCGGGTACGCCGGCCACGGTCGACTTCGACGTACCGGAGTTCTCGTCGCAAAGTGATGCCGAGTCCTGGCTGGGTGAGGTGTGGCGCGAGCTCTCCGACGCCGGTGCGGGCCAAGCGACCCTGCTCGAGGACGACCACGTCGTCTACGGGCCGATGTCGCTATCAGCCGAATAGCCAGACCTGCCGCGAAAGCCGATCGTCGGTCTACCGACCGTGCCTAGCCTGGACGCGATGAGCGCCTGCACCAAGGCCGCCACGATCGGTCTTATCTCGCTCCTCGTCGCCGTCCTTGCCGCATGTACGTCGGCCTCGAGCCCCTCGTCGACCCCGAAATCTCCCGCCGCCTCGCCGGGACTCGACTGGTCCGCGCAGCCCGAACGGTTGGACGGGTTGGTCGCGGTCGCGTCCGTGGACGGTACGACCTTCGCTGTGCACACTGCGTCCGGCGACAAGATCTTCCTCCCTGGGATCAACCTCGGGAGCACCACGCCGCTGCACCAGCCCGGTGAGCTGGCGATCGCCCGCGCGGACTACCGGCGCTGGTTCGCACAGATGGGTGAGCTAGGGATTCGCGCGGTCCGGATCTACACGATCCACCCGCCGGCCTTCTACGACGAGCTGGCGGCGTACAACCGTGCACACCCAACCGCACCGCTCTATCTCGTCCAGGGGGTCTATCTGCCCGACGAGTCAGCCGTGGAGGGTGGCACCTGGTACGACGAACCAGCGGATCGGGCGCTGACAGCCGAGCTCGCCGACGCGTCCGCCGCGGTGCACGGCGACCTGACCCGCGACCCGACGCCGGGTCGTGCGTCAGGACAGTGGCGTGCCGACGTGACGCCCTGGCTGGTCGCCTGGATCGTCGGCGTGGAGTGGGATCCCCAGACGACAGCCAGAACGGACCGGAAGATGGCCGACGCGCCGCCTACCCGGGGCCGTTACTTCAGGAGCACGCCGGACGCCACGCCAACCGAGCGTTGGATCGCCCGTCATCTCGACGAGCTCGCCGGCCACGAGGTCGCTCGGGGGAGCACGGCGCCGATGGCGTTCGTGAACTGGCCGACCACGGACCCGCTGGACCATCCCGACGAGCCGCTGGTGGACGCAGACCTCGTCGGAGTCGACGCCAACCACGTCCAGCCGACGAACGCCTGGCCCGGCGGCACCTTCGCCAGCTTCCACGCCTATCCCTACTACCCGGACTTCATGCACCTCGAGCCCGGCCTGCAACGGGCCCGCTGGGACGGCCGCAAGGACGCGTACGCCGGCTACCTGCGCGCACTGAAGCGGCACTTCCCGACGATGCCGGTCATGGTCAGCGAGGTCGGGGTGCCGTCGTCGCTGGGTTCTGCGCATCGCGGCATCAATGGCCGCGACCAGGGCAACCACACCGAGCAGCAGGCGATGCAGACCGACGCCGACCTGGTCCGGCTGATCCACGGCCAGGGTCTGGCCGGGGCGCTCGTGTTCGAGTGGAGTGACGAGTGGTTCAAGCGCACGTGGAACACCCTTGAGCACCAGCTCGGGGAACGCCGCCAGCTGTGGCACGACCCGCTGACCAACGAGCAGTTCTTCGGTGTCGTCGCGACCGACTCAGCGCCGCTGCCCGACGTCCGGCGGGAGGACTCCTTCGATGCCGGGGACGTGGCAACGCTCGGGCTGGACGCTGACGGCTCCTACCTGTACGCCGATGTCGGGTTCCGCTCCGGTACGCCGGACCGGGTGGAGCTCGGGTTCGACGTCGTCCCGGAGCTGAGCGGTCCTGACTACCGCGTCGTGGTCGACCCTTCGGCCGGGATCGCGACGGCGTACGTGCGGGCCGAGCTCGACCCGATCCGGCTCGACACGCACCTGACGGACTACCAGCCCGACGTGGGCAAGTCATGGCACGAGTTCCGCCAGCTCATCAGCCGGGAGCTCGAGACGCAGGGGGGCCGCCTGGAGCCGCAGTTCCATGACGTCGGCGCCTTGGTCGAGGGGAGCTGGAACCCGGACGACGCGGACTACGACAGCCTGGCCACCTGGCAGGTCTCGAGCGGCGGTGACGACCTGCGGGTGCGGCTGCCCTGGGCGATGATCGGGTTCGCCGATCCGTCGAGCCGGACGGTTCTCGGGCCGGGCGTGCCCGCCACGCTGAGCACGGTGGACCAGATCGCTGTGGCGGTGACGACCGGTGCGACCGGGTCGGCCGACGCCGCGGCCGCCACCGGTGCGACCATGTTGTTCACCTGGCCCACCTGGAACTACCTCGAGCACACCGAACGCCTCAAGCCGGGCGCCGACGTCCTGGCCAAGGCCTTCCGGGACCTGGCCCCCTGATCCGCTTCGCCACGTTCCGACGTCTGCGGGGCTACGCCTGCGCAGACGTCGGATCGTTGGGCGGAAGGGTCAGGGTCAGGGTCAGGGTCGGGTGGCGGGGGAGCGGGTCAGCGACGGGTCCCGCTCGATGTCCGGTGCCAGGATCTCGTCGATCCGGGTGAGCACGTCCGCGTCCAGCTTCTGGCCGGAGGCCTTGACGTTCTCGCTCACCTGCTCCGGACGTGAGGCGCCGATGATGGCCGAGGAGATGGCTGGGTTCGCCAGCACCCAGGCGATGGCGAGCTGCGCCATCGACAGGCCGAGCTCGTCGGCGATCGGGCGGAGCTGCTGGATCCGCTCCAGCGTCTCGTCCTTCATCCGGTCCCGCAGCATGGCACCGGCCTCCTCGTGCGCCGCCCGCGAGTCGCTGGGCGGCTGCTGGCCGGGCTGGTACTTGCCGGTCAGGACGCCTTGCGCGATCGGTGACCAGACGACCTGGCCGATCCCGAGCTCCTGGCTGGTCGGGATGACGTCACTCTCGATGACTCGCCAGAGCATGTTGTACTGCGGCTGGTTGGACACGAACGGGATACGCAGCTCCCGAGCCAGTGCGTGACCGGCCCGGATCTGTTCCGCCGTCCACTCCGAGACGCCGATGTAGAGCGCCTTGCCCGCTCGGACCACGTCGGCGAAGGCCTCCATCGTCTCTTCCAGCGGGGTGTCCACGTCGTAACGGTGGGCCTGGTAGAGGTCGACGTAGTCGGTCTTGAGCCGCTCGAGGCTGCCATTGATCGACTCGTGGATGTGCTTGCGGGACAGGCCGACGTCGTTGGGGCCGCCAGGACCGGTGGGCCAGTAGACCTTGGTGAAGATCTCCACCGACTCACGCCGCTGACCCTCGAGCGCCCGTCCAAGAACCGACTCTGCCTTGGTGTTGGCGTAGACGTCGGCGGTGTCGAAGGTGGTGATGCCCTCGTCGAGGGCGCGGCGTACGCATGCGTGCGCCTGCTCCTCCTCGACCTGGGATCCGTGTGTCAGCCAGTTGCCGTAACTGATCTCGCTGACCTTGAGGCCTGATGTTCCGAGGTGTCGAAAGTCCATTCGTTGAGCCTACGGACCTTCCCAAACGACGACGTTCCGACGTCTCCGGGGCCGAGACGACGCAGACGTCGGATCGTTGCGCGGCGACCTTCGGCGAAGGGTCAGATCCGGTCGCCCACGGAGACGCGTGGCTTGGGCAGGCGCAACCGGCGCATCTGCCACGCGCGCAGCAGCGCGTACATCGTGGTGCCCTTGATCTCCTCGCCCTCGAACCGTGCGGAGAGGGCCTTCTTGACACCGCGGGTGATCCGGAAGGAGTCCAGCGTGAGGAACAAGATGACGCTGAGGAACAAGGTGGACGACAAGGCGTTGGCCCACGACGACCGGACCAGGGTCAGTCCGAACATCAAGAACATGAACGGCAGCAGGAACTGACCGGCAGTGAACCGCGAGTCGACCCAGTCCCGGATGAACCCCTTGACGGGTCCACGATCCCGCGCCGGCAGGTGCGCGTCGGAACCGGTACCGTCCAGCGCCGAACGCTGCCGTTTGCGCGCCTCGCGCATCCGTTCGCGCTGCAGCGCCGAGGCTTCCTTGCGCGTACGAGGAGGCGCCATCCGCTTCTTCCGGAGCGCCTGGGCCTCCTTACGGCTAGGCGTGGGACGCCCCTTGCCCCCGACCTTGTCCGGCAGCTGCTCCGTGGCGGGATCTTCCTTCGTCGTACGCCGACCAAACACCAATCCGTGCCTATCTCGATTGACCACTCACCTGGGGTCGGGAGGTCTCGGCGCCTGTGGACGCCGTCATCCCGTTGCTGGGCAGCCTACCTGCCGACCGCGGATCATCGGCCAGCTCGAGGCCCACCGCGCGAGGTCCGAGGCGCTATCGCGGGGTTGGCTGAGACCCGTAGGGTTGACCGTGACGACCGGCCCTCCGGACCGGTCCGGGTTCTACAGAAGGGGCAGGCGAGCGATGAGCGGCATCATGCAGCGGATCGCGCTGATCTTCCGGTCGAAGGCCAACAAGGCGCTCGACCGGGCTGAAGATCCTCGCGAGACGCTCGACTACAGCTACACCAAGCAGCAGGAGCTGCTCCAGAAGGTACGCCGCGGCCTCGCTGACGTGGCGACCAGCCGCAAGCGCCTCGAGCTGCAGATGCAGCAGCTCGACCAGCAGGGTGAGAAGCTGCAAGGACAGGCGCAGCAGGCGCTCTCGCAGGGGCGTGAAGACCTGGCCCGGGAGGCGCTGACCCGTCGGTCCTCGCTCCAGCAGCAGACCTCCGACCTGCAGCTTCAGCACGCCAACCTCCAGAAGGAGGAGGAGAAGCTCACTACGGCCTCCCAGCGGCTGCAGGCCAAGATCGAAGCCTTCCGCACCCGCAAGGAAAGCCTCAAGGCGACCTACACCGCCGCCGAGGCACAGAGCAAGATCAACGACGCGTTCTCCGGTATCTCTGAGGAGATGGGCGATGTCGGGATGGCGATCGAGCGTGCCGAGGACAAGACGGCACAGATGCAGGCGCGGGCCGGTGCGGTTGACGAGCTGATCGCCTCGGGAGCGCTGGAGGACCGTGTGTCCGGCGGCAAGGACGACATCACCCGAGAGCTCGAGCAGATGTCGGCGTCCGGCGACGTAGAGGCCCAGCTCGCCCAGATGAAGGGCCAGATCAGCGGTTCCTCCACCCCAGCCCAGATCGAGGGCCAGAGCACGGAAGAGGAGAAGGCATGATCATCCGGATTCTCAGTGAGGGTCAGTTCGACGTGCCCGACGACAGCATCGACGCGCTCAACGAGCTCGACGACAAGCTCGAGGCCGCGATCGAGACTGGCGACGAGGCCAACTTCGGCTCGTCCCTGGGCGCCCTGCTCGACCGGGTGCGCAATCTCGGCGAACCGGTCGCCTTGGACGCCTTGGTGCCCTCGCAGCTGGTGCTGCCGCACGAGTCCGCCACGCTCGCCGAGGTGCGCGACCTGATCTCCGGCGACGGCCTGATCCCCGGCTGAGGCCTGCTTGCGTTGTCGGAGGCGGCCAGATCTCAGGGCTAGATCAGGGCTTCCACCGAGCCCGATCACAGGAACAAACGGCAGACTTCAAACGTCGTACTAGATGACGCCAGACCGGCGCCGAGGCGGACGTGCGAACGCCCGCCTGTACCCAAGAGAAGAGGCATCAGCCGTCATGGCCAGCACCCGATTCCGCAGTGACGCCGGGCTCACGGCCCGGATGAGTCTCGTCATGCTGCTGCTCGGTGGTCTGTATGTGTCCGTGTTCGCGGCGCTGGCCGTGTTCACGAACCTGAGCGGGCCTTTCCTGCTCTTCCTGGCGGCCGCGTTCGGCATCGGCCAGTGGTACTTCTCCGACAAGCTCGCGATGAAGGCGATGCGTGCCAAGGAGGTCTCGGCCGCCGAGGCGCCGGAGCTGCACGGGATGATCGACCGGCTGTGCGCGATGGCAGACATGCCCAAGCCCCGGGTGGCGATCGCCGACATGGACGTGCCGAACGCGTTCGCCACCGGCCGTAGCCCGCAGCACTCCGTCGTCTGCGTGACGACCGGCATCCTTCGTCGGCTGGACCGCGACGAGCTCGAGGGTGTGCTCTCCCACGAGCTGTCCCACGTCGCGCACCGTGACGTGATGGTGATGACGATCGCCGGGTTCCTGGGCGTCGCCGCCGGACTCGTGATGCGCTGGGGTTTCTACTTCGGCGGCGGGCGCGGCCGCAACAGCGCGGTGCCGTTCATCGTGATCTGGGTCGGCAGCATGGTCGTCTACTTCATCTCGTTCCTGCTGACCCGCGTGCTCAGTCGTTATCGAGAGCTCTCGGCCGACCGGTCCGGCGCCTACCTGACCGGCAAGCCGTCGGCGTTGGCGTCCGCGCTGACCAAGATCTCCGGCGACATGGCGCGGATCCCGACGCGCGATCTGCGTGAGGCGCAGGCGTTCAACGCGTTCATGTTCGCTCCGGCCTTGAACCGTGAGTCGGTTGGTGCGCTGTTCTCCACGCACCCGCCGCTCGAGCAGCGCTTGGAGCAGCTGGCCTCGATCTCGTCCGACCTGTCACGTCCGACGAACTGAGACGAACGCGCCGTACGCCGGTCGCCCTGGTCGGCGTACGGTCGGCTGCGGCACCTCCGACCCGTGCAAGGATCGATCTGTGAAGCTGTTCCGCAACGTCTTCGGCCGAAGCGAGCCGCCGGCAGCGAACCTCGACAACCTGTTCGCTCTCCCGTCAGCCGCGATCACGCTCGAGGTCGCGACGGGCTTTACGGCGACCGGCGTGGCGTCGGTGTGCTACCGGCAGGCCGAGGGCGGAGCGTTCGAGACCGCGCAGCGTGACGTCCAGGACCTGCTGGACGCCGATGGCGGTCCCAAGGTCGAGCGGACGACCGACGACTTCGGCTACACCTGGCTGGTCTGCCGGGCCGACCCGAGCGACCTGTCCTCCCTGGTCAACGATGTGCATGCGGTCAACTCCGCCCTCGAGAACGCCGGGTTCGGACCGTCGCTGCTGTGCTCACTGGTGAGCTTTGCCGATCAGGCGGGTCGGCGCTTCGCGCTGGTCTACCTCTACAAGCAGGGCACGTTCTACCCGTTCGCCCCGGACGGGACCAAGCAGCGCGACAACGCCCTCGAGCTCCAGATGAAGGGCGTCCTCGAGGCAGAGATGCCGATCGAGCCGGACCTGTCGCGCTGGATGGCCGTCTTCGAGGCGCCCGGCCTCTGACCCCTCCCGTCCGCCGATCCCTGGGGGTCCCCGGGTCCCCGGCCCCACGTCGGCCGGGTCTCCCGCGCCCCGGGTCCCCGTCGTCGTGGTTTGCCTAGTTAACTATTCGGCTGGCTTGTGAACTAGGCAAACCCCCCTTGCACGGTGAGCGTTTGCCTTGGTCACTTGAGCATTCAGACCGGCCGCGCGCCCTGGCGACCCGGAAACCGGCCCCGCGCGTTGGTGCCCGTGGCCGCTGCGGCCCCCGGGAGCCGGCGTACGCGCGGGTCGTCGGCACCGTGTGTCGGCCGGTCTCCCAGCCGGCGTACGACGTAGTCCGTCGAGCCCACCTCTCGACGCCACGTTCGGCATGGGCGTCGGCGTTCCGGCCGAGGGCCGGCAGGGTCAGGGAGGCGCGATGTCGTTCAGAGGAAGTGGCCCGAGGGCAGGTACGCCGACGGGGGCTGCATGCCACGAACGGCGAGGTAGCCGCGGTTGTGCAGCTCCAACCCTGCCTGCATCCCGATGTCGACGGCCCAGCGATGACCTGCCGTGAGGTAGCCGATGTCGATCGGCCCGCCCCCGGTCGTCTGTGCCAGTGCCTCCCACAGCAGCCGGGACGCCGTCTCGTCGTCGGTGGCTGACAACAGGTACGGCCGGCCGCTGTCGTAGAGGTAGGCATAGCCACGTCGCTCGCCGTCGTCGACGACGATCAGGCGGAACTGCTCGACCATCATGATGTGGTCGACGCCGTGCCCTGCGCCGCGCGTTGTGCGGTCGGCGGCGTCCATCAGCTCGATGTCATCGGCGCTGCCCTCCCGGATGCCGCTAAGTGTCGGCAGCGCGCTGCGTCGAGGTGAGCCATAGAGCAGCATGGTCGGGTGCATCGTGAACCCGGCCAGGGCGTACCGGCGTACGGCGCGTGGGTCGTGGGAGGCGCAGATGTAGGCCGGAGCGTCCGGCTCGGCGTACGACAGCGCCGCGTCGAGGAGCTGTCGGCCGAGGCCCTGCGCTTGGATGCCTGGTCGCACGGCGTACGTCGACAGTCCCCAGAGCCGTTCTCGTTTGAGGGCGGCCACGACGCCGATCACGTCGCCGGCGTTGTCCTCGGCGACCCAGCAGCCGGGGGAGTCGTGGGTGATCAGGTGCGCGATCCGCGTGCGCCACAGGGCGGCCCTGGCTGCGTCCCGTCGCTGCGGTGGCGGCCAATCGGCCGGGCGAGTGGCGAGGTCGAGCGCGTAGAACGCCTCGGCGGTCACCGAATCGACGGCCGGTACGTCGTCATACGTCATCGGGCGGATCATCACCCGCAGACCCTAGTGCCGCGTCAACCAACGTTCGCCCGCTGCGCGGCCCCGTCGTCACTCGACGATGCTGCGTCTGCAAGGCAGACCCTCACTGTGCCAGGCGGGTTTGCCTAGTTAACAAGCCATCGGAATAGATAACTAGGCAAACCGCAAGCGGGGGGTGGGCCGGGGGGCAGCGGCCGGGGGGGGCGGCCGGGGGCAGCGGGGGCGGGTCAGCGGGGTGGGACGGAACAGACCACCGAGTCGGAGGGGGTGTAGACGACGTGGTCGGTCTCCTTCTTCACCAGGTTGCTGGAGCCCGGCTTGCGGAAGTAGCGGTAGACGTCGACGTCGAAGCCTCCGTACCCGGTGTTGGCGACGCAGGTGTCGCTCGGGTCGTAACGGGTCCTCGGCGAGGTGAACGCGTACCGGTCGGAGACTCCCGCCGTGATGTCCCAGTACTTCGTGGAGAACAGCTGTACATGCATCTCACCGGATGAGCTCGCTGTGGACGGGACCACCCAGGCGTGCGCGAGGACACCGTAGGGGGTGGAGTTGCGCCACTTGAGGTCGACGGTCGGCCAGGCCACGGTGGCCTCCCGGCCGAGCGGGTAGCGGTCGATGTAGAAGCTGTGCGGTGTGTGGGTGATGTCGTCCATGCCGGCGAAGAACGCAGCGTTGTACGTCGTCGTGACCACCTGCGAGACCCCGCCTCCCAGATCCTCCGCGAAGACGCCGTTGCTGATGATGAAGCCCTTGGTGAAACCGTTCTCCTCGGTGCGTTCGCCGACGGTGCCGTTGAAGGAGAACGTCTCGCCCGGCTTCACCAAGGTCCCGTCGATCAGCTCCGCGGCTCTGCCCTGGTTGATGTTGCGGTACTCCGCGTAGGGGAAGTAGGTGACGAAGTCGCCGACCTGCTCCTTGACCCCGAGCCGCTTCAGGTCGCGCGTCCTCACGTCGGCGCGTTCCACGGACGTACCGACCTCGACCTTGCGCTCTCCAGGGTTCTGGGCCACCGCACGAACCGCGTCGGCGATCTCGGCGGCCTCGACGGTGACGCCGGGGCGGGCCGGGATGACGACCGGGCGGTCGTCCCGGAGCTCGAGCGAGGCGTTCTGGGGCTTGTCGTCGATCCGTCCAAGCGTGGTCCGGGTCGTACGACCGAGCACCTTCTCGTCGACGCGCAGGACGAGCGCGCCGTCCTGGACCTGCCAGCTCAGCGACGGCGCGAACTGCCGAGGAGGCAACGGCAACGTCTGGCCGGGCAGGGCAAGCTCGATCGGACCCGAGACGATGGCGGTGACCCGCGAGTCCACGAAGGCGCGCAGCTCTGAACCGGTGAGAGACGGTTGCTGCTCCTTGACCGGTAGGGGGATGCCGCCGGTCTCGCGGAAATAGGCCTGCTGTGCCGCGGAGACAGTGGCTGACTGGTCGACCTGACGGCCCACCGCCGGCTGGCTGATCACCGGTCTGACCCCGCGCACCCGGATCGACCCCTCTGCCACCGTGGTGTCCACCCGGTCGGCGATCGCTGTCACGGCGTCGGCCAGCGCGTCGTCGTCGACCCGGGTCACCGGGGCCACGGAGGCCTCCGGTCCGGTCAGCACATCGATCATCCGGAGCGGGTTCCACGACCGGCCGCCCCCGGCGTCTTGCACCGTCTGTTCTGCGTCGAAGGACAGACCGGCGGTCGCCGGGTCGACGTTGAAGGCCCTCCCGGCGTACTCGAACGTGACCGGACGTGCGGCCCGCCCCACAAGGCGATCCGCCAGCTTCGCGCGGGCATCATCGGGTGCGAGACCGCCGATGTCGATACCGGCGACCTTCGTCCCGTGCGGCACCCGGTCGCCGACCATGGCGTACGCCGTGACGTACAGCCCCGCCAGCACCGCCGCCAGCACGCCCAGCCCGATCCACCACCAACGCCGCCGATCGCCCCTCGGTCGGGCCGGCTCCGCGCCGATCGTGTCGGTCCACTCGTCGGACCTGTTGGTGCCGGTCATGGTTCCTCGAGGCTCTCGTGACGTGGGCTCGGTCTGGTGCGGGTGGGAACAGGATAGGCGGACCGCTCACACCGACTGACCCCCAGCGTGGTGCCGCGTACCGGGTTGGCACGATGGGCGTCATGCGCGTGCTGTTCGCACCCGACTCGTTCGGAGGCACCCTTACCGCGGTCGAAGCCGCTGCCGCGATGGCCGAGGGGTGGCGCCGTCGGGCACCCGACGACGAACTAGTCCTGGCGCCGATGAGCGACGGCGGACCCGGCTTCGTCGACGTGTTGCACGCCTCGCTGGGCGGCGAGGTGTTGTCGGTCACCGTGCTCGACCAGTACGGCGACGACACCCCGGCCGGGGTCCTGATGGTCGAGGACACGGCCTACGTGGAGTCCGCGCAGGCCTGCGGGCTCCATCTGACAGATCGTCGGGACCCCGAGCGCGGTACGTCGTTCGGGGTCGGTCAGATGGTCGCCGCCGCCATCGACGACGGGGCGCATCGGGTGGTCGTAGGACTCGGCGGCTCCGGGACCAACGATGCGGGTGCCGGGCTGCTCGCGGCACTCGGCGCCACTGCCGAACCCGAGGAGGCGCTGGTCGGCGGCCCGCACGCCCTCGAGCTCGTGCGAGCGGTCGACCTGGCCGGCGTCCGCGATCGCTGCGAAGGCGTGGCACTGGTGATCGCCTCGGACGTGGACAACCCGCTGCTCGGCCTGCGCGGCGCCACGAACGTCTACGGTCCCCAGAAGGGAGTCGCCGAAGAGCGCAAGCAGCACATCGACGCCCAGCTCGAGCGCTTAGCCGACCTGACCGATCGCCCGGTGGCCGACGCCAAGGGCGCTGGTGCGGCCGGTGGCCTCGGGTTCGCGCTGCTGCTCGTCGGGGCGACCCGAGTGGGCGGTGTCGACGTCGTGGGAGAGGCGGTCGGTCTGGTGGACTTGTGCCGCGCGGCCGACCTGGTGGTCACGGGGGAGGGGGCCTTCGACTTCCAGTCCCGTTCGGGCAAGGTGCCGTACGGGGTCGCGGCCGTCGCCGCGCAAGCCATCCGGCCGTGCATCGCGCTGGCCGGTCAGGTGCTGGTGGGATCGCGTGAGATGCGGGCGCTGGGCGTCGAGTCGGCGTACTCGATGGTCGACCTGGTGGGCGAGGAGGCCGCGCTCGGGGAGCCGTACACGAGCCTGGCCGCGTTGGCGGAACGCGTCGCGCGGACCTGGTCTCGCTGAGCGGGACCGCCCCTGCGTCACTCTGCTCAGGTCGCGGGTGGTCGCCTGGGCACGGTGTTACCGGGTTGGGCGGTAGGTGTGACACCATGGAATACGCCATGGGGCAACTACGGTTGTCTTCAGCAGGCGGGAGCACCGCCCGAAACGACCCGACTCCGATCCTTTGGGGAGCACGCGACATGACCGTCCAGGACGAGACCAGCACCGCGACGACTGAAAAGACCGT
Source organism: Propionibacteriales bacterium (assembly GCA_038259225.1). Taxonomy (GTDB): domain Bacteria; phylum Actinomycetota; class Actinomycetes; order Propionibacteriales; family Nocardioidaceae; genus JANLYC01. The sequence goes on from JBBSPA010000006.1 coordinate 30,761, forward strand.
CGAGGGAGTCCTCTTGACCGACCACGCCGCTGAGAAGGTCAAGGCGCTGCTCGACCAGGAAGGCCGAGACGACCTCCAGCTCCGGGTCTCCGTACAGCCGGGCGGATGCTCCGGATTGCGCTATCAGCTGTTCTTCGACGAGCGCAACCTCGACGGTGACTCCGTCCACGACTTCAACGGCGTCTCCGTAGTTGTGGACCGGATGAGCACGCCCTATCTGAGCGGCGCCAAGATCGACTTCGTCGACACGATAGAGAAGCAGGGCTTCACGATCGACAACCCCAACGCCGGCGGCTCCTGCGCCTGCGGCGACTCGTTCCACTAGCCTGCGCCTGCGGCGACTCGTTCCACTAGTCGAGGTAGCGGCGGTCCAGCGCTCCGTGGCTGGAGATCTCCTCGCAGATCTGCTGCCAGCGGGTGTCGCTGAGAAGTTTGTCGGCCACGTCCTGGTGCGGTAGGCGACGGACCGGGTAGGACCCGGCGAGTTCGCTCGCGTCCTGGTAAGCCTCTTCGGGCGTGGACGGCTCCGCATACGGCAGTGCGAGGTGGTCGCCGTGCCGGCGCCGGCGCGGTGTCGGCACGCTGGAACTCTTCACCCGCGTCACGCTAGGGCGGTCCGATCGCTGCGGCTAGGGGTACCCACGGGTAGTCTTGCTCGACGTGCCCATCGCCGTCACCGGTTCAGCCGCGACCGACCACCTGATGTCCTTTCCCGGGCTGTTCGCCGACTCCCTCGTCGTGGACCAGCTCGACAAGATCGCGTTGTCCTTCCTCGTGGAGGATCTCGAGGTCCGGCGCGGCGGTTGCGCGGCGAACATCGCCTTCGGCCTGGCCGCGCTCGGAGCGCGCCCGGTCCTGGTGGCCGCGGTCGGAGAGGACTTCGCGGATTACCGGTCCTGGCTCGAGCGCCACGGAGTCGACTGCGAGTCCCTGCACTACTCCGAGACCCGCCACACCGCACGCTTCATCTGTACGACGGACACCTCCCATGCCCAGATCGCCTCGTTCTACGCCGGTGCGATGAGTGAGGCCCGCGACATCGAGCTGAAGCCGATCGCGGACCGGGTCGGTGCGCTCGACCTCGTCGTGGTGGCCCCGAACGACCCTGTGGCGATGGTGCGCCACACCCACGAGTGTCGCGAGCGCGGTATCCCGTTCGCGGCCGACCCGTCGCAGCAACTGGCGTTCTCCGACGGCGAGATGATCCGTGATCTGATCGACGGGGCCACTATCTTGCTGTCCAACGAGTACGAAGCAGCCTTGATGGAGCAGAAGGCCGGCTGGACCGCTGAGGAGATCCTGAAGCGAGTCGGCACCCGTGTGGTCACCTTGGGATCGGCGGGCGTACGCGTCGAGAGCCTGGACGCCGACCCGATCATGGTCCCCGCGGTCCCCGGCGTCACCGCTGTCGAGCCGACCGGTGTCGGAGACGCGTTCCGGTCCGGCTTCCTGGGCGCGGTCTCCGCAGGCTTGTCCTGGACGGCGTCCGCGCAGGTCGGCTGCGTGCTGGCGGCGTACGTCGTGGAACGCGTGGGCACCCAGGAGTACTCCTTCAGCCGGCAGGCCTTCCTGAACCGGTTTGCGCAGGCCTACGGCGAGCACGCCTCGTCGGAGGTCTCCGACTGGCTCGCACCCTCTGTCGGCTGAGTCGAGTCGTCGTCGGCGGACTGAGGTTGCTCGACGGCGAGACTTTGTCTGCGCACCTACTCTGACGGCATGACGATCCCGAGCTGGTCCACCGTGGCCGACGCCTTCTTGGACCGCACCGTCGTCCCCGGCTACTCGCGGATCGGACCGAGCCTTCGGCGCCACTGGTGGCCAGCCGATCCGGCTCCCGGAAGCCTGCACGACAGGCGCGTCGTCGTGACCGGCGCCAGCTCCGGACTCGGCAGAGCGGTCGCGCAGGGTCTCGCCGGGCTCGGGGCCACGGTCCACCTGGTCGGGCGGACCAGGGATCGCCTGGACAATGCCGCGCAGGAGATCCGCGCCGAGGTGCCGGACGCAGACCTGGTGTGCGACGTGTGCGACGTGAGTGACCTGGCCGCGGTCCGCGCGTACGCCGATGACCTGACCGGACGGATCGACACACTGCATGCTCTGGTGCACGACGCGGGCGTGCTGCCTCCGGAGCGGACCGAGTCCGAACAGGGCCACGAGCTGACCTTCGCCACCCACGTACTGGGGCCATTGCTCCTCACCGAGCTGCTGCGCGGACCGCTGGCTGCGGACCAGGACGCGCGGGTGATCTGGGTGTCGTCGGGCGGGATGTACGCGCAACCGTTCACCAACGACATCGCCACCGACCTGGAGTACCTCAGCGAGGACTACAAGGGATCCACCGCCTACGCCCGCACCAAGCGGATGCAGGTGATCGTCGCCGAGCAGCTGGCCACCCGGCTGGCTGCGGAGGAGATCGCGGTGCACAGCATGCATCCCGGTTGGGCAGACACCCCCGGGGTCACCGACTCGCTTCCGCGCTTCGCGAAGCTGATGAAACCGCTGTTGCGCAGCCCCGCCGAGGGCGCCGACACGATCGTCTGGCTGGCCGCGTCACCGCTGGCGAGCCAGACCACCGGGAAGTTCTGGTGCGACCGCAGCCCACGTCCGACGTCGTACCTGCCCTGGCAGCGTGAGACGCCGAGCGATCGGGCGCTGCTCTGGGATGGCTGCGCGGACGCGATCGGCCTGTAACCCTCGGCCGAGCGGTTTGGTGGGTCGAGCGGTTCTGGCGGTCGTGCGGTTCTGGCGGTCGAGCGGTTTTGGCGGTCGAGCGGTTCTGGCGGTCGAGCGGTTCTGGCGGTCGAGCTTGTCGAGACCCGGTGATCTCGACAAGCTCGATCAGCGGGGTGCCTCGATCAGCGGGGTGCCTCGATCGGCGGGTGGCTCGATCGGCGGGTGGCTCGATCAGCGGGTGGCTCGATCAGCGGGCCTCGGGCGTCGCTCCGGAAGGTGCTGGAGTAGGGTTTGGGGATGCCGGATCGGCTTCGGACTGCACCACCTCTGACCATGTTCGAAACACGTCGCGACAACAAGAGAGGCGTCACGTGAGTCGTCAGCTCACCGAGCGTTCCGCCCCCCGTCGGCGAGCCCGAACGGCCATTGCCTCGGTGGTCGGCGTGCTGTCGGTACTGGCGCTGAGCGGATGCTCGCAGGAGACCACGGACCAGTGGAAGCGGCTTGGTCTGCCCGAGCCGGGGAGCGACCGCTCGGTGTACGTCCACGACCTGTGGATCGGGTCCTGGATCGCTGCCTTCATCATCGGTGGATTCACCTGGGGCCTGATCTTCTGGGCGGTGATCCGCTACCGGCGACGCGGTGACGACGACCTGCCGACCCAGGTCCGTTACAACCTCCCGATCGAGGTGCTCTACACGATCGCCCCGATCATCGTCGTCGCCGTGTTGTTCTTCTTCACCGTCGAGAAGCAGAACAAGGTGCTGGCCGAGGTCGCCAACCCCGACCACGAGGTCATCGTCACGGCGCAGCAGTGGTCCTGGACGTTCAACTACCAGAAAGAGAACGGTGCGGGTGGTGAGGACGTCTACGACGCTGGGACGACCGCACAGGAGCCGACCCTGTGGCTCGTGGAGGACCAGAGCGTCACGTTCACCCTGCACTCCCCGGACGTCATCCACTCCTTCTGGGTGCCGTCGTTCTACTTCAAGCGTGATGTCATCCCCGGTCGCGATCAGTCGTTCTCGATGACGCCGACAGTGCAGGGCGACTTCGTCGGCCGCTGCGCGGAGCTGTGCGGCTACCAGCACTCGCGGATGCTGTTCAACGTCCATGTGACCAGCCAGGAGGAGTTCGACCAGCACATGGCCGAGTTGGCCGATCCCAACGGACTGAACCAGATCGGCACGTTGCTCGGCGGTGAGGACTCCAGCACAGTCTCTGGACTGAACACATCCGAGGAGGGCGGGCAATGACCGCGGTCGATGCCGGGCGCGCGTCGCGCGTCGCCACCGGGGTGCGGCCCCGGACCAAAGGGCAGCTCGTCGTCAAGTACCTGACGACCACTGACCACAAGGTGATCGGCAACCTCTACCTGATCGCGTCGTTCGGCTTCTTCCTGGTCGCCGGCCTGATGGCGATGATCATCCGGGCCGAGCTCGCTCAGCCCGGACTCCAGATCGTCGACGACGAGGTCTACAACCAGCTGTTCACCATGCACGGCACGATCATGCTCCTGCTGTTCGCGACGCCGCTGTTCGTCGGCTTCGCGAACTGCATCATGCCGCTGCAGATCGGCGCCCCTGACGTGGCGTTCCCACGGCTGAACATGTTCAGCTTCTGGCTGTTCCTGTTCGGCGGTCTGATCGTGCTGTCCGGCTTCATCGTGCCCGGTGGTGCCGCGGACTTCGGCTGGTTCGCGTACCAGCCACTGTCCAACGCGATCCGCTCGCCCGGTGTCGGTGGCGACCTGTGGGTCATGGGCCTGTGGATGGCGGGTCTGGGCACCATTCTCGGTGGCGTCAACTTCGTGACCACGATCTTCTGCATGCGCGCCCCCGGCATGACCATGTTCCGGATGCCCATCTTCACGTGGAACATCCTGGTCACGTCGCTGCTCGTGCTGATCGCGTTCCCGATCCTGGCCGGCGCGCTGCTCGCGCTCGAGGCCGACCGTCTGCTCGGTGCCCACATCTTCGACGCCGCCAACGGTGGCCCGATCCTGTGGCAGCACCTGTTCTGGTTCTTCGGCCATCCCGAGGTCTACATCATCGCGCTGCCGTTCTTCGGCATCATTACCGAGATCCTGCCTGTCTTCAGCCGCAAGCCGATCTTCGGCTACATCGGGCTGGTCGGCGCCACGCTCGGCATCGCGGCGCTGTCGGTGGCGGTCTGGGCGCACCACATGTTCGTGACCGGAGCCGTTGACCTGCCGTTCTTCTCCTTCATGACGTTCCTGATCGCCGTACCCACCGGAGTGAAGTTCTTCAACTGGATCGGCACGATATGGGGCGGGTCAGTCTCGCTTGATACACCCATGCTCTGGGCCGTCGGGTTCTTGACCACGTTCCTGTTCGGCGGACTGACCGGCATCATCTTGGCCTCCCCGCCGTTGGACTTCCCGCTGTCGGACTCCTACTTCGTGGTGGCGCACTTCCACTACGTCGTGTTCGGCACAGTGGTGTTCGCGATGTTCGGCGGCTTCTACTTCTGGTGGCCGAAGCTGACAGGCCGGATGCTCGACGAGCGGCTCGGCAAGATCCACTTCTGGCTGTTGTTCGTCGGCTTCCACACGACGTTCCTGGTGCAGCACTGGCTCGGTGTCGAGGGCATGCCTCGGCGGTATGCCGACTACAAGGCGACCGACGGCTTCACCGGTCTGAACGAGATCTCTTCGATCGGGGCGTTCGTGCTGGGGGCGTCCACGATCCCGTTCCTGTACAACGTCTGGAAGTCCCGGACTGCTCCCCTTGTCGAGACCGACGACCCCTGGGGCTGGGGACGTTCGCTGGAGTGGGCCACCTCGTGTCCGCCGCCGCGGCACAACTTCACCAAGCTGCCGCGGATCCGCTCGGAGAGCCCGGCCTTCGACCTGCACCACCCCGAGGTCGCGCTGATGGAGCTGGAGCACAACGGCAAGATCAACGAAGGTGACCAGGTCTCTGACATGGCCGAGATGTCCGGGCGGGCCGAGCATCTCGAAGACCAGGTCCGGGGTGGGCCACCGCAAGGCACCGAGATCAAGCCGCAGATCGTCGACGACGAGAGGACGGACCCCCGGTGAAGGCTGAGGCCTGGATCTTCGGGTTCAACGCGGTCTTTTTCGCGCTCGTCGCGCCGTCGTACTGGTTCTTCTCCGAGGATCCGACCGGCACCGCGGCCCTGGTGATGACGACCGGCCTCGCGGCCCTGGTGACGTTCTACCTGGGCTTTCACGCGAACAAGATGGATCCCCGCCCGGAGGATCTCAAGGACGCGGAGGTGGTCGACGGGGCCGGCGAGCTGGGATTCTTTCCGCCGTACTCCTGGTGGCCGCTGTGGTGCGCGCTCACGCTCGCACTGTGCGTGCTCGGCGTGGTGTTCGGATGGTGGTTGTTCATCATCGGCGTCGGCTCAGGCTCGATCGCGTTGGTCGGCTGGGTCTTCGAGTACTACCGCGGCGAACACGCCCACTGACGTGACGAGCGCCACACAACCTTTTCGGCCGCTGCTGCGTCGTATCTGACAGAAGCGTCGAGAAGTTGAACTCGCGCAGCGGACACGTCATTTCTTGCTGTCCGACTGTCTTGTTACCCTTGTCGCGCACCCAGCTCGTTGCTTGTTCAAGGGAGTCTGTCTATGTCCGCACGGGGGATCCGTTCCCGCCTGACCGTGGTCGCCGTCGCGACCGCGGCACTGAGCCTTGCGCTCTCCGGGTGCAGTGGGAACGACGCGGTCAACAATGCAGCATCCGGCCCCGGTGACCGGGCGGCCAACAACGCCGGTCCCAAGCCGGCCGACCAGTCCGCGGAGCCCGCGACGTCCGCGGCCGTCATCACCGGGAACGTCGACCGCACCAAGCCCGTCACGGTCGACACCGCGGTCTCGGTACGGGTCGACGAAGGTACCTTCGACTCCGTCGTGATGCGTGCGGTCAAGGGCAAGCGGATGTCGGGGAGCTTCGATGCCTCCAAGACCCGCTGGACCGCCGACTCGCTGCTCGAGCCCGGGACGGCGTACGTCGTCGTCGGTCGGGCCAGCGACGCCAACGGCCTGGCGAAGACCAGCCGCACCCCGTTTCGGACCGAGGCTCTGACGCTCGACCAGCAGACCTACCCGAGCATGACGCCGCTCGAGGGCGAGGCCGTCGGTGTCGGTATGCCCGTCATCGTGACGTTCGACCTCCCGGTCACCGACCGGGCCGCGTTCCAGAAGCGGATGGTGGTGAAGACCTCGCCGCGGACGGCCGGCACGTGGCACTGGATGAACGACCAGGAGGTGCACTGGCGTCCCCGGACCTACTGGAAGCCGGGCACCGATGTGACCGTCGACCTCAACGTCAACAGCGTGGACGCCGGCAACGGCATCTACGGCCAGATGGACCGCCACGTCGACTTCACCATCGGTGACTCCGTGATCATGCGGGCCAACCTGCAGACGGACCAGATGGCGGTGTTGGTCAACGGCTCGCTCGCCCGGACCATCCCGATCACCGGCGGCAAGGCTGGTTACGAGACCCGCAGCGGCACGAAGCTGATCGTCGAGAAGTTCGCGCAGAAGCGGATGGACGCGGCGACGGTGGGCATCGACCAGAGCGATCCGGAGTACTACGACATCCCTGATGTCCAGTATGCGCAGCGTGTCACGTTCACCGGCGAGTTCCTTCACGCTGCACCCTGGTCGGTGTCGGCACAAGGCTCGTACAATGTGAGTCACGGGTGTGTGGGGATGGGCGTCGACAACGCGAAGTGGCTGTTCAATCTCACTCACCGCGGGGACCCGGTCGAGGTGACCGGTACCCAACGGGGTCTCGAGGACGGAAATGGTTGGACAGACTGGAACCAGACATTTGCGGAGTACCGCCAGGGCTCCGCACTCTGAGGGCACTCCAGGCCCAGCCTGACCGCTGAGCCCCCGCCCAGACCCGGCGCCCCGCGTCCTGCTGTGAGGACGTGGGGCGTCGTTCTGTCTGCGCCGTCTCGCCGGGTCGGCGTGGCGACCCGCTGAGTCCGCTCGAGGCGGCCGGTCCCGAGGAACCAGTCCCTGCTGGACGACACAGCCCGGCAGCGCTGCCGTCCGGGCGACACGTGGGCCACACCCAGCCCGGCCGGCGTACTGGCCCCTGATCCGCGGTCTCCGGCGACCCGCACTGGCTACCCGCACTGTTCGGCAACCACACTGCCCGCAATGCCCGGACAGCCCGGACGGCGGGCGAGCGCCTCTGGCGCCTCGGCGGGAAAGGTCAGCAAGGCAAACCCTCAGTGCCCAAGCCAGGTTTGCCTAGTTAACTATTCGCCCGAATAGTTAACTAGGCAAACCCCAAGGGCCAGAGGGACAACCGGGGGACCGTTGGACCCGCGGTCAGCGAACCGGGGCCAGCGAACCGGCGCCAGCGAAGCTGGTGTCAGCGGGTGGACGTCGTGCCGGAGTCCTCCAGCTCGAACTCGTCGCCGCCGACCTGTCCGCCGGTCTCGATGCCCTTGTGCGTCTCACCGACGCCGTTGGTGGTCACAGGGTCGTGGTGGTGCACTGCTTCCTCGAGCTCGCCGGCGGTCGGCTTGGCCACGTCATCGCCGTACCAGAACTGCGACAGCTTGGCGCGTACCCGCTCCTTGCCTTGCTTGGGCGCAGCCACCCCGTTGACGTCCTCGCGGGCCGGAAGCTGCAGCGGCTCGGTCTGGTCGTGCGTGGTGAGGTTGTAGGCGCTGACCGGGTTGACCGGCTTGTGGATCTCCGAGTACGACCCGTCCGGCGCCCGGACGATGACGCCGGTCTCGTAGCCGTGCAGCAACAAGTCACGATCGTGCCGCTGCAGCGACAGGCACCACCGGCGGGCGATGATGAACACCAGCACCGGGAGCACGAAGAAGGCGATCCGGAGGAACCAGGTGATCTGGTAGATCGACAGGTGGAACTCAGGCCCGATCAGGTCGTTGCCGGCCCCCGCCCACAGCACGCCGTACGCCGCGATTCCTGCTGCCCCGAGCCCGGTTCGAGTCGGGTGGTTGCGCGGGCGGTCCAACAGGTGATGCTCGCGGTTGTCGCCGGTGATGAAGCGTTCGATGAACGGATACGCGCCCAGCACGGCAAACAAGATGCCCATCAGGCCCAGACCCGGGATCATCACGTTCCAGGAGATCGTGAAGCCGGCGATGTGCGTCTCCCAGGCGGGCATCAGCCGCAGACCACCGTCCAACCAGCCCATGTACCAGTCGGGTTGGGAGTCTGCGGTCACCTTCGACGGATCATAGGGCCCGTACATCCAGATCGGGTTGATCTGCATCAGCGCCCCCATCAAGGCGGTGACGCCGAAGACGATGAAGAAGAAGCCACCGGCCTTCGCTGCGTACACCGGGAGCAGGGGGTAGCCGACGACGTTGTCGTTGGTCCGGCCAGGCCCAGGCCACTGGGTGTGCTTGTGGTAGACGAGCAGCAGCATGTGGGCAGAGATCAGCCCTACGAGCAGGCCGGGGATGAGCAGCACGTGCACGATGTAGAGGCGGGAGACCAGTTCGTCACCGGGGAACTCCCCACCGAAGATGAAGAACGAGATGTAGGTCCCGAACACCGGGATCGAGCGCATCAGCCCTTCGGCGATCCGCAGCCCGGTGCCCGACAGCAGGTCGTCGGGCAGTGAGTAACCCGCGAAACCCTCGATGATGCCGAGCTGGAGCAGACCCAGGCCGATCAGCCAGTTCAGCTCACGCGGCTTGCGGAACGCTCCGGTGAAGAACACGCGCAGCATGTGGATCGTCATCGCGGCCAGGAACAGGTTCGCCGACCAGTGGTGCATCTGACGCATCAGCAGACCGCCGCGTACGTCGAAGGAGATGTCCAGGGTCGACGCGTACGCCTCCGACATGTGGATGCCGCGAAGCTGGGCGTAGGAGCCCATGTAGTCGACTTCCTCCATGCTGGGCTTGAACCACAGCGACAAGAAGACGCCCGTCAGCAACAAGATCACGAAGCTCCACAGCGCGATCTCGCCGAGCATGAACGACCAGTGGTCCGGGAAGACCTTGCGCAGCTGCTTCTTCATCAGCCCGGCCAGGCCGACACGGTCGTCGAGCCAGCCGACCGGACCAGCGGCCGGGTTTTTCTTGGCGCCGGACCGGGCCTGCGTCGACGTGCTCGACGCGCCGGTGGACTGGGTGGTGCTCATCGGATCAACCTCGTTCCCAATAGCTGGGGCCGACGGGTACGTCGAAGTCCGCCGTGGCGATGATGTAGCCCTCGTCGTCGACAGACAGGGGCAGTTGAGGCAGGGGGCGGGCGGCCGGTCCGAAGATCACCCTGGCGTTGTCGGCCAAGTCGAACGTCGACTGGTGACACGGGCACAGCACCGAATGGGTCTGCTGCTCCCAGAGGCTGATCGGGCAACCAACATGGGTGCAGATCTTGGAGTAGCACAAGATGCCGTCGATGCCCCAGTTCTTGGCCTGCTCGCTCGGGGTGATGTCGTCGGGCTGCATCCGGACCAGGATGACGGCGGCCTTGGCCTTGGCGTTCTGCAGCTCCACACCTTCGTACACCGGCGGGACGACGTTGCCGTTGGCGTCCTCGGACTCGAAGAACAGTGCAGGCTCGGCGTTGACGAGTGTGCCGACCTCGAAATCGCTCGGCTTCAGCGGTGCACCTGTCACGTCCAGCACCACGCGGACGCCGTTCTTCCACACGGTATGGGCGGGCTGGCTGCCCGGCAACGGACCGAGGTCGCGCAGCAGCACCACAGCGGGTACGCCGAGCAGGCCAAGGCTGGTGAGCAGGCTGTTGCGGATCAGCTTGCGTCGAGTGAAACCGGACTCCTCGGAACCTTGGTAGAACGCCGCGAGAGTCTCTTCGCGATCCTCCGGTGTCGAGGCAGCACCGTGGCGGTACTCGACGATCTCGTGGTCGCCCATCAGCTTGCGAGCCCATTGGATCAACCCGATACCGATGAGCAGCAGCGCCAGACCCAGGGTGAGGCCGAGGAAGAGGTTGGAGGCGCCCCAGCCGAGGACGAGCTCGCCGTCTCCCGGTTCGAAGGCGAAGTACGCGACCGTGAATCCGACCGTCAACAGCGCCGCCAGCATGAACATCGCAGCGACCTGGACCTCGGCGCGACGCTCGAGCTTGGGATCCACGTCGGTCGGCCGCGGCTGGTGCTCGGGCAGACCCGGGTTCGGGATCGGGCCCTCAACGCTGTCGTGGGCGCCGTGCCGTTCGATCTCGGTGTGTTCGGTCATGACTTCTTCGCCGCCTGGGCTGTCGTCTTCTTGCTGGCTCGGGCACCGTTGTTGGCGATCCACACCGCAGCCAGGACGAGCCCACCGATACCGAACAGCCAGCCGAACAGGCCTTCGGTGACCGGGCCCTTGCTGCCGAGCGCGGCGCCGCCGTACTCAGTCTTGTTCTGCAGTGACTCGATGAACGCGATGACGTCCTTCTTGTCCTGCGGATTGAGCGTGCCGTCGGGGAAGTTCGGCATCTGCTGTGGTCCGGTCAGCATCGCCTCGATGATGTGCTTGGGCGAAGAACCCATCAGGCTCGGGGCGTAGCGACCACTGGGCAAGGCGCCCCCTTGCCCAGCGAAGTTGTGGCACGCCGAACAGTTGGCGAGGAAAATTTCCACGCCACGACTGACGCTGGCGTTGCTCGTGTCGGTGGCCTCGGCATCCGGAATCGCCGGTCCGGGGCCTAACGAGGCGACGTACGCGGCCAGCGCCTCGACCTCGGCGTCGCTATAGGTCGCCTGCTTGTCCGGGATCTGCGTGCCAGGCTGCTGAGCCGGCATCCGACCCGAACCGACCTGGAAGTCGACGGCTGCCGCACCGACACCGACCAGCGGAGGGCCGTAGTTGCTGCCGCCCTTCATCACGACGCCCTCGCCGTTCAGGCCGTGGCAGGACGAGCAGCCGACGGTGAAGAGCTTGCGCCCCTGCGAGATCAGTTGGTCGTCGGCCTTGGACGACTGGCTCGCGACGGCCGGGCGGAACGCGGAGTACAACCCGGCGGTCATCACCAGTCCGAGCAGCACGACAACCAGCCCCGCCAGCGGGTGACGCCGTCGTGTCGACAGGAACTTCACTGAAGTCGTGTCCCTTCTCTCCGGCCGAAGCCGATCTTCGAAGCAGGTCTCACGGGCGGTCGGACGGTTACTGCAGCAGGTAGATCGTGGCGAACAGGCCGATCCAGACGACATCGACGAAGTGCCAGTAGTACGACACGACGATCGCGGTCACGGCTTGTTCGTGGGTGAAGGTTCGGGCCATGAACGTACGGCCGAGCACGAACAGGAAGGCGATCAGGCCGCCAGCCACATGGAGTCCGTGGAAGCCGGTGGTCAGGTAGAAGATCGAGCCGTACGGCGACGACGGGATCGTGACGTTCTCGCGGATCAGCTCGGAGTACTCCAGCACCTGGCCGGCGATGAAGAACGAGCCCATCACATAGGTGAGCACGAACCACTCGCGCAGACCCCAGTTACGGAAGTCGAGCACGCCGCCGCTGCGACCGACCTGGCCACGCTCCGCAGCGAAGACGCCGAGCTGGCACGTGACCGAGCTGAGCACCAGCACCGTGGTGTTGACCGAGGCGAACGGGACGTTCAACTTCGCCGTCTCCTGGGTCCACAGGGCAACGGTGTCCGGGGTGGCGCTGCGCAATGTGAAGTAGCACGCGAACAGGGCCGCGAAGAACATCAGCTCGCTGGAGAGCCAGACGATCGTCCCGACGCTGACCATGCTCGGCCGGTCATGCTGACCGTGCAGCCGTGAAGCGGAGATCGCCGTAGTAGTCGCCACCCGGCCATTATGGCCTCACGGGCACCGGTAGGACACATCGACCCCCCGCCGTGCATAGCCTCAGCGCTGGTGACATGGGGCACACACGTTTCGGCCGGTCGGGCTCGTCGCAGCGCGGTGATCTCGACAGGCTCGATCAGCGGGGTTTCGGGGGTCGGGGTCGTCGCAGCGCGGTGATCTCGACAGGCTCGATCAGCGGGGTTTCGGGGGTCGGGGTCGTCGCCGCGCGGTGATCTCGACAGGCTCGATCAGCGGGGTTTCGGCGGTCGGGGTCGTCGCCGCGCGGTGATCTCGACAGGCTCGATCAGCGGGGTTTCGGCGGTCGTGTCGACGGCGCGTGAAAACTGACCCCCTGGCGGCGGTTGAAGTCTGACCCCCTCCGACATGCTGGCCTCAGCCGAGGTCAGGAGGAAGTGGGTGTTGTCTGTGGAGGACTGGGCGGAGATTCGGCGCCTGCATCGCAACGAGGGGATGCCGATCAAGGTGATCGCGCGGGCGATGCGGTGTTCGAAGAACACGGTGAGGGCTGCGTTGCGGAGCGAGGGGCCACCGATGTATCAGCGGCAGTCGCGGGGTTCGGTCGTTGATGAGGTCGAGCCACGTGTCCGGGAGCTGCTGCAGGCGTGGCCGACGATCCCGGCGACGGTGATTGCCGAGCGGATCGGTTGGCAGCACTCGATCCGGATCCTGCGGGATCGGGTGGCGGATCTGCGGCCGATCTATCTGCCGCCGGATCCGGCCTCCCGGACCAGCTATGGGCCGGGCGAGATCGGTCAGTGCGACCTGTGGTTTCCCGAGGTCGTGGTTCCGGTTGGTTTCGGCCAGCGCCGCACTGCGGTGCAGTTGCCGGTCCTGACCATGGTCTCGGGCTACTCGCGCTGGCTGTCGGCGCGGCTGCTGCCGTCTCGGAAGGCCGAGGACCTCTTCGCCGGCTGGTGGAGTCTGCTCGCCGAGCTGGGCGCAGTGCCCAGGACGCTGGTCTGGGACGGTGAGTCAGCGATCGGCCGATGGCGCCGTGGGGTCAGTGAACTCACGCGGGACTGCCAGGCCTTCCGCGGCACGCTGGCTGCCAAGGTGGTCATCTGCAAACCCGGTGACCCTGAGGCCAAGGGCCTGGTCGAGCGGGGCAATGGCTATTTGGAGACGTCCTTCCTGCCTGGACGCACCTTCACCGGCCCCGACGACTTCAACACCCAGCTGACCGGCTGGCTACCGAGGGCGAACGCCCGGACGATGCGGGTGCTGGGGTGCTCGCCAGCCGACCGGGTCGAGGCGGACCGGGCTGCAATGCTGGCCCTGCCACCGGTGGCGCCGGTGACGGGCTGGCGTTCTTCGTCGCGGTTGCCTCGCGACCACTACGTCCGGCTCGACTCCAACGACTACTCGGTCCACCCCACCGCGGTGGGGCGCCGGATCGAGGTGGCCGCTGGTCTTGAGCGAATCCAGGTGTTCTGCGAGGGGCGCGTCGTGGCCGACCATCCCCGATGCTGGGCCCAGCACCAGTCCCTGACCGACCCGGCCCACGCCGAAGCGGCGAAGGCGCTGCGCCACGACCGGCTGGCCCTGCTCCGGTCACCGACGGCGACCGAGGTCGAGCAGCGTGCGTTGAGCAGCTACGACGCTGCCTTCGGACTCGAGACCGACCAAGGCGTGTCGTGATGGCGACACGAACGAAGACGGCACCGGCCCAGGACCTCACCGCCGAGGTCGCCTACCTCACCCGGGTCCTGAAGGCGCCGACCTTGCGCGAGAGCGTGGACCGGCTCGCCGAGCGGGCCCGCACCGAGGGGTGGAGCCACCAGGAGTATCTGGTGGCCTGTCTGCAGCGCGAGGTCGCCGCACGCGATGCCCACGGCGGTGAGGGCCGGATCAAGACCGCCCGCTTCCCGGCCAGGAAGAGTCTCGAAGAGTTCGACTTCGACCACGCCCGCGGCCTCAAACGCGACACCATCGCGCACCTGGGCACACTCGACTTCGTCACCGCCCGCGAGAACGTGATCTTCCTTGGCCCACCGGGCACCGGCAAGACCCATCTCGCCACCGGACTGGGCATCCGGGCCTGCCAGGCCGGGCACCGAGTGCAGTTCGGCACCGCCTCACAGTGGGTCGCCCGACTCGCCGAGGCCCACACCGCCGGCAAGCTCCAAGAAGAGCTCGTCCGGCTGGCCCGCTACCCGCTGCTGATCATCGACGAGGTCGGCTACATCCCCTTCGAAGCCGAGGCCGCCAACCTGTTCTTCCAGCTCGTCTCATCCCGCTACGAACGCGCATCACTGATCGTCACCAGCAACAAACCCTTCGGACGCTGGGGCGAAGTCTTCGGCGACGACGTCGTCGCCGCCGCCATGATCGACCGGCTCGTCCACCACGCCGAAGTCGTCGCCCTCAAAGGCGACTCCTACAGACTCAAAGACCGAGACCTCGGCCGCGTCCCCGCGGCCACCAGCGAGGAACCATGACCAACCAGGGGGTCAACTTTCACCTGCCGCCAGGGGGTCAATTTTCGGTTGCCGTTGACAGGTCGGGGTCGTCGCCGCGCGGTGATCTCGACAGGCTCGATCAGCGGGGTTTCGGCGGTCGGGCTCGTCGCAGCGCGGTGATCTGGACAGGCTCGATCAGCGGGGTTTCGGGGGTCGGGCTCGTCGCAGCGCGGTGATCTCGACAGGCTCGATCAGCGGGGTTTCGGGGGTCGGGCTCGTGCCAGCGCGGTGATCTCCACAGGCTCGATCAGCGGGGTTGCGGCGGTCGATCAGCGGGGTTTCGGCGATCGATCAGCGAGGTTCGGCCGGTTGAGACCGCGCTTGTACGCTGGCTGGGTGATCCCGCTTGCCCACGCCGACCAGGGAGCCCAGGTCCCGGCGATCACGTTCGGACGGGTCTTCTCGGCGTGGACGCTGGACTGGCTCGCGCTGCTGACGATCGTGGCGATCGGTGCCGTCTACCTGCTCGGCGTACGCCGTCTGCACGCCCGCGGCGACCACTGGTCGTGGACCCGTACCGTGAGTTTCTGCGGTCTCGGACTGGGCTCGCTGGTGGTCGCGACGTGCTCGTCGCTGGCGACGTACGACACCGTGCTGATCAGCATGCATATGGCACAGCACATGGTGCTGTCCATGGTGACACCGGTGTTCTTGGCCCTCGGGGCCCCGGTGACGCTGGCCCTACGGACGCTGCCGCGCGGCGGCCGCAAGGTGCTGCTGGCGATCCTCCACAGTCGGGTTGCGGCCGTGTTGTCCTTCCCGCCGGTGACGTTCACGCTGTTCGTGGCCAGCCCGTGGGTGCTGTACTTCTCCGGCTGGTACGAGGCCACGCTGCGTTCTCCGGTGCTGCACGACGTGCTGCACGTGCACTTCCTGGTGGTCGGGTGTCTGTTCTTCTGGCCGCTGCTGGGGCTGGACCCGGTGCCGGGCCGGGTCGCCTACCCGTTCCGGATGCTGACCGTGTTCGCGACGCTGCCGTTCCATGCGTTCCTGGGTGTCTCGATCCTGTCGATGGATCAGCTGATCGCGGCCGACTGGTACAACGCGCTGGCACGGACCTGGCCACCCACCCCGCTGGACGACCAGCACATCGCGGGCTCGCTGCTGTGGGGCAGTGGCGACGTGGTGGGACTGGTCATCTTCAGCGTCCTCTTCGTGCAGTGGGTACGCGAGAGCCAACGCGAGGCGGAACGCGAGGATCGCCGGCTGGACCGCGAGGAGGCGGCCGCGCGGGCGACACCGACGCCCCGGTAGCATCAGCGGCGCGCACTGCACGCTCACGGACGAGGGCAGGTCTTCCCATGTTGGTGCTGGTCTACAGCGACGACTCGAACACCCGTAACGAGGTCATGCTCTCCCTCGGCAAGCGTCCGCATCCTGACCTGCCCGACGTCGAGTACCTCGAGTGCGCCACGGAACCGGCCGTGATCGCGACGATGGACGCCGGTGGCGTCGACCTGGCCATCCTGGACGGGGAGGCTGTCCCGGCCGGGGGGATGGGTGTCTGCCGCCAGCTCAAGGATGAGATCTACCGGTGCCCGCCGATCCTGGTCCTCACCGGTCGGCGGGAGGACGGCTGGCTGGCCACCTGGTCGCGCGCGGAGGCGGCGGTCCCGCACCCGATCGATCCGATCGAGCTCGCCGAGTCGGTGATCCGGCTGCTGCGCCCGCGGGCCGAGCTCACCCCCGGGTAAGGGTGGCCGGATCGATGGCTGAGGAGACGACATCCACGTGGCCCGAGGTGTTGTCCGGACTGATCGCCGGACGTGACCTGACGTCGGCCCAGACCGGTTGGGCGATGCGCCAGGTGCTGTCCGGTGAGGCGACGCCGTCGCAGATCGCAGGTTTCGCCGTAGCGCTGCGGGCAAAGGGCGAGACTGTCGAGGAGGTTCAGGGTCTGGTCGCGACGATGTACGAGTTCGCGGCCCCGCTGGACTACGACGGCCGGGCCGTCGACATCGTGGGCACCGGCGGGGACCGGTCGCACACGGTCAACATCTCCACGATGGCTGCCCTGGTCACGGCCGGGGCGGACGTCCCCGTGGTGAAGCACGGCAACCGTGCCGCGTCGTCGTCGTGCGGCTCCGCCGACGTGCTGGAGGGACTCGGGATACCGCTCGATCTGCCTCCGGAGCGGGTCGCCGCGGTCGCTCACGAGGTCGGGCTGACGTTCTGTTTCGCGCCGGTCTACCACTCGGCGTTGCGGCACTCGGCCGTGCCGCGGCGCGAGCTCGGCGTGGCGACCACGTTCAACTTCCTTGGTCCGCTGGCCAACCCGTCGCGACCGGCGGCACAGGCCGTTGGCGTGGCCGATCCGCGGATGGCCGCGATCATCGCCGGCGTGCTGGCCCGGCGGGGTGTCGACGGCTTCGTCTTCCGCGGCCACGACGGGCTGGACGAGCTGACCACGACGACCACGTCCCAGGTCTGGTCGATCCGTGCCGGTGAGGTGAGCGAGCATGTGCTCGACCCGGCTGACCTGGGCATCGCCCGCTCCGAGCCGGCTGATCTGCGGGGTGGCGACGTCGCGTACAACGTCGCGGTGGTCCGCCGCCTGCTGGACGGTGAGACCGGACCGGTCCGCGACGCCGTGCTGCTCAACGCGGCCGCCGGTATCGCGGCGTACGACGTCGCAGGTGCCGACGCAAGCCTGGTCCAGCGGCTGGCGCCCGGGCTGCAGCGGGCCACGCAGGCGGTGGACTCCGGCGCCGCCAAGGAGAAGCTCGACACCTGGCTCGCCGCCACCACTAACTGAGACGTCAGTCTTCGGCTCCGAGGGAGAACGCGGCCTCGAGGTCATGGCTGGAGTACGTACGGAACGCGATATGGGTCTCGGTGGACAGTACGCCGGTCACCTTGTTGATCTGGTCCGGCACCAGTGCCGCCACGTCGTCGTGGTTGCGGACCCGCAGCAGCGCGATCAGGTCGATGTCGCCGGTGACGGAGTAGACCTCGCTGACCCCGTCGATCGAGGCGATCTGCTCCGCGACCTCGGGGATCTGCGACACCTCGGCCTTGATGAAGACGATCGCAGTGATCACGGGCACTCCTTGTTGGGTCGACCGGTACGCCGACGAGCCTAACGCCCGAAGCGCCGGGCCTGTCGTGACACCATGCCGGGGTGTGGTGGCAGCCGCTGATCGCGGTGATCGGGGGAGTGGGGCTGCTGTGGCTCGCCTTGCTGCTGGCGCTGTGGCTCTCCCGGCCGGACGAGACCCGGCTCAAGGACCTGCTTCGGCTGCTGCCCGACGTCGCCCGGCTGATCTCCCGGCTGGCTCGGGACAGGTCGCTCCCGCGCGGTGTCCGGGTGCGGTTGTGGCTGCTGCTCGGCTACCTGGCGCTGCCGATTGACCTGGTGCCGGACCTCATCCCCGTACTGGGGTATGCCGACGACGCCATCGTGGTCGCCCTGGTACTGCGATCCGTCGTACGCCGAGCCGGCCCGGACGCGCTGCAGCGGCACTGGCCGGGAAGCGCCGACGGCCTCGCCACCCTCCACCGACTACTCCGGGTCCGCTGAGCGTCAACACCGACACTGCACACTGACAAGGCGGTCAGGACAGCCGGCCGAAGAGTTCCTCGCGACCCGATACTCGACACTTACGGTAGATCGCCTTGGCGTGGTCGTTGACGGTGTACGGCGACAACCCCAGCTCTCGTGCGATCTGCTTGGTAGCGAGGCCCGCAGTCAGCCACTGCAGCACCTCGGCCTCCCGGCGCGTCAGATCGTGAATACGTGCGATCGTGGGCAGCAGCTGGCCTACCGACGCCGGTTGCAGCAGCACGGCGACGTCGCTGTCGCCCAGTCCGGTGCCCTGGACCCAGAGCCAGCGGCCGCTCACTGTGCGAACGACCGTATGAGCTGCGCTCGCGCCGGGGGAGGAGCTCCGGCGGCGAACGACGTTCGCAGCGTCGAAAACCACGCGTGTCACATCGCCGATGTGGGTCTCGTCGAGCCCACCGGGGACTAGGTCTTCGAGCCAAGCGCACGCCTCGTCGGACGCGACAAACTGGTTGTCCTCCCGCATCAGGATGACACCGGGGGGTAGCGGCCCCGGCACAGCGGAGAAGCGGCGGGTGGGGTGATAGCGCACGGCGCGGGCCAGCGGAGCGCACACCTGCGCCGCGGTGGAGACTTCGGCGTCTCCGAAGGACCTCCGCCGGTCTTCGCGGAACAGGGTCAGTGCACCCCACACCCGGCCGCCGTCGCGCAGCAGTATCCGCAGCTCCGACTGAAAACCTTGAGGTCGCAGGATCTCATTGAAGCGGAAGCTGCTGTCGGCGCGTGGGTGGTCTCGTGCCAACCACCCCGCGGGCACGGCGGCGCGGCCGAGCTCCGCGTACTTGTTCACATCGTCCTGGAGTGCTTCGTTGGCGGCCATCTCGGCCGTGTGCTCGGTGCCTCTGCCTCCGAACTGGAAGGTGCGTAGACCGTTGGTCGGGTTCAGCCCGAAAAGACACCAGCCCTCGAACGGGAGCAGGGGTTGCACGGCCTCGGCGACGGCGGCGCCGAAGTCAGACCCGGAGGCAGGTCGTCCGACCAGGTCGAGGAACCGACCCCGCACTTCTCTGACCGTGGTGGTCATCTCCAGATGGTGGCACCACGGCATCCCTAGAACTAGGGATTTTCGTTATCTGAGCAGGCAAGGACACTCGCGGTGAGCCTCGACGTGCGGGGTCGGAACGGAGTGAGACAGCATGCGTGCACACGGTGACGGACTTCGGCCCTGGAGATGGCGACCAAACCGGACCTTAGCGACCGCTGCGGCAGCGCTGATTGCCTGTGCGGTGGTGTCCAACGGTGCCGCTGCTGACGGTGGTAAGGGTAACGGGGCGGTAGATCGGTCTCCGCTCGGCTCGCAGGCCCAGAGGAACAGTGCGGCATCCGGCGGCAGGATCGCCTGGTCTCAGTTCGTCGATCTGCACTTCAGCGGCTCCCGCATCGTCTCCAGCGACCCGAAAGGTCGGGACGTTCGCATCGTGACGCACCCCGGCGCGGGCTTGCACGACCTGGACCCGCAGTTCTCCCCGAACGGGCGACTGGTGGCCTTCGAGCGAGACGTCCCCGACCCGACGTACGACGAAGTAGGCACAGTCGGCATCGTGAGAGCCAACGGTCGAGGGGAACGCGTGCTGGACCTCGGCTGTGTCGACCCATGCTTCTCCGACAACCAGCCGACCTGGACGCCGGACGGTCGTCACCTGTTGTTCCAACGGGTCACGGGACCGATCGACAACCACGGGAACGCCCGGTCGGCCGCACTCTGGCGGACCGATGTGAAGGGCGAGCACGTCACCCGCGTGAGTCCGCGTCGCATTGATGGTCGCTTCGAGGAGTCGTGGGCGCAGTTCGCGCCAGCGGGATACCTCGTGCTTCTTCGCGGAAACAACGCGACGGGCCACAGCGCCGTCTTCCGGATGAACCCTGACGGGACCAAGGCCTGTCGGCTGACCCCCTGGTCCCTCGACGCCGACTTGCCTGACGTGTCACCGGCCAGGCGCGGACCTACGAAGGATCTCCTCGTGTTCGAGACCTACGGCCATGGGGCTCCTGATGGCCAGTCGCAAGCCATCGCGACAGCGTCCGCCGACTGCGAGGGGGATCACCACGTTCGCTACCTGACGTCCCCGACGGCGCTGCCCGTCCAGAACTTCAACCCGGCCTGGTCACCCGACGGCCGTCAGGTGGCCTTCGTCAGGTTCAAGTACCTGGACTCCGACCCGATCGTGCACGGTGACATCTGGCGGATGCGGTGGAACGGTGAGGGCAAGCGACCGGTGTCCCAGCTCGACCTCTTCGAATTCCGTCCCAACTGGGGTCCGACTCCCGATGACGACGACGATTGAGCGGACGGTGGCTTGTTTGCCGGTTAGAGGTTGTCGATGGGGACGGGATCGATGTCGTCTGCGGGAGTGAATCCGAGGACGCGTCCGTAGAAGAACAGCTCGGCCTCCAGTGCGCGCTTGATGTTCGCCGGTTGTCGGAACCCGTGGCCCTCGCCCTCGAACATGATCAGCGTCACGGGAAGCCCCTTGGCGCGCAGGGCGTCGGCCATCCTGGTGGCTTGGCTGGGCGGCACAGCCTTGTCCTCGGTGCCCTGGAACAGGATCATCGGGCTGCTCAGCCGGTCGACGTGATGGATGGGCGAGCGTTCGACGTAGAGGTCGCGCCGCTCGGGGTAGGGCCCGATCAGCGAGTCCAGGTAGCGCGACTCCAGCTTGTGCGTGTCACGGGCCAGCGTCTCGAGGTCGCCGATCCCGTAGTGGCTCGCGCCCGCGGCGAAGACGTCGGACTCGGTCAGCGCGCGCAACGTGGTGTAGCCGCCGGCGCTGCCGCCTCGGATGGCCAGCCGATCGCGGTCGGCACGGCCCTGCTCGGCCATCGCCAGCGCTCCGGTCACGCAGTCATCGATGTCGACCACACCCCACTGGCCGTTCAACCGCTCGCGGTAGCGGCGACCGAAACCGCTGCTGCCGCCGTAGTTGACGTCGAGGATCGCAAAACCCCGGCTGGTCCAGTAGTGGGAGCCGAGCTTGAACGACGCGGAGTGCATCGCGGTCGGGCCGCCGTGCGACTCGACCAGCAGTGGCGGACGCTCCTGGTCGTCGGCCTGTACGTCGGCGTTCGCCGGTGGGTAGTAGAAACCGTGGACCGTCTCACCTCTGGAGTTCGTCCAGGAGACGTTCTCCGCAAGGCTGGTGCTACCGGGGTCGAGGGCGAAGGTGATCGAGGTGTAGACCGTCTCGGGGGCCACAGCTGACGTGTCTTCCGAGGCGTCAGGAACTGTCAGCAGCACGACCGCCATCGGAGTGGACCGGGTCGAAACGAGAGCCAGCACCCGACCGTCGTCGGCGGTCGCGAGCCCGTCGACGACTGCCGCCTCGCTGTCGAACACTGCGCACGACCTGTCGACCGGGTCGATGACGACCAGCCGGGCCATCCCGAGCTCGGACGCGGCGGCGATCAGCCGACCGTCGGGGAGGAAGTCGAAGTCGCGGGACCCGAGGAACCAGTTCGGCCGCCCGAACTCCAGTCCGTCTGCCACGAAGCGCTGCGGCGCATCGTCCGGCGCGACCGTGTCGACCGCGACCAGGTTCGCCCAATCGTGGCTCTCCTCGATGAAAAACAGCCGTCCGTCCGGTGCCCACCGAGGCTGCTGAACCCAGGTCGAGCCGTCCGTCACCGCGGCGACCGCCGACACCACGCCCTCTGCGTCGATCTCGGCGCGGTGCACCGTGCTGGCCTCCCACGGCATTCTCGGGAGGTCCCAGCTGATCCAGGCGAGCCGACTGCCGTCCGGGCTCAGGTCGGCAGCGGTCACGAAGTCCGTGCCCTCGACGATGACGCGTCCACCGTCGACGTTGGCACCATCGAGATCCAGGCTCACGAGCGTGTTGACCGGTGCTGCGGGATCGGTGTGGTCCTCGCGGATGGCGATCACCCGGCGACGGCGTACGTCGATGACCGGCTCGGCGTAACGGTGCACTCCTTCGGGGGTGATCGGCGCCGGTGGGGTCGACGGATCCTGCACGTCCAGCCGGTACAGGCGCAGGTCGTCGAGGTTGGCGAACACCACGATCCCGGCACGGACGGCGTAGGCGCCGCCGCCGTACTCGTGCACTCGGGAGCGCAGGTTCCATGGCGCCGGTGTGAGGCTCGTGGTCATCCCGTCCGGAGTACGCCGGACGAGCTCTCCACGACCACCCTCGGTGGCCCTCGCCTGGAGCCAGTACAGGTCGCCCCCGTCCACGCGCGGGAAGCCGATGTCGACTCCAGCGTCCGACAACAATGCGTCGGCGGAGATCGGGGATGGCCAGGAGCCGTACGGCAAGGTGCGCATCGAGGTCCTCCACAGGGACGAGCAGACGAGATGCCGACGCTACTCCACGATCCGGACCGGGTCCCCCTCGATGCTCGCCGTCCACGAGGTCGTGTCACTCGGCTGGTTGCCGCTGCCGTAGGCGTACTGCAGCCTGACCCAGCAGCCGGTGGACGAGCTGGAGTTGCAGGTGTAGCCCGTTGGGATCGGCACTGAGACGGTTTGCCACTTGCCGTTGTACGAGCTGTTCGCGGTGATGGCGCAGTCCGTGAGGTTCAGGCCGATCGCGCCGCCTGTCACGCCGTAGCCCTTGCAGCCGGCAAACTTGGCCAGACCGCTGTCCGGTGGCGGGACGACGCGCACTGTGCCCGAGCCGGTCGAGTCTCCGATGTCGAAGAGCCGGACGTTCAGTGTCTGTCCACGGGCCCCGGCGGGGACCTGGGCGAGGAAGAATGAGGTGGTGGCGTTGGGCAGGTTGGCGTAGATCGCCATCTTGTTGAAGCCCGAGATCGCGACGTTGTCCTTGCCGATGGAATCCGTGGTGGAGTAGGCGCGCAGCGCGAACCGGTTGTGCCCCCCGGCAAAGTCCGCTCCGACCCCGTTCGTCTTGACCTGGATCGTGTAGCTACCCGGTTGAGCGTCGGCGATGGTGCAGATCGGTACCCACCGACGGAACACCTGCGCGACATACCCAGGACCAAAGCCAGGGGTCACCACCTGGTAGTCCGAATGCTTCTGGTTGAGCACCTTGCTGAGATCACCCGCGTAGCCCGGGTAGGTCTTCGCGCCAATGCAGTCGGTGCGGACGCTGCCCGACATCGGGTCCCACGGGTTCGACGGCGGATTGCGCACGGTGAAACTTGTGGACACCTGGTTGATGTCCTTCTGATTCTTGGCGTTGTACGAGATGTCGCCGGTGCAGTACGGGCTGGCCGGACCCTCGGCGTACCGGGTGGCCGGATCGGGCACGATCGCCTCGGGATTCTTGTCGGTCGACGGCTTGAGCTTGGCGGCGTTCTGGATGCTGGAGTTGTCGCTCTGGCGGCTGTCGCAGAAGTCGCCGACGCTGATCAGCGCCGGGTCGAACGCATCGAGGCGCAGGTTGGCCGTCCGCTTCTCGACGTTGACGGTGTAGAAGTAGCCGTTCGGGTCGTAGTCACTGTTGGTCCCGCCGGCACAGCCGTCCTCGGTCGTGCAGTCGCCGTTCTGGTAGGCGTCACCGCTGCGCTTGGGCGCGGCCGGGCTGCCGACGTTTGCCCAGAACTGGTCAGCGCCTGTGCAGCGGCTGCTCTTCACGCCCGAGGTGGTTCCGTCGGGGTCGTTCCCGAACTCGTTGCAAGGACTGCCGAGCGGCACCGGGCCGGCCCAGTCGGCCACCGAGGAGCGCGCAATAGTCGTCTTCGGTACGCCGAGCAGTCCAGCAAAGGAGTTGTCGATGGTTCGCGTGACGGTGACCCGCAGGCGAGACGGGGTTGTGTCGACCTTGGCCGTCACCGTGATGTCGGCGTCAGCGTCGTTGTATCCGTTGGCAGCGGCGTACTGGAGCGCTACCTGATAGGCCTTCGCGGGGTTGCCCGGAAGGTAGACCACCCCGGCCAGAGCCGCGGCGTCGGCTGCTCGCTGCTCACGATGGCCCTCGACGTACCAGGAGCCGACGTCGACGGTGAACGCCGCGATGGACAGCAGCAGCACCGCCATGAACGCGACCGCGATGGCAACGTAACCCTGCTCGTCGATGCGCTGCCTTGTTGTGCGCTGACGCCCCCCGGCCGCACTCATTTGCAGGGCACCGAACTCGGGATTGGCTCCAGACTCATCACCGTGTGCGAGGTCAGTGTGAAGTTCCGGAAGAACATGTTCGTGATAGCCGGGTGGTCGAACTTGAGGAAGACGCCGACTGAATCGCGGTTGCTATCCCCGGCACAAGCGTTCTGGGAGGTGGCGCCCCACGTAGGAGTGCCGCTGACCACGAACTTCTTCTGCGGGCCACTCCAGACGAACTTCACACAAGCCGAGCAGGCGTTGAAGGTCCCGCCGCCCCCGAGCGGTGTGCCGCGAGTCGACAGATAGGTCGGATCGGCCCGGTAGACCCAGAGCTCCTTCACCAGCTTCATGTCGAGCGCGGAGCCCTCGCGGGCGACCTGGTCGGCGGCGTCCTGCGCGAACGACGCCGTCCGCGGCTCGGCCGAGGCCATCCGGGCTCCGGCCCGGACCGACGACGTCACGGCGAGGTCGTCCTTGAGCAGCAGTCCGAACTCGATGATCCCGAACAGGATCAGCAGGATCAACGGCGTGACGAGCGCCGCCTCGACGGCAACGGCGCCGCGTTCGGCACGCGCCACCGCCGCTCGCCGCGACCTCCGTCGCTGCACGGCCCTGTACCTCGTATGGTTCCCCCGTTGACCCATCGTTCGAAGGTAGCGGCGCGGCCATCATCGGGCCTCTATAACGGGGCAGGTCTGGACGTTCGGATGAGGGACCCTAGACCTGTCATCACGAGGTTGAGACCCGAACAGATCAGGGCGCTCGCCGCAGGATGGTCGTCAGTCACCGAGGCTCAACGCACCGGCTGCGCCAACGTCGTCTTCAGTCTCGGGGAGTCGAAGGGCACGAGTGAGTCCCGGGACGCCTCGATCGCGTCGAGGAACTCGCGCTGGGACTCCGCCCCATCCACCGGGCACGACCAGGTGCCGTCGACGGTGACGAGGCGTACGCCGGGTTGTTCGAGCCAGCGCAGCACCTTCTCGGACTCCTCGGTGGTAGCCGCGGGCGCCGGGCCTGGTCCCGGCAGCACGGTGTCGGCGCCGGCCCGCAGGTGATCGGTCCAATCCCGGGCGTTGTCGCCAGAGGGGATGACTCCGGCGGCGGCCAGCCGCCCGTGCCGCACCACGTGGACCTCCCAGCGGCCGAGGCCGTCGCGGCGCGCGGCCACGCTCTCGGCGCAGCCGGTCAGCGCGCGCAACCGCTGTGAGCGGGCGGCGGCCCGGACGAAGCTCGTCATCCGGTTGCGGTGCGAGGTCGCCTCCTCGAACCGCTCGGCGACGGCCAGCGAGTCCATGCGGCTCCGGATCGCCACGGTAACGGCCTGGGGAGAGGCGTCGAGGCTGCGACGCAGGGCGTCGACCGTCACGATGTAGTCGCCCTCGTTGGCAGTCCCGTCGCACGGTGACAAGCAACGACCCATCTCGGCCAGGACGCAGGCGCTGCGGCTGGGTCGCCGGGGCAACCGACCACTGCACTGTCGGATCGGGAAGCTTTCGTGCAAGGCCGCCATCGCAGCCTCGGCCGAGGCCCGGGACCGGAACGGGCCGAGATAGTCGGCGCCGTCGTCGAGCACCTGCTTGACCAGCGAGAGTCGTGGCCAGGGCTCGACGGTGAGCTTGACCCAGCTGACTCGCTCAGGGAACTTCGAGCGACGGTTGTAACGCGGTTTGTGCTCGGCGATCAGCCGCAGCTCACGCACCTCCGCCTCGAGCGGTGTGGTGCACGTGATGCCGTCGACCGCGCTGGCGAGGCCGACCATCTCACCCATCCGCGAGCGCGTCTCGCTCGCGGTGAAGTAGGTGCGGACCCTGGCACGCAGGTCCTTGGACGTGCCGACGTACAGCACCCGTCCCTGGCCGTCGCGGAACAGGTAGACGCCCGGTGCGTGGGGCAGCCGCTCGGCGAGGTGACGCTTCTTGCGTTGCGCCGTCGACACCCGAGACGAGAACGTCGACAGCTCCTCGAGCGTGTGGACGCCGAGGTTGCCCAGCCGCTCCATCAGACCGTGCAGGACGTCGACCGTGGCCCGCGCGTCGGCCAGCGCGCGGTGGTTGGGAGTCGTTGAGGCGTTGAAGAGCCGGGCCAGAGAGGACAGCTTGCAGTTCGGTGCGTCATCGCGAGTGATGACGCGACGTGCGAGCTTGGCTGTGTCGAGCACCTCGAAACGCGGCCAGGGCAGGCCTTGTTGCCCGGCATAGTGCTTCAGGAAACCGACGTCGAACGGCGCGTTGTGCGCCACGAGCACACAGCCACGGGCGAACTCCAGGAATGCCGGCAGCGTCGACTCGATCCGGGGAGCTCCGGCAACCATGGTGTTCGTGATGCCGGTCAGCACCGAGATGAACGGTGGGATCGGCTCGCTGGGCCGGACCAGCGTCTGGAACTCCCCGAGCACCTCGCCGCCGCAGACCTTCACTGCACCGACCTCGGTGATGGACGAGCCGGCGGCTGCCGAGCCTCCTGTCGTCTCGAGGTCGACGACGACGAACGTGGTCTCGCGCAGCGGGCGACCAAGCTCGTCGAACGTCTGTTGCACGGCCACCGCCGACCTTGCGCCGGTGGGCGCCTCGGAGGCGGTGATCGTCTCGAGCAGGATGCTCATGTCTCGAACGGTAGAGGCGCCCACCGACGGAACCCGCTCACGACGCGCGGAGCAACCGATCGTCGGCGCGCGCGATAGTGTTTCGCCGTGCCCCACGCGGGCCGTCTGACATGGACGTGAGGGGTCGCGGTGTGAGTAGTGCTTCGCTCGACATCCTGCTGCCGTTCTACGGCGACGTCGTGCTGATGCAGACCGCAGTCCGAAGCGTCCTTGGCCAGACCGACGGGGACTTCCAGCTGTATGTGGTCGACGACGGCTACCCGGACGACTCGGTGGCCTCCTGGTTCGACAGCATCGACGACCACAGAGTGACGTACCTGCGGAACGCCACCAACCTTGGTGCGAACGGGAACTACCGCCGGGCCCTGGACCTGGCGACGGCGGACTACGTCGTGGTGATGGGCGCAGACGACGTGATGAAACCCGGTTACGTCTCCGCGATCCGCGGACTGATCGAGCGCTTCCCCTCCGCATCGGTGTTCCAACCCGGTGTCGAAGTCATCGACGGCGAAGGCCACGTGGTTCGTCCGCTCACCGATCGGATCAAGCGTCTCGCTACACCGCGCGGCGAGCACCCGGTCTGTCTGAGAGGCGAGGCCCTCGCCCGTAGCCTGCTACGCGCGAACTGGACCTATTTCCCGTCGTTGTGCTGGGAACGGCGGCGCATCGTCGAGATCGGATTCCGCCCAGGGCTCGACGTCGTGCAGGACCTCGCCCTGCTTGTCGACGTGGTGCTCGGCGGAGGTGCCGTCGTCGTCGACCAGGAGGTGGAGTTCCAGTACCGGCGACACCTCGGCAGCGACTCCGCGGTCCGGGCAGCGGAGGGATCGCGCTTCGACGAGGAAGCCACGTTCTTCGCCCTGGTCGCCGACGAGTGCCGCCATGCGGGCTGGCCCAGCGCCTCGCGGTCGGCCCGGCTCCACCTGACCTCGCGACTGAACGCTGCATCTCTGCTCAGCCGCGCCCTCGCTGCCCGAAGGTTCGGTGCCGCCAGAAGGCTGGCGCGTCACGTCATTCGGTGGTGACGTCCACCAGGTCCTGGTGGGAACGTGCGACATTGGCCTCAGGCGCCGTCGAGGAAGTACGCCGCTGTGTTGGTGTGCTCGCGGCGAGAGCCCAGACCAGACAGCCGGCCAGGCTCAGAACGGCGATCAGCCACGGCTGCGGCATGATCCAGTGCGAGGTTCCTGCGAACGGGTTGAGCGCGCGCTCCTTGTTGACAACCCCGACGACGCTGACCACTTGGGCGGTGGTGACCACGACCGCCGTCACTCCGAGTCCGAGCGGGCGCCAGCGCGGCCGTGGTGGCCGTTCCTCGAGCGCCACGCCGACCAGCAGAATCATCCCGACGGTGAGCGGCAGGCCGTAACGGCCCTGCCAGACCGCACCACTGCTGTTGTAGACAGCGATGGTGGACAACAAGGGGACGAGCAAAGACAGTCCCAAGACCAGAGCCAACGCGCGGCGCAGCTGAGGGGCCGCGGCCCGCCAGCCGAGGAAGCAGAACGCGATCATGAATGGCAAGGCGACCGCGTAGACGAGCACGGGCGCGGGCTCGCTCCGCGTCGGGAATGCGCCGATTCCTTGGAACACCCACAGGGGGATGCGCTTGAAGCTGTTGACGACAGGATTGGAAAGACCTAGCTCTTGGATTGGTTCATTGGTCCCGGCCGAAAGGATCCACCAGCCGCTCGCCAGCGTCGCACCCGACAAGAGGGCGGCGACCCAGGAGATCGCCTTGCGCTGAGTCATGATGATCGAGCGGGTCTGTGCCACTCCGAGCATCGCGACGACCACGAGGACGGTCAGCGCCAGCCACAGCGGCCCGAAGGCCCGCACGGTGGTGAGAACCAAACCGCCCGGGAGACAGGCCCAGATCAACCTTCGCTGAGGGTCTGGGGCTCCCTGGGTCCTGACGACGCCGAGCAGCGCTGACCAGAGGCTGAGGGCGGCACACAGCTCGACACCGTTGGGCGCGGCGACAGCCAGGCTGCAGACGGCGACCGGCGTGAGGGATACGACCAGAGCCAGCTTCGGCCAGATCGTCGTGGCCCACAGGGACATCGCCCACGCCGCCAAGGCCAGCATGATCAGGCACAGCAGGGACGACGCAAGCCTCATCAGGTAGAGAGAAGGAACCCCCTCCGCCTCTCCGGCGGCGGTGCCGATCACCCAGTAGAAGGCGGGGTTGTATCGCGCCGCCCCGCTGGCCACCGTGACCATCCCGCCACCGACGTCATCGACAGCTGCACAGTTGAAGTGGCTGGTATACGGAAGCCAGTTGCAGATCGGAGCGGCGGCGGGCGGGAGACTCTCCGGCACCGTGACCATGTCCCCGCGTGCGCCCGGCGGCAGGGGCAGGTGAGATCGCCACTCCCCCCGCGCGACGGCTGACGCCCGGTACGCGTGATCGAACTCATCGACGCCGGTGAATGCGGGCAGCGACAGCGACCAGGCAATCTGCAGGAGGAGCGCTCCGAGCGCGAACAGCGCGGGGAACCGCCAGCGGGGGTGCGTCATGCGCCGGTGTCCGCCGACTGCTGTCTGAGTGCGGGCAGGTCCTCGGAACAGATGTCGCCCCGTCCGGTCGGCCCGAGCTCACCCAAGGTGCGCGCAATGGCGAGCTGGCGTGACAACGTGACGTACCTGGCCTCCAGCTTGCTCAGACGCTGATGGAGACCAAGCGTGCTGAACAGGAAGGCGATCACCAGTGCGTACAGGACGAGGTCGGCGCCTCGCCCAACGCCGACGAGGTTGGCAAGACGTGTGACCGAGTCGGGGAAGAAGATGCCCGTGATACCCAGGATGGCGATGAGCACGGCGACGATGCGGCGCAGCGCCAGGTGGCTGGCAGACGCCTTGCCGCGGATCTCCAAGGCCGCGTACCCCAGCAGGCCGAGAACGAGCAGTACCTTGATCATCTAGCGACTCTCAGCCGGTTCACCATCAGGTCGAAGACGATGTTGACAGCGTTGATCGATGACTGGCCTTTGGCCCTTGAGTAGTCGGTGTACACGACCTCGATCGGAACCTCGATGTAGCTCAGCTTCTGTTTGGCGATGACTCCGAGGATCTCGCTGGCGTGCGCCATCCCGCTGAGTCGCAGCTCGATCGTTACCGCAGCCCTGCGGGTGAGCACTCGAAGTCCGTTGTGCGCGTCCGTCAGGGCAAGTCCCGTGGTCATCCGGCTGAACATAACTGCGCCGCGCAGCAGCAGCCGCCGCGAGCGAGGGACCTGTCGGCCGCTGCGAAGAAACCGAGAGCCCAAGACGACGTCGACCCGCTCATGACGCGCCTGTGTGACCATGGCGGCGGCGTCCTCGATGCGGTGTTGTCCGTCGGCGTCGAAGGTTACGAAATACGCAAAACTGTGGGGGAGCGCCAGCGCGAGGTCGATCCCCGTCTGCAGTGCGGCACCTTGCCCGAGGTTGACCGCGTGACGCACCACTGTCGCCCCGGCCGCCCCGGCCAGTTCGGCGCAGTTGTCGGTACTGCCGTCGTCGACGCAGACCACGTGCGGGAAGGCTTCCCGGACTCGACGTATTACGTCGGTAATGACCGCGGCTTCGTTGAGCATCGGGATGATGACGCAGGTGTCTGAGAGCACCGCCGCAGTCGAGCCCTCGGACGGGTCTGCCGTCGGGAGCTCGAGAAGCGTGCGTGTGGTGCTCGACATGATGGATTCCCCTCGGTGCGCCCGTTAAATCTAGGGGAGCCGGCCCGACCTCTGACCCCCTCGACCATCGAATTGGCCGAACGGACGATGCAGGTCCGCACGTTCGGTCCATCGCAGGGGCTGTGGCGTTTCCACGCGATCATCAACCGGCTCGCTCGGTAATTTCGGATGTATGCCGGGCTCAGCGCATTACCCTGGGAAGGACGACACACCCGGCATTCCGAGGGGAGCCGCCCAATGACGGACCGTAGGGAGCAGAGCGTTTCGGTCGCGCAGACGGGCGCCGACACGGCTAGGTCAGTCGGTCCCGTCCTGGGCTCGGCGAAGGGCCTGCCGGGGAACGAGGAGCGATGGCGCTGCGGCGCCTGCGGCAACCTGACGCGCTTCGACGTCGTACGGACCGCGACGACGCGGGAGTACTGGCACCTCGAGCTGGCGGGGGATCCGCGCGTAGAGGACGTCGTCACGATCGACCACGCAGTCAGCTCGATTTCGTGCCGGTGGTGCGGTCGCAACGACGCGATCGAGGTGGTGTCTCGCCCTGGAAGTACGCCGCCGTGACCGGGCTCGGGTCTGGGGCCGCGGGTCGCGAGATCCCAGCGCGGCTCCGTGGTCGGGTCATCGCATTGGCCTCCCAAGGGTTGGGGCAGATGCCGATCTCCCAGGTGCCTCCGGTGCTCCGGAAGTCAGCGGCGTTCGCGCCGGCGAAGCGGGCCAAGCTGGTCGGAAACCAGATCGCGCAAGCGATCGAACGCGACGACGAGTTCCGTGATCATCTGGCCACACAAGTCAGCGCCATCGCCGCGGACATGTCTACGCGGCTCGAGTCCGACGACGTCACGAACGACGTGCTGCCCGACGTCGCAGCCTTCGCATTTCTGGTGCGGAGGGAGGGATGGCAGGAGATCGTCGAACGTGCCGTCGCCGTCCTGAGCGTCGGCCATCTTTCCCGACCCGATCATGCCGCCACGGTCGCGAAGCTGCGGGACGACCTTGCAGCGGCCCGTGGCGAGACCAAAGCAGTGCGCGACAAGCTCAGGGCTCAGACCGAGCAGCTCAAGGCGGACAACGCACAGCTGCGTCGCACGCTGGGTCATGCCCGTGTCCACCTGAAGGAGGCACAGGACGAGTCCGGCCATGCTGTCGCCGCGGCCGAGGCTCTGCAGCGGGAGTTGGAGGTGCTCGCCAGAGACGCCGACGCCGAGCAACGCCGGATGCGACAACGTATCGAGCAGCTGGAGTCCGACACGGCTGCGACCCGGCGCGCTGTCCGGGACGACCGCGACAGTGAAGTCATGCGGCTCCGTCTGCTGCTCGACACGATCATGGAGAGCACCTCGGGTCTGCGTCGTGAGCTCGCCCTGCCGCCGGCGGACCTGCTGCCGGCGGACACCGTGCCGGCGATCGAGCCGGGGACGACCTCGCAGGCCGTGGGCATCGGGCGTGCGTTGCTGCACGACGACCCGACCCTGTTGCGTCGGCTTCTGGACATCCCGCGATCGCACCTGATCGTGGACGGCTACAACGTGTCTAAGACCGCCTGGCCCACGGCACCGCTCGACCAGCAGCGATCCCGGCTGACAAGCGGGCTCGCCGCGCTGGTCGGTGGGCGGGCTGTCGAGACAACCATCGTCTTCGACGGCGCAGACCTCGTCCATCCGCCAGGTGTCACGTCTCCCCGGAGCATCCGGGTCCGGTTCAGCCCTCCCGGTGTGATCGCTGACGACCTGATCCGTCAGCTGGTCAGCGCCGAGCCCATGGGGCGCTCCATCATCGTCGTGTCCACCGACCGCGAAGTAGCCGAGAGCGTGACGAAGATGGGTGCCCGCTCAGTGGCTTCGATCGCCCTCATCAAGGCGATGGGCCTGTGGACGTGAGCAGAATTGTCGGTGCTTCGCCCTACGGTCGGATGAGACATGGAGACACCCCGTCCGGCTCGACGACGACCGGACCGTGACCTGGAGGTCGGGATGGCAGCAGAGGCAGCGCAGCGAGGCGACTGGGGGTGGGCCGAGCGCTCGGGCGAGGACTCAGTTCGACCTATGTGGGTCGGGGACCGGATTCCGGTCGGGCAGCACGATGACCCGACGGTGATCGACTGCGACCGGTGCGCGGTGCGAGGGGCCGGCTGTGGTGACTGCGTGGTCACCGTCTTGCTGGGCGGTCCACCGGAGGGCGTCCAGCTCGACGCGGTCGAAGAGCGAGCCCTGACTGTGCTGGCCGAGGCCGGCCTGGTGCCGCCGCTGCGCATGGTTGGCCGCGAGGGGCCCGATTCAGTCCACGGCTGACCCTTTTGACACTCCCGTTCTGCGACAGAAGTGACGTAAGTGACGTAAGAGGCTCACGTGATCAGATTCACGTCCTGATTCTGAGAAACCCGGGGACCGGGTTGGTAGCGACGAGGCGCCCTCGCTAGTGTGTGTGCTCGATTGCCCGTCCCCGACCGGTTCCTCGGGTCTGGTGGGTCCGGTCAATCAGCACCAGCAGGAGCGGGGGCGACTGCTTGCCGAGTCCGCTACCAAGAGGGAGACCGTCGACCCGTGTCGAACGGCCACGCACACCACTCGTCCATGTCCGCCAAGCGCCTTGCGCTGGTGGGTGCCGCCGCCCTGGTGGGCAGCCTCGTCGTCTCGGCTTCGCCTGGTGCCGCCGAACCCGACACTGCCACCGCCTCACCGAGAAGCGCCAAGCCAACGATCAGCGAGATCAAGGACCGGATCGACACGCTCAGCCACCAGGCTGAGATCGCCTCGGAAAATCTCAACACGTCTCGGGTCCAGGTCCACGCCGCGCGCCAGCGGCTGTCCGCACTGCAGGCCGACGTCGATCGCAAGCGATCGCGGGTGGAGAAATTGCGTTCGCTCGTGGTCGGAAGCGCACTGTCGGACTTCCGCAACGGCGGGGGGCTCTCGGCCACTACGTCGTTCCTGGTGGCTGACGACGCGGGCAGCTTCATGAACGGAGTGGCCTCGACGGCGATGGTGGAGCACCAGCAGACCGCGCTGCTCACCAACCTGACTCAGCAGCAGCGCCAGCTCGGGGTTCAGGAGCAGCAGGCGCAGCGCGAGGTCGCGGCCATCGACAAGGTGCGAGCGGAGGTCGCTCGGCACAAGTCTCAGCTCGACGACCGCAGCCAAAAGGCGCAAGACATCCTCGACGGGTTGGAGGCGGCCGAGCGCGCGCGGCTGCTCCGGATGCAGGCGGCGGCCGAGCCGGCCATCACCGTCGACCCCTCACGCAGCGCTCCGCGTACGTCCACCTCCACCTCCCCGGCCGCCCCGGTCCGCAACGTCCCCGCGTCCGGTCGGGCCGGAGTAGCGGTCCAGACCGCGCTGGACCAGCTCGGGGACCCGTACGTCTACGGAGCCGCGGGACCGGACTCCTTCGACTGCTCGGGGCTGACGATGTACGCCTGGCGCGCCGCCGGAGTGGCCTTGTCTCACTCGTCAAGTGTTCAGTCCGGTCAGGGCACCTCGGTGTCCATCTCCTCACTGGTGCCTGGTGACCTGGTCTTCTACTACTCGCCGGTCTCGCACGTGGGCATGTACATCGGCAATGGCCAGGTCGTGCACGCACCCCGGCCCGGCCGCAGTGTCGAGATCGTGCCGCTGAACTCGATGCCGATCAACCACGCGCAGCGGGTCGGCTGACTCAGCGACAACAACTAGGCACTCAGCACTGCACGAAGCCCCGCTCCTCGAGAGGAGCGGGGCTTCGGGGTTTCCGGACGGAGGCGAGCTTACCTCGCTGTCACGTTCCACTTGGTGGCCTCCAGGGCAAGGCCGGCGCGATCCGTGATCTTGCTGCTCAGCTTGATCGTGTAGACCTTTCCGGGCCGCAGGTTGCGAACCGGGTTCAAGGTGGCGGTCTTCTTGCCGTTGCTCATCGTCACCCTCGCGGACAGGTTGTGCTGCTGGCCCTTGACGAAGATCTTCATCGTGGTCGTGTCGAGATGCTTGACGGGTTCGCTGAACTTCGCGACGAAGTTCGACGTCCGACTCACCTTGCCGGTCGGCGACTTGCGGACGACCGTCGGCGCGAGCGAGTCGACCTTGAACGTGCGCCATGGTGAGGCGCCAAGCGACTGGTTGCCCGAGTCGTATCCCGACACCCGCCACTCATAGGACCCGTCGGCGAACAGAGTTGGCCACGCGTGGCCCAACCCGACAGTCGTCACCGTGCTGCCCGACGTGGCGCCCTTCGACCGGGCCTCGAGTCGGTACGTTGCTGCACCGTCAACAGGCAGCCAGGTGAAGTACGCGTCCTTGCTTCCGACATACACTCCTGTCTTCCGTCCGGTCTGGGTCGGTGGGTTGCCCGTGATCGTGAACGAGCGCAACGGGCTCCATGCCCCGAAGAGCCCCGAAGCGTCGATGCGGCGTACTCGCCACAGGTAGGGCGAGGACGACTGAGGCAGCACCCGGTCGAAGACGGCGTAGGACGCCTGGGCCACCGATGGAGCGTTCACGACGCGGTTCGCTGACGACAACGTGGTGTCGTTGTCCTTGTAGACCTCCAGGGCGTACCGCGCGGCGTAGTTCTGCGGTCGCCACGCGAAGGTCGGGTTGCCCGACGACGTACCGCCGTTTGCGGGTGACGTGAGCCTCGGTGCGGGAGACACCTTGTTGATAGCGCGAGCGTTCCCCGTCAGATCCTCGTTCAGGCTCCAGGCCAGCGAGTTTCCGTTGCCGTCGACCGCCTGGACCCGCCAGAAGAGCGGTCCTTCGGGCAGCGTCTTGGAGTAGACGGAATAGCTGGTCTGATCCAGCAGCGGCGATGTGGTCGTGACCGACGTCGCCGGGAAGCTCGAGCTGGAGCTGATCTGCACTCGATAGCTCGAAGCCTCCACGGTCGACGGGAGCCCCGTGACGTCCAGGGCGTTGCCAGTCTGGTTCGTGGTGAGGTAGTCGTCCCACGAGAAGTCCACCTCGTCGGCGAACGACGGGACAGCACCGGTGAGGACGTCGGTGCTCTCGTGCTGTCGCTCGGCCAGGCCGGCAATCGGGTTCGAGCGCTTGTCGAAGGCGTTGGTGGCGGCGTTCGCCGTTCCACGAGGGTCTGCCGCGCAGCGGTTCAGCGCCTTGCAGGGTCGGACGTACCAGTAGTAGGCGGTCCCCGCTTGGCTGTCCTTCAGCATCGTGGCGGGAGGGGCCCACATGGTGTTGTACACCTTGGTGTCGTTGATCGGGATCACCGGGTTCGTCATGTCACGGTCGTTGTAGACGTAAATCGTGTAGTAGCCAGCGTCGTTGATCGGGTTCCAGCGAAACACCGGTGTCTGCTGCAAGTTGCCACAGATGTTCGACGCGGTGGGAACCGCATTGGTCAGCTGTCTCGAGCAGGTTGTGCCTGGATCATTGAATCCCTGGCCGGTCAGGGACACCCGTTGCCCGGTGACCGAAGCCAGGTTGTCGATCTGGAAGGTGCGCCGGGATCCGACGGCCGTGGAGTTGTCCACGAACGTGGCCTCGACCCACCACTGGTACACACCCGGAATGAGGTGGTCGATCGTGTCGTCGGTGCCCGAGGAGTAGGGGAAGGTGTCCGACAGTGTGTTCACACTGGTACTGCCCACCTGGCTGATCATCACCCGGTAGCTCTTCGCCGGCACCGAGCCGGGGTCGAAGGCAGGCTCCCACAGTAGTTCAGGAAAGCGAGTGCTGTGCGCGCCGTCGGCGGGCGAGAGCGGAGCCAACGCGCTAGCCGTGCCGGCGGTGACGTTAGCGGACACATTGAACGTCGGGCTGCTCGCGAAGGTGGGGATCTGCGTCTTCGCATTGTCCTGGCGAATAGCCTGGACGGTCCAGCGGAACGGCCCGTCGGCGGGATTCAGGCGGACGTTACCCGTCGGTGTCCAGCTGTTCGCATACGTCGTGTCGGAGGCGGCCACCACACCAGAAGCCCTCTTGACCGTGACGATGTACTTCACCGCCTGTGCGTAGTCGTCCCAGCGCAAGGTCGGGACGTCGACGGTGGCCCCGTTGCTGGGTGCGGTCTGGTTGACGATCGACGGTGTGTACGTGAACGCGTGGATGTCGGAGTAGAAGCCGAGCACATTGGTCGGTGAGTCGACCCCGCGGACCCGCCAGTACGTGACGTTGCCGGCTGTGGGCATGCATGCGGTGTCCTGCGCCCCGGGCGTGTACGTCGTGTGCAGACTGATGCATGACTGGTACGACGAAAAGCTCGGGTCCTCCGAGACCTCCAATCGGTACGAGCCGGCGTGCTCGATCGGGTTCCACTGGAAGTAGAACGGGTTGCCCACCTGTGCGCTGTCGCCGGGGTAGGCCAGCGTCGGGCGATCGGTCCATCTGCGCTGGAACTGGTTCAGGGAGGCGGCCCAGGGCGACGGCTTGCCGTTGACGTCGATGGCCCTGACCCGCCACCAGTACTGATCGTTGTTGAGCGTATTCGGCCGGGCGTAGCGAGTCGAGTAGACGGTGGCTTTGTCGGCCAGAGGATCCACGAACTGATCGTTGGTGTCGACCTGGACCTCGTACTTGACCGCACCCGGCACCGGCTCCCAGTCCAGCACGGCGTCGGTCACCTGGGTCGTGGGGCTGTCAGCGGGAGCGGTGAGGGTGGGCTCGACCAGGCTCGCGACCGTGAAGTGCTCAACCTCCGACCACGTGCTGTTGAAGCCCCCGGAGAAGAGTGCCCGGACCCGCCAGAAGTACAGCGGAACGATCGGGTCTGCCGCCTGGAACAAGTAGGACGTGGTCTTCGACGTGAACGTCTGAGAACCGACGAAGGTGTCCTGGTCGTCGGTCTCGATGGCGTACCCGATCGCGTTCGGGACGGGGGTCCACGTCAACAGCACCGGCTCGTCTGGCTGCTGCAAAGGCTGGGATCCGCTCGGATCGTCGGCCGGCGTCACCAGTGAGGGGCCGGCGACCGTCGAAGCGGTGAAGGACGTCTCCGACCAGTTGCCGGTGACGTTCGAGGCACTGATCGCACGGACCCGCCAGAACAGCTCTTGTTGCGGCAGGTTGAAGGTGGGGGTGGCTCGGTGGTTGTAGGTGAACGTCGAGTACTTCACGGTCGAGAAGCCTGGATCGGTCGCCAGCTGAACCTCGTACCTCAGCGCTGAGGAGACCCGGATCCACTGCAGCACTGGCGAACCCGAGGTCGACACACCGGAAGGACTCAGGTTGGTCGGTGCGGGTGGAGCCGCAAGCGCGGACGATGGGTGGGTCACGAGCTGCGACAGTGCCGCGATCATTCCCACCACGAGCAGCCGACTGACGGTGCGCTTCACCAGGCCTCCTAGACCGAAAGATTGCCACCGTCGACCGTAGGTGTCTCGAAGCAGGCACCAGGTGCTTATGCCCCAAGATCAACTGAACGGCTGAGGCGCCGGTCGACGTATCGGTCCACGTACGATGGGGCGGTGACGGAGTCCGTAGCGAGACCGTCGTCCAACCGTGCCCGTCAGTGGGCCGCCGGCGCGGTGATCGTCGGAGTGGTGGTCAGCAGTGCTGCCGTCGCTGTGGGGCGCAGCGGCGGCTCCGACAGCGGTTCTCCCAGTGCCACCCCGTCAACCGACGCCGTCAACGTAGATGCTGGGGTACGCGACGCCAAGGCCATCGCGGTGCTGTCCGCGCAGGAGCGAGCCCTGGCACGGGGTTCCCAAAAGGCGTACGTCCAGACGTGGGACCAGCGCTCGGCGGCACAACGTCGGTCCGCGACTATCGTCGGCAACCTGTCTGCGCTGCGGGTGAAGGCCCTGCACGCGCGCTACGTGGCCGCGGACAACGTCGGGCTCAGCAGCGACGAACAGCGCAGGCTCGGCGGCTCCGCCTGGACGGCCGACGTCGACGTCGCGTGGCGGTTGCAGGGCGTCGACCTAGCCGATGCGAGGACGACGCTCACGTACACCTTCGTCGCGCGAGGTCAGAAGGTGTTCGTTGCCGATGTCACTGGTGCCACGGGCGAGCACGAACCGATCTGGCTGCTCGGTCCACTCGACGTACGCCGCTCGGACCGGACCGTGGTTGCCGCGACCAACCGAGCCAGTGCCGAGCAGCTCGACGAGAGGCTCCAGCAGGCCGTCGCCGACGTGCATCGCGTCCTCCCGGACTGGCACGGCCACCTGGTCTCCTACGGTCCATCCACCCAGGACGAGTTCGACCGGCTGGTCGCCGCCGTGCCGCGGGCCTACTCCGGGATCGCCGCCGTGACCACGACCGTGGACGGGTCGCGCGACCCCGCCGCCCCGATCGCGATCGTCGCCAACCCCACGGTCTTCGACGGGCTCGGGCCGATCGGCAGCCATGTGGTGATCTCCCACGAGGCCACCCACGTCGCGACGGGTGCGACCACTGTGGCGATGCCGCTGTGGGTCGCCGAGGGATTCGCGGACTACGTCGGCGTCGGCTCCGTGGACGTGCCGCTACGCGTGTCAGCGCGTGCCGCTATCCGCGACATCCGGAACTTCGGTCTGCCCGACGAGCTCCCGAACGACGCAGCGTTCCGGGCGCGCAGCGCTGTCGAGGCGGCCTACGAGGAGGCGTGGCTGGCCATCCGGGTGATCGCCCGCGACTACGGGCAAGGTCGGCTGGTCGCGTTCTACGAAGACGTCGTACGCCGGCCGAACGCGGTCGCGCGCTCGCTGCGCGACAACCTGGGCATCACCGAGCAAGCCCTGACCCGGACGTGGCAGACTTATCTTCGGACGGTCGCTGATGGGCGCTAGCCGGCGCTCGCCGACGTCGTGAGCCGCACCCTGGTCGTCACGAACGACTTCCCGCCCCGTCTCGGCGGGATCGAGAACTTCGTCTTCTCGCTGTGCGAGGCCATGCCGGCCGACGACGTCGTGGTCTATACCGCCCGGATGGTCGGATCGAAGGCCGTCGACCGTGCCGTGGCCTACCCAGTGGTGCGTGATCGGGCCAAGATGCTGCTTCCGACCCGACGGGTGGCCCGCGCCGTCGCAGCCGTGGCCCGCACCTATGGATGTGATCGGGTGATCTTCGGAGCTGCCGCGCCGCTTGGCCTGCTGGCCCGAGGGCTGCGACGTGCCGGCATCCGCCACGTCATGGCGATCACCCACGGCCACGAGGTGTGGTGGGCACGGGTGCCAGGAGCCCGGCAGGCGTTGCGTCGGATCGGGGACGATGCCGACCTGGTGACCTACGTCAGCCGGTTCTGCCGCGACCAGATCGCACCGGCGATGTCTCCGGCGGCTCGAGCTCGGATGCAGCCGCTCTCCCCGTCGGTGGACGGGTCACGCTTTCATCCGGGTGTCGATGGATCAGGATGGCGGCGCAGGCTCCACCTCGACCCGGAGACGCGGGTCGTGCTGTCGGCGTCCCGGCTGGTTCGCCGCAAGGGTCAGGACGTGCTGATCAAGGCATGGCCACGGGTGGTCGCCGCCGAGCCGTTGGCACACTTGGTGATCGTGGGCGACGGCCCGTCGGGTCGCAGGCTTCGTCGGCTCGCGCGTGGGTCGGGGGTCGGGCACGCGATCACGTTCGCGCCGAGTGTCGCGTGGGAGGACATGCCTGCTGTGTACGCCATGGCGGAGGTCTTCGTGTTGCCGTGCCGGACCCGGCTGTGGGGGCTGGAGCCTGAGGCGTTCGGCATTGTCTTCCTGGAGGCTGCAGCATCGGGACTACCTGTGGTTGGCGGCGCGTCCGGCGGCGCGTCCGAGGTCGTAGACCGAGTCGGCGGTGTCATTGTCGATCCACGGTCGTCACGAGCCTGGAGCTCGGCTGTCCTGGCAGCGATCCGGAGATGACGAACGGCGTCGAGGAACGATGCCTCGACGCCGAAAGTGGACGGGTTTGCTTGTCAGCAGCTGCCGGACAGGTTCCCCTCGTTGACTGCGGTGTTGCAGGTGTCGTCGAAGTTTCCCTTCACGACACCACCGAGGAGGATGACCGCCGCCACGATGACCGCGGCGATGGCGGCGACCAGCAGGCCGTACTCCACCGACGATGCACCTTCGTCGGTGCGCAGTCGACCGTTGACCACCATCTGACTTCCTCCTTGGGTAGATGTGTGCGGGGCACCGGGATCACCCGATGCCCCGCCAGCATCTGTGTGGCCTGATCGCTCAAGCTTTGGGTCAGCTGCAGGTGGCGCCGGAGCTGATGCCGGAGCAGGTGTCGGTGAACGCACCCTGGACGATGCCCCCGAGGGCGAAGACGGCGGCGACGATGACGGCGGCGATGAGCGCGACCAGCAGGCCGTACTCCACCGCGGAGGCACCCTCGTCGTTGCGGCGCTTCGGGCTGAAGAAGTTTCGAATCAGTTCGAGCATTTGTCTGGTCCTCCCAGAGAGTTCTTCTTGGCTGGAAGGATTTCCAGCTGTCAGCAATGTTTCCGTATGGCCGAGTCGCGCGGTATCGGGCTTGCGGCCAAACCCTGGTGACCGAACGGACGATGCCTGCACCACCCGCTCGCAGGGGGTCAGTCCGATGCAGAGACGGCGTTCGTCTCGGGCGTGATCAGACCGGACTGAATGGCCTTCATGATCGCCTGTGCGCGGTTTGCAGCGCCCAGCTTGTCGTAGATCTTGGAAATGTGTGTCTTGGTCGTCGACTCGCTGATGAACAGCCTCCGTGCGATCGGGCCGACGCCGTAGCCTTCCGCGAGCAGACCGAGTACTTCGGTCTCGCGCGGGCTGAGCCGCGGACCTGTGGGCGTCATGCGGCGGCGCATGGCACTGGCCAGGTCAGGAGCCGTGAACGACCGAGGGGACACGGCGGCGTGCCGGGCTGCGGCCACGACGTCGTCGCTCGGTGCGTCCTTCGGCACGAAGGCCGACGCACCGGCCTCGAGAGCTGCGAAGAGGTGCTCGTCGCCGGCGTACATGGTGAGCACGACGAGCCCCATGTCGGGACGTAGCTCGCGCAGCTTGCGTACGACGTCGAGACCGCTGCCGTCGGGCAGCCGGATGTCGCACACGACGACGTCAGGGATCATGTCGGCGGCCATCTTCATGGCTTGGCCGACTGACGAGGCCTCCGCCGTGACACTGAAGTCGGGGTTACGGTCGAATGCTCGACGCAGCCCCTGACGAATCAGGTCGTGGTCGTCAACCAACAAAACGGTGTATGCCATGAGTTTCTCCATTGAGGGTTGGGGCTGCCGACTCCGCGGGAAGCAGGACTGCGGAGACGACGGTTCCGCCATCGACACGGTCGCCGATGGTGAGGACTGCATTGATACGTGCCGCACGCTCGTTCATGATGTGCAGGCCGTAGTGGTCTTGGCGGGGACCGACGGCACCGATGCCGTCGTCCTCGATACGAAGCTCTGCGAAGGGTGGTTCGACGCGGCAGGTGACCCACATGTTCTCGCCCTGCGAGTGCTTGCGGGCGTTGGTCACCGCCTCCTGGCCGATGCGGAGGAGCTCGGTCTCCACATCGATGCGAAGTCGTCGAGGACTTTCCTCGAGCGACAGATGGACCGTCATGCCGGAGGTCTTCCCGACCTCACGGACGTAGTCGCCGAGCACGGAGCCTAGGCCCACGCTGTTGGAGACACCGCTTCGCAGGTCGAAGATCGACAGCCGCAGCTCGGTCACCACGCGAGTCAGCTCGTCACGCAGCATGACGAGGCCGTCCTGGTGGCGTTGGTTGCACTCATAGCGGGCCAAGTCATCGACGAGGTAGCCCATCGATGCGATCTCCTGGGCAATTCCGTCGTGGATCTCACGGGCCAGCCGATGGCGTTCTTCGACCGTGGCCAGCGCCTTGACATCGCTGAAGAGTGCTGCGGACTCCAGGCGCAGCGCCTCGTCGTGCAAAGACTCCTGGACCGAGTGCAGCACGTCGTCGGACGTGGCTGCCGGCCCATCGACCACGACGGCCCCGATGGCTCGATGACCCACGATCAGCGGGATGCAGACGCGAAAGCGATGGCTGGCGCGTCCGTGCGGCTCCGGTTGCTGCATCACGCGGCGAAGGCCACATGACATCGAGATCAACGGATCGGCCACGAGCGTGGCGGTG
This sequence comes from Propionibacteriales bacterium, assembly GCA_038259225.1. GTDB lineage: Bacteria > Actinomycetota > Actinomycetes > Propionibacteriales > Nocardioidaceae > JANLYC01. The sequence goes on from JBBSPA010000006.1 coordinate 73,497, forward strand.
AAGCTGTCGTCGCCCCGATGTGCCACGACGGTCGGCTCGTCGGACTCATGCCGGATGAGTAGCGCGGCACGGGTGCCGGCCAAGGCGTTCACGGCAGTGGACAGGATGTTCTCGGCGACGACCTCGATGTCCAGACCGCCGGGCAGGTCGCGAGTGATGGTGCGGAGCTGGCTGAGCAGGCGGTGCGCAGAGGCATACTGCGACATCGGGGTGTCGCCCTGGAAGAGTCGCAGCTGGCGGATCCAGGCACCCAGCAGACCAACTGCGAAAGACATGAACAGCCAGGGGGCGAAGAGTGCGAATAGCTGCGGACGCGTCGACGCGAGCTGTGCCTGTGCCGAGAACGCGGCCAGAGCTTCTCCCGCCACCACGGTCGACATCGCCAACAGCCCGTAGCGCAGGCCCGCCAAGAACGCCGGAGCCGCAAGATAGATGATGTACGCGTCGGCGGCCGAGGTTCCCAGCAGCACCAAGATCCCCGCCATCACGCCTTCGATCACCAAGGCGAAGTGGTACTCCCGCTGGGTCGGACCGCGGAACCGGACGAGCCAGATCATGGCGAGGGCGAGGCTGGACAGCATGAACAGCGTGCCGCTGGAGGTCGCCAGCCGTTCGGTGGCGAGCGCGAGTCCGACGGCAAGCGCCAGCGCCGAGACGCGGGTCACCAGGTCGATGCGCGTCTCAGCGAAGAAGCCTTGCTGTTGTGTAACCAACACGTCACTCAGGGTTCCATCAGTGGGGGACTAGTACGCTTGGTTTGGCGGAGAATGATCACTCTGGGCCATAGAAATATAGCCCAGAGTGGTGATATCGCGGGTTTTAGTGTCATGATTTAGACCCTTAAGTACCGATTCGCCAGTCTGACGCTGCGGCTCACAGATTTCCCTTGAACGACTGCATCATGCTGATTACGCCGGGGCCCATCACGACGATGAACAGGGTGGGCAGGATGCAGAACATCAGCGGGAACAAGATCTTGACCGGGACCTTTTGGGCCTTCTCCTCGGCGCGCTGACGACGCTTCGTCCTCATCTCGACGGACTGGATGCGCAGCACTTGGCCGATCGGGATGCCGAAGGCGTCGGCTTGCACCATTGCGGTCACGAAGGAGCGCAGCTCGGGAATGTGGGTGCGCTCGCCCAGGGCTCGCAATGCCACGGTACGACCACGTCCGATGTTCATCTCCTGGAGCACACGGGCGAACTCCATCGCTAGGGGGCCTTCCGTGCTCTTCGCGACGCGCGAGAGTGCCGCGTCGAACGCCAAGCCCGCCTCGACGGAGATGGTCAGTAGGTCGAGCGCATCGGGTAGGTCGCGCTGCATCTGCTCGGACCGGTTGTAGCCCATCTGGTAGATGTGGAAGTTCGGCGCCATGTACCCGGCCATGCTGAGCCCGACACAGATGATCAGGGTGAACATCAAGCCGGTGCCCATGAACATCGTGGCGACGATGCTGATGAGTAGCAGCGAGGAGAAGCCGGCTACCTTGAGTCCGGCGATCCGGTCCACCGTCCAGCCCACCGGGTTGCCCGCGACGTCGAGACGGTGCTGGATGCGGTCGCTGCTGTCCGCCGGGGTGAAGTGCCGACCGAGCTTGGTGAAACGAGCCAGCAGCGGCTCCACCACTCGCTCGCTGAACGGCAGGTCGAGCTCGTCGGTCATCTCGGTGGGGAGCCCGCGCATGGCCTCGAGCGCGGCCAGCGAACGCCCGACGGCCTTCTTCTCAGACGTGGCAACCCCGATCACGGTCAACGCCACGCCGATTCCGGCGAAGATACCGCCGATCCCGATGGCGAGAAGCAGGGTGGGCGCGATTCCGGACATGGTCAGACCTCCACTTTCACGGTCTTTTGGAGCCAGAAGAAGCCGACCGCCATCAGCGTCGCTGCGCCGCCCAACATCATCCAGCCAAGGGGCTCGGAGAGCATCGGATGGACGTAGGTAGGTCGGACCAGAAGCAGGTAGGCGAAGAAGAACGGTGGCAGGCCGCCGAGGATGAAGGCGCTCAACCGCCCTTCAGCACTGAGGACCGACACCTGACGGCGGAGGTACTCACGCTCACGCAGGGTCGCTGCGACATTGAGCAGAAGCTCCACCAGGTTCCCGCCGACCTCGCGCTGGATGCGGATCGCCATCACCACCCACTTGAAGTCCATGCTCCCCATCCGCTCCGCCACAGTGTCGAGAGAGTCTTCGATCTCGACGCCGAGCCGCTGCTCGATGATTGCCCGTCGAAACTCCGACACGACCGGCTCCTCGCCTTCCTGCACGACCGTGTCGATCGCCTGCGGAAGGGACAGCCCGGCTTGGAGCGCGCCGGCGATCACCTGGAGCACCTGGGCGAGCTGACCGTTGAAGGCCTTGATCCGGCGTCGTTCCTTGAACGAGAGGTACAGCCACGGGAGCACCGCGCCGAAGAACAGGGACAGCACAGCGAACAGGACGTTGTGCGTCAGCACGAACCCGGCCAGGGCTGACCCGACGGTCAAGCCGGCGTGCAGCAGGATCCACTCCGCCGCTTTGAGGCGAAGTCCTGCGCGATCGAGCTTGTGACTCAGAGACTCCTCGAAGTCCCGTCTGTCGATGAGGTCCTGCGCGATCGCCACGGCGGAGTCCTTGAGCTGCCCGCCGGAGTCCTGCTTGGCCGACTTCTGCGAGCGTTTCATCCCATGCACGGTGTAGAGCGAGAGCTGTTGCTGCATCGGTGTGGCCTCGGCGGGCATGATCCGGGTGGACGCGAAGCTGAGCACTAGTGCCAGCCCGACGAAAACCATGGCCAGGCCCGCGAACAACGCAGGCTTGGGAAGGCTCAGTCCCGAACTGGCCTTCTCGGCGACCGGCCCGGTCTCCGAGCTGCCTTCGGCGGGCTGAAGAGTAACGAAGGCGTCGTCAGCATAGGTGGTGCCCTTGGCGTCGACGCTGATCGCGAGCGGTCCCTGCTGTGTCTTACCGGACGGCGCCGGGAAAGTGACGACGAGCTGGTTCGCGAGGTCGTTGGCCTCTTCGGTGAACAGGGCCTTGAGGTCGTCAAGCTGTGACGTCGACGTAACTGTCCCACCAGTCGCTGCGGAGATCTGCTCGAGTGGGGAGTTCTCCTTCAGCTTCTGGTCAAGGGACACGACGTCGACGCGAGCACCCGTGGCGGTGGCCTGGTCGACGACGGTGGAGAGCCTGGTTTCGGTGGTGTCACGGCCGTCGGAGAGGAGCAGGATGCTGCGCTGACCCTCATCACCGGTCTCGTCGAGCGCCTGAAGAACGCCGTCGAACAGGTGCGTCGCCGCCGTCAGCTTGAGTGAGTCGATCGCCTTGCTCAGTGCTGCATGGTTCTGAGTCGGGGCCTGAACAGTAGTGACGTCGCTGGCAAAGGTGACCAGGCCGACGTACACGTCGTCGGGGGCTGTATCGACATACGCCTGGGCCGCTTGCTGCGCGGCTCGGAACTTGGAGCCGGACATGCTCTTGCTCACGTCGATGGCGAGCACTGCGGTACGCCGGACGGCGTCTCCGGAACCCTCGACTGGCTCGGCGCTCGCCTCGACCGATTTGCCGTCGATCGTGACGCTGATCGAGCTCGGGTCCGGCGTGACGCCAGCGGTGAGTCCGGGGATCGAGTACAGCACGGTCACGTCAGCGCCCGACGTCTCCACGTGGTCGATCCGACCCTCGGTGTCGGCGGCGTGCGCGACCGAGGGGAGGCCCACGAGGAGAGGTAGGGCGCCCAGCGCTCCCAGGGCGCGCAGGATGCGAGTAGTCATCGCACTGGTCCGTCCAGCATGAAGAGGCGGGGGTCGATGTCGACGCCGTGGTGAGTGAGCTTCTCGCTGAACTTCGGACGTAGGCCCATCGACCGCAGGGAACCTCGGCTCCTTCCGTTCTCGTCGTGGCCGGCACTGTAATCGAACTTGAACAAGTCCTGGAGGGTGATGATGTCGCCCTCCATCCCTGCCACCTCGGTCACGTACGTGATCCGTCGGGTGCCGTCCTTGAGTCGGGTCTGCTGCACGATCAGGTCAACCGCGCTGGCCACTTGCTCACGGATGGCGCGCACCGGCAGATCCATGCCGGCCATCAACACCATGGTCTCGAGCCGGGCCAGCGCGTCACGAGGAGTGTTGGCGTGCAGCGTGGAGATCGAGCCGTCGTGGCCGGTGTTCATGGCCTGAAGCATGTCGAGGGCCGCCGCGTCACGGATCTCACCGACGACGATGCGGTCCGGGCGCATACGAAGTGAGTTGCGGACCAGGTCACGGATGGTGATCTCTCCCTTTCCCTCGATGTTGGGCGGGCGGGACTCGAGTCGCAGGACGTGGTCCTGGTGCAGCCGAAGCTCGGCGGCGTCCTCGATCGTGACGATGCGTTCATCGGCCGGGATGAAGGACGACAGCACATTCAGCGTTGTCGTCTTGCCGGCACCGGTTCCTCCCGAGACGAGGACGTTAAGACGACCCCGCACGCAGTCGTGAAGCATGTCGGCAACGGCCTGCGAGAACGTGCCGAAGACGACCAGGTCATCGACCGTATACGGATCTGCGGAGAACTTACGGATTGTGAGCACCGAACCGTCGAGCGCCAGAGGCGGCACCACGGCGTTGACGCGGCTGCCATCGGGAAGGCGCGCGTCACACATCGGGCTCGACTCGTCGATCCGGCGGCCGACCTTGGCCACGATCTTCTCGATCGTGCGTCGCAGATGCGCCTCGTCGTTGAATCGGCCGTCGACGCGCTGAAGCTTTCCGCTCTTCTCGATCCAGATGTCGAAAGGACCGTTGACCATCACCTCGGTGCAGTCGGAGTCTCGCAAGAACGGCTCGATGGGCCCGTAGCCCAAGATGTCGTCGGCGATCTCCTGGGCGATCCGGACTCGATCGCTCATGGTGAGCGGGGTGTCCTCGCCCGCGATCACCTCTTGCAGTGTCGCGCGGACCTGCTGCTCAAGCTCAGCCTGTGTCTTGTTGGAGTCGTACAGTTTCGGCCCGATCGTGCTGACCAAGCGCTGGTGGACGGTGCGCTTGACGTCCGAAAACGGATCCTCGGCGGAGTGAACTCGCTCACGCTGGCCGTTGGAGCTGGGATTTGCCGTCGACGGTGGTGGCGTTCCTCGATCAAGCTGAGCCTGAGCAAGGCGATCTGCGAGACTCACTTGGATGCCTTCCTACGAAGAAGTCCGCCGCGCTTGGCTTCGGGTGTGATGGCCGGTTCCGGTGCTCGCGCGCTTTCGACGCCCGACGTCTCGGTGGCACAATCTGCAGCCAGCTTGCGAATGACCTGGGAGACCTGGTGGCGTGGGCTCTCGAGCACGATCGGCTTGCCCTGGTTGATGGACGCGGGCACGTCGTTCGACTGGGGAACCGCGCAGTGGATCTGCAGGCCGAGTGTCTTCTCGACCTCGCTGGGGGTGAGACCCACCTTCATGTCGGCCCGGTTGAGCACCAGACGCCACTTCTCACGGGGGTGGTTGAGCAGGCCCAGCGTCTCGGCGGTGATCTTCAGGCTCTTCAAGGCAGGCACGTCCAGGGTGCCGATGAGCAGCAGCAGGTCGGACTCGTCGAAGGACTGAAGGACCACGTCGTCGAACGCTGGAGGCGTGTCGACCACCACGAAGTCGAACTGGTCCTTGAGCACTCTGAGGATCTGTGCCACCATCTCGCCGCTGATCCGGTCCTTGGCCTCTGGCTGAACCGGGGCTGCCAAGACCCTGAGGCCGGGGGAGTGGTCGGTCAACAGGGCTTCGACGGCGGACGGATCGAGCTTGCGGTCGATCCCGACCGCGTCGGCGATCGTGTGGACAGGGAAGAGCTGCATGACGATCGAGACGTCGCCGAACGCGAGGTCGAGGTCGACGATGCAGACGTTGCGCTTCCCACCGTCGGCCAGCGCGGCTGCCAGGTTCGTCGAGACGGTGGTCTTGCCGACTCCACCTTTGGCAGAGAACACCGTGATGAGCTTGCCTTTGGATCCGCTGGTCTCGGCACTCTCCCCGTCGGAGTTCGTCAGTGCCACGTGCAGGGCGTAGACGCGCGACACCGCCTCGTTGAGACCGGTGAGGTCCCGCTCCTCGACGACCTCGCGCATTCCGGCGCGTAGTGCATCCGCAAGCACTGCGGTGTCGACCCGGCGGCGGACAAGGATCACCCCCAGCGCAGGCTTCGTCACGCGGAGGGTGTCGGCCAGGGCTACGCCGGCAGACTGGTCCACCGAGGGACCGAGGACGACGGCGTACTCGCCGGGGTGCACGTCCAAATGCCGGCGTAGCTGCTCGAGCCCGGGCACAATGGCCGTGCCCGTGCCCACAGCGGACTGGAGAGCTTCTGAGGACGCGGGGTCGACCTCAACGATGACTGTCATGGCTGATCCTCACTTGAACAATGACGTGAAGTTGACCGGAGGGCCGGTGCGGACCTTCGACTTGTCGTTGAGCAGACCCAGCGCGAGCTGTCCGTTGCCGGACGCGAAGATCACCTTCTCGGCCTCCTTCTGCGTGAGCGCCAGCGTGAGCAAGGTCTTGGGCAGCTGTTCCGTGGTGGCTGCGCCTGTCTCGTCGGTCGTCGTGGTGCTCAAGACGGTCGTCGTCCCGACGCCGATCACCTGGACGGAGGGAAGCAGTAGCTGGGTGAAAGTGCTGCTCGCTGCGACGCCCGGATCGGCGTTGGGGTCGGTGTTTTCGGTGGGAAGGGCTCCAGAGGCGAACACCGAGACGTTCGACCCTGGGGTGATGAAGCCGGCGACCCTGGCCGGGTCGGTCAAGGACACCGACACCGCCATCGTGCCGTCCGGGATGGTGATGCTCGTCTTGCTACCCGGCGCCCCGAACTTCCCGGGGATGATCTGCTCGTTCGGGAAGATCGTCGTCAGCGCGACCTGCCCCGAGAGGGTCTCGGTGTTCTGGACGGCACCGTCGAGCACGTCCTTCTCCGCGAACGACACCAGGTCCAGCTTGCCCGCGGCGACGGCGTCGTCGATGGACTCCCCCGCGTCGATCTGCGCCGTCGCGGCCAGGACCTCGCGAGGACTCTGGTTGGCTTCCGCGCGGTCGTTGATTCCCTGTACGTACAGGAAGATCATGGCTGCGCCGAGCGCGGCGATCACGACTGCAGCGATCATCAGCAAGGTGCGACGTCCCATGGGGCTAGTCCTTCGTTCGGTGGTGCGGAGCTTGAGTGGTGGTGTGTCAGTTGATCAGGCGGACGATCTTCGGGCCTTGGCCAGGAACGTATTCCTGGACGGTGCGCCCGCCAGGCGGATCGGGGAGTGCGGCGGAGTTGATGAATACGACCTGAACTGACTGGACTTCGTTGCCGTTGCCGCTCGGGGTCAAGCCGTTGTTGGCCGAGGCGACCGTTGCTTGGGTCGCTGTCTCGGTCTGGTCTGTGATGAACCCTGGTCGGAACCCGACGATCTGATACTTGTTGCTTCCACCGTTGCTCGGCTCGACGCCGAGGACGGGAACGAAGACGAAGCGCGGTGAGTTCCAGATGTTCTTGCTCAGGACCGGCCCGGGAAGGGTATAGCTGCTGCCGACGATCTGGCCGAGGTTGGTGCTCGTATCGGTCAGGAAGCACGAGAGTGTGTCGTTGTTGATTGTCTTGCTGAGAAACGTCTTGGTGGCTGGCACCCCGTTCGTGGCGCAGCCGGCGTTGGTGTTGGCGGGGCTTGTGGTGTTCTTGGTCATCAGGCCGTTGAACTGACCGGAGATGCCTGTGACGAACCCGGCCGTGGCGGCGTTCTGGGCCATTCCGGTTTCGGTATCGACACAGTTGGTACCCTCGGCCGGCCACAGGACGGACCTCACCGGCGTCGGTGAATTGCTGCTGCACAGCCAGTTGGACGAGGGGTTCGGGAACGGTGCGAGCGAGTGGTCCAGGCCGAGCGCGATGTTCCGTGCCGTTACCTGCCACTGGCCGGTCGACTGGAATTTCAGTGTGCCGAAGTTTCCGTCGTTGGACCCCTGTCCGCAGGTCAGGAGCGCGTTACCCACGGTAAAGGTGCGAGCCGCGAGGGTCTGATTGTTGCCGTTGCCGCTGGTCACGGCCGACCAGTTGGCGCCGATCTTGACGCGGACGTACCAAACGTTCTGCACACCGGTGACGGCGCTGGGCAGTGGGGCGGGCACCATGACTTGGGTGTTGGTCGCGCCGGTCACGTTGACCGTGACGGGCTCGGGCCCTGTGGAGCCGTTTCCCGACTCGAAGAAACCTACTTGAGTGACACCGCTCAGGCCTGTACCCGAGATGACCAGGCTGGTCGTGGTGTCCCCCGGCGTCACGGTCATGGGTGTGAGGGTGTTCAGGGTGGCGGCGTTGGACTCGGTCGGGTGAGACAGCAAGACACTGCTCGCCGCGTGACCGTTGTTGGGCTCAGAGATCGTCTGCGGTCCGTAGTCACAGCCCGCATAGGCGTAGAAGGGCAGGACGGGGATCGAGGGAGACCTGATCGCCACGGTCGCGTTGGCCTGGACGGCCGTGCTCGGCTTGATCCCCGGAATCGCCTTGGCCAACCCGAAGTTGACCTGCGCCTGGGGGGCGACCACGGTGATCTCGTTGAGCGAGGGGACGAAGTTGGCTGGCACCGGGTCACCCGTGAAATGCCCGTAGTACACCTCGCCGTCCGCGTTGTTCTTGTTCACCAGCTGTGCAGCGGTCACGCAGGTCTTGGTGTACTGACAGTTCGTCTTGCCGGTGGCGTCGTTCTGCGGCTGGTTGCGGTTGAGGTAGGCGGCGGCCTGGATCACGGCGTCGTCGCTGGCCAGCGGACTGGTATGGGTGGCCGGTAGGTTCAGACCGCCCTTTACCGCTGCAAACGCGGCGAAGTCCGCCTGTGATTGGACGTCGCGCTTGCGGGAGTAGGCGTTGCCGAGATCGACGCACAGCGCTGCCACCGAGAAGAGCGTGACCGCGCTGAGCGCAACGATGACGGCCATCACACCGGCGTCGGAGCCTCGGTCGTGCCAGCGTGCGTGTGTCATGGGCACGCCACCGGCGCCGCGGAGTTCACGTTGTCGACGCGGGACTGCGTCGTGGCGGTGATGGTGCCACCGGGAAGCGGGACCAGGCCCAGATCCAGGGCCTTGAAGGTCACCTTCACCGTCATGATGTCTCCGGCCTGCGCGGGGGTCCGCGCACTCCCCGACACGGGATCCACGAACGAGCGGGTGATCGTGAAGGTGGGGGCGCCTTGCCCGGAGGCGGCGTTGTCGACGTTGTCGTAGACGTAGCGCCGGAACGTCCCTGCAGCCGGCTTGGTGCTGGTGGACGGATTGTTCCCGCACGTCGCCAGGTCGCCGACGGACGTACGCCGGGCGCCCTCGCGGACCGCGGCGACCGCAGACTGCTTGGCGTAGAAGTAGAAGCCGTACTGGAGCAGCCCGAAGATCAGTACTGTCAGGAACGGCAGGAGTAGCGCAAGCTCGACCGCGGAGGCGCCGGACTCCTGGCGCCGTGCGTGCGATCGACGGAACATGGCCGTGCCTTGCCTTCCCCAGATGGAAAGACCGCTCGAACAGAGAGGTCCGACTAGCAAATTAGACGGCTCAAGCTCGTTGCCGGTGCGAATTGACTGTTCCGCCACGGCAAATGAGCCGTGTGGGTGCAGCGGGTATGGGCCGTTCGGAGGATGGGTAAAAAGGGCTTTCCGGACGATTATGTCACTCATCGCATCGGAATGGCTACGGAGTGCTAGTGCCGACATCGCGACAGCACGCGGAACATCAGTAAGACGCGACGGCAGGAGCCGGCCGTCACATGTACAGCGACTCCACCTCGTCGTGGCAGGAGCGCATCACGACTGAGCGCTTGAGCTTCAGCGTCGGTGTGAGCTCGCCGGTCTCCTCCGACCAGTCAGAGGTCAGGATGGCGAACTTGCGGACCGCCTCGGCCCGCGATACCGCGGCGTTGGCGTCGTCGATCGCGGTCTGGATCTCAGCGATCAGGTCGAGGTCGCGGACCAGCGTGGCCAGACCGCCCGACTTGCCGTGCGCTGCGGTCCACGCCGGCAGCGCCTCGGTGTCGAGCGTGACGAGTGCGGCGACGAACGGCTTGCCGTCGCCCACGACCATGCACTGGCTGACCAGCGGGTGCACTCTGATCTTGTCCTCGAGCACCGCTGGGGCGACGTTCTTGCCGCCAGCGGTCACCAGGATCTCCTTTTTGCGCCCGGTGATCCACACGAAGCCGTCCTCGTCGATATCCCCGACGTCTCCGGTGTGGAACCATCCGTCGTCATCGAGGGCCGCAGCGGTCGCGTCGTCGTCGTTGAGGTAGCCGACGAAGACCTGACCACCGGTAAAGAGCAGCTCGCCGTCCGCGGCCACCCGAACGCTCGTCCCAGCGATGGGTCTGCCGACCGAGCCGATCCGCTGCGCATCGGGCAGGTTGACGGTGAGCGCGGCCGTGGTCTCCGTCAGCCCGTACCCCTCGAGCACGGGCAGCCCGATCCCGCGGAAGAAGTGCGCCAAGCGCTCGCCGAGCGGCGCCCCACCGGAGACGGCGTACTGGGTCCGGCCGCCCAGGGCGGCTCGGAGCTTCGCGTAGACGAGCCGGTCGAAGAGCCGGTGCCGGGCGCGCAGCAACGGGCCGGGACCGCTGCGGTCCTGCGCCTGGCTGTAGGCGACGGCGGCGTTGACCGCCGCTCCGAAGATCCTGCCGCGGCCGTCGGCCACCGCGCGTTGGCTGGCGGTGTTGAAGACCTTCTCGAACACGCGCGGCACGGCCAGGATGAAGGTGGGTTGGAAGCTGCCGAGGTCGCCGAGCAGGTTCTTGATGTCGGCACTGTGGCCGAGGCGGACTCCGCGCCGGACACTGCCGACCTGGATGATCCGCGCGAACACGTGCGCGAGCGGCAAGAAGAGCAGCGTGCTGGCCTCGTCGGCGTCGAACAGGTCGTCGAGCACCTCGGTCGCGACACCGAGCTCGAACATGAAGTTGCCGTGGGTGAGCATGCAGCCCTTCGGGCGGCCGGTGGTGCCGGAGGTGTAGATCAGGGTCGCGACCGATCCAGGTGTGACGGCTGCCCGCCGCGACTCGAGATCCTGGTCGCTGACGCTGCTCGCGGCGCGGCCGGCGCGGCTGAGCTCCTCGAGCCCGCCGTCGTCGATGCCGACCACTTGCTTGAGCGAGACCAGGCCGGCGCTGACGGCGTCGACCTTCGCCCGGTGCTCCGCGGTCTCCACGATCGAGAGGACGGCCGCGGAGTCGGTCAGGACCCAGCCGATCTGCTCCGGAGACGAGGTCTCGTAGATCGGCACCGTGGTCGCTCCGGCGTACCAGACGGCGTAGTCCACCAGCGTCCACTCGTAGCGCGTCGAAGAGATCAGGGCGACCCGGTCTCCCGGCGAGACACCGGCCGCGATGAGCCCCCGCGCGAGGGCCTGCACCTCGTCCAGGAAGGCCGCGGCGCTCACGTCCTCCCACTGCTCGCCGGACCGGCGGCCGAAGGCGATCTGATCACCGTGGTCACGGGCATTGGCCACGATGTCGTCGGTGAGGTTTCCGGTCTCCGGCACCACGTAGGTGGCCGGGGCGGAGTACTCGCGCACACGTCCTCCCGAGGTCGACTGGTCGATGGTGCAGGTTATCGCGCACTCCGCACAGCAAGATCCGCACAGCAAGATCCGACGGCTACGCAGTCCGGGCGGCGCCGCCGTCGGATCGTTCCCGGTGGCGCGGACAGGTCTGTCACGCGTCTGGCCACGCCAGCGAGTAGTGTCGCCACCGATCACGAACGCGACCGCGCCGCCGCGCACCACGGCGTACTTCGCGCCGAAGAAGAGGACACCTGCGATGGCAGACCAGACGACGTCGAGCATCCTGATCTCCGCCGAGCCCGCGGCCGTGATGGCGGTGATCGCCGACTTCGACGCGTATCCCGCCTGGGCCAAAGGGGTCAAGTCGGCGCAGGTGCTGACGGAGTACGACGACGGCCGGGCCGGCGAGGTGGCTTTCGTGCTGGACGCGGCCCCGATCAGGGACGAGTACACACTGACCTACGACTGGGACGGCGATGCCCAGGTGACCTGGTCGCTGGTCGAGGCGAAGATGCTGAAGTCCATGGAGGGTGCCTACGTGCTCAGGCCGTCCGGCGACGGCACCGAGGTGACCTACCAGCTGGCGGTCGACCTGACCATCCCGATGATCGGCATGCTCAAGCGCAAGGGCGAGAAGGTCATCATCGACACTGCGCTCAAGGGCCTGAAGAAGCGCGTCGAGTCGCAGGCCTGACGGGCCTTGATCTCGACAAGCTCGATCAGCGGGGCAGGTGGCTCGATCGGCGGGGCAGGCGGCTCGATCGGCGGGGCAGGCGGCTCGATCGGCGGGGCAGGCGGCAGGCCGCGAATCATCCTGTTCACCGGCAAGGGCGGGGTCGGCAAGACCACCGCGGCAGCCGGAACCGCCACCCTGGGAGCGGCAAGCGGGCTGCGCACACTGGTCCTCAGCACCGACTCCGCGCACTCCCTCGGGGACGCGTTCGGTGCCGCCATCGGGGCTGAGCCGGTCGAGGTCGACACCGACCTGTTCGTGCAGCAGGTCGATGCGCAGCGGCTGTTCGAGCGGTCGTGGGGTGAGGTCCAGGGCTACCTGATGTCCGTGCTCGACACCGTCGGCGTCGACCCGATCGCCGCGGAGGAGCTCACCGTGCTTCCTGGCGCCGAGGAAGTGCTCGCGTTGCTCGAGGTCCGCGACCAGGCTCGTTCGGGTCGCTGGGACCTGATCGTGGTGGACTGCGCGCCGACGGCGGAGACCCTGCGGCTGCTGGCACTGCCCGAGGCGCTGGGCTGGTACATGGACCGGGTTCTGCCGATGGAGCGGCGGGTGGTCAAGGTGCTCAAGCCCGTGCTGACCCGGGCTGCCGGCGTCCCGATGCCCCACGACTCCGTCTTCGACGCGCTGGAGAGGCTGCATGCCGACCTCGGGGAGGTGCGCGATCTGCTCACCGGGCCAGGTGCGTCGGTGCGGCTCGTGCTGACCCCGGAGTCGGTCGTGGTGGCGGAGGCGCGCCGGTCCTTGACGACGTTGTCGCTGTACGGCTACCGCGTGGACGGGGTGATCGCCAACCGGATCTTTCCCGACGCCGACGCCGACGCCTGGCGGCGACGCTGGGTCGACGCGCAGGCGGGGATCATGGCGGAGGTGGCGACGTCGTTCGCCCCGCTCGACATCTGGCGGGCGCCGTACCGCGCCGCCGAACCGGTCGGCCTGGCGGAGCTGTCCGCGTTGGCCGGCACTCTGTACGCCGACACCGACCCCTTCGCGGTGCCACACGGGCCGGACCCGGTCGCTGTACGCCGGTCAGGCTCGACCGTGCGGCTGAGCGTGGCCCTACCGTTCGCGGAGCGTGGTGATGTGGACCTGGCGCGACACGGCGACGAGCTGGTCGTGACGGTCGGGTCCTACCGGCGGCTGCTCGCGCTGCCGGCGGCACTGCGCGGCGCCACCGTCGTCGGGGCTGCGCTGCGCGACGGTGCGCTGGTGGTCCGTTTCGACACCGCGGATCACGGTGAGTCGCTGCCGGGCGCCACGCTGAGCGGGGGCAGGAACGACGGCGGTCCGGCGTCGGTGAGCGCTATCGGCGAGAATGCTCAACCATGAGTACCGAACCCATCGGTTCGCTGGCCGAGGAAGCCGCGAAGCTGATCGCCGTCGTGCAGGGCTGGGCCGGGGATCACACCGCTCCGGCGGATCCGGCAGCCGCTGGTGACGACGGGCCGGCGCCGAGGGCCGACGAGGATCACCAGGGCCACGACGCGCAGTGCCAGTGGTGCCCGCTGTGTCAATCTGTCCGGCTGGCGAAAGCGGCGACCCCGGAGGTCCGCGACCACCTGGCCAGCGCAGCCTTGTCCTTGGCGATGGCGTTCAAGGAGCTGTTGGACAACGTCGACGGTGCAACGACCCGTCCCGCCCCGGTCGAGAAGATCGACATCGACCTCGACTCCCCGGAGGACTGACAGCCATGACCGTGACGATCGGCGTCGATGTCGGCGGGACCAAGATCGCCGCCGGGGTGGTGGACGGCGATGGGAAGATCATCGACCAGGCGCGGGTCGAGACCCCGGCCGAGGACTCCGAAGCAACCGTCGACGCGATCGTGGAGGTGGCCGCGCAGCTTCGTGACGCGCACGAAGAGGCGGTAGCGGTCGGGGTGTCGGCGGCCGGCTTCGTCAGCTCGGACCGGGCGACCATCTTGTTCACACCCAACCTGGCCTGGCGCAACCTCCCACTGCGTGACCAGCTCGAGGGCGAGCTCGACCTCCCGGTCGTGATCGAGAACGACGCGAACGCTGCCGCCTGGGGCGAGTTCACTCACGGCTCCGCGCAGGACTCGCACGACCTGCTGATGGTGGCGGTCGGTACCGGCATCGGCGGCGGTGTAGTCGTGGACGGTGAGCTGGTACGCGGCCGTTTCGGAACGGCTGCGGAGATCGGCCACCTACGCGTCGTACCCCAGGGGCACCCGTGCGGCTGCGGCCAGTTCGGCTGCTGGGAGCAGTACGCGAGCGGGTCCGCGCTCGTACGGTTCGCCCGGGAGCGGGCGGTCGACGGTGACCGCCTGCTCACCGAGGCCGGTGGCTCCGACGAGCACATCGACGGGCGGCTGGTGACGCGGCTGGCTCAGGAAGGCGACCCATTGTCGGTGGACCTGCTGGCCGACCTCGGCCGTTGGCTCGGTGAGGGCATCGCCAGCCTCTGCGCCGTCCTCGACCCGGGTCTCGTGGTGCTCGGCGGTGGCGTCGCCGAGGCGGGCACGCTGCTGATGACCCCGCTGCAGCGGGCGTTCGACCAGACCCTGCCGGCCAAGGACAACCGGCCGCACGCCGAGATTCGGGTGGCCTCGCTCGGCAACGAGGCGGCGATCATCGGGGCGGCAGCGCTCGCGCGCACCGAGGCAGGTGACGCGTAGTGGCCCAGCGGCTGGCGGTCGGGATCGACATCGGCGGCACCATGGTCAAGGCCGGCGTGGTCAACGAGGACGGCATCGTCCTCGAGCGGCAGACCCAAGAGACTCCCTCGACCGACCCGACCCAGGTCGAGGACACGATCGCGGGCATGGTCGTGGATCTCGCCAAGCGCCACCTGGTGATGGCGGTCGGTGTCGGCGCGGCCGGCTTCGTCGACGCCACCCGCTCGACCGTGCTGTTCGCGCCGCACCTGGCCTGGCGACACGAGCCGTTGCGCGACGCGGTACGTCGGCGGACAGGTCTGTCGACCCTGGTCGAGAACGATGCCAACGCTGCGGCCTGGGCGGAATGGCGGTTCGGGGCCGGCCAGAACGAGAACGACCTGGTCTGCATCACGCTCGGCACGGGTATCGGCGGCGGCATGGTGTTCGGAGGGGTGCTGCATCGTGGGGCATCGGGCATCGGTGGCGAGTTCGGACACATGCAGGTGGTCCCGCGTGGGCACCGGTGTGAGTGCGGCAACCGCGGTTGCTGGGAGCAGTACTCCAGTGCGAACGCGTTGGTACGAGATGGAGCTGAGCTGGTCCGGTCGCGATCGCCGTTGGCCGAGGCTCTGGTCGAGCGCACCGGTGGGGACCCTGGGAAGGTCACCGGCCTGATCATCAACGAGCTGGCACGCTCCGGCGACCAGATCTGTGTGGAGCTGCTCGCCGAGGTCGGTGACTGGCTCGGGGTCGGGATCGCCAACCTCGCGGCCGCGCTCGACCCCGGGACCTTCGTCATCGGGGGCGGCGTCTCCGATGCGGGTGATCTGCTCATCGGTCCGGCGGTCGTGGCGTACCGCCGCACTCTCACCGGCCGTGGCTACCGGCCCGAGGCACGGATCGTCCGGGCGCACCTCGGCAACGAGGCCGGGTTGGTAGGAGCCGCCGACCTGGCCAGGACGCAACGGCGGCGGAGCCGACGTTCCGGGTCGCGGCGCCGGCGCGAGTACAAGCCGCTGTTCGGGACGTCCTGGACGACGCCGGCCTCGGTGCGCGGTCGCGAGTAGCAGCGGGGGTGGGCCGGTGGTTGAGCTTGTCGATACCCCTTCGGGGTGGGCCGGTGGTTGCGCTTGTCGAAACCCCTCGGGGTGGGCCGGTGGTTGAGCTTGTCGAAACCTCTCGGGGATCTCGACAGGCTCGATCAGCGGGTGGGCTCGATCA